>CAWVXI010000004.1:0-120669 GCA_963934155.1 uncultured Verrucomicrobiales bacterium | reverse complement strand
CCAGAAATTATCATTTGTCTAATCAAGAGAAACTCTATTTTACCGAATAGAGATTATCACCTATCGTGGCTTGATATTTTCTCACTGTTGTAGCGCACTATAAACTAAAAAAGTCCTATAATTTAAAATACCCGTAGCCGTTAGCACATGCTGTGAAAAGCAAGGGGTCTTATAATTTAGAATTTTAGAATAGGTTTTCTATATGAAATATGGGATTGAAGGTTTTCTTCTTTCAAAAATCACACGTAACACAGCTCCGCAACGCACTCCACACCCCGCAGCCTCCGCGCCACATGATCTGCCCCTGCACTCCGGCATCATGTTTTTTGCTATCTTATCCCTCCTTGCTGCTTGGAACACTTGAGGTGGACAACTAAACTCCCTCCCGCTCCGCTAAATAGCGGTTTGCTAGGGCTACAGGTAAGTTTTGTGCGGGGGCATCTACAGTGCTGATGCCGTGGCTTTCTAGCTGGGTCATGATGGCTTTGCGCTCGTCGAGATACATTTGTGTGGCACCTAGCGTCAGTGCGTCATCGAGCCCGGTGACTTCTTTTTTGTAGCGATCCATCACTTCTTTTTCTTGCAGGTTCGCCACCATCACAACGTGCTTCTGACGGATCTTGCGGAGTGGCTCGATGAGTTCTTGTCCGTCTTCACCACGCACATTGGTCAGCACAATGACTAGGGAGCGTCTGCGCTGGCGGGTGAGCAGGCGCTCGGCAGCTTCTGAGAAATCGCTCGGGCTAGGGCTCGTTTTGTAATCGTAGAGATGGTTCAACAAGGTGGTCATGGACTGAATACCTTTTACCGGTGGCAGCCAGCGTTCAGTGCCACCAAAGCTCAGCACACCAACGTGATCCCCCTGTTTAAGCGCCACGTAGGAAAGCAGCAGCATCGCGTTGAGGCAATGGTCGAACTGCGGGATACCGTCATCGATGGCGCGCATTCTTCTGCCGCAATCAATCACTAAAATGACGTTCTGATCTTTCTGCTCCTGATAGTCTCGGCTGATCAATGACCGATGCTTTGACGATGCTTTCCAATCGATCTGAGAAAGCATGTCGCCTAGATGATAGTCTCTGAGCTGGTGAAATTCCTTACTCATCCCAATACGGTTCTTCATCACGATCCCCATCTGCTCAGGGCTACTCTCCATCGTCAGCAGCGCGTATCTGACAATTGGTTCGTAGTTCGGGTAAACTTTGGTCTCAGCCTCCTCACCTGTTCTAACCTGGCGTGACCACATGCCCAAAAGTGTCCGGTACTCTAGATAAGATTTCTCGATCAGCGTGTCCCCTCTCTCAATAAACTCCAGCGGATAGGCTATCTTATGGTAACCCCGCGGTGGCAATGGACCGCTCCACGGTAATGCCTGGCAGATGGCTTCCATTGGCAGACCATCATGGAACATCACGTTCATCGAGAATGCTGAACGGTTAGAGATCTTCACCTCCACCTCACTACTCACCCCACTGGCGAATCTAGTCGGGATCTTCCGTGATGAACTAGGCGATGGCAGCACTAGCAACACCCAGAAATCTAACACCAATAGCCCGATAAAAAACAGCAATCCGTATTGCCAAATATAGCCGAGGACTTTCTCTAACATTTCTCCCCAGCCCGTATCTACGTAACCAATCACCTTCCAGCCTATCCATGCGATAACCCATCCTGAAACACCCCAGATAATCTTCTTCGATGGCCGCACCTTGAGCTGACTCCACAAGATCGTGCAGATTAAAATCGGCGCGACGATGTAGAGACCTAAGTTCATCAGGAACTCAAAATACACGGCGGCTAACATGGTTGAAATATGATCTAACAAAACTATATTCTAGGAGCCTCGACTCCGGCAATGATTGCGTTGAGAGCATCGTCCACATTCTGCCCACTGATGGCTAGCTCAGGCGCCAGCTGGATACGGTGTCTGAGAACAGGAAGTGCGGCGTATTTCACATCGTCTGGAGTGACAAATTCTCTACCTGCCATCACTGCGATCGCCTTAGCTACCTTGATGAGACTAATCGCACCTCGTGTCCCAGCGCCGAGGCTGATCCCCTGTGCACTTCGTGTGGCTCTGGCGATATTCACCGCATACTGCACCACTTCTTCGACACAACGGACAGAAGAAACTCTGCGCTGCGCCTCCACAATCGTCTGTGGGTCACAAACTGTTTCTACCTCAGAAGGGTCTAGCCCATTACCACTCGTGACCTGATGCACTACCGTGGTTTCATCAGCATTTTCTGGATAATCGATGATGATCTTCATCAGGAATCTATCCAGCTGCGCCTCTGGCAGCGGGTAGGTTCCCTCTTGCTCGATAGGGTTTTGCGTGGCGAGCGTCATGAAGGGTGAGCCGAGCTCGTGGCTAGTGCCGTCGATCGTGACCTGCTGCTCCTGCATCACCTCTAACAGAGCAGCCTGAGTCTTAGCGGGAGCACGGTTGATCTCATCGGCTAAGAGCAAGTTCGTAAACACCGGCCCCTTTCTGACCTGGAATGTCTGGCTCTGCATATCGTAAAGTGTGAAGCCCGTGACATCGCTCGGCATCAGATCTGGGGTGAATTGAATTCTCCGGAAATCGCCCCCGAAGGTATTCGCAAGAGCTACCACAAGGTGCGTTTTCCCAAGACCAGGTTTACCTTCAAGCAGTACATGGCCGCCAGCAAGAAACGTGGCTAACACTTGGTCCACCACTTTATCTTGCCCGAAGAACACCCTCTTCAGCTCTATTCTAATCTTACTGATCATTTCCTTCACAGGATCTTCTGGAGCTGGCGGAGCTAATGAGTGGTTATTTTCTGGGTTAATTTCTTGGTATTCGTTCATAATGATTTCAGTATGGTTTGTAAATTCCTAGTGATTCTGACCATGTCGCCAGCCTCGTTAACATTATCTCTGGTGAGAGCCTCGATGACCTCTTCCACATCGAGCCCGCTCTTCTCGGCGAAGGTCTCGATCATTGATTCTTGCGTTTGCCCACCGGCATCATACATCCCGCAGCTCCTGAGTAAATTCTCCCTCATCGAGGTGAGCAGCACTCCACTACTCTTATACTTCCAGAGGAATCTCCCCGTATTAGAAACTGATTGCGCATAGTCACGCGAATGGCTCTCTGGGATCTCTAACAGCGGGCCAAATCGCGGGATACTTTTCCACAGCCACAAGACTAATAGCACAAACACGCCAAGCAGAGCAGGTCCCGCGTAGTTGGTCATCAGCGACCAAAACCCCCGGCGGTTTCCGTAAGCAAAGACGATATCGCCATCCACATCGCTGCGCATACTCTCTAGTAGCTCAGCATGATCACCCATCGGTAAATAAGGATTTCTAAATAAGCGCCCATCAGTGATAAAATAAATCCTCCCCGCGCCATGACTCAAACCTAAAAATCGATGGTATTCACCTTCATCAAAAAGATCAGCATAGCCTAGCGGATTGTTGTATTTCATCACCTTAGTACCCCCGATCTGTAGCTCTAACAAATCCTCAACATCTGCAAACATCTCCACCTTCACCTTCTCCACCAGCGGGAGTTCCTCACCCAGAACTACGGGGTGTTTAGGGTCGCCATAATAGCTTTTTCCTCCTGTTGTTTTGCCAGATGGCTCATCGATTAGATCGATGTTCATTTGCTCTAACAAGTAGTTCAATAATTTATCGTCTCTCTCACCATAGTCCCAGCTCCTACTCCAGTCACTAGTCTCGTGATTACAGCTCTCACCAACATCGACCCAGCGTCTCTCACCACGCTCTAAGAGACAAACATAGACACCACCATTGCTGACCCAACGGAGCATTTTATCCACCATCATTTCTGAGCTGATTGTGGATGCTGGGGAAATTACCATGCCGGTTTCGTAGTCGTATTTCACGAAACCATTTTTCACCTTCACCTCTGCATCATGAGCCTCTCTCAGAAATGTCTGTGCGGCGAGGTATGGGTTCATTTTTGCAGTTCCCTTGTAGCCATCGTTATGGTCAATCGTCACATAGTTTTTCTCCCCGCATCCTGAGAGCAAGCACACTGAAAGCAGTAATAATACATTTAGATATTTATTCATCGGGAACCGCCTTCCTTACTGAATGGCCAGCGGTCACAGATGGACATCACCTCAGAATCTTGGGGTAAGTTTTTCCCGTAGGCTAGCCCTACCCAGCATTCTGTTAGGTTACTAAAAAATTGATCTTTATCCTCGGGAATTTGTTTCTCAGTGACACGACGCACGCAGTCATTCTCGGTGTCACTCTCTACTATTGGGACGCGCCCCTGATTCACCATCCAGGAAATAGCACCACGGTAAAGTAGGCTCATGGCTAGCTGCTGATCACCACGTAGCCAGGCTTCTCTGGCTTCTTCTGATAATGCTTTTGGCAGGCTTTCTGGAGTCACATCCATCCCCATCACAGATCTAAGCACTGGGAGATCACTGACTTCATCTAGGCTGTTGGTGTGATTGATTGCATGTTTGTTTTTGATAATCACCCAAATCACCAGCCCGACCACCATCATCAAAATCGCCCAGAATACTAGCAGCGAAAGACCCTGAAAGAAACCACCAGCTCCACCACCAGAAGAAAACCATGAGGCTGAGCTACTGGACTTCTCTTCATCCCTTTTTTCTTGTCTTTTCTGAAGGATGTATTCTTCAGCACTAGTGATCCGCTCGGCTTTTTCTCTCGAAGTTTCCTTGGCTGTCTCTGCCGATGCATCTGACATCACAAAGAAAGAAAGACCACAGAACACGAGGAGTAGCTGCTTACCCTTTTGTTTGAATCCACCACTTAATCGCTCTGAAAGTCTCTTAAAGGAAAGCTCAATATCCCAGCCTTCTGTTAGTGTGCGGCTATTCACATACATCGCAAAGCCCGCGCCCACAAATAATGGTTCAATTAGGGTCACTGAAATACAATAAAACAGCAGAAAAAGCCAACTCGTTGAGTAATCATCTCCATGAGCATACAAATCCTCAAACAATCTCTCAAAGAGATCATTCTCACCATAAAACTGATACACCATCATGATAAAAAACCAGCACGCAAGGGTCGTCACAAGCACCATTAGATAACTCACCAGCACTGCCTGAGTCGCCCCATCACCACCATTTCTGAGGAGTAAATTCACTCTCGACTTATACGCCTTACCCGTTAGCCCCTCTAGCTGAGACACTGGCATCGATAAGCCACGGCTCACTGAAAACCTGCCGATGATTCCGCGCCAGACATCAGTAACTAACATTTTCGGCCAAAGTTTGATCAAGCTCCAGGCCGTTACCTTTTCGCCGAATAGCTCGCGACTAATGATGTGTAGCGGTACTTTACCCGCGATCCCCAGCGTGATCCAGATCCATAGTGAAGACCACCATATATGCCAGCCAGCTTCAGAAATCATGCCAAAGCCGATGACCCCAGCGATCCACAGTGGCCAGATACAGACTAGCCATGCTAGCAAGATCGTGCCGTAGCTGCGTCTCGCCATGGCGCAGCCAAGGTCGATGCTTTCCCAACGCGCTCTGGGGCGGATCTTTGCGGTGACATTTTCTAGCCTCATTTCTTAATGACAATCCTCCTTGATTGATTATTCCGACCCACAAAAATAAAGTAAACCGCCAATAGAAACCAACCGATGTATCCGACCCAGTATTTTAATTCTGGTGGATTTTGCTCAGCGGACCAGAAGCCTTCGATAATGGCTGCGATAAATGTTAGCGCGCATGCTCCCATGATCAGAGGTAGCCCTAGCTTACCACTTTCCATCAGCGCCTTCCCTCTGGATAGTTGCCCGGGCTTAATCAGCGCCAGACCAATCCTCATCCCAGCCATTCCAGCCACAATCATTCCCAGCAGTTCATAAGGAGCATGGCCCGACACAAATGACAGTAAGCGCTCCGGCGAACCTTCATTCATCACATAAGCCATCGCCGCCCCCATTTGCAGCCCATTTGAAAGCAAGATAAACAAGCTCCCCACACCAGCCAGCGCACCACCTGCGATAATCAGCAGATCAATTCCAATATTATTATTAATATAATGACCAAACATCGCAAAATTAGAGCCGAATTCATCCCTCATTGAACCAGTGCTATCCTTGCCATACCATTCATCCATACTCTCCCGCTCAGCCTCACCCAGCAGGCTATGCACCCATTCTTGATCATGATCATAGCTCAGCCACATGCCAAAGAACGGCACCAGGAAAAACAACCAGCAAATCACTAACAACCTCCACTCGCGGCGCATTGCCTGCGGAAATCCTGCCACGAAAAAATGGACCATTTTCTCTCTCACACCACCCTCAGTCTTCGCCACTAAATTATGACCACGCGTGACTTGAAAATTTAAATACTCACACATCCTTGAACCATAGAGTCGATGCCGAGCAAGTGATAAGTCCAGGCATCGTGAGCGCACTTGAGCAGGCACTTTAGAGATATCTACAGCACTCACATCACCCTTCTCTAGAATCTCCATAGTCGCATCATACTTGCGCCATTCAGGTAGGTTTTTTGCTTCGAAGTCTTGCTCTTTCATCCTATCATTTCTTTTCTTTGATCCACTTTGCCATACCTAATAGCCTGATCATTCCTTCCATGCCACGCTTCTGAGTCAGTTCAGAGGCGTGATCAGAGAGCTCTATCCTGCGCGCCTCACTCCACATACTAGCTCTGCTATAATAATCAGCCAGAGCCACTTGCTCTTCCCTTGCCAGTGCCACTGTTGGAGCCAATGAATCCACGGTGGGTTCCTGCCCCGTCATCATCAGCTCAGGCTGAGTGTAAACGACCAAAGTATTCGCCACCAGATCTCCCACTCGCTGAAATTTCTTAGTAAACAAGCAGCAGAAAAAACCTAGACCAAAGCTCCCGATGAGAACTCCCGCCGCAGTGCTAGGCATCCCTGGCAGCATGTCCACCAGGCGTAGAATGTTTCTAATAAATGCCTGGCCCTTAGTGATGTTATTTCCTGAACGATCAATGACTCGCAGCCCCAGCGCGCGCTTACCAATCGTCGCCCCCCTTTTGCCAGCCTCGAAGTAGGTGAAATACCCCCATGAGAGAAAGAACCCTACGATGAGAAAAACCCCCTGCCCAACCATTCCACTACCAGTAGAAATAATACCAACGATAATAGTCACCACCAGCATAATCCCAGCAATGATCAACATATCTAACAGGAGTGCCAGCGCACGCGGAAAGGGTCCCGCTATCCGCAGATGAATCTCTACCCCCTCACCGAGCTCCACACTCTGCCGGGTATCCAGAACTTCTATATCATTTCTAGGCATTAAAAAACACGATGGCCAAACACGATGATTAATGCCAACAAGGCTGAAGATAACTTCTAACACCCATCAGTAAAGTATAATTACAACTCGATATTTAGATTGCAAATTTCGATAACAACTTCCAATTTAAGCCCATGAAGCTCACACCACATTGGCTCGGCACACAGATCAGCTACGCAGACGCGCTTGCAGTGCAAGAGGCTAAGCTAGCCGAGGTGCTCAGTGGTGAATCACCTGATACTTTCTTCACTCTGGAGCACGCGCCAATTTATACTATCGGTAGAACTAGAGATAGGAGTTCGCTACTGGAACCAGACCAGCTTCCGCATCCGCATGTGGAGATCAATCGCGGTGGTCAAGCCACCTATCACGGCCCTGGTCAGCTAGTGGGATACCCTATTCTAGATCTGAGGAATCTAGGCAAAGACCTGCACACTTACATTCACGCTATCGAGCACGCGCTGGTGCTGACGTGCAGAGATTTCGGAGTCGATGCCAGCATCAAAGAGGGACTCACAGGAGTCTGGGCAGGAGAAAAAAAGCTCGCCTCCATCGGAGTAGGAGTCAGGAAATGGATTTCGATGCATGGTTTCGCAATCAACATCACCCCCGAGTCTCTAACAGGCTTCAAGCACATCACCCCCTGCGGAATCCAGGGAGTCGCCATGACCACCGTATCCGCCGAAGCCGGCAAAGACATCAGCACCAGAGAATTTGCCGAAGCAGTGACCCCACATTTAGAAGCGGTGCTCGGTGAGCTAGCTATTTAAAAACCCAGTCAGTGGGCTGGTGGCTGAGGCTTTTTGTTGTTGCTGCGGAAGGCCTATTTCGTAGGCTGCTCTGCCGGCCTCTACGGCTAGCTTGAAGGCTTCACCCATGCGGACTGGGTCACGGGGAATGGCCATGGCGGTGTTGATTAGCACAGCATCTGCTCCTAGCTCCATCGCCTCTGCGGCATGGCTTGGTGCGCCCAGGCCGGCGTCGATAACTACCGGGACGATGGCTTGGTCGATGATGATCCGGATTAAATCCCTAGTCACTACGCCTTTGTTAGATCCGATGGGAGCACCGAGAGGCATCACTGCGGCGGTGCCTACTTCCTGGAGACGCTTGGCGAGGACGGGGTCTGCGTTAATATAAGGCAGGACAGTGAATCCTTCTTTGACGAGAATTTCTGCCGCCTGAAGTGTCTCGATCGGGTCCGGTAAAAGATAGGTGGGGTCAGGGTGGATTTCTAGTTTGATCCACTTCGGAAGACCAGCTGCCTCAGCAAGCCTGGCGAGCCTGACAGCTTCCTCGGCATTCATCGCTCCGCTTGTATTTGGCAGAAGCAGGTATTTTTCGGGATCAATGAATTCTAGGATATTAGCGAAGGGATCTTTATCGCCACTCAAGTCAGCCCTACGGAGCGCCACTGTGACGATCTCTGTACCGCAGGCCACGAGGGTATCACGCATGATTTCGTTTGATGCGAACTTGCCAGTGCCCGCCATCAGGCGTGAGTTAAATTCTCTACCTGCTATGATTAAAGGTGTGTTTTTCATCTATATTTATCGTTGGGTTAGCCCTGGTAGAGGTAAGATTTTTGTCCTTTGACTCCTAGCCCTGTGACCTTGAAAACCTTACCGGCGTGTTCTTCAAGCTCGGATTTATGAATCCCGGTGGTGACGTAGAGTGTGTCTAAGTTTTCTCCCCCGAAGGCACATGCGGTGGTCTCTAGGCATGGGATATCTATTCTACGGAGCTCCTCGCCAGTCTTGCTATGATAGCAGATGACACAGGCTCCGTGGCAGAAGGCGACCCACAGGTTGTCGTCTTCATCGATGGCCATACCGTCTGGTGACGCGCTGGTAGCTGAGGTGTCTACTACTTTCCTAGGCTTAGAAATTTCGCCGTCTTGGTAGTCAAACGCCAGAACTGAGAGTGAGGGAGTATCGATGTAGAACATGGTTTTGCCGTCAGCCGACCATGTGATTCCGTTAGAGTTTGTCACCCCTGGGTAGACTTCTTTGACATCACCATCTTTGCTGAGGCGGTAGAGGCTGGCATCACCTTTTTCTTTTACTAAGCTGATAGTGCCTGCGAAAAAATGTCCATCGGGTGAGCACTTACCATCGTTGAATCGGTTATTCGGCTTGGCTGGTTCTGGGTCAGCAATTTTTGTTAGATCGCCAGTTTCTGAGAGAAATGAGAAGCCATTGTCCCCTGCTATCACCATACCTCCTGATGCCCTAGGGACTACGGTTCCGACGCGCTCACCTACTGGCCAGATTTTCTCTTCGCCAGTTTCAGGGCTGAGTTGGATGACGTTGTGACCTTCAATATCCACGTAGAGAAGTGTGCCGTTGTGCCAGATTGGGCCTTCGCCCCAAGTTGAAATATGTCCGTTGATTGGTTCTACCAGATGCATGGCTGCATTAAAGTCATAGATTTCGCTAGTGTCCAGCCAGCAGCGTGACAAATAACGCTGAATTACGGCTAGATTGCTCAATCTGCCTTGACCCGGCGTTAAAATCTAGCATTGGAATGACTACAGGCGAATCTCTAGCGCTAGTGCATCTTCTCACCACACTTACGGCAAAATGTAGCATCTGCTAGGTGACCGTTTACCCCGCATCCAGGACAAGCGTCAGAGGTGACGTCAGCACGGTTTTCAGCATGCATCATGGCACTACTGACAATACCAGTAGGCACAGCAATAATTGCGTATCCGCCCAGGATCATCAAGGTTGTTAGAAACCTACCTAAATTAGTAGAGACCGTGATATCGCCATATCCAACGGTGGTGATAGACACGATAGCGTAATAAATACTCGCTGGGATACTAGTAAAATCTGTATTCGGCTGATTACCCTCCACGAAATACATTAAAGTACCCGCTATCACCGAGAAGACGAAGACCGCGAAAAAGAAGACTGTGATTTTAGCCTTAGAGTTACGTAAGCCAGTGGCTATAATTTGCGCACCTTTGACGTGCTGCACCATTTTAAGAACTCTAAAAATCCTCAGTAATCTCAACACCCTGATGACTGCGAAACCATGCGTGCCAGTAAAAAGCAAGGTGAGATAGGTAGGCAAACAAGATAGAAGATCGATAATTCCGAAGAAACTCGTGGCATACTTGAGCGGCCTTCTCGACACCCAGAGACGGGTGAGGTACTCGACGGTGAAGAAGATAGTAAAGAACCACTCCACGATGGTTAGCAATGTCCCATGCTGGCTCTTAAATGGGGCAACCGTTTCTAACATGACAGCGAGAACACTAAAGAAAATAGCCCATAGAAGGACCACATCAAACGCTTTCCCCGTAGGGGTCTCTGCTTCAAAGATAATCTCCCAAATTTTATGCTTTAAACCTTGGGGTTTTTGTTCCTGACCAGCTCGATGTTTTGGCTCTTTAGTTTCCTCGCTCATGAATAATGGGTAATTTACAACCGTCTCCAGTGACTCACCTTGGAAACGCCAAGCTGAAACTTACGGACATGATCACGGATAGTAAAGACCTCATCGGCGTGGTTGATACATTCGAAGTGCTTCTCAAGCGCAGCCTGGAGCCACTCCCAGCTGTCACCTTTAGGGATGTTTTCCTTAGCCGTGAATTCCTCTGACCACGAAAATGGGGTGGCGAGCACAAGCTCCCCACCTTGCTTCACCAAGCTTGGCAGGCGGTCTAACAGCATCATCGGATCTGGCAATCTACAGATCAAATTTGCGGCATGGACGCGATCAAACCCTTTGAATCCTTCTGGTAAATTCATCGCGTCACCCTCGGCAAAGCTAATATTTTCTGGTACTGATCCCTCAGGGATTTTTGCAGTGGTGGGGATAAAGCGATTCCCCTCTTCCTGGTAACTGTAGTCTATTTCACCATGTTCCCTGAGTTGATTTGCCGTATCGATAAAGAGTTTAGAGAAGTCGATTCCGATCACTTTCGCTGATGTCTTGCTCAGATGAAAAGCAGAGGCTCCAACGGCGCAACCCAGATCGAGGCTCAAGTCCACGCGTTTCTGGGTAAAATAACTTACTGTTTGCAGAGGGAAGTCTAGCGCTGCTAACTTGCCAATACCCCATGGCATCCGCTGATCGTGCTCACCGAAGTGCATTAGAATATAGTCGCTAAGGACTTTATCAGATTCATAATTCATAATTTATAATTTAGTTCGTCTAAATCTTAGACTAAGGCTTTGTAATAAGTTTAAGTATAGCATCGACTGGGACGCAATTTCTAATCACCATCTGGAATGAACCTCGAGGATTTTTTTTCGGGTCTTTAGATGGGTAGTAAATGGAGTTAGTGCTGGAGACCATGCCGATCACATTTCCAGCATCATCCATAACAGGCCCACCACTTGAGCCTCTGCAATACTCGGCGGTGACTCCCATCCAATAGGATTTTCTCTTGTCACGGCTAGCATAGTAGCGAGAAACTTTACCCTCAGTGTAGGTGAAAAACCTACTATCTGGATGCGCGATGATATGGGCATTTCCACCGACTCGCTGGGCTTTTCCTAACGGCAGGGGTTTGTAGCTAGCTTTATCCGCTTCGACCCTAAAGATCAAAACGTCGTGGTCCTTATCAGCAGCTAGAATTTCAACTACCGGAGCTACTCTACCATCTCGCGTTAGAACGCCGAACCCCGCTAAGTCTTTCCCGTTAAACACATGGTAGTTCGTCACCATTACGCCATCAGCGGTGAGTATCCAGCAGGTGGCGTAGCCAGAGCTGTGCCATTTTGGGCATTTTTTACATTTATAGACTGAGGTGATAATTCCAACGCTATCGACTGAGGATGCGTAGATGTCTCCTAGGTTTACCTTATTAATGCTGGGGAGTGTCAGAGCCGTGCTCTTGCGATTTAGCTGAGGAGCCAACTCTTTACTGGATAGCGCTTTCTTATCTGCACAGAGTTCACCTATTTTCGCATCTAACCCTTTGATGAGTTCCGCGTCATTGATGATAGCTGGCGCACTCTGACCTAAGGCTAGAGCGGCAGAAGAACAAAGACAAACTAGCGTTGAGAGAACTGCAGAAGAAATAGTAGACGACAAAATAGTAGACGAGAGCGGTTTCAAATTTAGCCCCATAATTGATTGTATGTTAAACATGCCCCATTTAGAAAAAATCGCTCCGGCGCTACAAGGATAAAACCTTTGTAAGCACCGGAGCTAGTTCATCCCCCAATGAACAATCTTTATGACCGAAGCGCCTTCTTAACGAACTCACTTGGTCTGAAATTTTCGATGATGACTTCTGTCTTTCCGCCTCTATACATCCTCACTTCGCTTATGTTGAAATTAGGAGTTTTATGAGGGGCGAACAGTATATCGTCGTGAGTGCTGTTCTCGTGTATTTTGAACATCTCAGGGATTATGTCTCCACCTAAATGATCATCTCTGCCTGTGGCTAAATGACAAGTCCCGATTACTTTTTCATCCTGAATATCTGAAAATGAGACTGGCAAAATCTGAGTCCCAAATCCTAATTCACCGATAGTTCCCGTCATAGCATCATCTCCAAGCCTCGCATTATGATTATCTATGGTTTTTTGGTTTCCTTCAATTAAGGAAGACTTTATAATGCTCCTATCTTTAACTGTTAGCAATCCAAGCGTTCCGTCCTCGTATTTCATCGGGAATTCTCCCCTTGCATCCGTGGGCACAAAGTAGACTTCACCTGCTGGTAAATTTGCAACATCAGGCTTCATCCCTTTACAGAGCCCCTGAGACTTCTGAGCTTCCTGGCCATCTAAACCAAGCCATGCTGTAAGCACTTTGCCGTCCTCTAATGTGAAGTCCACTTCGATGGAGTCAGCCTTGGTCATCGCAGCCCTCATCTTTTCTGCATCGGCCGCTACTAAATTGTAGTCCACCGCGAGGCCAGAGTTTAGAATAACATCGTTCATGCCGTGCATTGTTGCGCCCCGGAAATTAAACTCCTTGCACTTGGCTGTGAGCGGTGCTGTTGCACTCCAGTCTGTAATACAGAGAACGATGTCATATTCTGAATAAATATCTTTATCGAGCGAAAGGTGATTTCCAGCAGAATCGAACACATCATCTTTCATATCTAAGTTTGATCCATTCGTGCTGTAATAAGCAAACATCTCTCCTCCATACATGCCTAGCTCATCCATCACACCTTCAATGAAGGGCTGATAGAAGTGCTTTACCGCATTTTTTTGCACCCCAAAAAGCTTATCTTCAGTTTCCAGAAAGGCGAAATCTTTCATCCACTTTTTAGGATCTTTAAAATCTGTTAGAATACAAACACGACAACCTTGAGTGGGCTCAAAGACAGTTCCTAAGAGGCGAACCACATCGAATGCTGGAAACTCACGTTTCTCAGGATTCATCATGATTTCATCACTTAAATAATCGTGTGGAGGACTTGCTAGTTTTTTGACTGGATTTTCGGTGCATTGTAATGACATGAAACTAGTATAGGCCTAATTCTTTACTCAGCAAGTGACTTTTTTATCGCTTTTTTCTGTAAGCGCCCTGAGCGCTTATTTGATAAGAGGTAGTAAATAGTCAAGAAATATTAAATAATGCTTCACAGTCAGCTTGAAATACGGTAAAAGTACTTAGTTTTCAACCGAAATAAACAAAATCATGCCTATATTAAAAGAACCACGCAAACAACAGTTAAAGGTGAACAACAAGCAAATGGAAATGACGAGCAGCTCACTTAGCCGGTCTGCTCCCATCACTGATGACTTTGAAGGTAAGCTCGTGGCAGCCCAGCATAAGCTAGAACAGCTTCAGCATCAGCAATTACTTATAGAGCAGCAGAAGGCCGAGCTAGAAGAGCTAACCAAGCGCAAAGAAGATTTCCTAGATGGACAGGTCAACATGAATGAAAGACTATCCTCTTGCCTTAATTCGATCGACCGCTCACTTTATGAGATGCGTCAGGATCTGGAGGATCTGGAGCAGACACGTAAATGTTTCGCTGAGCACCAACAAAAGATTGATAGTATCAATCCAGATTCATGGTCACGCGAGCAACTGCAGCAAGAGCTCAACAAATCCATTTCCTTGTTAGATCATGCCGAAGACGAATACGATGAAGCCATCTTGTATTTTGCCAAGGGCCCCCATTCAACTATTTTCGGTAACGGTAAAAAAGTTTCTAAGATCTCCAGCAAAATGCATAACGACCAAAGTGAATTCATCACCATGTTAAAGCAAGGCATGGCATTCAACTTACCGATCGTGATCCTTGGCACGATCGCACTGATACTTTTCTTTACTAAATAAGCGATTACCATCATTTCTACTAGCTAGTGGCTAAACAACTCACAATTCCAGAACTAGATAACCTCACTCAGGTCAACGAGGAGGTTAAAAGCGAGATCGAGTCACTCAGAGATTTTATCGAGAATGAGCCCACCAAACGTCGTGCCGCTGAAATAGAGCGAATGCAGACTCTTCCTGCTCCAGATGAGATTGTGACCGTACGCCGTGAAAAAGCGTTTTTTGATCGCCTCAGCAGAGGCGAACTCAAGAATGAACACAGACACCAAGCAAAGAATGGAGTGTTCTTTGTGTTCCTCACACTAGCAATCTGTTCCGTTTGCTTGTGGATCTATCGTTTTATTAGCTAGATTATTTCGATTAATCTAATTTCACTCATCAGCTAAGGCTAGAGAATCCACTAAGGCATAGCCTATGCACGATTTTAAAGTGACCATTAGTTACTTTATGACTCTTCGTACATATAATCTAACAAGCTATTCACAGCGGCTGAATGAGAGGCTACTCGATGTCGCATGGCTAGCGCGCTGGGTGACTCGAAGGTGAAGGATAGTGCGCAGCCTTTTTTAACCATATAGATAGCCTCAGGCCAGTGCTCCATCATATCAGCCTCCGCGGCATGATAGATCCAGCCTTTAAGCCGCACTTCGTGATCATCGATGATTTGCCCTGTTTCTAAAGGCATCACTTCTGAGATCCGCTCTGCCATGTATTCGTATCTCTTGGTTGCATCGCCAGTTGTATTGATCTCGTAATAGTAAAACCCCTCGCTCTCCCAGTCCTCATGCAGCGAGATAAAAAGCTCAGGATTTCTTTTCTCTAACCACTTCACATGCCCTTGCACTTCTGAATTTTGAAGGTGAAAGTAGTCACGATTCATATCTACACCATTAGCATTTTCACGAGTGCCTAGCTCAAACCCTGTTGGATTCAGCATCGGGCAGATATGGAAGGATAGCTGTCTGTCTAAAAGTCCATGCTCTAACAGATGAAGTAGGGACTCTGGACCACCTGGCTCATCGCCATGTATTCCGGTGGAAAGATAGACTACAGGTAAGTTTTCCCTCAGGAGGTCATAGCCGAGCAGTTGGTGACCATCGATCTCACCATACACCTCGCAGGCCGCACCCGCGCTACGCAGGATGGCGTCTATTTTTTGTGTGTAGGATTGCAGATTAAACTTCATTTGTCTTCTATCTTGTGTCTTATTGATCAATGGTTGTGGGTTTGGACAGTATAAATATCAAGGGAAATCACTCACTAATATCGGTGGGTGGAGGACCTCTCCGCTTCTAGATTCTAATGATTTTCAGCCATCTAAAACCTACCGAACTTTAGCATAAACCTCCCTTCAAACTTACCCCTCTTGATATTCGTCAATCTTTAGTCACTTCACCCACCACATGAAATAGGCCTCATTTACCACAGGAGGGTAGATTGGCCGCTGCAATCCAGAATTAATACCATCCTCACAGTTATACTGGATTGATAGTGATGAGCGCAGTGTTTAATTATTCACTCAAACGCTAAGAATCTGAGTTGTTAGAAAATTTCCGTTTCTTTATACTACCCTCGGCAGTCATCAAGTGCTAATAATCTCTCATGAATCATTTACCAACATGGGCGAAGGAAGTAATCGCATCCTACGAGAGCGAGTCTGCCGGATGTTTTTTACTGCATGGAAATGTCAACGACAGGCTTCTCGTTTCTCCCCCTAAAGATGATGCAACTTTGGGAAATCTAACAGATTTCATTTTAGAGACCTTATTGCCTAGGTTCGATGTGGTGATCACTTTTGATATGGGGTTCGGCCTACGAGTGGATAGAGGAAGTGATGTTTTCGCAAAGTGGAAGACCTACGCAGAATCTCCGCAACTCCCAAATAAGCCGCTCGACGCTTGCCGGTTTGTTTCTAAGTACCTGCTCTATTGCAGAAATTTACAAGCTGTGGGACAGAAGGCTCCAAAGGTAGCATTCATTATGAAGCAAGCGCATCTGGCCTGCCCATCGATGCCTAACCTCCATAACTACGAGCTAAACTCACTGGCAGCACTAATCCGCGGCTGGGCAGACGATGACCGCCTACAGGAATATAACCAAGCAGCTTTTCTGATTTCAGAAAACCTCAATGGCATTCACCCTCTCGTCTCTGAGTGTCCACGTGTTAGCTGTGTGGAGGTGCCGTTGCCTGATAAAACCGCAATCACGCACGCCCTGACAGAACTCACAAAATCTTGTCCTAACGCGATGCAGAATTTCAAAGACGACCCCAGTGTGGTCTCTAACAGACTCACTGGCGCTACCCTTAGTTCTCTTGAAGCCCTCCTTAAAAGACTGGAACACGATGGTGAAATCCTCGATGATAATCGACTTGCAGGACTAAAGAAGACCCTCGTCGAGCGCGATTGCGATGGCTTGATCGACTTCGTAGAACCTGACAGAAATCTAGACGACTGTATCGGCCTCGAAGGAGTCAAAAAATGGCTTCGCGAGGACATCATTCTTTGGCACAAGAACGAACTTCAAGCCTTACCCATGGGCTACCTTTTCTGCGGACCGGTAGGAACAGGAAAGACTTACCTGGCAGAATGTCTCGCTGGTGAGGCTGGAGTGCCAGTGGTCACCATGCGCAACTTTCGTGATAAATGGGTAGGATCTACCGAGGCTAATTTAGAGAAGATTTTCTCACTTCTCCACGCGCTTGGCAGATGCATCGTCTTCGTGGATGAGGCAGACCAAGCACTCGGAAAACGCCAGAGTGGATCTGGAGACTCCGGAGTCTCCAGCAGAGTTTATTCTATGATGGCCAAAGAAATGTCTAATACCCGCAACCGAGGCAAGATCCTCTGGGTGCTGGCTTCGAGCAGGCCGGATCTCATCGAGGTGGATCTGAAACGTCCAGGCCGTGTGGATGTGAAGATCCCACTATTTCCATCGCTCAATCCCAAGGAAGGCTTCAGCCTGATCCTAGCACTTTGCAAGAGAAGAAACCTATTAATCCCGAAAGATGCCTATGAAGATTTAAAAGATCTCATCCCTACCCTGCTCACTCCTGGTGCTGCAGAGGCTATCTCTGTGCAAACTTTCCGTATTCACAAGACAACCGATCTAGATGCACATGGGTCACTCAAAGCATGCCTTAGCGACTACCGTCCACCAGTGCCAATGGACACACTAAAGTTCCAGATGAGAATAGCTGCCCAAGAAGCCACCGATGCTAGCCTAATACCAAGTGAGCTCGAGGAGCTGTTGGAGATTTGATTGTCGTGATGAGGCAATCGTTGAAACTTGCTTAAATAGAGCTTAAAAAACACCATAACTGCACCTATTTTGGGGCTGAAATGCGATCAATACGTCGTATTATCAAAAAACTTTCATTATTTCTCACTTTAATTGAATTTAATTAAATAACTGTGAATGAGATAGTTATATCACCTCATCGTCACTAAGCATTTATGAAACCTGACTTACTGGTATAAAAGGGTTGCTCTTTAAAGGCTAGCCACATAAAAGGTTCATGAAGGTCAGCCAGTTAATAATGTAATGAGCTTATTATTAGCCACATACAAAAACAATTAAATTATGAAACACAATTTCACAAAAATTGGATTAATTCTCTCCGGATTGATTGCCATCACTAGTTGCGCATCATCCTGCTCACCTACCACATCAGCCACTACATCAATATACAAGTCAGGATCTGTTACTTTGATCACAGGCAAGACGATTGGCAAAGACAAGCACGGGATGCCTACTTATACTGATAAATCTAGGACTCGCCTCCTAAGAGCTACTGCTTATTCTCACATGGAAAAAGAAGTAGGAGCCCCAGGGCGCAAGAATGCAGCAGGAACCACTCTCAAGTATGGCAGCACCCGCAGTGCCGCAGCAGATTGGTCAAAACTTCCACTTGGAACAAAATTCAAAGTGATCGGAAAACCTGGAATCACCTATGTAGTAGATGATTACGGTTCAGCACTCGCCGGCACCAACACGATCGACATGTTCTACCCTACCCTACGAGCAATGCACAACTGGGGAACCCGAAACGTGATTATCCAGATTATACAAATGGGATCATTTGAGCGTAGCGCTAAAATACTCAGCGGTCGCAAGCACGCGGCACATTGCCGTAAGATGTATTACGCGATCAAGAAGAAGCACGGTAAGTCATTTGCTCGCAACTAATCTTACCTGAGTTTAACTGAGAAATATTCTCAATTAATTTCTAAGCCATGTTGATCTAACATGGCTTTTTTGTCTTTACCTTCTCGGATTTCAGCATTACAAAAAGTGCAGTAATCAACTAACTTTTCATACTATTATGATGGCACGCAAAACAATCGAATTATTAATCAAGCTCTTTATCATCGCGCTAGTCGCCACAGCAGGCATCTATGCTTACAAAGTGCTAGATCTGATGGGCGCAGTTTCTTAAATAGACACAATGAGCCACTCTGAATACACAGAGCAATCAAACAAATCATCGCTCCCCTTCATTTTTTCAAGGGTAATGCCTGCGATTGCGGTCATCCTGTTCTTCTTGGTCGGCTTTGCTCTATTTACTAGCGAGACCCCGACTTTTGAGCCAAGCGTTCAGGACTTTAGAAATTGGCAGGCAGCAGATGCTCCATTTGGTTATCCATTGGTAAATTCAGGCGAGAGTGACATCGATGCTCCTCGGCAGAAATTTGATCCACGCTTTCATTTCCACAGTCCTTGGGAGCGCGCCGCCATTCCGCGAACCGAGCAGTTTGAAGCGGCCATGGGATCTGAGACTTGGGGCTATACTTATAATGCTCAGCCATTCAATTCCCTCAATAATAAACGTGGGGGTAAACACAGTGGAGACGACATCAATGGAATAGGCGGGCAAAACACAGATCTCGCAGACCCGGTCTTCGCAGTTGCAAATGGACTGGTGGTCTATGTGGGGAATCCTAGCTCCGGCTGGGGAAACTGTGTTATCCTCGCGCACCGATCTCCTGATGGGAAAATCATCCACAGTATGTATGCACACTTACTCAGTAGTCATGTTTCCTACATGGAGCAGATTCCAAGAGGCTATGTCATCGGCTCTGTAGGTAATGCAGATGGAGCCTACCTAGCACACCTGCATTTAGAAATACGCGAGTCCGACGGAGTGTCACCATTTCTCAGCGGCTATCCATCACTCACCCAGCACGATAGGCTAAACCCTACCGAAGTAATCCAGAACTACATGGCTAAAGAGGCTGATATTTATAACCCATCTATCCTCGATATCGCACAATTCACACGCCTAAGACCCGAGCTAGAGATGGATGTGGACTCTGCTAGGAACTACATGGAATTCATGCTAAAGGCTCCTAAAGATACTCCCAAAAAAGATAACTAGTGCCTCATGACCCTTATCACAAGGGATGCATTTTCCGTTATACCATTTGAACAGTGATAGTGGTTTGATAGAAAAACAAAATAGTCACAGGCATACTAGCAAGGCAGGAGGAAGGGGTATGCCCACCGACAAGCCATGCTATAGCCATGGATAAATCCAGAAGAAGAGCTTATAGCTAGTGACCTTCCACTGTGCCTTGTAGCACAGGATTTCTTTTCTAATGCTAACCATGGGATGAATCCCATGGTTCTGGAAACATACTCCCTTCAGGAGGCAGTTTACCCATCATTTTTAAGATGATGAGGCGCCAACCTATCTAACTGGATCCACTTCTTGACGTAGTTTCTCCATCAGCTTGGGTGCAAACAATGATCGGGCGTTGATGCCGCCTGCTTTAAGAACTTTCGCAGTCCACATGTTGCAGCTCCGCCCGATGAAGTATAATTTCTTCGCCCTGAAGAACGTGCTGTCTGCCTCTACTCCCGAACCAATATTTAAAAGCTTCCCGCTAGCGTCCTTACTAATCGTCTTCTCGATTACTGAGAGCATGCTTTCTAACTGCGCTGGAGTCACATCAAATGTTTCTAGCTGACTGTCAGAATAATGCACGTAAGGTGGCTCATTGAACCTTTCTAAATGCACCACAGACTTCGTAGGTAGAAACATGGCCTTCATGATCGTGCCTGTTCTGACCACTTTCACTCTATAAGCCTGCTCATCTCCCCAGCCGAACTCCAAATAATCAGTATCGCCTGCCGTTAGCTGGTCTAGCCAATCGATAGAGGTCAGTTTTTTAATATCCCCTGCCTGCATCACAATGCCTGTGTGCCAACCGTGACTAAAAACATAAACTCTAACAGATTTTGGCTGCTGCGGAGCAAATCGTGGCAACAGGTGCGGCTCCGTTGGACGCGCGGTGTATAAGTCTAAGCAAGCACACATCGCCAAACAACAGACGCTAAGCAGGAAACACCTACTTATTCGCCTAACTCTCACCTTTAGCACGTGGCTCGGCTGAGACGGTGTCGGTCGCTGTCGAACTGGTGACAAAGGGGCCACCTTCCATCGGAGCAACTCCTGTGAAGGCGACATCTGGCATTTCAGTTGGTTTACCTGCTAGCGGGAATTCCTTTCTCAATGGATGATAAGGATAGCCTTCCCACATCAAAATTCGCTTTAGATTAGGATGATCAGTGAAACGGATACCCATCATGTCATAGATCTCGCGCTCATGCCAGTCGGCGGTTGCCCATAGATGAGAAACGGTGTCCACTTCTTCGTCTTCAGACACTGGAACCTTGATCCGGATATGGTGTGAGTTGTTTAATGTAGAAAGCTCATAAACAACCTCAAATCTCGGGTCGATAGACTCGTGATCCACACTACAAATATCCAATAACATCACCAGATCAAGATGATCTCGGCAATACTGCATTATCGCCTTAACCGATTCCTTCTTAATGACCACTGTGTGCTCACCACGAAATTCTTTAGTGTGTGTGATGTATTCACCGTAGTGTTCCTGAATTTTTTTTACTAAATCGCTCATTTTACTTCTTCTGTTTAAATTGCTAATCCCTTCACTACTTCTTCTTTAGGCTCAGCTTTCAGTCCCTTAGTAGATTCCTCTTTGTCGATCTCTCTTTGAAGTCTCAACAGACCTTCAATCAGTGCTTCCGGACGTGGTGGGCAACCAGAGATATAAACATCAACAGGAATGAGCCTATCGATCCCTTGCAAGGTCGCATAACTGCGATACATCCCGCCAGATGAAGCGCAGGCTCCCATGGCGATGCACCACTTGGGCTCAGGCATCTGATCCCAGACTCGCTTCACAGCAAGAGCCATTTTATAAGTCACCGTGCCAGAAACGATCATCACATCTGCCTGACGTGGTGAAAAACGCATCACCTCTGCGCCAAATCGTGAAATATCAAAACGAGCAGAAGCCGTAGCCATTAGCTCAATCGCACAACACGCGAGCCCCATTGGCATCGGCCAAAGCGAGTTCTTCCGCATCCAGTTGATCGCGGAATCTACACGCGTGAAAATGATGTTACCCTCTACTTTAGAGTCATACACAAAGTCTTTTTGATCAGTTTTTCCTGAGCTAACTTCTGGGTTAGTTTCCTGTTCTGATGTTGGTGATACCATAGTTTTTAAAAGTTGTTGGCGCACACTAACTCGCATGAGTGCATTCTCAAGCCTAAATCTCTTCTAACTTGAAATAAAAACACGCTTTTACTCCCTCTACAAAACAACAACCATGAGACTACTTATTCAGCCGAGCCACGTAGATCCTGTGTACCGCCTCTTCTGATTGCTCATGGGTTTTCGCAGGATGCTCTATCAAACTGAAGCCAGCTTTCTTCAGCGCCATCTCGAGTTTCGGTGATGGAGCCGCCATCCAGTAGGCCAGACAGCCGCCGGGGTTAAGCGATTCCCGCAATAATGCCAGAAAACTTGGTGTGTAGAGCTTTACATTATCCTCAGTGATTAGCGCGTCAGGCGTGTCGTCGATATCGATAAGGATCGCATCGTACATATCACCTTCTCCAAGACAGTCGAAGAGATCCGCAAGTATCACGTTCGTTCGTGGATCATCGAGCAAGGGACCATTGTGCTCAACGAGATAGGTTTGGTTCCATTCGATGACCTGACTCATCAATTCCGCAACATCCACAGTGGCCGGCGAACCCACCAATTCAAGAACCCGTTTGAGAGTGAATCCCATGCCCAAACCACCAATAAGAACCCGCGGGTGCTCAGGCCGGGTCGTCGCCCCTTCCAACAGATCAACACAACCCAAGTCCGCGAGCATCTGTTCAGACCATGTCAGGTTAGTGCTCATCAACTCCAAGCCATTATATTCCAGGACAAATTCTCCTTCCTGCTTGTAAAGGGCGAGCAAGCTTCCATCGGGTAAACTGGCTTTGTCCAGTTGGATATAGGTATTCATGGCGCGAGTATCATCGAATCAGCCACCTAGGCAAGGCAATTGGTAGAATCATCTAGATTCAGATAAAAGTGCCTTTTCCACCGCTAGCACATTTCTCAACGCAAGTCTATTTTCGGCCCTGAATTTTCTTTACCGGGATGGATTCGGGAAGGATTTCATCAGCTTCGATAGCAAACTTCTCTTCATTTTCGGTTCCAATTGCCGCATAGGTATACCAGCCGATTTTACGATTTCCATTTTCATCGAGAATACCGAGCCTCAATCCTCCTTCACGATCCGGCATGTCCTGATAACGATGCAGATGATAAGCCTCTACGCTCGGGAGACTCCGGAGTTTCCGAAACATGTAAATAAGGCCTGCTGCCTGTCGTTTTTGGTCGGCCTCGCTCAATGTTGGGCTGTTGAAGCCCTGCTCTGATAATAAAATCGGTCGATCCAGCCCGAGGTAGGCAGGTAGAACTTCTATGTTTTTAGGAGTGATATAGGGAGTTTCAAAATCGAAAGTGACATCTTTATCGTCCCAGGCATCCGGATTACGTATGTCCTGCGGATAGGGATGGTAGGCGACCCCCCAATTAAATTTGCCCTCGGCTGCTGATATTTCACTCCACAAATCAAGTAATCCTTTAACCTGGTAGGTCCCAACAGCTCCACTCTGTTTTGCCCAATGATGAGTCAGCGAAATGAATACCCGGGTGTGTGGATCATAGAGCCTTGATGTGTGGTAGACAATCCTAGCGGAGCGCGAATATGTATCGAGGTAACGGGCCAACGGTTGCGCCCCCATGTTAGTCCAAGTGCCGGCTTGATCAATTTCGTTGTGGATAATCCAGTTTGAAATGCGTGCATCAGGTTTAGTGAATCGTTCAGAGAGTAGATGAATAGCGGCCCGATAATGATGAGCTCCTTCTTCCGTTGTCAGGTTAGGCATTGAATAGACACCTCGCGATTCAGCTTCGGGGTGCTTCATCTCGGCTTGCAGCCCATTCCCAACGAGAAGGATACAGGTGACGATCACGTTATTTTTGCAAAGGTTCCGAATTGTTCTGTCTTTGGTAGCCAGAAATCTCTCATTAATATAATAGCTGCGACCTTCGAAGCTCCATGGTTTAAGACCAGGCTTCTTTGTTCGGTAAAGGAGACCGTCGATTATACAATTTACGGTAGCGTGCTCAACGCCTAACTCGAACATCTGGTGATCAGAACTATTGATCGGCGGAATTCCACCGATGCCTTTTGGGCTTTTTGCCGATAATTTTTCAAGTGTCTGGTCGCCAACATCGTTGGTGTATTTAGTGGGCCATTTTGCGAGTGATCCTATCTTCCCTGCTGGAGTATCTAGTCGCCATCTTGAGGCTGATCGGTCGCGTTTTGATTCTCCTACGAAACGGGGAATCTCTATTTCGAATCGTTCAGTGTTCGCTAGTTTAATGGCAGGCCCAAAGGGCGCTGAATTAGAGGGAATATGCGCTGGTAACTCAACGAGTTGGACAAGACTAGATGATTTCCCAGAAATCCGAATCGTGGATCCCCCCACTTCGACTTCATCAATCTGACTAAGATAGCTATCCCTAAAGTAATGCAGAAATTGTTCTGCCTCCGTTTTCCGAAGTAAAGCTACCTCCTCCTTTTTCTCTTTTGCGATCAGTTCATTCGGATTTGGCTGCCTTAGCAGAAAGTTTCGTATCTGGAAGCTGGTGCCGGATTTCCCTTTCAGCGAAATATGAAAGCGAGTCTCGGATTTTGGGTTTTCAAGGAGTTCAATCGAGAATGGTTGCCAAGTCTCTGCGAGAGCTAATGACTTAGATCCTGCAAATATCATTTCGCCTTCCGCATTCTTGAATCGCACAGATATTGCTCCTACACCAGTCGGGGAAAAATAGTCGAATGCCAGGATGGTATTTTGTTTGGGTACGGTCACCAATTGACTCCAAAAATGAGGATTCGGACCCGATATAGTAATTTCAGATACCTCGGTCTTTTGCTTCGTGATCGTCACATCACGATACGGACCGTATTTAAATAAAGTTTCAGCAGAGGTAATCGCGACAAAGCTAAAGAAAATCAAGTAAGCCAACATGCGCTTAATACGTTGCAAAAAATCACTCTTTATCAGTTACCGAAAATTCCCAAGTTCGCAGTACCGTTTTGCCCCGGAAAAGTTCGACCTTATCGATCAAAATAATACCTGGTGGTTGCATGAAATCGACCCTAAATGAGGCGACAGGATTTTTCGCGGTAAAAGGGATATCGATCGTTTTCCATTGCTCTGCGAGATAGCCATCGGTGTGCACTAGCCTATCACTGAAATACACTGGTTTCACGCCCTTCTCCTCCCATCGCAGATGTATCTTTCCTGGATGATTAGACTTTATGCGAACACGCATCATGAGCTTGCCGGTTCCAACCAGAGGGCTCAGGTGGATGTTGAAATTCGCTTTTGCTTCCCGAGCCGTCACTTTGACATGCTCGCCCACGACAGAGAGCGCGCAGCTTTTATGAGCTTTCCAGCCAGCCTGATTAAGCAGGTTTACCGAAGCATCATAGAACGGGTTCGTTTTTGGATAAACGGCGCCTGTATTAGTAATGAATTCATCCATCGCAGCGGACATCGTAGCGAGTCGTTCAGGCTCCTGGGAAGAAAGATCGTTGCGTTCACCGATGTCTTCGGCCAGATGATAAAGAGAATGTCGATGACTCCCACTAGGTCCATCGTGAAAAAAGCGGAATAGTTTCCAGTCTCCTTGATAGACAGCAGCGCTCGGCGGAAGTGTGTCAGGAACCCTTGTAGAGTGAGGAAAAAAGGTATAAATCCTCTCTCGGTCGAGAGTCCCACCTTTCAACGCGGGAACGATGCTGATGCCGTCAAAGCTCTGTTTGAGAGAAGGTTTCAGGCCTGTCAACTCAAGCAGCGTAGGGTAGAAATCCGTACTCGTGATCAGATCGCTATTACGTGAACCAGCTTTGATCACTCCGGGCCAGACGACTACAGCTGGAACCCGAGTGCCCCCATCCCAGTTATTCGCTTTACCCCCGCGAAGAGGACGGTTGGAAGTCGGGGTAGTTCCGTCTATTTCGTTATACATATTTCCGCCGTTATCGGAGTAGAAAATGATGATGGTGTTTTCCGTAAGCTTGAGACGATCCAGAGCATCTAAAATTTTCCCAACATTGTCATCGAGAGACTGCACCATCGCGGCATAAGTAGGGCTGCGTTGCTCGTCATTGGGATCGATTTCAGCTCGGTATTTTTCGATCAACTCGGCTTTAGCATCAAAAGGAGCGTGCACGGAGAACTGCCAATAGTTAAGGAAGAAAGGTTCTGCCTGATGCTTCTCCATAAAAGCGACTGCCTCATCTCCCATCCGGTCTTCGAGGTGTTCTTTCGGATACTTTTCTTTGAATTCAGGAAACTTCCACGGAGCCACGAAGCTACCCGCTGGACCTGGACCGTGCCAGTGTGGAATATCCACATCGAAACCGTGCTCTAGCGGCGAGTAAGGTTCGGCTCCTAGGTGCCACTTCCCGAAGTGTCCTGTCTTCCAGCCCTCCGACTGGAGACGTTTCCCGAGAGTTTCGTATTTGGTGTCGAGTCGCGTCACGGAGCTGTAGGCAGTCAACTTCCGATTTGATGGACCTGTATTAGCAGCTGTCGCTTTTAGGACAATTTTAGCGGTATGGCAATTGGGTGCGGTCAGCCCGGTTCGTGCAGGATGAAGCCCCGTGAGGATACTCGACCGGGTCGGAGAACAAAGCGGACTCGCGGTATAGGCGCGATCAAAAGTCATCCCTCGGGCAGCGAGGCGCTCCAAATGGGGCGTTTCATAAAACTTCGTCTGTCCGTAAAGAGTGGTATCAGACCAACCGAGATCATCAGCAAGGATGAAGAGAATGTTAGGTTTCTTTGCTGCAAATGCGCTGCTTAAGCTCAATGCAAAGATGAAAATGATAGCTGGCTTATACATGGCGAAATATTGTTTATAGAGGACCTTGAGTGCTTGCTTTTGACATGGCGAAATTAATATGCAAACCCAAAGACCTGATACATTACCATTAATCCAGAACTACTGTGAAGATGGTATAAATTGGCGACAATTAAACCACAACAGACTAACGGTGCCCGATGACTACAATGTTGCCAGAATGACAAGTGTGGGTGAATCCATTCACAAGCCTAAATTTCTACTACTTTGAATTCTTGCACATTACGTATTTCAAAGACATAATCCCCTGCACATGAGTCCCGCTAATATCGTCACCATTCTACGCATTTTGCTGATACCCGTATTTGCGGTATTCGCGATCCGTTATGGCGCCTCTATTAAAGCAGGTGAACCGCAAGAAATACTCCGCTGGCTATCGCTTTCCGCCTTCATCATCGCCGCCGCTGGAGACTGGCTGGATGGCTACCTAGCAAGAAAACATGGCAAGACCAAGCTCGGAGCATTTCTAGACCCCCTCTGTGATAAAGTCCTGATGCTCGTGGGGCTCATCGTCCTCAGCCAGGTCTCCTGGAGTTCTCAAGGCTGGACTATCCCAGAGTGGTATGTAGTCATGGTCGTCGCCAGGGATGTCTCCATCGCCACCGGCTGTGTATTCATCCTCCTCACGGGAAAAAAACTCGAGGTCAACACCAACTGGAGCGGAAAAGCCACGACCTTCGTTCAGTTGTTTACATTAGGCTGGGTCATGCTAAAAGTAGTCCCCTTCAGCCCGCTGATCCCCACCGTAGTAGCTGCCATCTTCACCCTCTGGTCATCATGGTACTACGTCCGTGAAGCCCTCCGTCAGCTCCAGCCTGAATAATACATTTTCATCATCAATCAACTTCAATCATCATCATGATCAACATCGCCATCGTAGGACGCCCAAATGTGGGCAAGTCCGCCATCTTTAATCGCCTCGCTAACCGGAGAATCGCCATCGTTCACGATCAGCCAGGAGTCACTCGTGACCGCATCGCTGCGCCATGCGCTATGACGGAAACACCCTGCACTATCGTAGATACTGGAGGAATCGGAGCTAAGCTCGATGATGGCTTCCTGGATCAGGTCACCTTTGAGGCAGACATCGCCATGCAGACTGCGGATCTTATCTTGTTCGTAGTGGACTGCCGCGAAGGACTCAGCCACATCGAGACCGAGCTCGCCCACAAGCTCCGCAAAGCCAAGCACCCTATCATTCTTCTACTCAACAAAGCAGACCACGTCGAACTAGAAATACAGCTCGGAGAATTCTCAAGAATGGGCTTCGGAGCTGGTATCCCTGTCTCGGCTGAACACGGCCGCGGATTCAATGACCTAGTTGACCAGATCGAAGACATCATCCAGCCTATCGCGGCGGAGAGAGCAGAAAAAACTGCGGACGCTGAAGAGCATGTTGCTAAAACTGGTCTGAAAATCGCCATCGTAGGTAAGCCAAATGCCGGTAAGTCATCGCTAGTCAATGCCATCTTGAAAGACGAACGCACGATCGTTTCCGAAATCGCAGGAACCACCCGTGACGCCGTCGATATCCCATACGAATATGCTGACGAACTCCACACACTCATCGACACTGCAGGACTCAGACAACGTTCTAAAATGGACACATCTGTGGAAGTGTTCTCAGCGATGCGGGCAGAGAGATCTATTCGCCGTTCGGATATTTGTCTACTCGTGATCGACTTAGATGCTGGTATTTCTGCGATGGATAGAAAGATCGCCCAAGTGATCCAGAAAGAGCACAAGCCCTGCCTCATCATCCTCAACAAGTGGGATCTGTTCCACCCGGGGATGCCGCGTGCTGAGCGACTAGAAAAAGCGGAGCACCTCATCCGCACCGATCTCTTCTTCCTCTCCTACGCTCCATTTGCAGCAGTTTCCGCCAAGGAAGGTCAGCACATCAGCCAAGTATTCGCACAACTCACCAAGATCCGCGCCGCTGCCCAAGAAACCATCACCACTGGGGCACTGAACCGACTCCTACAAGACGCCTTCGAGCTCAAGCCACCGAACATCCACAAGAAGTTCCGCAAACGCATCAAGCTCCTCTACGCCACCGCCGTCGTCAACGACCGCTACACCGCCATCCCGGTCCCATCCTACATCCTCTTCGTCAACGACAAGCGCCTTATGCAAGAGAACTACGAGCAATACCTCTCCAACAGAATCCGCGAAAAGTTCTATTCCCCAGCGATCCCGATTGTTTTCTCTGTTAGATCAAGGAATAGATCGAAATCAAAGTAGCCAAGAAACGTCTCTCCTTCTCCCAGCGGGAGATAGCTCCCCATTAGGAGATTCTCTGTGATGAAAACTATTCCTCTTCAGGAATATATTCAGGAAACACTAAAATCCTTTCACCTGGCATGCTCCATTTCAGACGTTCTCTGGCTTTGATTTCCAGATAGCGCGGGTCTTGCTCTATAGCTCGGTGTTCGCGGTCGGCGCTGTCTTTAGCTTCGGCGGCTAATTTGAGCTTTTGTTTCCACTCGGTCTGATAGGTCTCTTCTAACTCATCAGATTCTGATAAACTAGGGAGAGCCGTGACGGGTAAAATGGCACAAAGAGCAATGACCAACAAACAAAAAGCCACACGGTTCACCGTATTCATCTGCGCATTTCTGGTGCGCAGACGTTGGTGGCGAACGTATAGCTTTCGTAATTGATCTTTATCTCTATGACTCATTTTGCCGTTAGTTTCATTGGCTTAGAATCTAAGATATCTTAAACTTTACAGATTACCAGCATAAATTGCATCTTCACCGAGCGCTTCCTCGATGCGGAGCAACTGGTTGTATTTCGCGATGCGGTCTGAGCGACTCATGGAGCCTGTTTTGATCTGTCCAGCATTGGTTGCAACAGCGATGTGTGCGATGGTGCTATCCTCTGTCTCGCCTGAACGGTGAGAGATTACAGAATTGTATCCGTGGATTTTCCCTAGTTCGATGGCATCGAGTGTCTCAGTGAGTGTTCCGATTTGGTTCACCTTGATGAGGATGGAGTTTGCGACTCCGAGGTCGATTCCTTTTTGTAGGAATTCTACGTTAGTTACGAAGAGATCGTCTCCCACGAGTTGAACTTTATCGCCAATAGCAACGGTGAGAGCTTTCCAGCCATCCCAGTCATTCTCATCACATCCATCTTCGATAGAGTCGATAGGATATTTCTCTGATAGCTCAGCGAGGAATGCAGCCTGTTCATCAGAGCTAAGCTTTTGACCACCTTCTCCTTCAAATTTAGCATAGTTGTATATTCCGTCTTCGAAGAACTCGGAAGCCGCACAGTCTAGTGCGAAGGTGATATCGGTGCCTACTTTGTAGCCAGCTTTTTCGACTGCGAGTGATACAGTATCGAGCGCATCGATAGTTCCGTCAAATTTAGGAGCAAATCCGCCTTCATCCCCTACTGCTGTGCTAAGTCCACGGTCGTGGAGCACTTTCTTGAGGCTGTGGAAGATTTCTGCACCCATGCGGATGGCTTCGCTGAAGGTAGGAGCGCCGATTGGGCGGATCATGAATTCCTGGAACGCGATTGGTGCATCTGAGTGTGAACCACCGTTGATGATGTTCATCATTGGCACTGGGAGAACCTTTGCATTTGGACCACCGAGGTATCTGTAAAGTGGCAGACCTGCAGATGATGCAGCGGCGCGGGCAGCTGCGAGAGACACGCCGAGGATGGCATTGGCTCCGAGGTTCTTCTTGTTCTTAGTACCGTCGAGCTCGATCATGATTTTATCAATACGTGCCTGCTGTGAAGAACACTGACCTAAAAGAGCTGGTTTGATCTTGTCGTTGACGTTAGCAACTGCTGTGAGGACACCCTTACCGAGGTAACGAGATTTATCTTCATCGCGGAGTTCGCATGCTTCATGCTCACCAGTGGATGCTCCACTTGGCACGGCTGCGCGACCAAAATGACCATTGGCTAGAATTACATCTACTTCTACTGTTGGGTTACCACGTGAATCAATGATTTCGCGACCCTTAATATCTACTATACTTGTACCTGACATGTTTATTTTTTATTTGAAATTATGCGTTATAGGCTTTGATCGCTTTTACGGTCATCGGCTTCTTGACGACGTCTACTGTGTCGCCCACCTTAGAGCCCAGCAGAGACTGTGCCATCTCTGAGAGATAAGAAATAACGTCGTTATCTGGATCTGAGTCCCACGCTCCAAGAATAGTCATCACCTTATTTTTGCCAGCAGCATCAAGTGTGACGATAGTACCTATCTTGACTGAGTCTGGCTTAATATCTGCGAAGTCTGTTCCCTTAACATTACTGAGCGCCTTCTCGTGATCAGCCTTCCTGCGCATGAGAACTTTCTGGTTATCCTTAGACATATGGTATTCTGCGTTCTCACGGAGGTCACCATGTGACTTAGCCACCTTGATCTCTTCACGGTTTTGAGGGATCTGATTATCGACAATATCTTTGTATTCCGCCTTGCGCTTGTCAATGCTGTCCCATGAGGTAACTACATCATTACTTGACTGCTCAGAGTCTGCGCCATTCACAAGCTCTTGTGTCGCTGGAGCCGCCTTGATGACTCTTGCCATCAGTGATTTTCTGTCTAGTTCTGGGAAAATTTGTCCTTGGTGTAGCTTGCGACCAAAGTTCTTTGCCTCATTCGTATCAGCTTTTAGAAGTAGATCAGGGATGAGTTCTTTGTCTTCCATGAAGTAGGTCTGTAGTCGTGAGCTCTTACGAGGACCATCGTCCATCGCGTCTCTCTCGAGCAAGCTCAAGATAGCATTTCCTACTTCGTGGTCGAAGATAGGCTCAGCGAGCTTCTTACGCTCACGGCAAATCCAGAGCAATGAGTCTGCTCCTAGTGTCCTGCCTGTAATATGAGTTCTTAGGAAAACGTAAAGGTAATCGCTTTTCTCTTCTTCAATAAGAAGTTTAGCAATTTCAGCAAGACCTCGAGGTCCCACTATATCGAAGATTGCGAGGATCTCCTTCACCCATGTATCGCCAAATGCCACTGGATACGCCTCGAATACTTTGCGCTGTCTTGCTGCGGGGAGTGAGCCGAGCTCATTGCCGATTTTCCCGCTTTCGGTCTGGATGAGATCACTGAGACGGAGAGCGGAGTCTTCAAGAACGAGATTATCTGAGACTTCCATCAGGTCATCTCTTCCCACTAGTAGATCTAATGCTTGTCCTAGATGAAGCTTTAGCCCCTTACGCACAGTAGAATCAATATCTGTAGCAATCTTAAACTGAACATCCGGGTCATTCTTAACGTGACCGAAATCTTTGATGATTGCTTCGAGAGCACGAGCCTTGGTCTTTAAGTCCTTTGCTTCGTAAAAATCTGATACGAGCGATTCACCAGGGGTAAGGTTTTCATCGCGGAGCACGAGTGGCTCAGTTCTCTTAGTAGGCACCACCGCTGCACGGCTTTCTCTGAGAGCTTTCTTCGCACCTTCCCACCATTTCTTGTAATCTTTTTCTGGGATCACTGATCCGATAAGTTCACGCTCTAGTTGATCTAGCTTTAGCGACCCACCGAGGCTTTTTAAAATTCTTACCACGAGCGCAACAGGATCCTCTTTCACTAATCCTCTAAGTTCAGCCATGGACTCCAGCTTTTGGGCACGAAAATGATCCTCATCCAGAACCTCTGTCCTCTGGAGAGCAAACTTAAGACCCATCTCCTGACCCTCATTTTGTTCGAAGTCGATCACCAACTTACCTTCTTGGAGATCCCATGTCTTTACTTTTCCAGCTCCCCAATTCTTATGAAGGCAAAATTTTCCAGGTGCTAGTTGGGATAATCTTTCTCCGACTTCTTTCGAAATTCGGCCAGCTTCTGCTAATATAGCTACGTCAGGGTGCATCCGTGCAGTTTGCTAAGAAAATACACTAATTGCAAGGTAATAGCAGATTTTTTTCGATCTATCAAGGAAAGATTAGCCTCGAAAAAAAACAAACCTTGTTAGATGCTTGTTTCATCAGGATCAGCGTTCGTTTACTCTAGTGAAAAATCAGTCTCGTCCCCCATGTCTTTTGGAGCTCTGACCACTCGATCCACGCTGTGTTTAGTGACGATATTGCCTTTCGCCGCTCGTCCTTTGATGGCGATTTCACCGAACTGAAATGGTCTAGCTAAATTCTTCAGGCGCAATGCCGGCTTAAGATGCACCACTAGCAAGTTATCTCCGCTCTCGTCTTCTGAGTCATGAATGGTAAAATACATGATGCGGGTTCCTTTCGTCCCCTTCGTAAGCTCATATTCCTTATCTCTAGTGATGCCACCTATCTTAAAGCGTTTCGCGTAGAGTGAACCGTCTCTGCCATCACGATAGATCATCGAGTAGATTTTCTGCTCATCTTTGCGCAAAATCGAAATATGTAACGGCCGCTTTCCGACGAATAGCTTCTCAGCTACCTTCATGACCTTGAGTTTTCCATCATTAGTGAAGACTACAATATCATCTAACTGCGAGCATTTTTCGAGGGCCTCTTCCTTCTTTAAACCCCAACCAGCAAAGCCATTTTTACTATCGAGGAAGAGCGTCTCATTGGCCATCACTACTTGCGTTCTGTCCACTTTACCAAATTCGGCGATCTCGGTCTTACGCTCACGCCCTTTTCCAAATTTCTTCTTCAAATCCTCAAAGTACTTGATCGTGAAGCGCGTCAGATTCCGTAGGTTTTTCTCTACTTCCTCTATCGCTTCTTCCAGAGCACGGATCGCCTCGTCTGCCTTAAAACTATCGAATTTAGAAATCCGCTTAATCTTAATCTCTGTTAGCCGAACAATATCTTCCTCAGTCACCTCACGGAGTAGGTTTTTCTTATAGGGATCTAGACCTTTATCGATAGCCTCGATCACGGCTTCCCATGTTTCACATTCCTCGATGTCACGGTAGATTCTATTTTCAATAAAGATTTTCTCTAGCGAGCTAAAGTGCCATTTATTCTGGAGTTCCCCTAGCCTGATCTCTAGCTCAAGCTTAATCAGATCCTTAGTGAGAGCGGTGTTGTGCTTTAGAATCTCAGTTGCACCCATGAAACTTGGTTTACCCTCGGTAATGACGCAGGAGTTTGGAGAAATACTAACCTCGCAGTCGGTAAATCCATAGAGGGCATCACGGCTCATCTCAGGATCTGAGCCCGCCGGCAAATGCACCAAAATATCTGCTATGGCAGCAGTGTTATCCTCTATTCTGGTGATCTTTATTTTCCCCTTTTCATTGGCATTGACAATGTTGTCCATCAGCCCACCGGTAGTGACTCCGAATGGAACTTCCGTGATACGAAGTAGTCGCTTACTCTCTACATCTATCTTCGCCCGCACTCGGACTTTTCCTCCACGGACGCCGTCATTATAATTACTTGCATCCATTCGCCCACCAGTGGGGAAGTCTGGCAGTAATTCGAATGGTTGATTCCTCAATACCGCGATACAAGCATCGATCACTTCGATGAAGTTATGTGGTAATATCTTACAAGCCAAACCAACCGCAATCCCCTCTACACCCTGTGCTAAGAGTAATGGGAATTTCATAGGCAACGCTATCGGCTCTCTATTTCTGCCATCGTAACTCGCTGTCCAGTCTGTTGTTTTAGGGTCAAACGTGATCGCATTAGCAAACGGAGTAAGCCGTGCCTCAATATATCGCGGAGCCGCAGCACGGTCACCGGTGAGCACGTTCCCCCAGTTTCCCTGAGTATCTATCAATAAGTCCTTCTGCCCCAACCACACCATCGCATCTCCGATACTAGCATCACCATGCGGGTGATACTTCATCGTATTTCCCACCACGTTTGCTACTTTGTTATAGCGTCCATCGTCCATTTCATTCAGTGAGTGCAAGATGCGTCTCTGCACTGGCTTGAGCCCATCATTCACATGCGGCACCGCTCTCTCTAAAATAACATAACTTGCATAATCCAGAAAATAATCTGAATACATATCCCTCAGGGTCACCACTGGCTTGTCTTCCTCACTCATAAATAATTACTTAGCTTTAATTAACTATCTCTTCTCAGAAAAAACAGTCAAGTACAGAGTCAGATGTTTTCACTTCTTGATTTTAAAGTTTGCCTAAAATGCTCCTCCTCCCTAAAATCAATTCATATTTATGAACAATTTATCTGTTTCAATACTCACTATTTTTCTCATGTTTGCACCAGCCACATTGCTCGCAGAGGACAACCTACTCCATTCTAAACTAGTCGTCGTTTCCGCAAACGCACAACTAGCAGAAGAAGATAATAACTTCCGCAATCTTTTCAATAACAGCTCTAAACCAGCAATAAGACTTACATTTATGGTCAAAGCCAAGAACATCATTCAAGTAATGGAAAATTCTGTGCTAACCAACGCTTCCGAAGGCTGGAAATGTGGCTCATTTCCTCGGGTCTCCAAAGAAGCTGACGCCGCAGTTTTCGTCATCGAGAAAAAAGGAGATTTTTTGGAGGACGTTCATAAAGCTAAAGTAGTAGGAACCATTGAAATCCAGACGGGAACTAAACTCATCCCTAAAACATTTTCGCTGCTCGCTTTTGACGAGCCATTTCGTATGGATGACTTCTTATTCACTCTTATTGAGGGTAAATTGAAAATTGAAGGCAACCATAAACTTATTAAAGAGATCAGTGTCAAATACAATGATAAGATACTCAATAACTCTGGTTCCAGCTGGTCCGACGAATCTAGGACCTATCAATACAAAGGCATCGGTAAAGGAGTCGAAATTACGTTCTCATATTGGGACGGGCTCGTCACTAAGAAGGTGCATTTTTCCAAAAGTAACAAGTAGAAGCTGTAATCGCTTTACTTAACACACATTTCAATATGCCAGATCTCGCACTTACCCCAGCCTATGAAATCGATGATCACGTCTGGACTGAACTATTAGCGACCAGCTATCCAATCATCCATCTTTCTAACAGCCATGGAACTGCGGCAGTCGCTTTACACGGAGCGCATGTGATAAGCTATACTCCTACCCATCAGAAACCAGTTATATTCACTAGTCAGCAAGCTATCTACCATGAAGGAACAGCAATTCGTGGTGGCATCCCCATCTGCTGGCCGTGGTTCAACGCCCACCCAAGGGATCAATCTTTACCTTCGCATGGCCATGCTAGGAATCAATTCTGGCAAGTAATAGGTTCCCAGCACACTCAAGATCTCACCTCTGTCACTTTAGAAATAAACCATAATAAGCTCAAAGCGAGTGTCACGGTTTCGCTTGGTGTTAGCTTGGAAACATCTCTAACAACAATCAACATCTCAGAGAAAACACAGACGATCGGCGGTGCGCTTCATAGTTATCTCAGCATTTCTGACATAGAGAAAATCTCCATCGCTGGGCTGGAAGACACATACTACATCGACACTCTAACAGAAACTGAAGAGTTACAAGAAGGAGAAATCTCTATCCATGAAGAAGTAGATCGTATCTATATCAACACCAGCGATACAGTCAGCATCTATGACCCAGAGTGGAATCGAACGATCTTCGTTGATAAGAACGGTAGTCAGTCCACCGTGATCTGGAACCCTTGGATTGAAAAATCTAACAACATGGCAGACTTGGGTGATGACGAATACCGTGAATTCGTCTGTATAGAAGCAGCAAATGCGCGCGATGATGTTTACAACCTCGAGCCCGGGGTATCTCACACACTCAGCACTACGATTACTTCGGTTTAAACGATGAGCCCGCTAGATAACCCAGCTGAATTTCAGTCAGCATTAATCCGATGGTTTCACTCCGAGGGGAAAACTTACCCCTGGCGTGAAACTGCTGAACCCTGGCACATCCTGATCTCTGAGGTAATGCTACAGCAGACCCAAGTTAGCACCGTTCTGAATAAAAACTTCTTCACTAAATTCATAGAGAGATTCCCAACCCCCGCATCCATAGCAACTGCGCCTGAGCAGGAAATACTCAGCGCTTGGGAGGGGCTCGGATATTACCGCAGAGTGAGGAACCTTCAAAAAGCAGCCATCGCTATATGCGAGAATCATGGTGGAACATTCCCCAGAGACTATGACGAGATCCTCGCCCTTCCAGGTATAGGAAAATACACAGCGGGTGCGGTTTCATCTTTTGCCTATGATCTCCCCCAGCCCATCGTGGATGCCAATGTAGCCAGAGTTTTCTCCAGATTATTTGACTTCCAGCAACGCGTCGATAGCGGTGCCGGTCAGAAACAGCTATGGCAATGGGCTGAGGAACTGCTTTCACAGGATAACCCGCGAATCTACAACTCCGCCCTCATGGAGTTAGGTCAGCAGACCTGCACTAATAAAGCTCCACAATGCGGTATCTGCATAGTCAGCGAATTTTGTTCTACAAGTGACCCAGCAAGCTTACCACTTAAGAAAGCGGCTAAGAAAACCGTCCTTGTCGACGAGTTTGCTATCTTCTGTATCGATGATGAAAAGCGTATTCTACTGCAGCAAGAATCATCTGAAAAACGACGCGCAGGGATGTGGAAGCTTCCATTGTATGATTTCTCAGAAACAGAAAACTTACCCCTACTGAGTAAGTCAACCTACGCTATCACCCATCATAAGGTGACACTAAGAGTCTTCCATTGCTCTTCGGAAAACTTACCTCTAACATCAACTCCAGAGGGGCTAACAGAACGATGGCATTTGATTTCAGAATTAGCTGAGATCCCGATGCCTAGTCCATTTAGAAAAGTGTTAGACAGTTTGTTAAAAGATCACTTTTAGCAACAGGCTAAGTAAATAAAGTAAGTGAAATGGTACGCCTGTAGGGAGTCGAACCCCAAACCTCCTGATCCGTAGTCAAGCGCTCTATCCAATTGAGCTACAGGCGCATAAAATGATTCCTCATTTCGGCACTAACGGTAAATAATCGCTGATCAACTGACAAAAAATGGTACGCCTGTAGGGAGTCGAACCCCAAACCTCCTGATCCGTAGTCAAGCGCTCTATCCAATTGAGCTACAGGCGCATTTTTTATCTGCTTAACCAGTGAATTACCTAGCTAGTGCGGGCGCGAATTAGCAATATTCCGATGGGATTGTCAAGTCGCGTCTTCATATTTGATCACAATTTATTAGCGATCAGCGCACTGATGCTCTTATACTGCGCATTCCAAGCATCTTTACTATAGCCACCAGAGAGCGTCATCACATAGGGAACCCCATATTTTCCACAGGCTTTCACGATCATGGCGTCACGTTTCTTGATCCCTTCATGAGTCATCTCTCCAGAGGCTAATGGATCACCTTTCAGAGCATCACAGCCGGCGATGTGGAACACGATGTCTGGCTTGGATTTCGCGAATAATCCATCGAGTTTACTTGCTAGTATTTTCAGATAAATAGCATCTGTCACACCCCCTCTTAGCTCCACATCCTCGTCACCCACTTCCTTTGGCATAGGGTAAATATCACTTTCATGCATGGAAAATGTGTAGCTGCTAGGGTCATCCTTTAGACAGATGATCGTTCCATTACCTTGGTGGATATCGGTATCGATGATGAGCGCGCGCTTGATGAGCTTTTCTTTCTGTAGCACCCGTATCGCAATCGGAACATCGGCAATAATACAGAAACCTTCGCCATTATCTGGCTTGGCGTGATGGAAGCCGCCTCCTAGATTAATCGCCATTTTTGATTGAGACTTGAGTGCCTGTCGCGCCGCCTCGCTCGTCCCACCAGATGCTTTCCTAAATCTGCTCACGATCATTTTATCGAGTAAGTAGTTAGGGATGATCGCGAGCTGCCAAGCTTCTAGATACCGCGCTACGTTCTTGGTTTTTTTCAAGCTTTCGATGTATTCTTCGTTATGAATCAACAGCATTTGCTCACGTGTCACCTCGGCAGGGTCGATCACGCTGGCCTTCGTCACGTAGCCATCTTTCTTCAGTCCTTTATAAATTTTATCATACTTCGCGATATCGAATGGGTGCAGCTTCTCCATACCAAACACGCTGATCTTGTATTTAGGTGAATACACAATTGGGATAGGGCTCGGTTTCTGACGCGCCGCCGGCGCACCGCTGAGCGAACAGCTCACATGGAAAAAACCAAGAACTCCCATTGAAAACCACTTTAAAAATCCATTTTTCATCCCCCCCATTATACATCGTTCTACTCTCCGACAAAATCGATCCCATCAATACTCACATCGATTCAAATGATCTAACGTTTAAACCCCGCTTTGATTTCCTTAATACTTGCCGCACCGATGACATGAACCACTAGGAAATAACTCACAACACCAGCGATGATAATCAGCCCCAGAATGAACGCCCTCAGAGCTCTCAAACCTTCAAACAACTGCTCATATAACATCTCCATAGCAAACCAAATCACGATCCCCATGACCACACTGGCAATTAACATTTTGGTAATCTTAAGCCAAAACTCTCTTGGAAGTTCGATATAGCCACTCCTTCTCAAGCCTCTGATCAGTAGCACCAGATTAACCCAGCCAGCTACTGTAGTCGCTGCTGCACAGCCTACGTGAAGATAGTTGGAACTCTTGAGTGTGAAAAACACAATGACACACAAAACTATATTCACTGCGGCTGAGATCAAGGTAAAGCGCATCGGTGTCCGTGTATCTTCTCGGGCAAAGTATCCGGGCTGAACTACTTTTGCCATAATATATGCAGGGCAACCAAGCGCAAAAGCTAACAATGCTTGACCAGTTAGAACGGAGTCATTTGATGTAAACTTACCACTGCGAAACAGAACATCAATAATAGGCACAGCCAGCACACCTATCCCGACCATCGCAGGAAGAGCAAGTAGCATTGCCATCTGCATTCCGTGTTGCAGAGAATCCTTAGCTCCCTCCAGATTATTAGCTTTAATTTTCCGTGAAATCTCAGGTAACAACACCACCCCAAAGGCGATGCCAATCAAGCCAAGAGGTAACTGGTTTATCCTGTCTGCTGTATAAATAAGAGTCTTCGCTTTTTCCTGTACTGAGGCAATAGAACCTCCTACGAGTAAATTTATCTGTTGAATCCCGGCGCTAAGCACACCCGGAACCATGAGTATCCAGAGATTTCTCATATCTCCATCTATTTTTGGACGATGAGGTTTGAGCTTAAATCCTAACTTCCAAGCAGGCACCACCACGATCATTAACTGCACGATACCAGCAAAGAGTAATGACCATGATAACACCCATACTGTATTCTCTCTACCCACATAAGGGATCGCACAGACCATCCCTAACAAAAACACCACATTTAAAAACACATATGAAATAGCCGGCGCAGCAAATTTCTTATGGCTATTGAGCACCGCACTAAACGCCGCTAACAAACACACGAAAAATAAATACCCTAAAGTCACCCGGGATAGAGCCACCGTTTCGGCCAACACCTCAGGCTCAAAACCCCAATTAATAACCCATAAAATTTGCTTCAAGAAGATAAAAAAGATCACAAACAATAACGCCAAAATTAACGCCAACATGAACACTACTTTATTTCCGAATTCAAAGGCTTGCTCCTCTCCCTCCTTCAGCTTCCCCGTATACATAGGAATAAACGCTGAGTTAAATGCACCTTCTCCAAATATCCGGCGAAACAGGTTAGGTAACTGAAATGCCGCATTCCAAGCATCTGAGCGGCTGTTAACTCCAATATAATGACTAATCATCATATCTCTCACTAGCCCTAAAACACGGCTCACTAGCGTGAGTCCGCTCAGTGTCATTAGTGCACGCAACATACTAAATAAATCTTACTTCTGGCTAGCCCTCCTCAGTCGGTCATTAATAGCCACCCCAAGACCTGTCTCGGCTACTTGCTCGGCGATGATAGCATCCACTCCTGATTCATCGAGGATACGAAGCATGTGGAATAGTCTCACTGAGGCTTCACCTAGTTTTCCTTTTCCCGGACTTAGTTCTTCCACCACATCCCAGTCATGGAGTTCCATGTAGCCGTCCTTAGCCTGACCACGGTAGCTAAGCAGCGCGTAGCTCTTCCCCTCTTCGGGAACGAAGTCTTCTGGCTTGTCAAAGATGTAAAGTGGTGTGCTAGGTGCGTAATGACTGTCCAGCATTCCTGGAGCTTCAATAGACCTTCCACCCTCCTGCTCCATCTTCTCTAACAGTGCGCTCTTAGCGCGTTCCGTGAGTTTCTTAGGGCGGATCACTTTACCAAATTTTTGTAAATCTTCCTTCACCACTGGTCCAGCTCGCAGTAAGTGTAGCTGAGGCTTAAGCTCACCCACCTCCACTCTAATAATCGTACTTTCCAAGCCAGCATTACAGGCACCCCCATCAACGATGAGTGGAATCTTACCGTCTAGCTCCTTGAGTACCGCTCCCGCGGATGTAGGGCTGATCCTGCCAAATCGGTTCGCACTCGGTGCGGCGATCGGCTTCCCAAATGCCTTACAGATTTCCTGCATAATAGGGTCTGCGCTCATCCTCACCGCGACTGTTGCCAATCCACTGGTCACGATGTCTGGGATGATGTCTTTTTTGGGCAACACCATTGTCAACGGCCCAGGCCAGAATTCTTGAATCAGCTTTTGCACGATCTCATTGAGTTCAGGAGAAATATCACAATACTCATGGATCTGCTCGCGGGTCGCTAAATGAATGATCAGCGGGTCAAACGATGGTCTCTCCTTCACCGCGAAAATCTTTGCCACAGCAACTGGATCCAGTGCATTTGCTCCCAGCCCATAGACTGTTTCAGTCGGCAGAGCCACCACTTCACCCTCATCGAGGAGTCTCACAGCCTTCGAGATAGCCTCATTTGCCATCCCTTCCTCAGCGTATATTATTTCTGTTTCCATGTTCAGTAGCTCTTTACCCTAAATTAGTTAGTTTGCACATCTTAAATATTTAATAAATAAAATCGCAGGCAAAAAAATGGTGTGATCAGAACTGACCACACCATTTTGGTTAGATAAATCTGTTAGATAAATTCATTGTAGAATTAACCTCCTTGCTGAATCAAAGGAAGGATAGGTGCAACCTTTTCCTTCATCTCTTTACCAGGCTTGAACTTCACTACTGCGCGCGGAGGGATCGGCACATCCTTACCAGGATCTTTAGGGTTACGCCCTATCTTGCCTTTTACTTCTCTCACTTGAAATGCCCCGAAGTTGCGCATTACAACTGAATTACCCTTAGCGAGTTCTTCTGTGATTGAGTCCAGTGCTCCTTGCACTACTGAGAACACTTCCTGCTGAGTTAGTCCTGTGTCGTTGCTGAGTTTGATTACTAAGTCGCGTTTTGTTATAGTTGCCATCGTTGTGTGTATTTTATATGAATTGTTAAGGTAGAATTGTTAAGGTAGAAATGTTGGCGAATGCAGACCACATCTCAAGACAAATGTCCCGACAAAAATGCCTTAAACCTAAAAATAATTTCATATTAGCTTAAAACTCTCTGTTTCTAGACCATTTTATACGATCTAGACTATTTAGTGCTTTTTGAGTAACCGTGCTAAATACTAGTTTCTTAGATCAGCTCATCCAGCCTCATTGAGATCGCTAAACAAGCTAAACACGACCTCTACCTCACCTCGGCCGGTGTTATTTTCTGCCCTCTGGGATATTTTACACAAGCACCAGATTGCAGGTAAAAAGAACGCCCCTAAAATCAACCCTGAACCTCGAAGATTCCTGACGCCGCCCAAAGTGGCTCTTTCTCAATTATTTTTCTCATTTCCGCATTTTTCTCTTTCCAGACCACTGCTCACCCCTCAATATTTATTAATGTTAACTCCTCTTCCTCCCGCAACCCCCTATCTCCTAGTATCCGATCTCTCCAACAACCTCCTCAGGGACACCACCCAAAAAGCAAATTCCTAGCAGTCAAACCCTACCAATTTGAGCAGTACTCGTGAGGCGATCTAGGTAGACAAAAATAGTTCAATCTCATCCTTTCTCGCATACCCAGCGGCTACATCGACTATTTTAAGAATGATACAGCACTGTCCTGCTCTGACTCGCTCAGGGATGGCTTTTCTTGTTACTGTATAAAACCTGAGGTCACTTCTTCAGATAATCATTCATCGCCGTTGTTTCCTGAAGGATTTCTAGAATCGTTGCCTTCTCCTTCGTTTTCAGATGCTCATAGCCCTCGAGGGCTACCTCTGCTGTCATTATCTCATGCAGGCGCTGGAAAGTCAGTTTCTTAATGACCTCTGGCAAAGCGAGAAACGCTTCACTGTGGATCATATAAGAACAACGATACTTAAATAGCCGACCATAGAGCCTGAATTTTCGTAAATGCTTTCCTGATTTAGTCAGCTTCGCCTTTGCGGTGAATGCCTCTTCAAATTCCTTATCCCCTTCTATCCCTGTGCCCTCTATCTTCGCCTCATTACAGAACAATAATCCTTCCACTAAATCTTCCGTAGAACGTTTCGCGACTCTCATCGATGAGCTATTTTCCTCATCAAAATCTCCCATCTTTTTGAGCGCATTTTCTAGATGAACGGCACGTTGATACTGCATCTTACTTTCTACCAGCATCGTATGTATCTTACACTGGTGCTCTAGCACTAATAATGCCGTTATATCACTCGTGTCTTTGAGATACCTACTTGCTTCTATTTTACCCTTCAGACTATCGAGCTTTTCCAACTTAGATTCCCCATTGAAATCATTTCCCCTATGTGGGATCCCAATCCAGTTTCCTGTCACATACCAGCCACCCCAGCGGTCTTCTAACGGAGTCTCATCATCCACAAAATGGCTTTCTCTCTTAAAGTCCATTTCGCCCTGATCATCAGTAACTACAGAACGCATAAACAAACCAGGAACGTCTCTTGTCTTGGAAGAAACGTGACAACTAAGGCAGTCTTTCCGACGCGTCACATGATAACCATACTTAGCCTCCTGACTCGATTTATCAGGGTTGACTCGGTCGAGATTGATCAAATAGAACACGAGCCCCAATTCTGGATCATGAGTGATGACCTCTACATCACCACCTGGCACATAACCCACATACGTCGATTCAGAAAAATAAAGCGCCCTAGGATATCGCGGAAAAATACGTTTCTTCTGCAAGCTCGTCTTAGAATAAACCATCACCTGAGAATCAACGGACACATTGAGTTCTTTCAGAACAGATTTGAGAAAATCAAGATCGTCATAGGCATTCCCCTTGGGTTCGAATTCCTTCTTAGCTAATTCTGTAGCTGCATTATTAGGCTTAGAATCACTGTAATGGATCGGTCCAAGCTCAAAAAAATCCACCGCATAGAGACTCACGCCTAAGCAACTGAAGGCTATCAATGAGAACAGAAATCTAAATCTAACTAAAAAACTATGTTTAATCACTCTCCCCATCTTATTCTTTCTAATCTATACTACTCTATATATACTGTGGAATAGACTCTCGTTATACATAAATTACGATTCTCAGCAAGATTTCTAAATCTTTAACCTAGATAGGCCGATCAAGCTAGAGAAGAGATGGCAAAAGAACTTATGCCAAAGTTTGAACTGGAGCCATGGACGAATACTGAAGGTAAAGCCATTAAAGCAACGTTTGTTTCACTCACAGGTGAAGACATCACACTCGCTATGCCTAGGAAAAAGAACCCATCTACTTTCCCTCTAACTAAGCTCAACGAAGCAAGTCAAACACGCGCAAAAGAGCTAGCAGCAAAGGTAACTGAAGCCGAAGAAAAAATAAAAGAACTCAAGTAATCAACTACTAAGCGGGCTGATCTTAATCGGAGAATAAGGCGTGACTTGGCAATCTAGGAATTTTAAACCTTATTCTTAGGCTTCACTGAACAAGAACACCCACCGCCACAAGATCCAGATTTTCTCTTCAGCATCTTGTAGCAAAATATCAGCACCGTTAAAGCAACGATGCTCAGTGCGGCTATGGTTTGTGGGTCACTCATGATTTATTCGAATCCTAACAACTTGCCGATTTGGAACACACTAAGTGCCGCCACGTATGCGAAAGCACTCATTCCTACCAACTGGTATATCGCCCATTTCTTAGAGTTCAGCTCGCGCATCACCACCACCGTTGTGGGCAGGCATTGCAGCGCATAAATGAAGAACACCAGCAAACTCAAAATCGTCAACGGTGTGTAAATTTTCCGCCCATCCGGCCATGTCGAAGCCACTAACTTATCACGGAGACTCTGGTTCATCTTGTCCTCATCATCGTCTTCTTCAATGGAATACGTAATCATCAAATTACTGACAAATACCTCACGAGCAGCAAAAGACGCGATCACCGCCGTACCCATCCGCCAATCGTAACCAAGCGGCTTCATCACTGGCTCCACAGTCTTCCCTGCCATCCCCATAAACGACTGCTCCAGCGCAAGCGCACTATCCTCTGCGGCAGCAGTCCCTTCATCTGGCTTCGGGTAAGTTTGTAACGCCCATAGCAAAATAGTGAGCCCAAGAATGACCGTGCCTGCACGCTTCAAAAACGACCAAGCTCTCGATGCTATTTGTCTAAGTAGATAGCCAATCTGCGGTGCTCGGTAACTCGGTAATTCTAACATAAAATGGCTTACCTCTTTATCTGCCGGTATGCGCGTGCGGAGAACCTTCGCCGCAATGAAGCCTGTGATAATCCCCACCGAATAAATACCTAACATCATCAGCGCTTTGTTCAGAAAACTTACCCCCGGCAGCAGCAGTAAAATCAACGTCGTGTAAACAGGAATCCTCGCAGAGCAGCTCATCCATGGCGCGATCAAAATCGTGATGAACCTCTCCCTAGCACTCGGGATAGTCCTCGTAGCCATGATCCCAGGAATGGCGCAGGCATGTGAACTCAGCAGCGGAAGAAACGCCCTACCACTTAGCCCTACCTTCGTCATTACCCCGTCCATCAGATAGGCGGCGCGGCTCATATAACCTGTTGTTTCCATCAGACCGATGAAGAAAAATAGTATCATAATTTGCGGTAAAAAGATCACCGTCCCTCCCAGACCCGCGATGACACCATCCACGATCAAGCTCCTCAAATCTCCCTCAGGCATCACCGAATTCACCCAGTTTCCTAAACCACCAAATGCTTCTTCCACCATTCCCATTGGAGCTTCGGATAAAGCGAAAATTGACCAAAAAACCGACAACATAATCACGATAAAACTCAACCATCCAGTGAACGGATGCAGAAACCACGAGTCTAGTTTATCGCTCGTCGTGTGAGAATATTCATCAGAATCTGAGCGTCGAGCAGCGGCCTCAATGATGACTCCTATCTTGCTCATCCGCCCCTCATAAGTCGCGTCCCAGTGATGTTTAGAAAGTGCAGGCAGCGGCATTCTCAACGCCTGCTTAAGCTCGATGATTCCCTTGCCTTTATTCGCCTGCATAGGCACCACAGGAATACCTAGTTCCTCAGATAAAAGCGCGGTATCTAACCTCACGCCACCGCTCTCAGCCATGTCCACCATATTCAGAGCCAGCACCGTCGGAAGCCCTAGCTCTATGACCTCCAGCACTAACCGAAGCTGACGCTCTAGCGACGAAGCATCCACCACACACACCACCACATCTGGAACTTTTTCCCCCGCTTGTGATCCCATCAGGACACTTGCAGAAATTTTCTCATCTACAGAAACAGGAGTTAAAGAAAGACACCCAGGCAGATCTATAAGATTCATTTTACGCCCATCTGGAGTGTGAAATTTACCACTCTTCTTACTCACAGTCACACCAGAGTAGTTCCCTACTTTTTGGCTCTGCCCCGTCAGTGCATTGAAAATAGTCGTCTTACCTGCATTAGGATTACCCACTAACGCGACCGTGTTCGACTCTGAAGAATCTGTAATCATACGCTTATCATTTCTAAAATGGTGACTAAATTAAACAGGAATCACCAGCACTTGATCAGCCAGTTTACGGTTCAGCACCAGCTTAGTGCCACAAGTAAAGCAGATGATGTTCCGCCCATTAGAGAGCTTCGTGACCTTGAGTTTCTCACAAAAGCCCATTTCACGTAACTGCTTACATTCACCACCAACAAACGCGCTGATACGCCAAGTATCACCCGCTGCTGCCGATGTGAGAGTCTGTGTTTCTTTAGCCATGATGATCGTTATACACACAATAGATACTATTGAGAATCATTTGCAATAGCTCATTTGAGGTTTTTTCACTCTAAAACCCCACTTTTTCCACTATTATATCCAACTCTTATGAAATTCCTCAGGGACATCACCCATAAAGCAAATTCCTAGCAGACTGGACACCTAGCTGATTTTTTTTGCTTAACTTTCAATTCTGAATTAAGGTAGTCATTTCTTCACGAGTTTGGCTTCTGTCTGATTGGAAAAATGACCTTGTTCGTATTATCAACATTTCACTCACATTCATTTACTAATACGAAATAGTGAAAACATCTTTGCCAAATGCCCCAGAATCATTCTATATTACAGTCTCATGGCAAATAAGCAGGCATTAGGTAAAGGATTAGGCGCTCTCATTAAGAAGCAAGGTAACAGCACGGACTTCAAGCCGGTTCACTCGTCATCGAATAAAAATATGAATAGTGGAGTAGGCACTCACGAAAATGATGTGCGTAATGTCCCCGTCGACCAAGTCATCCCTTCACCACTCCAGCCACGTAAACATTTCACAGAAGGAATGCTGGATGACCTGATGGATTCCATCTCCCAGCACGGAATCATTCAGCCGCTGATCGTCCGCGAGGTGAATGGTAAGCTTGAGCTGATCGCTGGAGAGCGACGCTGGAGAGCTTCTACAAACCTAGGGCTTAAAGAAGTCCCCGTTATCATCCGCACCGCAAGTGATCAAGAAGTGCTGGAAATGGCTCTCATTGAGAACCTCCAGCGCGAAGACTTAAATGCCATGGAAGAAGCTGCTGGTTATGTTCGCTTAGCCAAAGAGTTCACGATGAAGCAAGAGGACATAGCGAACCGTGTGGGCAAGTCCAGAGCCACCGTAGCTAATTCAATGCGGCTGCTCGACCTTCATGAAGATGTGCAGACGATGGTGGCTCAAAGCAGAATTTCAGTGGGACATGCCAAGGCTATACTGGCACTGAAGGACCCACAGGCACAGCTCATCGCGGCTGATCAAGTGATCAAAAAGAAGCTCACTGTTAGAGCCACTGAAAAGCTCACACAAGACTTCAACAAAACCAAAACTACCAGCAAAACCACCAATCAGAGCGGTGCGTCAGCAGAAGAGATAGCACTCATCCAGAAGATCCAAGAGCAACTCCAAAGCGACTTTTCAACCCGTGTGAATGTGCATCACCATTCTAAGAAGGGCCGAATAGAGATTGAGTACTACGGCAATAAGGATCTGAATAGAATTCTAGATCTATTGGGCGTGACTCTGAAAGACTTCTAAGGAATGAAATCATATCTTCCCCGTATCGTTCTATCTATTCTGTTATGTTTGTTCTCATTTTCATGCCAAAGAAAATCCATCCTACCGCCCAAAGCCACTGATAAGGGAAGTGATAGCTCTAACATTGAGGTACTGAACGATGTCGATAAGCAGGTCATCAGCCCATACAAACACTGGAAATTTGGAAGTAAATCTTACCTCCACACTAAGAAAATCTTAGATATTGGGCCACGACCAATTGAGTCCGAAGGACACCAGAAAGTTCAAGCCTATATCACCACGCATCTTGAAAAATTTGGCTGGAATGTCTCACGTCAGAACTTAAAGGCGATGACCCCTTACGGTGAACGCAGCTTTGTGAACCTCATCGCACGCCGTAAAGATGCCATTAAATCTCCGAATATTGTCCTCGCCGCGCACTATGACTCTAAGCTTATGGATGGCTTCCTAGGAGCCGATGATGCGGCAAGCTCTGTGGCTGCATTATTAGAGATCGCCGAATATTTACCTAGCCATGAAAATGCGATTACCCAGCAGATGGAATTAGTGTTTTTCGATGGTGAGGAAGCCCTCACTCCAAGTATCGAATATCTGAAAGATGGGCTCTACGGCAGTATTTACTATTCTAAATACATGCGCAACGATGTCGCCGGTGATAAAAAAACTTACCTGCACATCCCTAAGTTTGGTATCTTACTAGATATGATCGGGCATCGGAATCTTTCTATCAAGATTCCCAGTGACACCCCCAAGTCACTTCGTGAGAGCTATTTTGCCGTGATCGAAAAACATCAGCTTAGAGATCGCTTCGGGGTTGCGAATGGATCCATTTTAGATGACCACTACCCGATGAATATGATCGCAAAAATCCCCACCATAGATATCATTGGCGACTTCAGCGCTAAAACCTGGTGGCATACAAACAGGGACAATATGGATAATATTTCAGAAAATAGTCTCAATGTTAGTATTCAAGTGGCGCTTGAAATCATCAAGCATCAGTTAGAGAAAGAAAACGAATAAAATAAGTTTAGTACACTCGCATTTATTACTCTACATTAGTAATGAACTTGGTATTTATCAAACATGCAATCACCTTCTAGATTTCTAGCAATCGCCGCTTCACTCAGCCTCATAAGCTCAGCCTCATTATTTGCACAAGCTGTGCCCCCCCCCGCACCGCCCACTATTCCTGTTGTTCCTGCCCTCAGCAGAGACAAAATAAAAGCTCCTGAAAAACCCATCAAAATACTCGGTTGGAAGGAATGGGCTTGGATAATCCAGCCTGAATTAGTCCTGCGTGCAAAACTAGACACAGGAGCACGCACTAGCTCAGTCCACGCCACAAACATCGAGCAGATAGAGATCGATGGTAAGAAATGGATTAAATTTACCATCTCAAATCCTAATGATGAAAAAATGATGCGGCTCAGACACAAGGCTCCCTTGGTCAGAATTTCTAAGATAAAGAATGATTCAGGCGGGCTAGATGAACGCTACGTGGTGACTCTGTTATTCCAGATTGGTAATCAAATGTTAGAGGGAGAATTTAACCTCAACAACCGTGAGAAAATGACCTGCGCCTTACTCATCGGCAGAAACATTCTCAAACAACTAGGTGGAGTAGATGCTGGGCGCACTTATTTATTAGAAAAACCTAAAAAAACCGAGGTTAAGTCGGTAAAGAAAAAGAAGCCTACACCGAAGTAATCTCATATAATCTCATCGACTCAACATCCTCCATAAAATGTTTAAAAAAATATTTTCTCTTTCAGGTCTCGTAGTATTCCTGATCCTCATCAGTAGCGCTGGTATTATTTATAAAAATAGTGTGCTTGGGGTCCCGCTCACTCCTGATCATGAGCGTAACATGTGGCTAGTAGAAGCTCGTGTCTCTTACCTTGCTAGAGGAGCCCCCTCTATGGTCGCAATAGCATTGCCCGGTGTAGGCGACAGAAATAAAGAAAACGGTCAGCAAATTTCTCTTGGTTACGGGTTTTCTAAAGAAAAAGAAAAAGGCTTACCTGTAGGAATCTGGTCCGCTCGCTCTCCCAAAGGGAAGCAACTACTTTACTACAGAACCGTGATCGATTCCTCTAAACTGAGACACGAATTCATCCAGGCCAAATCAAGACCTGTGCCAAAAATAACTGAAATTTCAAATACCATCACTGATGAAGCTTCCAGCACAGGCGGTTCTAGATCTGTGGCTCTCGGAGTCATCTACCGTGATGCGAAAAAACGATCTGCTGACGATGCTACTTATGTCACCAGAATCCAAGAGCTGATCTCAGAAAACTCAGACGAAGATGCATTCCTCCTGCTCAAGCGATACTACGAGAGCAAATACGAAAATGAATGGCAGCGCACACTCGTCATCGCTCTCCTCAAACAAGCTAGAATCCCAGCCAAGCGCGCTGTTGGGGTGAAACTCATTGAAGATAACGCCTCGCGCGAGCCGATTAAACTCGTTCAGTATTTTGATCGCCCCGAAGGAGTCTGGAGAGTCATACATCCTCATGGCGGAAGCTTAGATAATATTCTTGTCTGGTCACTTTCAGAAAACCTTTTGGAAGTATCTGGTGGCCAAGATTCACTCATTCAGTTCACTGCTGTGAAAGAACGCGCACCTACCGAGGTTGCAGACAGAATGGCTGATTCTCCCTGGTGGGTCGCTACTATTTCAGCACTCCCTGCCAGCGAACGCGCCCCATTCAGATACGCAGCTCTCATCCCTCTGGGAGTTCTTGCTGTCGTATTACTGAGAAACCTAGTAGGCCTCGCAACGTTAGGTACGTTCATGCCAGTTTTACTAGGCCTCGCATTTCTAGAGCTCCCGATGGTGCCAGCGCTGATCATGCTCAGTTCCATGCTCTTCGGCGGGTTAGTGTTTCGTGCTGTCCTTTCTAAATTCAACCTGCTTGTAGTGCCGCGGGTAGCTGCCTGCGTGGTCATCGTGACACTTTTCATGATGGGAGTTAGCCTTCTCAGCTATAAGCTAGGTGCCGTAGAAGGTCTCCGCGTCACCGTATTCCCTATGATCGTGCTGGCCTGGACCATCGAAAGAATGTCACTCATCTGGGATGAAGATGGTGCCTTCAGCGCACTCTACCAAGTCACCGGTAGCCTCATCGCCGCCCTTGCTGCTTTTGGTATGATGAAGATAGAAGTTCTGCAATACTGGGTAGAATTTTTTCCAGAAATCCTACTCATCCTACTCGCCATCATCCTACTTCTAGGTAGATACACCGGCTACAGATTGTTTGAGTTATTTAGATTTAAAAACGCCGCGCAAATGGAAGCTAAATAGATAATGACAAAATGGTGGCATAAATGGTTGATCCTCCCTGGCGAGCTAAAACGCCTCGGTATCATCGGGCTGAACCAGCGTAACGGGATCTATCTCTTACCGAACAATAATCGGAAATTCTACCGTAAGGTAGATGACAAACTTGTGACCAAAAAGCTAGCAATGGAGATGAATCTAGCCGTCCCTAAGCTATACCACGTCTTTCACACTCAACAAGACCTTAAGAATATTCTGGAAATTCTCGCACCATTTGAATCCTTCGTCATGAAGCCTTCGCGAGGTAGTGGTGGCCGCGGGGTGCTCGTCATTCGCGAGCGTAGAGGTGACCGGTTTATCAAAGCCAGTGGTATCGTTATCAATGCCAAAGAAGTTGAGCGTCACGCTACTGAAATCCTCGGTGGCTTATTCAGTCTCGGTGGTAGTCGAGATGTAGCGATGGTCGAAGCCTGTATCACCTCACACAAAGAACTATCTAAGGTTAGCTATCAGGGGGCCCCCGATGTCCGCATCATCATGCTCCACGGCTATCCTGTAATGGCGATGCTGAGGGTCGCCACCCGCCAGTCTGATGGAAAAGCGAACCTTCACCAGGGGGCCATTGGCATCGGGCTAGATCTCGCCACTGGAGAGTCCATCCACGCAATCCATCACGGTCAGTCTGTGACCAGCCACCCCGATCTCGATACTGAGCTCATCGGAATCACTGTTCCTCATTGGGATAAGGTGATCGAGATGGCTACTCGGGGCTACGAAATGACAGGTCTTGGGTATCTAGGAGCCGACCTCATCGTAGATGATAATAGCGGTCCAGTAGTGATCGAACTCAATGCCCGTCCTGGACTCGCCATCCAGCTGGCAAACGCCACTGGTCTCAAGCATCGATTCGAGAAAGTGATCGCGCAGGCAAAGGCCCATCCAAGTCAAAGCTGGCAGGAGCGCATCGCATTCTCTACCGGGATATTCGGCAGAAAAAAGCCAGCAGACGCTATTCTATAAATCACTAGAAAAAGCTTGTTAAATAGCCTATTAATATAAGCATTAGTTCACGAAAACTAGCAGTCCACTCTCTCAAACAACGTCAAAATCAATTCTAATATCAACAATGAAATCACTCACCTTCTCCTTAGCGTCAATCTTAATACTCACATCAACTTCTGTGCTCCTAGCTGACACACCGATGCTTGTCCCTATCACGCCAGCGCTATCGCCAGATGGGTCTGTATTAGTATTCTCATGGGAAAACGACCTCTGGAAAGTTTCCACTAACCCTGATGATGACGCCCCTGCCCAGCGCCTTACCATCCACCCTGCTAAAGAATACAATCCGATCTTCTCACCAGACGGAGCGACCCTATATTATAACTCTGACAAGGAAGGCAGCACCCAGATATTCGCCATGCCGCTGGATAAATCTACCCTCTCCGAGCAGATCACCTATCACTCGGTCGATAACATTTTAGAAGACCTATCAGGCAATAGCGATCACTTGACAATCACCTATCGCAGTGCACGTGATCAGGCGGGACAAAATTCTCACCGTATTTACCAGTCATCTGTCAGCACGGGTTTACCGGAGAAGATGCTATTTAATGCTTACGCCCTCAACACGAAAGTATCACCTGATGGGACTAATATCCTTTTCACTCGTGAGGGTGCCCCCAGATACCGAATTGGATATTACGGATCACAAGCTAGCCAGATCTGGCTCTATGACATCAATGCTAAAACATTCACCCAGCCAGTCTCAGACAGCTACGGATGCCTCTCACCACTCTGGCTAAAAGATGGATCAGGCTTCTACTATGTCTGTGGCAAAGGTGGACACTTTAACCTCTGGAAACATGAGTTCACTACATCCACCGACACCCAAATCACGAACCATACTGACAGTAACGTTATGTTCCCCGTCATCTCTATGGACCGTTCCACGATCGTTTACAGGCATCTATTCCATTACTACAGACTAGATACTAAGACCAATAAGAGCAAACGACTTACCCTCAAGCATAACCTCGCTCTCAAGTCGAATAAACCAAAAGATACAGCGCTAAATAAGACCGATGATGCGGACTTTTCACCCTCCGGATTAGAAATTGCTTTTTCTGCGAAGGGAAATATTTTCGCCATGGACACCATACTTCGCGAACCAGTCCAGCTCACTCACACTGCAGGATATGAGACTAATATTTACTTCGGTGATAAGGGTAGAGCAATCTACTTCATCTCCGATGATGGGATTACCACCTCCATTAATAAAATCACCAAGTCTGATCCAAGTCAGTATTGGTGGGAAACTGACAGCGTAAAAACCAGCACGCTTGTTGAGTCTGAACCTAAATCCACTATCAAGTCATTCACTCCTAGCCCAGATGGCAAATTCATCGGCTACTCCACCGCTGCTGGCAAGCTCTTCATTTACGATCTCAAAACCAAAAAAAACCGCCTAGTCACCCAGTCTTGGAACACCCCGTCGTTTAATTGGTCACCCAATTCTGAGTGGATCACCTACTCGATCCAAAATAATAATTTTAATAGCGATATCTATCTAGTGCCTACTGATGGATCTCAAGAACCTGTCAATGTCACCAAGCATCCTGATAATGAATTTGCACCATCATTCTCACCGGATGGTAAAAAGCTCGCTTTTATCGGAAAGCGCCACAGCTCTAGCTACGACCTCTACTACGTGAACCTCACCCCTAATGGCTCCGAGAAGTCTGTCCGCGATAAGAAAATAGAGACGGCGAACAACGCAATGAAGAAAGACCCAAGCTACGCAACACCAGTAGCAAAATTAAAATCTATCATCAAAAAACTGACGCCTAATAAGACTGTTGAATCGACAACGAAGCCCAGTGAATCATCACCGCTTGAAAATAAAAAAACTAACCACAATCCTAGTACTTCGAATCCAGCTAAACCCAACGACCCAGAGAATACCAAGCCATCCAAAATCAAACCTAAATTCACACTCAACTACCAACTCACCGATATTCAGAAACGGATAAAGCACATTCCCCTCAAGGCCATGCACCCTAGCCAAATGTTCTGGAAACATGACTCAAAAGCAATCCTCATCCAAAGCAAGAAATCTGGTAAAGTAACCTACGCATTTGATCTAATAAGCGCAAAGTCCACCAAATATGTTGCTGCAGCAGGCACACCAATTCGATACGATAAATGTGGTAAGCTCTATTGGGTCACTAACAGTATCCCTGGTATTCTGAAGGGCGGCAAATCAACTAACTACGACTTCGTCGCTCAGACAGAATTTGACCTCGCTCAGCACCAACGATATAAATTTAGACTCATCTGGAGAACCATCCGCGATGGCTTCTACGATGAGACCATGAACGGCACTAATTGGGACAGTATCCTCACTAAATATGAAGATGCCGCAACCAGTGCCAAGAGCGGCAAATCATTTGATCGTATCGTCTCCATGCTCCTAGGTGAGCTCAATGCCTCGCACACTGGCTATAGAGGAACGGACACGCGTAACTGGAAAAAACAAGTTCCTTGGAGAGAAGAAATGCTCCACCTCGGCATAACATACTCTGCGAAATCAGATGGTTGGCACATCACTAAGGTGTTCACTAACTCACCCGCTAATGGCAAACTTTCAACGCTAGAAGCAGGGGAAATCATCACCGAGATTAATGAAACAAAAGTGGATGACAAGACCCTCCTCAAAGACGTCCTCTGGGGACAAATCAAAGACTCTCTCCAGTTAAAAGTCCTTAATATAAATAGCGAAAAACGTAATGTGAACCTTGCTCCTATAAGCTACACATCATCGCGCGCTCTTGTCTCCGTTGATAAGATCACCGAGAATAAAGCCATGGTCGAAAAACTCTCTAGCGGGAAATTTGGCTACATCCACGTCGCCCGTATGCAATGGGATGAGTTTAAGAAATTTGAACAGCACCTCTATGAAAACGGCTCTGGTAAGGATGGCCTTATCATCGATGTCCGTGATAATGGTGGTGGCTTCACCACAGACCACCTACTCACCGCCCTCACCCAGCCACGGCACGCTTACACCGTCCCCAGAAATGGCGGACTAGGCTACCCTCAGGACAGATTCGTTTACGCTACCTGGCAGAAGCCCATCGTCGTACTCTGTAATCAGAACTCATTCTCTAACGCTGAAATCTTCTCCCATGCCATCAAGACCCTCAAGCGTGGGAAACTAGTAGGTGTCCCTACAGCTGGTGGAGTCATCTCCACAGGCTCAGCAAATATCCTCAACGAAGGTAAGCTACGTATGCCATTCCGTGGCTGGTTCCTCAGCACTAACGGCGAAGATATGGAGCTAATCGGAGCTACCCCAGAGCCAGACAACATCATCTGGCCAGCCCCGGGCGAGCTAGAAACTGGCATCGACAAGCAGATCGAAAAAGCCATTGAAGTATTAAGCGAAGAAGTCAAAACCAAACAGAAGACGCCCATCACCCCAAAATACCGCAATCGCAAATAGTTAGCGTAGCTTTGTTATCCTATTCTACGATTGGGATGAGACGACAGACAGGGCGGCTTATTCTAAACTCTAGGTCTAATCAGGGTGTGTTGAAGTCTTCATTACCAAAGAATAGCGATTCTGATTTCATCCCAGTATCCTAAACTTACTGGTGATCATTGTCCATTAAGCCAAGCGCTCTCTTATACCATCCTCACAGTTATACTGGATTGATCGTTTGATGGAATGATTTGAAAGTGCAGCAAAGCTGACTTGGGAAAGAGCAAAACAATATCACTGTTCAAATGGTATTATACTTGTTCTATAATTAGTTTTAAAACTAAAGATCTGTCGTTTTTTGATCAATTTCCGGAACAATTCACGTTACAAAAATAGGGTGGATTTGTAATAGCTCAAAGTATCTAAACAATCGTTTAATTGTATGGCCTAAAGAACGTAAGAATAAATAAAAAAACTACGTATAGTTAACAACGAGGACACTGTAATAAAAAAATTGTGAAGAAAATGAATGTCTCAAGCATCCTAATTAATGAAGACAGCGTTATATAGTATGTGATCATAATTATTTAGACAACAAATGAATCACAGTAACGCTAAACTAGTAAGAAAGAGTCCATAGAGAATACTTCTTACAAAAACAGAAAGACCAACATACCATGACAGCTAACGATAATAACAACAGCCTAAGAATCTATCTCCGAGAGATAGCCAAGACAGAACTTCTCACAAGAGAACAGGAAGTCGAGCTTGCTGCCAAGATCAAAAATGGCGACAAGCAAGCACGTTCACTAATGATCCGTGCTAACCTACGTCTGGTGGTAAAAATAGCCCAAGATTACTCTAATTACGGCTTACCCCTCTCCGACCTCATTTCCGAGGGCAACATTGGTCTTATGAAGGCCGTAGAGAGGTTTGACCCTGAAAAAGGAGGCAAACTTAGCACCTATGGTTCGTGGTGGATTAAGCAGTCTATCAAACGAGCTCTTGCTAACCAGAGTAAGACGATCCGACTACCGGTCCACATGGTCGATAAAATTTCAAGAATGCGCAGAATCTCAAATATGTTAGCAGAATCACTGGGGCGTGAGCCTACAGATTCCGAGCTTGCTGAGGAATTAGGTATTCCACGTAACAAACTCGCCATGCTCAAGCAAGCATCTCAGCGACCAGCCTCACTCGATGCTCCAATCGGTGATGATGATAGCTCAGACTACAGCGAGATCATAGGCGACGATAAGGCACTAGATCCGTCCATAGCTCTGCAAAGCAAGAATATGCACAACCAGTTGGATGACCTTCTAGATAAGCTCGATGAACGCGAAACTCGCATTATCGGAGCACGATTTGGACTTGACGGCCAGAAGCCACTGACACTCGAAGAAATTGGGGTAGAATTTGGTGTGACTCGCGAGAGAATCAGACAACTGCAGAATGTTGCACTTGCTAAGATGCGTAAAAGTTTGCGGAAAAAAGAACTCCCAATACCAACTGCTCTTTCGGGAGGAATGGCATAAGTTTATAAATTTTCAATCCATAGCGATTGGAATCGTAGGTGTGAAGAGCGGTGGGCTGAACCTATCGCTCTTTTTCTGTCTACCACTCTTTTTTCAACACTAAAATTCAACGTAGAAATACACTGATTCAATTTAAAAGTTGGATCATAATTGACAGATAATAGTACCTCATGCCCACCAAAAAAAACTACTAATACCATCCTCACCATCATTTAGTTTGCTGGATTTGCGGCACTGCGCTAATTTGGATTATGTTTAAATATTTCACACTGTGCCTCATCTCACTTATTTCCACGCTATCTGCGCAATGGCAGGATGGGGATATCATTTTCACTAAGACTAGCGGAAGGCAGGCTATTGCGGTATTAGCTGCTACCGACTCTCCGTGGACTCACACAGCAGTTATTTTCATGACAGAAGGTAAGCCCATGGTGTTGGAGGCAGTACAGCCGGTGCAGATTATTTCTCTGGATGCCTACCTCAGCCGCAGTGAACCTAAAGCTAACCATCGTTTTAAGAGACTAAAAGATTCATCAGCCCTAAATTCAGGAGTGTTAGAACGCGCTACACTATGGGCAAAAAAACATGTGGGTAAAAATTATGATGGTCGTTTTCAGTGGTCAGACAATTCGCTCTACTGCTCTGAGCTGGTGTGGAAGGTGTATCACAAGTGTGCAGATATTGAGCTATGTAAGGTAAAGAAAGTGAAGGATTATAATCTAGACCATCCAAAAGTGAAACAGCTGATTAAAGAAAGGTTTGGCTCTGTAACTCGGTTGAATTTAGAAGAGAAAATAGTGGCGCCATCAGATATCTTTGATTCTGAACTGCTGGTAGAATTTTACCCATTCAAGGACAAAAAAGGTCTACAAAAATAGGTCTTTCACGACTTTCGATGGTTTGACAACACCAGTTAGAGTCTGGTCTAATCCATTAAATGGATAAACGAGTTGCTTGTGGTTAAGTCCTAGACGGTTTAGAATAGTGGCTTGTAGATCTTGCACACTGACCTTATCTTTCACTGCTCTATAGCCGATAGGATCTGTCTCTCCATAGGAGCCTGGCTTGACTCCAGCACCGGCCATCCACATGGTGAATGCACCAGGGTTATGATCTCTGCCGATAAGTTTCATTTCCTTACCACCACGGTTTTCCCGCATTGGCGTCCTACCGAATTCTCCACCCCAGACAATCAAGGTATCATCTAACAGACCGCGCTGTTTGAGGTCTGTGATGAGTGCGTAGATTGCCTGATCAGTGTCTTTACACTGTTTCTTGAAACCGCCGTTAAGGGCCTCTTTCTCTCCGGCACCATGAGCATCCCAGCCCCAGTGGAATAGCTGAATGTAACGCGTACCTCGTTCTGCAAGTCTGCGTGCGAGTAGGCAGTTATTAGCAAATGATTCCTTACCTTGTTCAGTACCATACATTTTGTGAATATATTCTGGCTCATGCTTCAGGTCAAAAGCTTCGTTAGCGTGGATCTGCATCCTGAATGCCATTTCATACTGAGAAATACGCGTGAGCGTCTCGGGGTCTTTTGCTTCCTCATAAGCCTCTTGGTTGACTTTGTTAATAGCATCCATTGTATTCCGTCGGATCTCGCTAGAAACACCCTTCGGGCTGGATAGATACATTACAGGATCACCTTTAGATCGACACTGCACGCCTTGGTAAACTGAAGGAAGGAAACCACTTCCCCAGACAGATTTCCCAGCGGATGGATTCTTTCCACCCGATGCAAGAACGATGTAACCAGGTAAGTTTTGATTCTCATTTCCAAGACCATAGGTGACCCATGATCCGATCGATGGATTTCCTAGGTTGATATTTCCCGTGTGCATCAGCAGCTGAGCTGGAGCGTGGTTAAATTGATCAGTGTGGAGGGATTTGATAATGCAGAGATCATCGATGACTTTCTCGGTATGGGGCAACCGATCCGAAATCCATTGCTGAGTTTCTCCAGCCCGATGGAATGGAAAGATAGAGCCAAGCATTTTAGGGACTCCCTGAATGAATGCGAAGCGCTGTCCTTCTAGAAATTCTTTAGGACAGTCCTTACCATTGAGCGCTGTGAGCTCAGGCTTGTGATCAAATAATTCTAATTGGCTGGGGGCTCCCGCCATATGGAGGAAGATAACGCGCTTTGCCTTGGGGGCGAAATGGCTAAGCCCTTTGTCATCATCAGAAGCACCTGTAGCTGCAGCATCCAGACCCATGCTAGCTAGCCATGAAGTGCCGACTCCAGCCACGCAGTGCTTGAGAAACTGGCGTCTAGTATCATGCTGTGCAGTATCATGACGAAGTTGTTCGTAAATATTCATGTGCTTATTTTGTGATAGCGGAGTCGATGTTGAGAAGAGCGTTGGCGATGATTACCATCGAGGCTTCTGATGGACTGGCGGCGAGCTTGGTGAGTGATTGGGATTCATAATCCGCTGATAATTGATGATACAGGTCTGTCAGAACCTTGATGGTTGCTGCTGATGCTTCTTGTTGCGTAGTGAGTTTATAGCCATAAGAAATTTGCATTTCAATGGAACCTCCACCCTCACTCACCATACGCTTAGCAAAATGCTGTGAGCATTCCAGGAATACTGGATCATTGAGTGTGACTAATGCTTGCAGCGGAGTATTCGTTGAGATGCGCTGCGGCACACAGACATCTCTAGATGGAGCATCGAATGTGAGCATACTCGGGTATGGGCTGGTGCGCTTCCAATAGGTATATACAGATCTACGGTAGCGGTCTGCTCCAACAGCATTTTTCCACTTAGCACCATTGTATACTGTTTGCCATACCCCATCAGGCTGAGGCGGCATTACTGATTTACCCCCTAGCTTGTGCGTTCCAAGCCCAGAGACGGCAAGAGCATTATCCCTCATCATTTCAGCTGTAAGCCTGGTCCTGGGTCCACGCGCTAACCATAAATTCTTAGGATCTCGCTTGGCTAAATCGTCAGTCGCTTTATTGTCCTGACGATAAGTTGATGATAACACCATCTCACGCAGCATGCTTTTCAGGCTCCACTTGTATTTCCCCTGAAATGAGAGTGCGAGGTAGTCTAATAGAGGTAAGTTATTTGGCTTAACTCCAGAGGAACCAAGGTCACCCAGTGTCTCTACAATACCTCTGCCAAAAAGTTCCGCGAAGACGCGGTTCGCCATCACGCGTGAGGTGAGTGGATTATCTTTATGGGTCATCCATTCCGCCATAGCAAGTCGGTCATCAGTCTCTGCTTGATAAGTGTTGATCACTGCTGGCACACCCATTTCTTGTTCTTCACCTTTGTTGAGCCATAAACCACCGATGAACATGCGTGTCTCTCTGATGTTTTCTTTACCCCGCTCTTTTAATATTGGTATATAACTACCTTTAATCTCCTTGAGAGCCTTGTGCTGTGTAATTAGCTTAGTTTCTGCATCCAAATAAGCTTGGTTTGATAAGAGTGCGGTCCAGCTTGGATCTCGAGAGATCATCACCTGAAATCTCCTAACTGTACACGCTTGGCTACCTGTAGTAGACGCCTTACTGTGCACTTTAATTTCTAACAGGTCACCCTCAGCAATGATTACTGGCTGAGCGGGAACAAATACAGCTTCTCTGCGTTTAAATAGCTTAGGGTAGCCACCAAATCCTTGACGTCCAGATTCGAGTGACTGCTGAGCTTCATAAGGCCCTACGATGCTATCGGAAAATACCTTCTGGAAGATAATGTTAGATTTACTGCCATCAACTGCAACTTTCTGAACAGTGAATTGAGACAAAACCGATCCTCGCTCAGGCAGTTTAGCTGGATCTGTCTCCTCTGGAATAATACTAACGCGGATAGCTGAGACACTGCCTGCTCTGAGAGGCTTAGCCTTCAAGATAAAATGCGTATCTACTGGGTGCGTCCCAGATGTGTTTAGAACACCCTCCTGCTCCACTATCTTTCCAGCAGAAGCGGTTAATTCAGTTAATGTGAGCGATTCCCATTGGGTTTCGGAAGCCAACTTATTACTCCCAAATTGATTTACCTGCTGTTTGAGAGAGTCAATTTCAAGCTGAATAGATGTCGCTAAATCACGTTTAGTAGGATCATTTGCTATGAGGAATTTAGGGAATTCATTATCCAAGTCGGCATCTTCTGTGTTGTTGAAAAATGCAGAAAATTTGAAGTAATCCTCATGAGGGATCGGTTCATAAGGGTGAGAGTGACATTGAGTGCAACCAAAAGTGATGCCCTGTAGTGAAGACCATGTGGTGTTTACTCTGTCGATCAGTGCCGCTATCCTAAATTCTTCGTCATCGGTTCCACCTTCGGTATTCGTCTGGGAGTTTCTAAGAAACGCAGTGGCGATCATCTGATCAGTACTTGGGTTTTCCAACAGGTCACCTGCTAATTGATCACGGATGAACTCATCGTAGGGCATATCATCGTTGAATGCTTTGATCAGCCACTCGCGATACTGCCACACATCCCGGTGCGGGTCTTTCTCATAGCCCATGGTATCAGCATACCGCGCTAAATCCATCCACAGTGATGCCCATCGCTCACCGTAACGAGGCGAATCTAATAAACGCTTTGCAACTTGCTCATAAGCATCTGAATGATCATTATTTAAAAAATCTCCTAACTCAGAAGGTGTCGGAGGTAAGCCCGTGATGTCTAGAGATGCACGGCGTAGCCACTGAGCTTTGTCAGCTTCTTTACTCGGCTTGAGATTTAGCGATTCAAGCCTACTTAGTATGTAAGAATCCATCGGCTGCTTCACCCAGCTTGAATCTTTCAAATCCTTGCTTTTAACAACTAATTTAGGCTTAATGTATGCCCAGTGTTCTTCCCAATGCGCACCTTCCTCGATCCAGGTTTTTATAAGATGTTTCTCATCGTTACTGAGTGGCTTACTATGCCCCCCCTCCTCTACGAGTGGCATCATGATTTTAGGATCATCTGACATGATCCTGCGATACAGGTCAGACTCCTCTGGTTTCCCAGGGACAATGACCGTTTTGCCGCTCTCCCCTTTACCGAGAGCCTCGGCGCGGTAAATCAATGAGATACCACCGGCTTTTTTCACCCCACCATGACAGCCCACGCAAGAGCGATTAAGGATAGGCCTAATTTTGTCATTGAAAGAGACTCTCTCACCCACTCCGTTTTCAGCTGCAGCTAATGAGCAGAGCAGAGAAGAGAAGAAGATTATTTGGAGAATCAAACTTTGCATAATTATAAACTAGCACTGCTCAAGCCAAGATCAACAATCGGTTCTTGCCGTTTTTCTTCTTCTACATCTTGATGCATCGATTCCACCAGAGACTTCCTGAGGTTCTCAGCGCCCGCTGGTGTTACCTGTGTGTTCCAGAGATATGCTTTTTCTATATGCTTGAGCGTCGAAATAGCCATGACCCCAGAATCGGTAACCTCAGTTCCGTAAAGGTTCAGTGAACGTAAATTCTCTAGCTTCCCGATAGTCTTGAGTGCTTCATCAGTGATCTCAGTCTCATTGAGTTTCAGGCTTCTGAGATTGGTGAATTTCTCCAAATGCACGATATCCGCATCAGTCATAGTCGTGGAGGAGAGATCTAACTCTACCACATCTGTTGCCACTCCCTCGAGAAGTTGAAGATCAGACCCTTTGAATGATTTTCTATAGCTGACAGAATTGAACACCAGATCCGTGTCTTCCTGTGAGCTATATCTAAGCGATCCAGGGAATACTTCATTCACTGATTGAAGTGTTGCGTGTAGTTGCTCACGCTTTTCTTTAAACAGCTTGTCATTTTGCTCTTTCGCCATCCTGATTTGAAACCTTTGTTCCTCTAGCTCCGCTGGAGTCTTGAGTGTTGCGATGGCTAGGGTGATCTCTTCTGAGACTTCTACTTCGCTAAGTTTCGTGTTCTCGGGAGCACCCATTTCTATCCACCATTTGAGGATGCTTAGCTCCTCTGCCGTGACTTGTGGCTTAGACTTCGGTGGCATATGCATATCATCATCACTTGGTAGCGAGATGGTGGTGATCATGTAGCTGCCATGTATATCACCAGCTACTAGAGCATCTTCCTCATCACCACCTTCAAACATTCCAGCCATTGAATCTAGTCTAAGACCGCCTTTTTCTTTATCAGGTCCATGACAGGTGATGCATTTGTTTTCTAAAATATTATATACGATATTGGTGTAGATCACCGGATCAATCACTACTACCGCATCAGCTTTAGCCTTAGCATCACGCTTGGCTTGCACCTTACTCGGCAAAGCATTTAGGGGGTCACCATGAACCATCTCACCACCCTTATGAGCAGCACTATACATCATTCCACCAGTAGCAAGAAGAGCGACTACATAGGCTGGCTTAAGCCAAGCGAAGCGTTTTACATCATAGCTATACTTAGCTAGGAATGTCAGGATAATAACCACAGTGAAAATCACCCCATCGCGCTTGTGCCCTGCTAACACATCAACATTGTATTCTCCAGTGAGGTAGAGGAAATAGCCAAATACTACTGCGAAAACAGCTGCGCCAGCGGCAAATGCTAATGCTGCAGTCGTGTTCGGTTTGTATTTGCCAAATGAAATAAGCCTAATTGCCTCCATCAAGAGCACCAATACCGTGGCACCGATCGGTAAATGCAAAAATATAAAGTGAAACTCCCCTAAGAAGTTCATCCACAGCCCTGCAGTACCCGCAGTCTTGGGACTCGCTATTCCCACTTCTCCCAGCCAAGGCATTATTGCTATTGCGGCTGCGGCCAGAATACAGATACCGAAGACGATTCCATAACATTTGTTCTCATTTATTGGCTTGTCCATTGTGAATATATACTAAGTGAAACAGACTTGTATTACAGAAAAAAATAAAACTTTTTAGTCCTCTCTTCAATCTCTAGTGAACCAGTTCTGAAATTCTTTCTGTAACTATTATTGAATAATTTCTTAACGACATTAGTCTAACTTTGTGACTAAATCAATTTAATCATCTATTTTATGCAAAAAACAACCTTTACCCTCTTCTTAGTGGGAATCTCGCTAGCCATATTTTCACCACTCACCGCAGCCCCTGACCTTAAGAAGTCAGGGCTCGATAACGACCCTGAGGTTGTCTATCTGAAGCATTACACTAGTATTCCTATCAAGTTTCTGACTATCGAAGACACTGCAATCTATTCTTCTAAGAAAGGTAATGTCAGCCGCAAGCTAGGAACATTTAGTTCAAGCACCAGCGTCCAGCTGCTCGCGATGAACCAAAATGCTTACAGAATTTCAGGTAAAGGTAAATACGGCCTAATCAAAGGTTGGGTGAGCCCAAAAAGCCTCGCTAGTCACGATCCTAAATTCGTAGAGACCCTGCAAAAGCTCTACGAGAGACAAATGAAAGTCAACGAACTCATTAATAATAAACAAGTCGCCATCGGAATGTCACTCAGTGAGGCCCTCCAATCTCTGGGCGAGCCTACTAAAACTCAAGATAGAATCACGAAGGATGGCAGGTCCGGGAAATACGAGTTTATCCAATTTGATGAACAGAAACACTATCGTTACGTTACTGATCAACGTACTGGGAATATCTACAAACAACTCTCACATATTACCACTGAGGAGAAGTCTAATACCACAGTAGAGTTTGAAAACAACGTGGTGATCGCTATCACAAAAAAGGAAGATAAGGGCCCAGGAAAAGTCAACATTATCGTGCCACCAATTGTCTTTCGATTCTAAACACCATCTAGTTGGTGAAAACAAAAAACGAGAACCTCTAGTGATAGAGCTTCTCGTTTTTGTTATAAAGTAAAGATTACTGAGCAGACAATATCTGCTCAGAGCAAGGTAAATTAAGCAGACTTAGTGATAGACTGTGATGTCTTACTTTTAAGGTTTGCAGCCTTGTTCTTGTGGAAAATGTTTCTCTTAGCACACTTATCAACAACTGATGTGAACTCGATGAATGACTTTGTTGCTGCGTCTTTATCGCCCGCTTCTACTGCTGCGAGTGTCTTCTTACGAAGAGTCTTAACACGAGTTTTAATGTCTGTGTTACGTTTGTTGCGTGTTTCGTTTTGACGGACGCGCTTGAGTGCTGATTTTGTATTTGCCATGGTGTTGTTGGAAATGATTGGTGTTATTTACTTTATATTTGTGAGTTCATCATGATTTTCATTGATCTACCCCACTATTGTCCCTGCAATATCCTAGCGAATTCTTACAGGAGTGCGAGAAACTAGCCAAATCCAACCAGATGTCAAGCTCGTAGCAATATTTTCAACAATAATTACTAAAACATCAAGATTAGTTAAGTAATAGCTCAATTCCATCGAGCATATTTTCTTGCTGTACTTGCATCTCATTGCCGATTGATAATGCATAAACTCTATTCACCCTTCTCTTCATGATCGACGAAGATCAATGCGTCCACATCAAACCCTAGCTCTTTTACTCGCACTAGAAATCGTTTCTTCTCCGCGGCGCTCACGGTTGGTGTGCGGGAAAGGAACCAGAGATAGTCTTTATTGTAGCTCGTAATGTAAGCATATTGGTAGTTTTCTTTATCCAGTTCAAAGATTGCATAAGAGCCATAAAACGGCCCGAAAAATGAAACTTTTAAATGCCCAAGGTCAGGATCTTTAACGAAATATGCTTTTCCCTCTGCCTCACTCCACTCACTCTTGCTTTGATTGTATCCACGGTTGACCACTTTTAACCCACCATCTTCTCTAACAGAGTATTCGGCAGTGACTTGGCTCAAACCTCGCTCAAACTTATGGTCAAGCCTCGCAATTTCATACCATTTACCCAGATACCTCTTTTTCTCAAAATGTTCTACAGGCTTGATCCCATCTGGTAACCCTACGCAGCTATTCATGCTGTAGAGTCCTAGAACTAGCACACTGATGAGACCTAGTGATTTAAATTTATGTTTCATGCTCTTTGTTTATTAAAATTGGACAAGTTTGCACAGAATTAACTATGAGAAACTAATGAAAATATCTATAGCTATCTCCATGCGCTACTTGCTCATCGATAATTCTAACACCCGCACCAAGTTCATGATCGGAACTGAGGAGGAACTCTTGCCTTGGATCGGCCATGTAGATACGGCTAAAATATCTGCCGAGACGATAGCATTAGTGCTAGAGGATCAGTCATGGGACGCTGTTTATCTCTGCTCGGTGGTGCCCGCTAAAGCGCTAGTCATCGAAGCTTCACTAGCCCAGTTAGCGGCTAAACCATTTAAAAAACTTACCCACAACTCAAAACTTGGAATCGGGATCAACTACCCCATTCCTGGTCAAATTGGTGCAGATAGATTGGCTAACTCGATTGCGGCAAACTCGCTCTATGGATCGCCAAGTATCGTGATCGATTTTGGAACAGCAGTGACTTTCGATATCATCGATGATGAGAAATATCAAGGCGGCGTAATCGCTCCTGGGCTAGGTGCTATGACAGACTATTTAGCCACCAAGACGGCACTACTACCAAAAATCACCCTCACTGAGCCGGAAAGTTCGATTGGAAAATCTACGGAAAAAGCCATGGACATTGGTGCTGTTTACGGTTACCGCGGGCTGGTGCGCGAGATTATCACGGAACTCATTAAGGAGCTAGAATCAAAACCAACAGTCATCTGTACTGGTGGCGATGGCGAGCTCATCACAGATGGACTACCTGATCTAATCCACCATTATCATCCTTCAATCACCCTCGAAGGGATAAGAATAGCAGCGACACTTAACTTTTAATTATCAGCCATGAAGAACATCAAAAGCATAGGAATCGATTTCGGAGGGACCTCCATCAAGTTTGGCGTGGTATCCGGCAAAGAAATCATCGCTACTAGCCCACCTATCCTAACAAAAAACTACCCCATCCCAAACGAACTGATTCGTGCCATTGCTGACAGAATAAACCAGCTTAAATCTGAACATGAAAATATCGTCGCTATCGGCTGCGGCGTCCCTGGATTTGTCGACTTCCTGAGCGGCACTATTCATAACCTTACCAATGTTCCCGGGTGGATCAATATTCCGCTCAAGCAAGAACTAGAAACACGAACAGGACTGCCTACCGCCATCGAAAATGATGCCAATGCCATGGCCATCGCGGAATGGAAGCTAGGAGCAGCCAAAGGATGCAGTCACGCCATCTGTCTCACCCTCGGCACCGGAGTTGGTGCTGGTGTCATTGCAAATGGAGCAATCGTCCGTGGCGCACAATATCTGGCTGGCGAGCTAGGTCAGACCTCTATTCACTACTCAGGCAGACAGGGAAACTACAATAACCCCGGTGCGCTTGAAGCCTATCTTGGGAATAATGAGTTCGCCGCTGATACCCGGGCTGAATACGAGGCTGCGGGAATCAAAAAAAATCTACAAGAATGCAGTCCTGAGGATCTTGCCGAGGCCGCAGATCATGGATGCCATATCGCGCTCAAGGCCTGGGATGGATTCGCACAGAAACTCTCTACCTCATTAGCTTCTACCTGCTGGTTATTAAATCCAGAAATCATCGTGATCGGTGGTGGTATTGCGAATGCAGGTGATGTCCTTTTCGCTCCACTAATGAAACATCTTCACGCTCAGCTTAGCGGACCATTTAAAGATCACCTAAAAGTGGTGCCTGCGGAGTTCAGTAATAATGCAGGAATCCTCGGCACAGCGGCACTGGCTATCCAAGAAATTGAGGACTACGTCGTTTAATCCTGATCCTTCTTATCCTCTAATTCTCTCAGCGCCAAACGCTCAGTCTTTTTCTTCTCTCTAGCTTCGCGAAAGAATGATTGAACCAAACCCAAACATTCATCAAGCATCACCCCAGAAGTGATTTCGCACTTATGGTTCAGCGGCGGATTCGCGTCTAACAGGTTGATCCAGCCACCAGCCGCACCACCTTTAGGATCTGGGCAGCCGAACACCACTCGGTCTGGTCTACAGTGCACAATAGCACCCGCACACATCGGGCAGGGTTCCTTCGTCACATAAAGTGTGCAGCCTTCTAGGCGCCAATCACCAATGACCTGCTGCGCGGCGGTAAGAGCCAGCATTTCTGCATGGGCAGTCGCATCCTTCAGTGTCTCCACCTGATTCCAGCCACGCGCAATAATCTGCTCATCCTTCACGATCACCGCCCCTATCGGCACCTCATGAGCCGCATAGGCCTTCCGAGCCTCACGCAGCGCCTGCTGCATGAAAAACGTGTCGCTAGACATATCGAATATAAAGTGATCGCTCATAAATGATTAGTTTGAGGTTTGTTGCCCTTTCGTTACCACAAAAATAATTCTCATCAGTAATATTGCCGCTACAGAATCTAATATCACAGCTATCGTCCCTTCTCTTTCTAATCCATTAGGAATCAGAGAATCGGCACTACCAAACGAATCAATAATCATACTAAAAATCCAACACATCCACCATAACAAAAGAAAAAACTGGGACTTCTTCAGACCAAATACACCACGCCAAATGTCTAACATCGCTTCATAAGGTTTCCACAAATTAGCCACAGGTATAAAATGCCAACCTACTGCCCAGCCCGGCGTGATGGTAGGTTTCATCTTTACCACTGCCCAAGTATTTACCATCGCTCTATATGTCCAAATAGAAATCACAATCGCTGCAAGAATAATAGCTAGTAAGTATGACCATTCCAAATACATGATATACTCTAAACCAGCAGAGTATATGTACTCGCTATACATCTGACCGCTCGAATTCTGAATATTTAGATAATCAGAATAATCACTGCTCAATGATAAAGAGTAACATATGATATTAAAAAACAGACATAGCGCTAGAGACCCAATACTTAAATGAGAGATAAAAGACAAGCTTCTAACACCCCCGTATGGTGATACACGAAGATCAGAACCCAAATCAGACTCTGGTGTTTGATATGGATTATCTGACATAATTAAAAGCTAGCTTACACAGAATTCGCTGACTATTCTAAAAGTCGAAAAACTTCTTCGCCTTCTCGAAGAACCCTTCCTGCATTGGACAGTTTTTCTCTCCGATGCTTTCGGTGAATTCCTTCAGTTTCTCCTGCTGCTCGGCATTAAGCTTAGTAGGGACTTCCACTTTCACCTCCACGTGGAGATCGCCTTTGTAGCCAGATGAGAGATCTTTAATCCCTTTTCCTCTGAGCCTGAAGACTGTTCCACCCTGAGTTCCAGCAGGGATTTTGATTGATGACTTACCTTCCAGAGTCGGAACCTTCAGCTCGCCACCGAGTGCGGCGGCGCCAAATGGCATCGGCACTTCACAGAAAAGATTCTCTCCCTCGCGCTCAAACACATCGTGGTCCTCCACGTTAATAAACACATAGAGATCTCCTGCCGGTCCACCACGGAATCCTGCGTCACCATTTCCTGATGAGCGCAAGCGCGTGCCACTATCCACTCCAGCCGGGATGCGTATTTTAATTCTCGAAGTTTCCTGCACAGTCCCCTGTCCGCTACATTCGTTGCAAGGATCTTTGATCACTTCACCGGCACCACGGCATTCTGGGCATGTGGTCTGCTGGACGAATATTCCTGCCTGTCTAGTCACGGCACCTTGTCCACCACAAGTAGTACATGGTTTAGCTCCTGAGTCATTTTTAGAGCCCTTACCACTACAGCTGCCACAGCTTGCTTCTTTTTCTATTTCTAGCTCTTTCTCTACACCGACTGCTGTTTCTTCCAGGGTGATCTCTAAATCATAGCGCAGATCGCTGCCGGGTCGTTTCGATGACCTTTGACGGCCACCACCACGGCGGCCACCGCCTCCACCAAAGAAATCCTCAAAGCCACCGCCACCACCGCCAAATACCTGCGAGAAGATATCAGATGCATCATGGAAGCCGCCTCCACCGCCACCGCCACTCCTGCCGCCATCGAAGGCCGAGTGTCCGTATCTATCGTATGCCGCGCGCTTATCCTCGTTACTGAGTATTTCATAAGCCTCGCCTATTTCCTTAAATTTCTCTTCCGCAGCGGCATCATCCGGATTTTTATCTGGGTGAAATTTGATCGCTAGCTTGCGGTAAGCTTTCTTGATAGAAGCTGCATCCTCACCCTTTGATACACCCAGTAATTCGTAATAATCTGCCTTTGCCATAATATAATAAAATTTATTTTTCTTCCCTGCTGTTAGTTTTTACACGCTCTAGACTTCAATCGTGTCTGTCTTCTCATCTGCTTTCTTAGACACCACCACATTGGCAGGCCTGATCAGTCTATCTCCGAGTAGATACCCCTTGCGCATCACGCGGATAATCTTTCCTTCCTCATGCTCATCGCTCTCTTCTTGGCTCATGGCATCGTGAATATTAGGATTAAAATCACTACCAACGATTGTCTCTGCCGTGGTCACACCTTGACCAGATAGAAAACCATCCATCTGCGCCTGCACCATCTTCATCCCCATGTAGATCATCGATCCAGCCTCAGCCTCGGCCGCCATCATTCCCATATTAAAATTATCGATCACTGGTAGCAAATCCTCGATCAGTCTCTGATTACCAAATTTAATCGCCTCAGTCTTCTCACGCGACATCCTCTTACGATAGTTCTCTAGATCAGCGGCTGCGCGCATCGCTGTTTCCTTCCACTTCATCATATCTGCCGCTAGCTGCGCCTGCGGATCTAAATCAAGATCCACAGCATCTTTCACTGCCTCCAGCTCCTTCTCTATTTCAGCATTGATTTCCTCCATAGATTCCCCTTCATCGGTGTTCACAGGCTCATCATTAATAGGCACGTTAACTGTTTCTGGTTCAGTGTTCACCTCGGTATCGTTATGAGTATCATTTTGCATGGGCATACCCATAGCCTTCTGCGGCCAATGGTCAACCCTCATTTTATTGGATTTTCATAAATCTGCTACCCAAATTCACGTATTGCAAAGCCATCGCTTTTGCTTTTATACTTCAATCATGAAAATCATTCTATTCGCTCTGCTCGCCACCATATCCATGCTCAAGGCGAGAGAACCACTAGATAAACCTAACATCATCATCATTTACCTTGATGATAGCGGCTACGGAGACTTCGCTCACAACGGCAATCCAGTCATCGAAACACCCACCATCTCTAAAATGGCCTCTAATGGGGCGAACTTCACCCAGTTCTACGTCACCACTGCCGCCTGCAGCGCCTCACGCTACTCGCTCCTCACCGGCCGCTACCCCGGTAGATCTGGATTAGGCACTTGGGTGGTGGGACCGCAAGCTAAGAACCACATCCGCGATAAAGAAATCACCATCGCGGAGGGCTTGAAGGCAAATGGATACCAGACGGGAATGTTTGGCAAATGGCACCTAGGATCTCCTAATAAGAAGAACAACATGTCACAAAAATCCTTACCTCTAGCTCATGGCTTCGACCGATGGATCGGCACTAATGTCTCGCATGACTACGCTGATGCCAAGCTACTGAAATCCGATCCCGCCGGCACCCAGCCGATTGCTGGCTACAAGGAACTCGCCATCAATCTCCCGAGTGATCCTGAAGCTTCTCGATCTCTGACAAAAGTTTGCACCGATGCTGCCATCGCATTTATCAACGAGAAAAAAGAACAACCTTTCCTGGCATACGTCGCATACAATCAGCCACACCTTGGCTTATTTGTGGCGGATGAATTCAAAGGTAAATCCCGCAGAGGACTACTCGGCGATGTCATGGCGGAGATCGACCACTCGGTAGGCCGTATTCTCACCACACTTGAGAAACACGGCATCGCAAACAACACGCTAGTGATCTTCTCATCCGACAACGGCCCCTGGATTCTCTTCCAAGATACTAAAAAACATCCTAAATACGGAGAAGCTAGAACCCACGTGGGCTATGCGCAGCCCTTTAGAAATGGTAAAGGTTCCACCTGGGAAGGCGGTCATCGTGTACCTGGGATCTTTTACTGGCCGGGAGTCATCGCGCCTAACAGGCAGCTAAGCCCTGCGAGTACCCTCGATATTTTACCAACAATCTTCAAGCTTACCGGCACTCCCATCCCCACTGACAGAAGTCTCGACGGGAGAGATATTTCTACTCTGATCGCTCCTCAGGTTTTTAATACAGATGTGGAACCCTTCGAGCTACTCTACAGCCATAGCCGAAATAAACCATCAGCCATCCGTCAGGGCCCGTGGAAGCTCATCAGCCAAATCCGCTCACAGCTGAAAGATGATTCTGGATTTAAAGCATCCGTAGAATCTCCATTACTCTTCAATGTAGAACAGGATCTCGGCGAGCGCATTGACCGTGCTAGTGAGTATCCTAAGATAGTCAAGCGGCTGTCTGAACGGCTATTAAAAATGAAAAGTGAAATCGAATTTGAGGAGAGTTTTAGCGAGTAGTCACAGCAATTAAGCGCTCAGTCATCTTCAGGGCATCATGGTTGCCTTTCACATTATGTACCCGGTGCAGCATACAACCATTTCTTCGAGCCAATGTAGTCATTGCGATCGTGGCGGCGTCGCGCTCTATTGGGTTCTCTATTTCTAACAGTCGACCAAAGATCGACTTCCGCGACACACCTAACAGAACCGGTCTACCAGACACGCTGAGTTCTCCAATGTTAGCCAGTAACTCTAAGCTGTGCGCATCCGTCTTACCAAAGCCGATGCCGGGATCAAAAATGATGCATTCTTTTGCTATCCCAGCATCAGTTAAAGTCTTCAGACGCTCTGCGAAAAACCTACCCAGTTCGTCCACCACATCTTCATAACTAGGATCATCCTGCATCGTTTCTGGTGTCCCTTGCATATGCATTACCACCACTCCCACGCCCTCTGCCGCACAAACAACAGCCATTTGCTGATCAGCGGTGAAGCCTGAGACATCATTCACGATATCAGCACCTGCTTTGATCGCTTCGCGTGCGACAGCTGATTTAGAAGTGTCCACCGAAATATAAATATCATCAAATTCCACTAGACTTCTTAGCGCAAGGATCACTGGTAACACTCGCGCTAGTTCCTCATCCACGCTCACTGCCACCGCACCTGGCCGAGTAGATTCACCCCCTACATCGATAATATGGGCACCTTCGTCACGCATCTTCTGGGCGCGGATCATCGCCAATTCCAGAGTGCTGAATTCCCCGCCATCTGAGAATGAGTCAGGAGTCACGTTCAATATCCCCATCACCACCGCTGATGATGAAAGATCAATTGCTCCCCGTTTTTCGTTTTTCCTCGTTCTCCAGATCATAGACACATCTAGCTCATAAATTTACAGAACGAAAACACAAAACTTGAACTACACCATAATCAATGCAAAACTTCACACATGAAAGACACCAGTATCTCACTCAAACCCTTAATCACGCTCTGCACGCTAGCCCTGCTCACCAGTGCTGGTATTTCGAGTGCTCAGAAAAAAATAGTCCCTGAAGCGAACGCTCATGTGCGTTTGATGAAAAACTCTGACGGCTCCACCACTCAGTTCAAGCGCGATATCAACAACACCACACTCGAAAAAAGCACCTTCATAGAGAAACAAAACGGTGAGAAAATCATCCGCACTAGGACCACCTACGTCCGTGACAAGCTTGGCAGACTTAGAAGCGGAGTGATCGAAGATGGGCAACGTACCAAGCTCTATAAACTCCGCTACGGTTATGACCCACAGACTGGCAGGCTCATCGCAGAAAACATGTTTGATGCCAGAACCATCCGCAGAAATGATCCAAAAGACCCTAGAAAAGAAACCCCAGTCAGAGCACTCAGATACTCTTATGATGCGCAGGGGCAGCGCAGTAGGCCATCTGTCTATGTAGGCGTGGCAGGCAGAACTGCTGAGGAACTTCAAAAGTGGCTCAAGGAAAACAAATTTGAAAAAGGCACCCTACCAGACGTCGATCCATTCGCGCCGAAGACAATCAACCCAAACGCAACGCGCTTGAGGAATTAAATTCTAACTAATCTCACGCAAATGGAGAACGGGACAGAATTAAATTCCATGGATAAATCACGGCAAAACAACACTCAGCGCATGCTGCTTTGGCTTGGGTTTCTGTTAGGTTTTCTTTGGCCGCTCTATCGCTTGATCAATTCTACCGGCTGGATTCTCGATGACGAGATCTCGCATTTCCTGTTTTCAAAGGCCGTCATTGATTGGCCTGAAATACTGTTAGATGGATGGGCGCGTCCCGGCAGAAATCTGATCCATAGCCTGATCGCACCGTTCGGACTGACAGCCACGCGCATCTACACCCTCGCCCTCTCCACCCTTGCAGTTATAATCTGCTACCGCGTGGCGCTTCGGCTAAAGATCCGACACGCTTGGAGTATTCCGTTTTTGCTGTGTTTTCAGCCGTGGTATCCAGAACTTAGCTACCCAGTGCTGACTCAGGCACCGTTTATGTTAGTCTGGATTCTTGCTGTCTATCTAGCGCTTACTAACCGTATGCATCTGGCCGCTTTTACGTTTGGCTATCTTTCCCTCATCCGCCACGAAGGCATCTTCATCACCGCACTCTGGGGACTCTGGGTTATTTGCCAACCTGGAGGTATTATTTATGACCTCGTTCACAGGAATAAATTCTCTAAACTAAAAAAAACACTAACACACAACCTACTTTTAGGGTTCAGCACCATCCTCCCTATCCTCATTCTCAATCTTGGCGCCTACTTTATCCAAGAGCGCATCCCATTTGCAGTTTACTTTGATCGTAACCCTACCGACATCTACGGTAATGGCTCACTGCTCCACTACGTCCCCATGCTGAGAAGTTCTGTAGGTGCTATCACTCTCACTTTATCAATCATAGGATTATACCTCATCTGCAGAAATAAACTCAAGAACTGGAGTCTTATCCTACTCAGCTATCCTGCCTATTTCATTCTCCACTCAGTCATTTTTTGGAAAGGTTCCTTTGCCTCTGGAGGCTACTATCACTTCCTCATGCCGATGGCTCCCCTGTTTGCTTTACTAGCCGCATTGACTATCAGTAAAATCCTTAACTCTGATTTCAAACAAGGACGCTACGTCAAACCCGCACGCTACTTAACAGGAGTCATCATCGCCATCATTTGCTACCAGGGTTTACACATGGAAAGCTATCAGCATAGCAACCAAGACTGGAGCAGCATCATGGCCGGCAAGGCTCGTGTTCAAAAATCATTGTTCGCTCCCGTGGATACTAATTCTAGTATCACTAAGCATATTAGAGAAGCAACTCAGCTTGCCAAATCAGATTCTGAGCCAAACAAAACAACATTCACCCACTGCGCCCATGTGTTTTTTTATTACCTAACAGATCAGCCAGACACGCTAGCATTCCGTGATGAAAGACTAGCTCCACTCTCTTCATTCCCCATTGGATCTCATTATATTTGGGATTCTCACTACGCGGATCTAGAGCCACGCACGAGTCGCGTTGAGTTAGAAAAGAACTCTAATTGGGAATCTGTTAGAACTTGGCCCGATACAGATAATGAACCCAGCGTGATTCTATTTCGAAAAGTCAACAACTCCCCATACAGCGAAAACTTAACACCCAAAGGAAAAAACTTAAGTTACTAACTTCAAGGTCATCATCCGTTATTCACCGCTAGGACGATCTTGATCACTCCATAGCTCAGCTGTTCCTGAGAGGCTTCGTAGATTGGCTTGAGGGCATTAGTTCCATGCTCGCCGATCAATTCCAAACAAAGTTTTTCCTCATCCTCGGTCACATAGTCTCGGATATTTAACGCCTCGCCCTCTTCAAACAACCGCGCCACATGACCTTCGATTGTCATCAGCCCCAAATCTCTTTTTGAGGAAATCTGCTCCGCGTTGAGCCCCTGCTGCAGCATTTCAAGCGTGGTTTTGTAGGTCTCGCTTAATCCGCGTTTGATCCCTCCACCACTACTTTTTTTACTATCACTGGCTCTCACGCCTGTTTTTAAGCCCCCTATCTCTACTTTCTCACTCCTCGTGTCTGGATGATCTGCTAAATAATCTGTCACTGCCTCACAGAAGACTTCACCATATTTCTCAAGCTTCGCAGCACCAACCCCATGTAATCTCTGCATCACTTCGAGCGACTCAGGCATCACCGCTGCCATCTGGCGCAGTGTCTTATCCGCAAAAATCACATACGGAGGTACCTCTGCCCGATCTGCCTCCTGCTTACGCAGCGCGCGCAAGTGATCAAACAACCCCTCATGGCATGGCTGTTCCTCATCACTACTAGAACTACCTCCCGCTTTCTCTGGCTCCACCCGCTGATCCACTTGCATCGAGAAACTCCCACCATTTTTCCCCATCATCAGATCCCAGCCCAGCTGAGTCATTTCAGAAACAGGATACTGAGCCTTCGAGAGAGCCAAATGACCTGATGCTAACAAGGCATCCATCACACTCCGCCAGTAAACTTTCGGCTTCTCCTTGCCCATGCCATACGTTTTCAGCTCATCATGGCCAAACTGCTTAATCTTTGCCGTATTCGCACCCACCACAATATCACACACCTGCACAGCGCCGAACTTCCCATTCGTCCGCGCCACTGCCGATAGTAATATCTGCGCATCACGGGTCGCATCCACTTCGGTAAATTCCCCTGAGCAGAAATCGCACCCACCACAGTTATCCACCGCATAAACCTCATCAAAATATCCTAACAACGCCTTCCTCCTACACTGAGGCACCGCCGCAAATCGATCCATCGCCCGCAACAACCCACGTGTCCGCTCCCGCTCTGTCTCATCCGCTATATCTTCGATGAAACGCGTCAACTTCACCACATCACCAGATCCATGCAACAACAAGCAGCTCGACTTCTCACCATCGCGCCCCGCGCGGCCAGTCTCCTGGTAGTATCCCTCGAGGTTTTTCGGCAGATCCACATGCACCACAAAGCGGACATCCGCCTTATCGATCCCCATGCCAAATGCCACCGTCGCCACAATCACATCACAGTCATCGCGGATAAATCCCTCCTGCGCCTTCGCCCTCACATCCGACTCCATCCCCGCATGATACCCCCGCGCATTCACTCCATTCTTTCGCAACAAATCCACCGTCTGCTCCACGCTCTTCCGCGTCGTCCGATACACCACCCCACTCTCACCCTTACGCTGAGAAACATATTCCACCAGCTGCCGCTCCCAGTCTTTCTTTGACCTCACTTCATAAAATAAATTCACCCGATCAAACGATGCCCGCACCTTCACCGCACCTTCTAAATCCAGTCTCTTCTCAATATCCGCCGCCACCTTCTCCGTTGCCGTCGCCGTGTAAGCCACCACTGGCACTCCTGGGAATAATGATTTCAAGCGACTCAAAAACATATAATCAGGTCTGAAGTCATGCCCCCACTCCGAGATACAATGCGCCTCATCGATCGCGAAGAAACTAGGTTTACCTATCGATGACTGCTTCAGAAAATCCACAAACCCATAACTCGATAGCCTCTCTGGCGCCACATAAAGCAAATCTAACTGCCCAGTCCGATACGCATTTTCCACTTCCCGCATCTCCTCTGGAGCCAGCGAGCTATTCAGACAAGCCGCTCTAATTCCATTAGCAAGCGCTCCATCTACCTGATCCTTCATCAGCGCGATCAACGGGCTCACCACCACACAGCAACCATCTAACACAACAGCAGGCAATTGATAACACAACGACTTCCCTCCACCCGTAGGCATCACCCCAAACACATCTTTCCCCGCCAAAACACCTCGCACCAGCTTCTCCTGATTAGGCCTAAACTCCGAAAAACCAAACACATCCGCTAAGGTCTGCTCTACTAACAATGCTGCACTCATAAATAGAGTGTTACCATGAACACTTATTTAATCAAAGAGAAAAATTAAAATAACCTCCAAATATAGGACTAATCCACCCCTAAAGGGTTTATCCGAAGTTAATCAAATTTAAAAATCACCATCGCATCCTAAAGTTCATATATAACCCACAATCACATCTACCCTACAAAAGTCTGGACAGAATTTATCAGTGAATCATAGTGAAACAACAATAAATTTAACAAGTACTAAGCTAACTAGAGCTGAGTTTACTTAATGCTAGAAATAGCTTTCACATCAAAATAATATCTTGATCAAAATACAAAACATGAATAGCAATCTCCTACGTCCAAATTTTCTCCTTAAAGCTTTATTAGTATTCTCATTCTCCACTGGAATGCTTTTAGCGGCTCCCCTTTCTGGCGAATCATTCACATACAACCAACCTGACGGGCAGACCTTCAAGGTAAATTTATTCGGTGACGAGTTCTTTGCGTATCAAGAAACAGAAGATGGCTATTTGATCATCCGCGATAAAGACAATGGGAGTTTCTGTTATGCTCAGGTGACACCAGACGGAGCATCTATTATTTCTACAGGTGTAAAGGTTGGGCAGCCTAAACCTCTAGGACTAAAACCTAAGCAACGATTAGCTGCCGGCATGGCTATGATGAAAAGCCTGCCCAATCGCAATTCACTTAAAGTCAATGAAAAAGGTCAGAGTAACTACAAAAAAAAGCTTGTCTCTAATGAACGTGGGGAGATTTCAAATGTATCTAGAGCACAAGCATCTGAGCCGCAAGAGCCTGCATCCGAAGATGATGAGTCTATACGTTCAGCCCCCCCATCTTCACCCACACTCAATAACCGAGTCGGCCTCGTATTATTGGCTTCATTCCCAGACCGCCCTGGTGACGTTACTAAAACAGTAGCAGATATCGACAACTACTGTAACGCTGAAGTCTATACTGAAAATGGTAATGCAGCTTCTATCTACAGTTATTTCAAAATTCAGTCTAACGGAAAGCTGGAATACAAGAACAATGTCACAGCATGGTTCACCGCAGCTAACCCCAGAAGTTACTACACAGATAATACTGTCAACTATGCCTCACGAGCAAGAGAGTTAATTAGGGAAGGTCTTGCAGCTTTGGACGCTAAAGGATTTGATTTTACACAGTGCGATGGAAACGATGACGGTAGGTTAGATGGGGTCAATATTTTTTACGCCGGATCGCGTGTTAATTCATGGTCTGAAGGATTATGGCCTCACCAGTCTAGCTCTAATTGGGCAGGACTCTCGGATTCTGGACTGACCAGCACTTATTACGATTATCAGATCACAGACATGCCGTCCAACTTAACAATCGGAACTTTCTGCCATGAGAACGGTCACATGATCTGTGACTTCCCAGACCTTTATTCCTATGATGGAAATGCGGCAAACTTAGGCAGCTACTCCCTAATGCATAGCAGTGGTAGTAGCCACCCCCGACATGTAGACCCCTATCTAAAAATTCATGCTGGATGGGCTGATGTTATTGATATTGACAGTGCCAGTCACCAATTGTGCGCAGTTCAACAAGATCGTAACTTCTTTTACCGCTATCGAAATCCCGCTAATGCTCAAGAATATTTTCTTTTTGAAGTGCGTGGAAACGATGGTTACGAGGGTCCCTGGGGCGGAGCTGGACGAACAAACCCTGCAGATGGACTAGTCATCTATCATGCACTAGAAACAGGAAGTAACACTAGTTCATCAATTAATACAGGAGAAAGTCCAAACGCTGACTACTCTAACCCCTATGAGCTAATGGTTGTTGAGTCTAACCCAAGTTCGAGCACCATTCCTTGGTATGACAATCCTACTCCTGGGTCTAATGACGCATATAGTTCAACTGGAGTCAGCAGTATTTCTGACAGCACATTACCAGCATTGAAGTTCTGGGCTAGTGATGGTCGGACTGTTGCTTCTGGTGCGGATATCCATTCTATCAGCGCTCAGGGAGAAACCATGACCTTCATCATTGGCACGGGGCCGGTCACTGGAGATCCTATCACCGCTGTCACAGCCATAGAATTTGAACCCAGAGTTGATTCCAATGAAAACGCAGCAGACGATACTTTTAGTGTTTATAACAGTGGCGGCGGAACTTTAAACTACACAATTTCTGACGACGTAGCATGGCTTAACTGCTCCGTCGTAAACGGCACCGCCACGACGGAAGCTGATCTCGTCACCGTCAGCTATACCACCACAGCACTGGATCCTGGTATCTATCCCGCCACTATCACGATCACTGGTGCCGATGGTGCTGGAATAGAAACCATCACAGTATCATTAACTGTCAGTGCTCAACCAACCCTCAACGCCTCACTTGGATCATTTACAGAACACGGAATAGCTGGTTTACCTAGTCCTGATATCGCCTTTAATTTGAATAACACTGGCGGAGGCACTGCTGACTATACCATTACCAAAACTCAACCATGGCTATCACTCGATCGACTGGATGGAGAAGTTTCTATCGAGAGTGATTTGGTAACTATCTCTCTCGATGCGACTAACCTAACGGCGGGGACGTACAACGACACAATTACGATCACGTCTCCTGAAGCAACCAACTCGCCAATAATGATTACAGTTACCTTCATCGTCGGTAGTTCCGAGCTCATAGTCACAGCTCCAGCTGGAGGCGAAAACTGGTTTCGAGGAAATACTCACACTATTACATGGACTTCCAGTTTGGGTGGAACAGTCAAAATCGAATTACTTAAAAACGAAGTATTAGACTCTACTATTAGTCCCAGCACATCTAATGATCAAGGATCATTCAGTTGGACTATCCCATCTGGGCAAACTATCGATAATGACTATAAGATTAGTATTACCAGCTTGGAGCCTTCAGCTATATCAGACATCAGTAATGCCAATTTCAGCATATTACCACTTCCAGATTTAGTGAGCCTCCCCTACTCAGAAAGTTTCGAAACAGGAACAGGAGACTGGATACAAAGCGAATCCGATGATATCGATTGGACACGCGATTCAAGTGGTACGCCATCTGTAGGTACTGGTCCGATAAGCGCTCAAGATGGTGATTTTTATCTCTACACGGAAGCAACTTCAAATAATGATAGTCTGGCTGAGCTGACTTCATGGTTTGATTTAAGGACACATACGAATATGGAAATGATCTTCCACTACCACATGTATGGCAGCGGGATGGGTGAGCTTGAATTACTAGCTAGCACAGACGATATCAATTGGACCAGGTTATTTTACCAAACTGGAGACAATGGAAATAGCTGGAATTCAGCTACTATAGATTTGAGTGCATACTCTGGTCAATTAGTAAGGCTTGCATTCAAGGGAACGACTGGCAGTTCATATTCTAGTGATATGGCAATTGATAATATTAGTATTGCTCAAAACGGATACACTGTAGCGTATGATGGAAATACTAACACAGGAGGCAATCCGCCAACTGACAATAACTCATACGACAACGGCGCGAGTGTTTCTGTATTGGCAAATACAGGCAACCTTACAAAAACTGGTTATAGTTTCTCTAACTGGAACACTCAAGCAGACGGAAACGGAACTGACTATTCCACTGGAGCAACATTCAACATTAATGCATCCAATGTAAATCTTTATGCAAAATGGATAAGTAATCAATTAACATACGTTACTTGGTCTGGTGGAAGCTTTGATAAGCCTTTCACTGATTCAGATCCTGATAGTAACCAAGACGGTGATAGTCTTAGTAATCGTCAAGAATTTGCATTTGGTCTTGATCCCACATTGAAGGATGATGCGCCCCTATCTCAGGATGGATCTTCATTAGGTGTTCCTTTAGCGGTAGCCTCTGCTGATGAAACTACGATGGACCACTACTTTGTAAGAAGAAAAGACCACGGCATATCTGGAAGCATCACCTATCTCCCCCAGTTTAGTAGTGATTTATCGAGCTTTACAACAAGCTCCGCAACTCCTGATGTCGTGATCTCGAATACTGTTAACTCAGATTATGAAATTGTTAAAGTCCCTTACCCTGCTGGCACGCCGTTCGGTAGAGTACAGGTAAGCACAACACCCTAATCATTCATTAAAGTAGATTTAAATCTCACTCTACTCTTTGAAGATTGACCCAATCAGCTGCTTATCCATACTTGCCTTATGGAAAAAGATTCATTCAAACAAGCAGCACTCGACTACCATTCATCCGGAAAACCGGGTAAAATCGAAGTCATCCCCACCAAGCCATACGCCCACCAACGCGACCTCTCACTCGCCTACTCCCCAGGCGTCGCCGAGCCGTGTCTTGCCATCGAAGCGAATCCAGAAGACGCCTATAAATACACCGCCAAAGGAAACCTCGTCGCCGTCATTAGTAATGGAACCGCTGTGCTAGGTCTCGGAGACATCGGAGCCTTAGCAGGTAAACCTGTCATGGAAGGTAAAGGCTTGCTCTTTAAAATCTACGCAGACATCGACTGCTTTGACCTCGAACTCGACACCAAAGACGTCGAAGAATTCATCCGCACCGTCAAACTGTTAGAACCCACCTTTGGCGGCGTGAATCTCGAGGACATCTCAGCACCAGAGTGTTTTGAAATAGAAGAACGCCTCAAAAAGGAACTCAACATCCCCGTCATGCATGATGACCAGCACGGCACCGCTATCATCAGTGGAGCCGCCCTGCTCAATGCCCTAGAAATCACCGGTAAAGACATCTCCAAAGCAAAAATCATCGTCAACGGAGCCGGCGCATCCGCCATTTCCTGCACTAAAATCTACGTCTCACTCGGTGCCAACAAAGAAAACATCTTCATGTATGACTCTAAAGGGCTCATCCACGGCGATCGCACCAACCTCGACGGCAAAAAGTCCGACTTCATCAATAGCACCGTCCCTGCCGACACCACACTCGCGCAGATCCTAGACGGAGCAGATGTATTCATCGGACTCTCCAGAGGAGATGTCCTCGACCAAGAAATGATCAAGCCCATGGCAACCGACCCGATCATTTTCGCCATGGCAAACCCCACCCCAGAAATCAGCTACCAGGATGCCAAGGCTTCCCGCCCGGACTGCATCATGGCCACCGGCCGCTCAGACTTCCCTAACCAGGTCAACAACGTCCTCGGCTTCCCCTTCATCTTCCGTGGTGCACTCGATGCCCGTGCCACCGAGATCAACGAAGCCATGAAAATTGCCGCCGTCCACGCCATCGCCGAGCTCGCCAAGAAGCCCGTCCCAGACATCGTCAACATGGCCTACAACGGTGCTAACCTCATCTTTGGCAAAGACTACATTATCCCGAAGCCAGTAGATCCTAGACTCATCACCACCGTGGCACCAGCAGTGGCCAAGGCCGCCATGCAATCCGGCGTAGCGCAACATCCCATCACAGACTGGGACGCCTACGAGCAAGAACTCGCCATCCGACTCGGTAACACCAGCACGCTCTCAAAGGTCATCGAAAACAAAGCTAAGCTCGACCTCCAACAAGTCGTCTTTGCCGATGTAGAAAACGTCACCATGCTCAAAGCCGCCAGAGTCGTCGTCGAAGAAAAAATCGCTCAGCCCATCCTGTTAGGGAATAGAGCTATCATTCAAACGCTGCTGCAGGAGCACAACATCAAGCTCCCTGGAGTCAAAATCATCGACCCCAAGAGATGTGAAGATGAATACGAAAAGAAACGTATCCGCGACTACGCAGCCATTTACTATGACAAGCAAAAGCGCAAAGGCATCAACCTCGATGAAGCCTACAAAGCGATCCGCTCACGTGCCTACTACGGAGCCATGATGGTAGAGACTGGTGATGCAGATGCCATGATCGGCGGGCTCTCCAGAGGCTTCCCAGAAACCATCAAACCCGCATTAAAGATCGTAGGAGCCAGACCAGGCGTCAACAAAGTAGCCGGCATGCACATCGTCATGACCAAATCAGGCCCCCTCTTCCTCTCAGACACCACCATCAATCACGAGCTAAATGCAGAAGACATCGCAGACATCGCAGAGCTAACCCACGATGCTATCCGCAGCCTTGAAATCGAACCTAAGATGGCACTCGTCACTTACTCTAACTTCGGCACAGCCAGAGAAGGAGCCGCCGCCAAGCTCATGGCAAAAGCCACCGCCATTCTGCACGAGCGCCACCCAGACTGGATTCTCGATGGAGAAATGCAAGCCCACATGGCGCTAGAGCCAGAGACCCTCAAGAAGTTCTACCCGTTCTCCAAACTCAACGGCCACAAAGCCAACACCCTCATCTTCCCCAACCTCTCCTCCGCCAATATCGCCTACAACCTCGTAGGAAGCATCTCTAACCTAGACATCATCGGCCCCGTCCTCCTCGGCCTAAACAAATCCATCCACGTCCTCCAAATGGGCGCCAGCATCCGCCAAATCGTCGACATGGTAGGCATCGCCGCTCTACAAGCTCAGGATAATGGGAAATGGTGAGTAGTGAGTAAAAACGCTTTGAAGATCTCCCCAGAGAATTCGCAAGAATTCGCCAGGGTTTGATCGCCGAGCAAACCAGTATGGGTGCTGCAGGCAGATGTGTAAACCATCTCCCGTAGCGGAGGTTTCCAAGCTCCTACCCAACCTTCTCAAGGAAGCAAAAAGACCGCTACGCTTAAACCTACCCTCAAACCCACCCTCAGAGGCACCCCTTGGCAACGTCGCCAGTTCCACCTTCAGCAAAACACTCAAAGCTACGTTCCCAAAGACTCTATAACAAAAGAACCGGACTAACTTATTAACAATAAGTAACAGGATCATCCTTACTTATACCCGCAGTTGTTGCTTGATTACATGAACCAATAAATGCTAACACCTAAGCCTATCACATGAAAAATCATCTTAATTTCGCAGCGATTATCACCTCTTCCTTTAGTCTGACCATCTCACCAGCGCTCGCGCAGGACAGTCAGGCATCACAAACACCAAACATCGTGTTCATTCTCGCGGATGATATGGGCGTGGGAGATGTCTCTCATAATGGCGGTAAAGCGGCCACTCCGTTCATCGATCAACTAGCAGCAGAAGGCATGAGGTTTACTGATGCCCATTCTTCATCAGCAGTCTGCACGCCCACTCGCTATTCATGTCTCACTGGCCGATACAACTGGCGCACTAGGCTGAAAAAGAGCGTCTTTTTTAATCCACATGATCGACCACTCATCGAGCCAGGAGAATCCACACTCGGGTCTATCTTGCAGAGCAAGGGCTACCACACTGCATGCATCGGTAAGTGGCATCTAGGCATTGGTTGGCAGTTTATTGAGAATTTCAAACTACCTAAGGAGAAGAAGGGCCAAGCGGGATGGGATATCGATTATTCTAAACCAGCGATCACTCCGACATCAGCAGGGTTTGATTATTTCTGGGGGATCCAGGCATCGCTCGATATGGCTCCCTACGTCTATATCAAAAATGAAATGGCTACCGCACCAGGAACCGTGACGAAGGCATTTTTCAGAAAAGGTGCCGCGGCGGTGGACTTCGAGGCAAATCAATGCCTCAAAGATTTCGCCGCACAGTCGGTGGCATACATCAACCAACGCGCCAAGGAAAAGAAGCCATTCTTCCTCTACCTTCCCCTCACCTCTCCGCACACTCCCATCGTGCCCAGCGAGAAATGGATCGGTAGATCGAGTATCGGTAGCTATGGTGATTTCCTCATGGAAACTGACTGGGTAGTGGGAGAAGTCATGCAAGCACTGGCGGAAAACCAGCTAAGCGATAACACTCTGGTCATTTTTACTACTGATAATGGATGTTCACCCCAAGCTAAATTCTCAGACCTAGCCAAACATAGTCACTTCCCAAGTGGCACACTCCGTGGGCACAAGGCTGACATTTATGAAGGTGGCCACAGAGTGCCATTCATCATCCGCTGGCCAGGAAAAATTAAACCTAACACAGTGACCAATCGTCTCACCTGCCAGACAGACATTTTCTCAACTCTCGCTGAGATCACTGGTCATGAAGTCAAGTCCAGCGAAGGAGTCGATAGCGTCTCATTTCTAGCCACGCTAAAAGATCCCGCCCAGAAAGAACGAGATGCCATAGTGAGCCATTCTATCCGCGGCGCCTTCGCGATCCGTCAGGGCGACTGGAAACTCATTCTCTGTAAGGGTTCTGGCGGATGGAGTGCCCCGAGGCCAGGTAAAGCAGCCAAAGATGCCCCACGGATGCAGCTCTTTAACCTCGCCGATGATCTTTCAGAAACAACAAACCTCTATGCCAAGCACCCTGAAAAAGTCACCGAACTAAAAGCTCTTTTAGAACAATACGTTGCCAGTGGACGCAGCACCCCTGGCGAGAAACAACCACTCGTGGGTAAAACTAATATTGGCCCTCTGAACTAATGCTTTAAGAATAACGCTTTAAAAATAACGCTTTAAAAATAAAAAAGCACCAAGGTTTCCCTTGGTGCTCTGAAATTCATAGTTCTAGCAGATCTTAAACTATCTTAGTATCTGTAATGCTCTGGCTTGTATGGTCCACCTACTGGCACGTGGATGTAGTCAGCCTGCTCTTGAGTAAGGGTCGTGAGCACTGCTCCTATCTTTTCAAGGTGGAGACGCGCTACCTCTTCGTCGAGTGCCTTAGGCAGAAGGTAGAGTTTGTTCTCATACTCGTCCTTGTTTGCCCAGAGGTCGATCTGTGCGAGGGTCTGGTTAGCGAAGCTGTTAGACATTACGAATGATGGGTGACCCGTTGCACAACCGAGGTTGATGAGACGGCCTTCAGCAAGAAGATAGATGCTATTGCCTCCATCTTTCTCTTCGAATGTGTATCTATCTACCTGTGGCTTGATGTTTAGGTGCTTCACTCCTGGCTCGATTACGAGAGCATCGCCCTGGATTTCGTTGTCGAAGTGACCGATGTTACAGACGATCGCTTGATCTTTCATCTGCTTCATGTGGTCGATTGAAATGATGTCTTTGTTACCAGTGGTAGTAACGTAGATGTCAGCCGTTCCGAGTGTGCTTTCGATTGTGTTGACCTGGTATCCTTCCATTGCTGCCTGAAGTGCGCAGATTGGGTCGATTTCAGTCACAGTCACGATAGCGCCCATGTTCTTGAGTGCCTGAGCTGATCCTTTACCTACATCACCGTATCCACATACTACCGCATGCTTACCAGAAATCATCACGTCAGTGGCGCGCTTGATGCCGTCTACAAGTGATTCACGGCAACCGTAGAGGTTGTCGAACTTTGATTTAGTGACAGAGTCGTTCACGTTGATCGCAGGGAACAGAAGCTCTCCGTTATCGACCATCAGTTGAAGTCTGTGAACACCCGTGGTTGTCTCTTCAGAAACACCCTTACATTCAGCTACTACACCACCCCAGAATCCTGGACGTTCAGCGAGAGTTCTCTTAAGAATGTTTTTAACACATGATTCTTCGATATTTTCAGCAGGGCCATTGACCCAGTCAGATCCACCTTCAAGGTCGTTGCCTTTGTGGATGAGGAGTGTCGCGTCACCACCATCGTCTACGATGAGCTGTGGGCCTTTATTCCCAGGGAAAGTAAGTGCTTTGAGTGTGCAGTCCCAATATTCTTCAAGTGTCTCGCCTTTCCAAGCGAAGACTGGGATTCCAGCAACAGCCATTGCAGCTGCTGCGTGATCCTGAGTTGAGAAGATATTACATGAGCACCAACGCACGTCGGCACCCAGCTCTACGAGTGTCTCCATGAGCACTGCGGTCTGGATCGTCATGTGGAGTGAACCCATGATACGAACTCCTGCGAGTGGCTTAGCAGCCGCATGCTTTTTACGAATCGCCATCAATCCTGGCATCTCGTGCTCAGCGATGTCGATTTCTTTTCTTCCCCATTCAGCTAGGGAGATATCCGCGATTTTATAATCGTCTATTATTGGTTTATCTAATGTTGTTGGCATAATAATATTTTGTTTTAGTTTAGTGTTATAATGTTGGATGAATTATCCGAAGATACTTTTCAACTCATCCACTTTATTAGTTTTCTCCCATGTAAGAGCAGAGAGGTTGTCTTCACGACCGAAATGACCGTAATTAGTTGTGTGCTTGTAGATTGGTCTGAGTAAATCGAGCTGGGAAATAATATCGGCAGGCTTGAACGAGAAGACTTCCTTAATCGCTTTCTCGATCGCCTCTTCGTCGACATTGTTACTACCGAAGGAATTGATATTAATACTGACAGGATGCGGATGACCGATAGCGTAAGCTAGTTGGAGTTCACACTCGTTAGCGAGTCCAGCTGCCACAATATTCTTGGCAACCCAACGACACATATAAGCGGCTGATCTGTCCACCTTCGATGGATCTTTACCTGAAAATGCACCACCACCGTGACGCCCCATACCACCATAAGTATCTACGATGATTTTACGCCCTGTGAGTCCCGCATCCCCTTCGGGTCCACCGATGACAAATAGTCCGGTGGGGTTAATAAGGATATCGGTTTCTGGTGTCAGAAGATCACCAGGAAGATATTTTTCGATGAGGTCACGTTTGAGAATATTTTGAATTTCCTCAGTCTCAATTTCCTTAGCGTGCATGGTGGAAATCACTATAGAAGTGAATCGGTTAGGTTTGCCATTCACGTATTCAATACTGACCTGAGTTTTCGAATCTGGACGCAGCCAAGTGTGGACGCGATCCTTGCGCAGTTTAGTGAGCTCACGGCCTAAAAGGTGCGAGTAATGAATCGCAGCTGGCATCAGTTCAGCCGTATCATTAGTGGCGTAACCGAACATGATACCTTGGTCACCAGCACCTTGTTCAGCGGTTTTTTTGTCTTTCGCTGCTTCAGCATTCACTCCCTGAGCGATGTCTGGCGACTGCTGACCGAGCATATTCATCAGAAAGGCTCCTTTTTCAAACTTACAAGTATAGGAATAGTCAGTGTCATTGGCATAATCGGAATCGTAGCCTATATCCTTGATAGTGTTCTTGACAATAGTGCCGTAATCGAACTTCGCGAAAGTGGTGATTTCACCCGCTAACCCTACCACGTTGTCTTTTACAAAAGTTTCACAAGCCACACGGCTGTTCACATCTTGCTCAAGACACGCATCGAGGATGGCATCGGAAATGGTGTCGCATACTTTATCTGGGTGCCCCTCTGTTACGGACTCGGATGAGAATATAAATGGTCTAGACATAATTATTATTTTCAACTTGTTGTTATCAACAAATCTTGATACGTTGATATATACCAGATTACTATGACGTCAATTATTAATTCACTAAAAATCATTTCTGACCCCACCAGACTTCGCATCTTGCATCTTCTCCATGACCAAGAACTCAGCGTGGCAGATTTACAGGAAATCTTAAACATGGGTCAAAGCCGTATTTCCACTCAGCTGTCCCAGCTAAGAAATGAAAGCCTCACCTCTGATCGCAGAGTGGGAAAAAATAATCTCTATACCGCCACCATCCCAGAAAAACTTACCTCTATCATCACCGCCGCGGTTGATGAACTGCCAGAATCTCAGCAAGACCTAGCTGCTCTTAAGCATTTACTGAGTAAAAGACGCGATAAATCTAAGGCGTATTTTGATCAACTCGCAGGAAGGTTTGGTAAACATTACGTTCCAGGCCGCTCCTGGAAAGGACTAGCAGAGGCATTGCTAAAAATCCTCAACTACGAAATAGTCGCCGACCTCGGAGCTGGCGAAGGAACCCTCTCACAGCTTCTCGCTCAGCGTGCCAAGAAAGTAATCGCCATCGATAGCTCAGAAAAAATGGTCGAGTTCGGCACCCAGCTCGCCAAGGATCACGCGCTCCCAAACCTCGAATACCGACTCGGCGACATCTCCGCGCCACCGATCGATGATGAAACGGTGGATCTCGCTATTTTCAGCCAAGCACTACACCATGCAGAACGCCCGAGCAAGGCCCTCAAAGAAGCCTTCCGCATCTTGAAGCCAGGCGGTGCATTAGTCGTGCTAGACCTGCTGCAGCACAATTTCGAGCAAGCAAAGGAACTCTACTTCGACGTCCATCTGGGCTTCTCCGAGGTGGAGCTCTTCACCATGATCAATGACGCGGGCTTCAACTCTATCGACATCGTCATCGCCGATAAAGAACCTGACGCCCCTCACTTTCAGACCTTACTCGGCGTGGCTAAAAAGCGGTGATTTACATCAACAGTTTTCGATCGAGTGTCCGGTACTGCACCGCCTCTAATAGATGCTGCATCTGAATATTCTCCACTCCCTCTAAGTCTGCTAAGGTTCTAGCTACTTTGAGAATCCGATCATGTGCACGTGCGGAGAAGTTTAGCTCATTCATCACCTGCTCTAAGTAAGCGGAGGTCTCGGTATCTAGCCCGCAGTAGCCACGCATCAGCCGTGATGGAATAGTCGCGTTGCAGTTCACTCCCACGTCTTTTTGAAATCGATGCAATTGCCGGTCACGCGCCGCGATCACACGCTCCCGGATCACGGCACTCTTCTCACCACCATCGCCACTGTTGAGTTCCTTATACTCTAACAACGGCACCTCGACATGAAGATCAATCCTATCTAGCAGTGGACCACTGATCCGCTGCCTGTATCTGTCAATCTGCGATGGCGAGCAGCGACACTCACGTTTGGGATCTCCGTAGTATCCGCACGGACAAGGGTTTAGGGCCGCCACCAACAAGCACTGGCATGGAAACGTAATACTCCCCGCCGCTCTCGATATAGTCACATGCCCATCTTCGAGAGGCTGCCTTAAAACCTCTAAAGTCTGCCGCCTAAACTCTGGTAATTCATCTAGAAATAGCACCCCATGATGCGCCAAACTCACCTCCCCTGGTCCGGGATGCGTCCCACCACCGAGTAGTCCCGCATCCGATATCGTGTGGTGTGGTGCTCTAAATGGACGCGTTACCATAAAACCTTTATCCTTTAGCCTCCCTGCGATCGAATGAATCTTGGTAGCTTCTATCGCCTCCTCTTCAGTCATGTCTGGTAAAATAGTCGCCATCCGTTTCGCAATCATCGACTTCCCCGTCCCGGGAGGCCCCACCATTAACATATTATGCCCACCGGCAGCAGCCACCTCCAGCGCGCGTTTTACCTGATGCTGACCTTTGACATCACACAAATCCTCAAGGTAAGTCTTCTGCGAACTAAAAAATGCCTTCCTGTCTAAATAGTAAGGAGCAAAGGCCTTCTGCCCTGTCACCAGCATCCAGGCATCGTGCAAGTGATCCATACCATAGACTTCTATCCCATCCACCACCGCCGCTTCTTTTGCATTCGCTGCTGGGACGATCAACCGTGTCCTCCCTCTCCGTCTCGCTTCCAGAGCGATCGAAATCACCCCCTTCACGGGTCGTAACTTCCCGTCGAGTGCCAACTCACCCACGAGACAATACTGGTCAATATTCGCAATTTCCTCCTCCATCCCTGCCGCCGCCGTAGCGATCGCAATCGGTAAATCAAAGCTCGGACCCTCCTTCTTCAGGTCAGCGGGAGCAAGGTTGATGGTATTGATCCCCCCTCCAAATTTCATCGCACTATTAGAAATGGCACTCAGCATCCGCTCCAAGCTCTCACGCACCGCCGCATCTGGCAGTCCCACAATGGTCATTTTAAACTGATCCCGCTGGGCATGGTTCACCTCTACCTCCACCTCTGTAGCCTCCACACCCCGCAACGCCGCTGAAAAAAATCTCACTAACATGCTCTCACTCTAGACAGACACTTTTCATCTGGCAATAAATAAGTGTTCAAAAAAACACATTTTTAATATCAAGCCTTTGCTTTCATCTTTAATGGATAAAGCGATAGAGTGTCGCTTCTACGGTAATCATCCATCTTCAAGCATCAATTCTATGCATTCTGAAAAATTATGTAAATTCTGTCTAGCACCGCAGACATCTACTGCTAGTCTCCGCTTATGCAAATCCATTCCGCAGATTTTGAAATCAGTTCCGCTGATCTCGCCGGCTGTCCCACCGCCTCACTCCCAGAGTTCGCCTTCGTAGGCAGGTCAAACGTGGGCAAGTCTTCGCTCATCAACATGCTCTCCGGGCAGAAAAAAAATATCGCCATCGTCTCATCCACACCAGGAAGAACCCGGCTGATCAACTTTTTCAATATCAACAAGAAATGGAAACTAGTCGATCTCCCAGGTTACGGTTACGCTAAAATATCCAAGACCGATCAAGGAAAGTTCCAAGAATTCGTCAGTGACTACTTACTCAACCGCGAAACCCTCCGCTGTGTCTTCGTCCTTATCGATTCTAAAATCCCACCGCAACAATTAGACCTCCGCTTCACCCAGTGGCTGATGGAATCTAACATCCCCTTCGTCCTCGTCTTCACCAAAGCCGATAAAGCAAAGCCCGGAGCCGTCCGAAGAAATCAAGACGCATTCCTCCACTCCATGAGCGAATTTTGCGAGGGATTACCAAAGTTTTTCACCAGCTCGGCGAAGAGCCGCGACGGAAGAAGAGAGATCCTAGGCTTCATCGATAGCGCAATCAATAACCCGTAATCAGCTTTGCTGCACTTTCAAATAAGTCCATCAAACCATTAATCTAGTATAACTGTGAGGATGGTATTAGGCAATTAAAAGCAAAAAGTAGGGGAGGAGAGAATTGAACTCTCCACCAATCGATTATGAGTCGACTGCTCTAACCGATGAGCTACTCCCCCGTCCCGTTTGAGATCTGTGCGAATATACTTAAAGTCGCCTGTTTGGCAATCTTAGTATTTATTTTTTTACAGCTCGTCTTTACGAGGAGCACTCTATCCGTTCAGTGAGCTTTTCGATTTAACCTAGCTTATAAGCTACTTACTTTTTTTTCTCCGACTCCTTTGCGTGCTTCATACAGTAGGTCATCACTTCGCAGGGGAGGAGTTTTTCTAGCTCCAGACTCTCGTAATCATAATTACCGAGCCATTTACGGGCGTCTTTTGAGAACCAGATATCGAGGTTCAGCATGATCACAGTTGGGTGGAAATTAATCATTACCAGATATGCTTCGTCACTTTTCTTATCGTATCTCAGGAAGCCGTAAAGCCATCTACCGCTGACATACTCGTTATCTAACCTGCCGTAGTTTGGATTGTCTTTGTTAAAGTAATTTAAGCCATAAGTCTCCCCTTTGCTGAAGGCTGGGGCTTGGAGGACGTTGATCCATCTGCCATACCAACCGCGTAGCTCAGTTTGCTCTTCGCTGAGGTTTTTGCCGTCATAAGTATGACCATTGACCCATTTCTGGAGCTCAGGTAGTGCTACGTAGTCAAAGATGCTCGTTTTACCATCATCACCACTGTAACCATTGGCCCCCTCGGCTGTCTCCCCTACTTCTTGCCCATTATAGAATAAACAGCCACCAGCCCCGATTCCGAATAAAAACCCACTCACCGCCATCCCTATTTTAGCTCCATGACCTCCCCAGTGTTGTGGAGAGGCGATTCTTACCTCATCGTGATTCTCCATATAGCGCGTCATTTTATGAAGTCGCTCTGTATCCCAGAGGAGATTATCTAGGTCGTTCGCCCACTTGCCGTCCTCATAGATCCCCTTGACTAAGTCATAGCTGTTACTGTCATAAACTTCATCGAATCCGGAACTTAACAGTTCTTTGAGAACATTACCATCTGTGACCCTCATCATATCTCTAGCATAAGCTTCTGCTAGGAAATAGACGTTTGCCGAGCGGTTGCGAGCCCTATCCACAGCCCATTCCCAGAACTCCATAGGCACCATATGCGCCATATCACAGCGGAATCCATCCACCCCTAGCTGCTGCCAGTAGGAGAGGATAGAGTCCATCAGGCTCCAGGTCTTTGGGATCTGGTCACCGCTAAATAGTTTCTCTCTGTTGGTGAAATCATAACCGTAATTAAGCTTCACCGTCTCATACCAATCCTCCTTAGTAGGCCTGTGGTTGGCGGCGTTATTACCTGTGACTCTTGGGTGCGTCTCTGCGTTATAAATTCCGCCTGGGAGCTCTAGTGGTTGATCGCCTTGGAGATAATAAAAGCTATTATCTAAGTTACAAAATGCTTTAACATTATCGTCTTTGCCAAAGCTTTCGTGAGGCCGAACATCACTTTGGTAGGATCTCGCTACGTGGTTTGGGATGAAGTCGATCAATACGAGTAGTCGGGCCTTATGGCATCGCTTTATAAGCTCTTCGAATTCATCGATCCGCTTCTCAACATTAACAGCTAGGTCCGGTGAAACATCAAAATAATCTCTAACAGCGTATGGGCTGCCAGCGATACCTTTGAGAACCTTAGCGTCATCTGCAGGTCTGTCAGGATAAGCTGTACCGCTCGCATGCTCCAGTATTCCAGTCAGCCAAACGTGAGTGAATCCGAGATTTTTGATTTCTAGTAGTGCGCTGTCAGTGATATCTGCAAACTTACCGCAGCCATTTTCTTCAATATCACCACCCTCTCTTCCAGAGGTCTTTAGGTTTCCAAAATGCCTGACAAAGAGTTGGTAAATAGTTGTTTTCATCTTTTAGTTGGTTACTTTCTTAGAGAGTGGTTTGGATCATTTATTTGTTACTTTTTTAACTACGCGATGATGGTTTTCTGTATAGACCGCGAGCTTACGCATTTCATTAGAGACTTGGCTGGGCACTGACTCAAATTCCCAATCTACCCGATACGTCCAATTGTGATCGCCCACAGTTCCTGGGGAATTGATCCGTGCACGGCTGTCGAGGATATCTGTGATCATCAGAGCGGCATATCGCGAACCAGAGTTCAACAATGACTCTAACAACGCCCACTTGATCACTGAGCTATATTCAGGATATTCATCCGCCGCCATGACGGGCAGACCTGCATACTGGCTGATGATTTTAAGTCCATCACCAGAGCTTTCACAACCGCTTGCTATATTGAAGCGTAGCTCTTCCCACATCGAATGGATCGGCGGGTGATCATGCGTGGTAAAGGTGGCGAAGGCACAGTCAGGGTGCTCCTCTGGTTGCTGAGCATCCCCGTGGGTGTTGGTTTCCCAGTGACAAACTTTAAAGCCTGCAATACCAAGCTCCATGAGGTGAGGTCTGACATAGTCTGGTACGCAACCTAGGTCCTCGCCCACCACCTCGTAGCCATTCGCTGCTTCCAGTATCGCTTTTAGATACATGTCACCGTCCATAAGGTTCTTAGCTTTATCACTTATGCTATCATCCGCTCTTGGATAGAAATGAGGTAGCTGGCCAGAGGTAAGCTTTTTTGCCTCGGTAGGGTTAAGCTCTAGAAATTCTGCATTTCTCTTTGGGTGCCACGGGAATGCGTAGATACGGTAGAACCCAAGAATATGGTCAATCCGGAAAATATGGAAAATATCAGTAAGTTTAGAAATCCTTCTTCTCCACCAAGCAAAATCATTCTCCTTAAGCAGATCCCAATTATAAAGTGGAACTCCCCAGTTCTGCCCCCATTTACAAGCGAAGGCATCATCCTTAAATACAGTCTCCGGTGGTGCGCCGCCATACCAGTCTTTCTTGAACCACTGCGGTTCAAAGAACACATCTGCACTCGCATTAGAAACACCAATGGGAATGTCACCCATGAGCCTCATCCCTACTTTGTCCGCGTAGTTTCTCACTGCTTTCCATTGGGAAAATGTATGCCACTGAACCCAGGCATAGTATTCTTGGACTGCTCTGGGTCCGCCATCGGTAAGGGCTTCTTTTTCAAGCTCATAGCTGAGAGCCTTTGCTCCAGTGTTAAAAATTTCTGGCCAACTCGTCCAGTCTTCACTGCCGCCTGCTTCTTCCATCAGCCAGCAGTATTTGCAGTATGGGACTAGCCAATCAGCCTCTTGCTTCATGAAGGTTTTAAATTCTGCAGAGCCTTTCGGCTCTTGCTGGTAACGCACATAGGCTAAGCGGAGTAGCTTGGACTTCACTTTTCTGACCATGGTGTAATCCACCTTATCTAATCCCAGCCAGTCACCTTCATATTCAGTCCGCACCCTGTCCACGTCCTCTTGGCTAAGCTCTGGGAGCTGTGCCATGTCGAGGTAGATGAAATCTAGCGCCACGGAACTGATCGCACTATATGGGCTGTTGTCTGAGCCGCTGGCATTAATCGGGAGCACTTGAAGGAAGCCGATTTTGTAGATATTTAACCAATCAATGCATTGAAGCACTGAAGAGGTATCACCTATGCCTAGGTCACCCTCTCGTCGCATTGAAAAAACGGGGAATAGCATTCCTGTGCGCCTGGGCACACTAGGGAACTTACTTAATTCACTCTGATTTTTCATACATTAAATACACCTATTGATTCATTAGTTAGTATAGTAACCCGATATAACCCGCGTTCTTTAGCCTACTCAATGAGGATCGCTTTTGGAGGGACTGGCTCTGTTGGCGCAATAGATGAATTACCTTCTACTGGGATCGCTCTGGGAGGTTTGGGTTCGGCTAGTGTCGCTTGCTCACTTTCTACCAGTGGGATCGCTTTGGGTGGTTTTGGAGCGGGATTTTCAGCAGGTCGATTTTTACTTTCTGAAATATTTGGATTTCGCAAGGGCTTAATAATTCTAGGCTTCTTAACGATAGTGCTAGCTTCCTGTTCACCATATTTGGGTGGTGGGTTCTTGCGCATTTTGATTTCTACACGACGATTAATTGCTTGAGCATCTTGGTCACCCGACTGCACGACGGGTTGTGACTCTCCTAGTCCTCTGACAAACAGACGATCTTCAGGGATTTTCATGGAGTGGACGAGCCAGTGCTTGACTGCTTCTGCTCTTTTGAGTGACAGCTTTGCATTGGCTTCATCAGTCCCGATGAGGTCTGTGTGGCCCTCGATCCAACATTTCATTTTAGGGTTTTTATCGATGATAAGCACCACTTTGAGCAGGCTATTTTTGGCGCTATCACGCAGGATTGCTTTGTTGAAGTCATAGAGCAGATCTGAGCCTATCATCCCTTTGGCTGTCTCAAGGTCAGACTGCGAAAGACGCGTCATTTCTGCCAGTGGTGTGAAGCCTTCAATCACTCCTTCACGCGTATCACCACCCGCACCTTTGGCTAATTCTGTATTAAATTTATCTGGATCAAACTCGTCTGCAGTCTGCTTACCGGGATCGATGGTGATCTGTCCTACAGCTGGCACAAGGAAATTATCTGTACTACCGAGATCCTCGATATTCTCGCTAAATTCTAGCCCACTGGTGAGATCCTCGGCGCTGGCATCTAGATCACCAGCCATGGCTGGTGATTCCATGGGGACGAACATTTCTGGCTCTTCTACGGTCGGTGATAAATCTATCTCCATATCCTCTGGAGCTTCTTCAAGCATTTCTAGTTCTTCGAGAAGGTTTTTAGCTGTTTCTGTCGGCTCTGTTATTTCTTTTATTGGCTTCTCTTTAGCTGGCTCAATATACTCTCTCTCTATGACATTACGCACCACGACACTCTGAGTAATGATTTCATCTGGGCCAGAATTATTAAAGAAAATCGGCATCTTCTTCATTGCTACCAAGACAACGATGTGACAAGCGATGGCTAGGATAACAGCAATAAGAATCCACCGTGTCAGGCTATCTGATTGCGACGCCTGACTACCAGAGCCGAAGCGCACATTTTTCCAGCTATAACTATTATCAGACATGTTATGGAGGCCGGGCTAATAAGTAGCATTACTTTTCACCACGTTTTTATTAATAACTGCTAATGAATGTTTTTCAACTAGATAGCGAAATATTTGTTTTATCTGCGGTTCTGAGTTTAGGCTTGAGTGACGTATAGCTTCGATTTGGACTGAGAATGCTCCCATTATCCTCTAACTTGATTCACTACTTTAGAATAATATCATCTTCATTGTCGAAGATACGATCGGGACCTGCGGACTGGAGGTCGAAGCCATCGTCCTCAGTGTGGTAAACTCCTGGGAAAGTGTAGCGGATGGGAGTATCCCACGAATCAACAATTCTTTCATCTGCATCAAGATAGGAACCTTTACCTGACTCTCCTGCTACAATTTCAGGCATTTTAGTTTTAGCTCCGTCATCAATGTTACCATCACCATCAAAATCACCTGATATATAGAATACTAGCTTCTCACTACTACTTATAGTATTATCACCATCTGGAAAAGTACGCCCAGTTGTAATACCTAAGGCAGTACGCTGGGTAGAAGAAATATCCACGGATCTAGAGTCCATTGCTGATGATACTGCCTTGAGAATAACCCTTGTCTCATTTTCTTTGGCAGTTTTGTTTACACTGAGGAAAACACCGAAGCCGATGCCAGAGAGAGATGCGACGATAGCCATGACAACAAGAACCTCAATAAGAGTGAAGCCCTTCACTGATTCTCTTGATAAGATTAGTCTTTTATTTTTCGTGGGTAATTTCATATGAATAAGTGAGTTGCACGGAAGTGGATAATCCCCAACCGCAAATTTAATATAACTGATTCCGCATGAATTGCGAATTTAAACCGGTCGCTATAGAGACTAGTTTAGTGCATCTGAATCCATCATCTTGATAAGTGGTAAGAACATCGCGATAACGATAGTTCCCACGATAACCGCGAGGATGATAATCATGAGAGGTTCAATGATCGAGGTCAGCGCAGATACTGCGTTGTCCACTTCGTCATCATAGACATCTGCCACCTTGAGTAACATGTCGGGAAGCTTACCAGTTTCTTCACCAACGTCCACCATACTGATGACCATAGGTGGGAATACTTTGCTTGCTGTCATTGGGGTAACGATGGATTCACCTTCTTTCACTGCCCCGTGAATATTATTGATAGCCTTTGACACGACCACATTTCCCGCGGTGTCACTGGTAATGTTTAGAGCTTGGAGGATCGGCACACCAGATGTGACGAGTGTTCCGAGAGTTCGGCTGAATCTGGAGATAGCACTTTTCCGTTGTAAGTCGCCAAGTAGCGGCATTTTTAGCTTAAACGCATCTACTTTTTCTCTGCCTGATACTGTTCCTGCCCATTTATTAAATAAGGTTATTAGAACCATCGCACCTAGGACTAGCCACACCACAACCGGCATGAAGAGGAAGTTTGACATCAATGAGTCAGAGAAACCGAATACGAATTCTGAGATCTTAGGAAGTTCTTGATCCATATCATCAAACATTTTCTTGAACTGAGGAACCACGACAACCATGAGAAAAATCAAAATAGCAACCGCAATGAACATCACAATAAATGGATAAACCATCGCTGCAACGATCTTATTTTTCAGTTTATTCGCTTTTTCCATGTACTCTGCCAGACGTGTGAGAACGACTTCGAGAACACCACCGAGCTCACCAGCCTTGACCATATTGACATAGAGCTTATTGAAGAGATTAGGATGTTGTGCTAGGCTTTCAGAAAATGTGGAACCACTCTGGATCGAGTCCGCGATACTGTTGATCGTAGATTTGAGCACAGGGTTTGGCTCCTGCTTGGCTAATACGTTTAAACCTTTGAGAAGTGGCAGACCTGAGTCAATCAAAGTCGCAAGCTGGCGGGTAAAGATCATCATTACCTTTGGCTTCACTTTGCCACCAGATATCCTTTTGACCTTCGTCTTACCTTTCGCTTTCCTGCCTGCGGATGACCTACCTTTCGCAGACGCGGCATTGAGACTACCTTTACCTTGCTCCACTACCTGAGTAGGGTAGAGTCCTTGTGCTCTGATCTGGGTGATCGCTTCAGCTTCTGTTCCCGTTTCAATTGAGCCAGTTATTTGTTCGCCTTTAGCATCTAGTGCTATATATTGGAAATGCGCCATGAGTGTAATGTGAGTTAGATTAGTATTAACCTTTTAAAGTGGTGTATGGGAAGCCCAAAGATGATCAATTTTAGATCGCCTTTAATTAGTTGGATAATTTATGTGTATTTTAGAACTTCTTCAATGGAAGTAGAGCCGGTGTAAATGTTACGTAATCCGTCCTCTCGGAGCGTCTGCATACCTAGTTCAATTGCTTTCTGCTTAATAACCACGGACGGTGAACGTTTAGTGATGAGTTCGCGGATAGGATCAGTGACATCGAGCAATTCAAATAGCCCCTGCCTGCCTTTGTAGCCATTGCCACATTTGTCACAACCTTGACCAGTATAAAATTCCTTGTCACCTAGCTCATGCGGCGATAGCCCTAATTGATTGATCAGCGCTTCGCTTGGCTCGTAGGGTGCGCGGCATTCCTTGCAGATGGTCCTGACAAGTCGCTGAGCCAAGACTCCCTCAAGCGATGCCGCCACGAGGAATGGCTCCACGCCCATATCTACCAGACGCGTAACAGCCCCCGCAGCATCATTTGTATGAAGCGTGGAGAGCACTAAGTGGCCAGTGAGTGATGCCTGAATCGAGATTTGAGCCGTTTCCTTATCACGAATCTCCCCCACTAAAATACGGTCAGGATCTTGACGCAAGAACGCTCTCAAGATACGTGAGAAGTCGAGTCCGATGGCATCATTGACAGGAATCTGGATGATTCCATCGATATCATATTCCACTGGATCTTCCGCAGTGAGAAGCTTAGCATCAATCGTGTTAATCTTTCTCAGTGCCGCATAGAGCGTGGTGGTTTTACCCGCTCCAGTAGGACCTGTAACGATGAAAATTCCGTTTGGCTTGTGAATGGTATCGATAACGTAATCGAACATTTCTTCTGGCAGACCGAGTATTTCTAGATCTAAATTCACGTTACTTCTGTCCAAAATACGCAGCACGACGCTCTCACCATGCTGGGTAGGAAGCGAGGAAACACGCATATCGACCTGCTTGTCTCCAATGGTTTTGACAATTCGACCATCTTGCGGGACTCGTGTCTCTGCAATGTTCATATTGGACATCACCTTGAGTCTGGAAATGATCGCACGTGCGAGATTCATCGGTGGTGGTGACATTTCAAATAATGAACCATCCACTCGGTAACGGATCTTAAATTCTTTTTCAAAGGGCTCAAAATGGATATCTGAGGCCTGCTCATTAATCGCCTGATACATCACTAGATCAACATACCGGATGATGGGTGCGGAGTTTGCTTCTGATTCTAGATCTTCTGCTGAAAGATCACCCATGCCTTGACCATCTAACTGGCTGAGGAGATCTCCCATATTGTCACCGCCACGATAGTATTCTGAGATTTTCTTCTCGATCAGATAGTCTGGGGCTACAACCACGATGATTTCTTTTCCTAGAGCAAACTGGAGATCTTCTACTGTCTGAGGATTCAGTGGATCTACAAGAGCTACGCAGAGCCCTTCCGCTCCCACATTGACTGGAAATGCGCCATGTAGACGTGCCATTCCAGCTGGTATCTGCCCAAGTAGCTCCTCGGGCGGTACAAATTGAGTCAGATCTACCATCTCCACTCCCATTTCGGTGGCGATCACTGGCCATATATCATCTTTATCCGATATGATCTCGAAATCTGCCAGTGTCTCAGCGATAGACTTCCCATTGGTCTCAATCGAGGTGAACATGTCTTCTGCCAAATACTTATCTACTAAGCCCCTTGACATAAAGAGGTCGATGACTTGTTGATTATCCATTATTATTTTCTAAACTCTAAAATTAGTTACTAAATTAAATCTTGCGATCTATCTTGATATAAAATGACTACATGCCATCTGCCATCGTTACTCCTATTACTTCCTCTGCGGAGGTCATGCCAGAAAGCACTTTCCTGATACCGTCCTCTCTAAGTGTTCTCATTCCTAACTCTCGAGCGCGTTTTCTGAGCTGTGGGGAGGAAAGATTGTCGTTGATCATGTGGCTAACTTCGTCATCGATCTTGAAGATCTCAAACAATCCCATACGCCCTTTATAACCATTAGTTCTACATGCCTCACAGCCAACAGAACCGAAGATGGAACTATCTTTCATCTGTGCACCATCGATATTAAGCATTCTCAATTCTCGCTCAGAGAGATCTACAGGTGTCTTACAAGCTGGACAGAGTTTCCTCACTAGTCGCTGAGCAATGATCGCTCTGATTGCTGATGCGATGAGGAATTTCTTCACACCGATATCCGCCAGACGTGCCACCGCACTCGGTGCGTCATTGGTGTGGAGGGTTGAGAATACTAAGTGACCAGTCAGCGCGGCGTTGATGGCGATGTTTGCCGTCTCTTCATCTCGAATCTCACCGATCATGATGATATTAGGTGCTTGCCTCAGCATCGCACGTAGTGCAGCGCCAAATGTCATCCCTATCTCAGTTCTCACCATAACCTGATTTATCCCTGGCATTTCGTATTCCACAGGGTCTTCCACTGTAATGATCTTTTTATCGGGGCGGTTGATCACGTTCAGACACGCATAGAGTGTAGTAGTTTTACCACTACCAGTTGGCCCAGTCACTAAAATGATACCATCTGGAAGACCGATCATCTCCTTGAATGTATCTTGATCATCCGAGAGAAAACCTAGCTCAGGAAGGCCTAGAAGAAGTGAAGTTTTGTCAAGAATACGCATCACGATACTCTCTCCATGATTACTGGGGACACATGAAACACGGAGATCCACATCTTTACCAGCTACTTGAATTTGAATTCTGCCATCTTGTGGCATACGTTTCTCGGCGATACTCATCGATCCACTCATCACTTTCAGTCGCGCTACGATGGCTGGCAGCAGTTTTCTAGGGTGGTTATCCATTTCGATGAGTTTACCATCGACTCGGTATCTAACTCGCAATGATTTCTCTAGCGGTTCGATGTGGATATCACTCGCTCGCATCTTGAATGCTTCTACTAAAATATGAGACACTAGCTTAATGATCGGCGCATCATTTGCATCCGTATCATCCTCGCCTCCCCAACTCAGACCTTCCTTAGTCTCATCTATCTCGTCATCGCCAGATCCATAGTTGTGCTTGATAGTCTGCTCAATAGCGCTTGGCGTCGCACAGACAGGAGTGATTTCTCTCCCTATGATATGACGGAGCGAATCGAGCACCTCGAAATTCAGCGGGTCAGCAAGAGCCACTACGAGATAACCTCCACTGTCAGCAACAGGCACAGCCTTAAATCTTCTCACAATATCCTCAGGAATAGCATTAAATATGTCTGGCGCGATGGGCGTGTGAGCAAGGTCAATGAAATCAACACTAGAGCTCTCAGCACACACTTGTGCTACTTGCTCCTCGGTGAGTTTATTTTCCTGTATCATTAGCTCTATCACACCCTGGCCACCAGCCAGGTTACTGCGATAAATGTTAATATCATCAAGTGTGATCAGCCCATGCTCGGTGATCAATTCTAAGAGGTAGTCTTCGTTGGAATACACGGTGAAATTATAAATGATTAGAGATTAATTTTTAAGCTTCCAGTGCATCTCTATCGAATGCGCTTTTGCTATTCTAACACATTGGACAACTCACACCGCCACGTCAAGCTTCCTGATTAAATTTTATCCGCCCTTAACAACCTATTATCAGGCAGTCAGTTCTAGCATTATAACCTGGACAAATCAGTCACTCTCATCACCTCATCACTATTTTTACGTAGATGCCAGACTGCTATAAATTCATTGGCTAAATGAGGATCATTCAGCGGACAACTTATTTTAGAAGTCATCTTTGTTGAACCATCCTGTAAACCACACTCCAAATTATCACGCTCTAGTAGCTCAAGCCATTGCTCAATATCCCCAAGCTTCGATTTACGTAATATCTGGAAGAACCCGGCACCAGCAAATCCAAAATTCTTAAGTAACTCTAATGCCACCCGACCCATTGTCATCCGTGGGTTCACCTCCACCACTTTCCTTAATTTTAATCCATCTTCACCTAAATACACCATCGCATCCACTCCGAAGTTACCTCGGAAACCTTCATCTAACAAATCTAATAATAGCTTAGGAATTTCATCCTTATATAACTGGATCACACCAGCCTCTCTAAACAGAAACTCCGTGAGCTCTGGCTCCAGCCCGCTCGTCCACTTATGATGAACGAATGTTCCCAAATATCTTCCCGCATCATCATTTACCACCCTAGTCATCCCCACTAGTTTGACGCCCTCCTTGCTAACCTCATATTGCGCGGAAAAGTCTAGCACCCTTTTTAGCCACGGCTCCACCACCACGCCGCCCTGCTGAACGATCACCTTCTCTAGCCATGCTCTGGAAGCTGCCGTCCACTCGCCTCCTAATAAGCGCAGATGCCCCCTACCCGCGCTCGACCACGGCGCTTTTAATAGCACATCACTATTCTCAGCTATAATAGCGAACTCTTTAACAGAATCTAAAACCTCGTCCACGGACGCACACCACAAACCTATTTCCTCATCTAACAGCTCTGCTAAATTTAACCCACAACGCTTAGAAAACAACTCCGCATCCTTAGCACCCCAGTCCATCCATTTCAAATCCACCGCCTCAGCCACGCCCGGATTATATCGACTCATTAGCTTACTCGCCACGGGCCCCCACGCCCAGGGCTTAAGACCTCCTATCTTCCTCTCTAACAGTTCCTCGTCTGCTCCTATTTTCATCAGTTCAGGAATAATGAAACCATTTCTCTTCAACCTCAAAACATGTTCCCTACATGGCATTTCATCCACCAGCACCACATCATCCTTACGTGCCCATGCCAGAGGAAGCATCGCCAGATCTTTCTCTAACATCAAATGCGCCCGCTTCGGCTGAAATCTAGCTCCCTCCTTAGCCGCCATAGCCAGCTCCTCATTCGGATTAAACCAATGCACCACTGGAGTACGCCCTCTACTCTGCTCGATCACCTCCAGCGAATCCACCCACTCCGCATCAATCCCAGCCAGCCTCCGTCCATCTCTATCAAAAGGAGCCATCCCCTTTGCCCTAGCCAGAGTCAGTGGGAAATGCAGCTGTTTCTTAAATGCGGCCCAGTCCGTCACCCCCTCCTCTTTCCATTTTCTAAACCATTTTAAACCATGCCCCACATGCCCTATCTCATCCTGATAAATTTTATCCAACACCGCCGCCGTCCCCGTGTCTCCCACCTCGCGGAAAAGCTTCCCGTAATGTAACGAATAATCCAGGTTTGCCTGTTCAAACACCAGACTCAGTCTGCTTACAAAATCCATCGGACACTCCATTGGTGCCACCATTCGCCAGAAATAATCATTCACCGGCAGCTCGCCAAACTCCATCCCACACTCTTTCATCCGCCGCATGTACATCAGCGTGTGAGCCTGTTCCTCCCGCATCGTCTCATACACTCCCTGCCTGAACTCAGTCGGAGCATTTGGAAACTTCAACAACACTAAAGCCATCAATTCAGTAGCCAATAGCTCATGGTTCGCCAGGAAATGCAGCATCTTCCCCCTCTCCGCTGTCTCATCCATCCTATTCACTTTGGGGAAGCTTGACACGGTAGAACCTCCAGCATTCACCCCACGCTCAGAAATCATCAGTTCACTCGGCCTCCCGGGGAGATCAGGCATCGAGACCCCACACTCACGCACCACATCCGTCACCACACGGGGCGCCGTCCCCTTATGCTTCCCTACCGATAACTTCTCATCCAGATTCACCCCAAACAAAACCCTCTCAGCCACCTCTCGTATCTCCCTGCTCATCAAAAAAGAAATTACCCTCTCCCCCCCACCAGTCAACCTTAGATACTCGGCAGAATGCTTATCACTAGTTATTGTATTATTTGCGAGGGGCGTAAGACAAAAATAATTCAACTTCATCTATCACTTGTAATAAGATTTTCTATCTCACTATGAAATTTCTTCCTTTTCAGATCACTCACCCGCACTATAAATGAGCACCAGTAAGACATCACTATGCCAGAAATCGAAGACATCATGGAAACGACAGAGAGAGCTCCCCTGCTATTAGGATGGCAGTGGCTGCTACTAACGTTCCTATGCATCCTAATAATCTGCGCCATCCTCGCGTATAGAAAATACAAGAAAGATCCACTTACCACGGTAAACAATCTCAAGGATGCGCTGATCCGATTGAAAAAAATTGAACAATCCGCCAATAAGTCTAATCAAGATAGCAATCAACTCACCATCGAACTTTCCCTCCTCACTAGGGAATACCTGCAAGGTCAGTTCCTAAATGAATCGATCTTTCAAACTCATCAAGAATTCATCGCAGACCATCACGATCTAGAAAAACTTCCAGAATCCGCACGTGAAAAACTCTCTACCTACCTCACCGCCCTCGCCGAGCATAAATATTCACCGGACCAGAACCTTCCCGCTGAGAAAAACAAACTGATCCAGCTTACAGAGTCGCTTCTCAGAGGAATTGACTCCACCGCTCCCAAGAACCTCTAAGCCGCACCCATTTTATCATCGACGCTTTCTTTCATAACCTCAGTTTTGCTCAACCATGGTGGTTTCTACTCCTCTTGGCGATCCCACCATTGCTCATGCTCAGAGGCAAACTCGGCACCCCCGCCAGCATCACCTTTTCCTCACTCTCTATCATCGGTTCACTGGGGAACAAGCCAAGGGATATTGCCGGCGCACTGAAACTCACCTCGCTGATCTTCTGCATCGCCGCAGCCTCCATCGCACTCGCCAGGCCACAGGCCAAGACACTCTATAGCGATAAGAAAGCTAGCGGGGTGGACATCATGATAGCCATTGATATTTCACTCTCCATGGAAGCTAAGGAAGCTCAGTATGGTGGAGATTCAAGGATGCGCACGGCCAAGGAAACGATCAAGAATTTCATCCTCGCCCGACCCTATGATCGTATCGGCATCGTATCCTTTGCAGGCCGTTCCTATCTTGAAGCAGCCGTCACACTCGATCACGCATTTCTCATAGAGAAACTACAAACAATAGAACCAGATAGAGGGCTAGACGATGGCACAGCGATTGGCTCTGCCATATCCAGCGCAGCAACCCGACTACTAGAATACGAGGACACAAAATCCCGCATCATCATCCTCATCACTGATGGCTCCGACAACTCCAGCACCATCACCCCAACAGAAGCAGCCAAGGCGGTAGAATTGCAAAACATCAAGATCCACACCGTGGCGATAGGCTCCAAGGAGGGCAGACTATCACGCAGCATCCAGCGCTACCCTGTGCAAGAATTTGACACCGAAACACTGAAGAGAATAGCCTCCGTTACTAACGGTCAGTATTACCGAGCAATCAGCACAGAAGAACTCAACAATGCCCTTAACAGTATTGACACTCTAGAAAAAACAATTCGCAAACAGCGAGTATTCAGCCACAAGAAAGAACACCACATCTGGTTTACTTCCGCCGCGTTCCTCTTCGCCCTTCTACACGTTTTCCTCACTACTATCTCCCCACCACCCGCACCGGGTTCCTAATTAATAGCCATGTCATTTCTCTATCCAGCCTGGTTCGCTACCCTGATCATTATCCCGCTCTTCATTCTCGCGGTCATCATCATGCGCCGAAATAGAGCCAAGATCTGGTCCGCATTTGTCTCTAGCCAGCATAAATCAGAACTCGTGAAGCAGAACAAACCACTGCGATTCTGGATCGCATTTGCCTGCTCACTACTCGGACTAATCTGCCTCATCATCGCCATCAGCAGGCCCTATTCTGGAAATTCTGTTAGTAGGGATAAGATTCAATCGCGTAATATTCTCATCGCCATGGACACCTCGCTCTCCATGCTCTGCGAGGACGTCCAGCCAAACAGACTCAGTAGTGGTGTCGCTTTCGCCGTTAACCTCATCGGAGCGCTCCCAGACGACCACATCGGCATCATGGCCTTCGCCGGCAGCCCCAATGTCATCACCTCTCTTAGCATCGACCACCCATCCATCATCGAAGAACTAGGTCACCTCGGCCCGGGCTCAGCCCACATCGCCGGCTCTAATCTCAAAGACGCACTCTACGAGGGCATCAACACCCTCAAGCGCGCCGGCAAGCAAGCAAATGCCCTCATTCTGATTACCGACGGCACAGAAACCCTCGATGAAATTGACGAAATTACCGGTATTGCCAAAGAGTCTTATGTCCAGATATTCACCATTGGGGTAGGAACCTCAGCAGGTGGCACTATTCCGGTAAATGGCAAGCCACATCGCGATATTCAACGAAAAGTAGTCCTCACTAAGTTGCAAGATAAAGTATTACGGCAACTTGCCAGAGACACCGCAGGAGTCTATACTCATATTAGCACCCAACCAGAAAAAGCCATCGCAGATGCGATCCAAAGTATGACGAAATATGAGCAACAAGGCAGAGAAGTTCAGATTCCCAGAGAGCTATATCGATGGTTCCTAGCCCCCGGGGTGCTATTTCTATTAGCCAGCGCCTTGCTGACCACACGGTTTAAATCCAGCTTTCCCGCACTCATCATCGCTGGCCTTTTCACCACCCTCACTGAAAGCCATGCGGACGAGACATCATGGACCGACGAGATTTCCACCAAGTATTTAGACCGCCCCACTCAGATCCAGGCTGGCTACACTGCTCTGGGTAAAAAAGATTATTCAGTGGCAATCAAGTATTTAAATCAGGCAAGGGAAGGGACCGATGGAGACACCTATGCAAAGCTCTCACTCGCCATCGCCCAAGCCGCCTATCGCCTCCGAGACTACCCGCTAGCAACTCAAGAATACAGCCAGGCCCTCGTCACCAGCCAGCCAAAGATTCAGCATATTTCTCAATATAACCTCGCCAACACACTCTTCAAACAACACACCGCAGCACTAGATGTCCCCGCTGAGCAAAACCTCAAAAGCTACCTCGAAGACAAAATTCGTAGCGGAACCCTCAAGGATGACTCACTAGACGGCATGGAAAATGGACTGAAAAATGCCCTCACCCACTACGGTGATTTACTAAAATCAAAACCACAGCACACCTCCGCAGAATCTAACAGAAAAGCGACAGAGCAAGTCATCCAGACAATCAAGGAAGCGCGTAAAACAATCGCAGAAGAAAAAAAACAGCAACAAGAACAGCAGCAAAAGGAGCCGCCTAAAGAGGAAGCACAAAAGAAGCCAGAACCAGAGGACAAACCAGAGGACAAACCAGGAGAAGAGCCAAAGCCAGAAGGAGAACCTAATGGTGAAGGTGAAACTAAAGGTGAAGGAAAGCCTAAACCAGAAGGTGAAGGGAAAGGTGAGGGAAAGGGTGAGGGAGAACCTAAACCCGAAGGTGAAACTAAAAATCAGGATGACTCTAATGCGGAAGGAGATCCTAAGCCCGATCCTGCAGAGGGTGAGAGTGAGCAATCTCAGCAAGAAACCGATCCAAAAGACCCTGAAAATAAATCTGCTAACACCGACAAATCTGTGAAATTTAATAATAAAAAAGAAGCCTTAGACTTTCTCAAGAAACACTCAGACACACGCAAGAAACCCCTAACAAATCGCGGGAGATTCTCTAATCGCCCTGCTGTAGATTGGTAACCCATGAGATCTTTTTTTTCCATTGTCTGCCTCACACTTACATGGCTAGCGAGCGCTATCGCTCACGCCAAAGTACACAGCATGACCTCGTCAAAAAATCTCATCACTGGCGAGAACGGCTACGTCACATTCGTGATCGAATCTCCCACCTCAGCACCTAAACCAACACAAATAGTGGTGGAAAATGCGTTTTTCCAGCTTTATGACACTGATGTCATCGCACAGCAAGGTAAGCGGTATTACCTGATGATTTATCGGTTTAACTCACCGAATGCGGGGACATTCACCATCCCAGCCACAGCATTCTCCGCGACAAGCCCCGAGGATACCTCTGAGCCTGTCACTCTCATCGTAAGAGATAAATCCTCTCTCAAAAAACACACGGTTGACTCATTGTCAGTGAAAGATCCTGATGGGCCAACAAGAAAAACTTACCCCTACTATACTCAGTTAATCGCTGAAAAAACGTCTCTTTTCCCAAGCGAAGCAACCCGACTAGAATACAAAATTTATCTCCCTAAACCCATCAAAGTAGTACAATGGGGGCTCCCCACTGGAGAGAGAAAAAATGTCACTGCTTGGAGATTTGAAACTCCAAATCCACTAGTGCGTAATGGCGATGTAGTCATCGATGGAATCAACTACCAGGCAGGAAGATTTCACACCACCATCTCTGGCATCAAACCTGGAAAGGCCGCGCTCGGGCCCTTCAAAGCTCGCGTAATCCACCAGATATCGATGATCAACAGAATGGGATCATTCACAGAAACTCAAGAAATTTTCCCGCTCTCAGAAATGCTAGAGTTAGAGATCCTAGCACTCCCACCGAACCCACCAGCAGACTTCAAGGGCGATGTGGGTAATTTCCAAATGAGCGTCAACATAGAGAGCAAGGCCAAGCTGAAAACCACCGAGTCCATCAAAGCCGAAGTCACTCTCATAGGTACAGGTAAGTTTTCTGAGATCACTCCCCCATCGCTCACCAATGACGAACACTGGAAACTAATCTCCGAGAGTAAACGCGATCTAGGAGAGCAGCGCAAGAACATCGATGGCTACGCCGAGTTCAGCTACCTCATCCAACCCGAAAACTCTGGCCCAGCAGGAGCCACTACCACCCCAGGATTCAGCTTTAGCTATCTCGATCCAGAGCTCAAAGCCTACCGCACCCTAAGCCATCCCGGAGTGCCAGTGAGTATCATACTCTCTTCTAACACAAGCACAGCAAATCTCACCAAATCAGCCGATCAAATATTAGCCATCACTGAGGGGACTAAATTCAGCCAAAAGCCTTGGTATAGAAGCTTGCCTCTGTCGTTCATCCACATCATCCCCGGAGCGCTTTGCGTGCTACTGCTCCTCAGATACGCGCAACAGAGACGCCAAGCCTTCCTGCTCAACCAGTCCCATAAGATCATCCAGCGCAAATCACTCACCGAGCTAGAGCAGAAAGACGGCGAGTCCTTCCTCAAGTCAGCAAGCAACTTCATCCAGCGCTGGGTTGACACGGAGAAGCATCCAGAACTACAAGATATCCCGCAACTCCGCGATGACCATTGTTACAAGCCACAGGAGCCAATCAAGCTCTCTGAGAAACGTAAGATTGCTATCATTAATGCACTGAAGAAGCTCACCATCCTGCTATTCTTTATCAGCCCTCAGCTAAGTGATGCCAGCGCTGAGAGCGCATGGAACAAGGGGGAATATGGTAAGGCTCTCACCCAGTATCAAGCGCTACTAAAACTACCCACTGAGTCGGCTGACCTACTTTACAATATTGGCAACTGCCATCAAAAGCTTAACCAACCAGCACACGCCTCTGTTTTTTACCATCGCGCACTGCTATTAGACCCTTACCACAACCGAGCGAAACACAATCTATCACTCTTACAAAAACAGAATAACAGCATTATTTTTAAGTCATCCATCACAAGCGGATCACTACAGGACTGGCTCAGCATACTCTCACTCACCACCTATTACATCATATTCAGCCTCTCGCTCTGGCTCATTCTACTCACCTATTTGTGGGTGAAAATTCTCAAGCCTAAGAAAAACACCAGTCTTATCATCACACTCGTAATGCTCACCTTCTTCTCTGCCACGTTAAGTGGCTTCGGGTATTTTAAGCACCCAGATAAAGAAAAAATCACTGGCTTACCTTTCGCCGTGATTACTAAATCAAGTATTCTAACAGAACAGCCCATCACAGATAGTAAGCGCTTGACCATAGCCACCACCGCATCTGAATGCCTCATATTAGGCTCCAGAGGAACATACTCCTACATCGAACTAGCAAATGAATCCAAGACCCGCGGCTGGCTTCGCACTGAGGATTTATTACGCGTGGTGCATTAATCTCTGCTCCTCGCTGGGGCGCAAGACGATCACTATTCGTTAAGAAACTTCATGCATTCTGACCAGCGATCTTTGAAGGGTGGACTAGACTTAATTAAGTTCACCGCAGCACTTCTCGCTTTGCTTCTTTCTCCACCCAGCCATGCATAAGCGATAGCTTGTTCAAGTCTGAGATTCTTTTCAAATTCACTCAAATCACCACTGTTGACACTAATATTATGGAGGTCTAATACGCTACTGGTCGCTATTTCCCCCCATAACACTTTACGCGAACCTTCCGTAGCCTTTACAGTCACCCCTTTAGAATCGATGCCTGAAAACCTACTGAAAATCTTACCATCCTTGAGTTTAACTTCGGATTTAATAACCCCTTTACTCAGTGTCTCACTGAGTGTGCCAATGAAGCCAGATGCTTTCTCGCAGAGGTAAATCATCTGTTCTTTTTTATGATTCGTTTTCTCTTCTTTAAATGACCGTAATTTTAACTTCTCACTCACAAATAAAAATTTTGATGTCGCCAAGTCCTTTTCTAGTCCTTTGTAAAATTGATTCCACTCATCCGCAGACTGAGGGGTATTATTGGCTTGCTTCTCTGCTTCTCGATCCGCAGCTAGCTTGCTCTCGTAAGCTAATCTATTTTTATGAAGATCGAGCTGGATCAACCATTCTTCAAAATTTTCAACTACCCTTCCCTTGGTCTTGATTTGGAGCTTTGCTAAATTTAGTTTCGCCCTTCGCCTATCGATGTCTGCATTAGTTGACGGGGAATACGCTTCTTCAAATGGCTTCATCAACTCCACGTCACTTTGATAACTTGAAATCAATGAAACATAAACCTTAAACTCTTCAGATAGTTCAGCACCTTGCTCTGCGGCAAAGCGTCCTACATTGTCTAACAGTTGAAGCGTGTCGCTGGTGTATCCCTCTTCCCAGTCTTTTAATGCTGAGGCATACACTAGCATAGCATCCACCTCTGTCCGAACCTGAGAGATACTCTTGGCACTAATCCGTTCCACTTTTAAAAGAGATGGTATAGAAGTAGCTAGACCATTAGTCAGTTCGTTAGCCTCACCTAATTGATTGCTTTTTTGGGCGTCTAGATAGCGTTTATTGATCTTTCGTAAAATTCTTTTGGCTTCTCCTGGGTTGCCGTCGAGCCAGTTTGCGATCGAACCCTGTAGACCTGCCCACATGGCTGAATTAGTCGTATAACGAACATCTCTTACGATGCCTGCGTAACTATTTGCAGCCTCTTTATAATCTTTCTCTTTTAGCGCCTCTCGCCCTTGTCGGATCGCGATGCTAAGCCTTCTACCTGCCATACCACCATCGTCACTCCCTTCAATACCTAGTATCTTAGTATCTACTGTCCTATCATCATTTTCTTTGTCACCAGTGCTGACGGCTACTATCACCAAAACCATCACTAGGATCGTAATTGCGATGATTGAGAAGAGCTTGCCGCTAATCATATTCTCTTTGCGCTGATAACTCTTTGCGCCATCAGTCCCAGGCTCTATCCCTTCGCTCTTTATTGCCATTTCAGCATCGTGGAGGGCGTCCAATATTTCCTTGTATGAACTGAATCTATCGTCAGCTTCAAATGCCATCGCCTTATCGATGACTGCGCAGGTAATGTCACTGACCCAGGGTGCACACTTCTTTAGCGAGGGCAGATTCATCTTAATCTGCTTTAGCTCGGTGGTAGACTTAGATTCATTATCAAATGGATCTTTCCCTGATAACGCATGGTATAAACTGGCCCCAAGCGCATAGATGTCACTACGGAAGTCTTCCTCTAAAGCATCCAGTGTTTCTGGTGGCACGTAGTAGGGTGTAGCCCAGATCTCATCCGCCTGCGCCTTCCCTCCTTGAGTTACCAGCGCCAGGCCAAAATCAACAATCTTCACATGCCCTTCCGCATCGAACAAAATATTACCTGGCTTGATATCACGGTGAATCAGTCCAGCCTCATTCGCCGCATTCAGTCCCTCGCAAACCTGGCTCCCCCAATTGAGAACATCGCTCTCTGGTAGAGCTCCATTATCGTGCATTTTCTTCTCTAAGCTATCACCCGTCACTAGCTCCATAGCGATAAAAAACCTCTGGAATGCCTGCCCCACAGTATACACCCTCACCACATGTGGGTGACTGATCGCGGCTGTAATCTTGGCTTCTAGCTCGAATTGCTCGATCCTCTTCTCATCCATCGAGTAACTCTCGTTGAGAATCTTAATCGCCACTTCTCTTCCTAGCGTCTTATCCACGGCTCCAAAGACCAAACTCATGCCTCCTACGCCTTGACGTTTCTTTAAAACATAACTTCCGACATCTACTTTCACCCTATTATGAGTCTCGCACTCTGGACACTCGACATTTGTGAATGGTTGCATCATAGTCACATCCATCACACAATCGCAAGCTTCGCATTGGGCAATATTCTCATCGGTAAAGTTCATTATTCACACACTACTTAAAAAACGTTGAAAATCATACTGAAAAACACCACAAAGGAGTGTTTTTTCACGCTTGATGAATATTCAGAACTAAGCTAAGCCAATACAAACCAAGACTCTAACATGAAAATAATCGTTCAAGATACCAACAAGCAACGACTTGACAAGTATTTATGTACCGAGCTCCCCGAGCTGACTCGTGCGCGTATCCAGTCACTACTCAAGTCTGGTGATATTCTGTTAAATGATGTCATGGTTAAGGCCAAGTCACCCGCGATGCCGGGCGATATCATCACTGTCCACATCCCTGATCCTGCTCCAGAAAATGCTCAGCCAGAGGATATACCACTGAATGTCCTCTACGAAGATGATGATCTCATCGTCCTTAATAAAAGCTCGGGCATGGTAGTGCACCCTGCATCAGGTAATCTCACTGGCACCTTGGTGAATGCTCTACTTTATCATTGTAAAGGCAAGCTCGCAGAGCTTGGTGGTGCCGAGAGACCAGGCATAGTACACCGGTTGGATAAAGATACATCTGGCTGTATTGTCGTGGCTAAATCCGAACTCACGCACAAGGCACTTGTTGCTCAATTCGCAGAGAGATCTACCAAGAAAAAATATCTCACTGTGGTGCAAGGAGTGCCCAATAAGCTAGAGGATAGTATCTTCACAAACATCGGACGCCATCCAGTAAACCGGCTCAAAATGGCGGTGGTTAACCCCGGCTCTGGAAAGACAGCCATCACTGATTATCGGGTGTTAGGGACATTACCTGAAAATAACACTAGCCTCATCCTCTGTGATCTTCACACCGGCCGTACTCATCAGATCCGCGTCCACATGCTCCATATTGGCACCCCTATCCTCGCTGACCCTATTTACGCCAATGCGAACAAGCAAAAGTGTCATCCCGGGAGGCTGATGCTACATGCACTCAATCTCAGCATTACCCACCCCGTAACACTAGAGAGACTCCATTTCACCGCCCCTATACCTGAAGAATATAAACCATGGGTAAACAAATTTTCGGGGGATCTGTGATTTAACTTTATCATTCTATTGTTTTAAAGGCCCTTGAAATGATCTTTTCCATAAGCTATTTTATAGCGATGTATTTTCATTGGCAATTCTGTATCTGTCGCATACTTTGTAGTCATGAAATTGAAAACTGCTATTTCTCTACTATCCATCAGTCTATCCGCTGTATTCGTATCTCTATCTAGCTCTTGTAGCAAGAATGTGGACCAACCCCTTGCCGCTACCGGAATGGTGCAGGGCTTGAACTCACAGACAGCCGCAACAATCTTTGCCAAGGCGAAAGATCATCAAGCTTCAGGCCAGACCAAAGCAGCGATAAAGGCTTACCAAACCGTAGCAGACAAATACCCACTGTCGTCTCAGGCCCCAGAGGCACGCTACCAAGAAGGTTCATTACTTTACGCCAAAGGTGAGCTATTAGAATCATTTGATGCCTATCAAAAATTTATCGAAAATTATAACTCCAGCAGCCTCTACAGCGCCGCGATCCAGAAGCAATCTGAGGTCGCCTTGGCCGCTGCTAAAGGCGATATCAAATACAATTTCGTAGGTCTTAAATCTAAACTCGCAGGTAGAAGCGTCGAGATAATGCTGACAAAAGTAAGGGACAATGCCCCATACTCAAAACAAGCACCTAAAGCGCAGTTTGCCATCGGGACCGTCTGGCAGGATCGAGGGAATACCGAGAAGGCCATCGCTGGCTATCGAGGAGTACAAGAACGCTACCCTAACAGTAGCCTCACACCTGAAGCTCTCTACCGCAGTGGCTCCATCCTTATGAAACAGGCCGCTAAAGGCAACCGTAACAAGGCCAGTCTCGATAGTGCGAGGAACGTATTCCTCGATCTTCAACAACAATACCCTAGCCACCCTCGCGCTAAAGACGCCAAGGTTAAACTCCTAGAACTCAGTAAATCAGACGTGCAACGGAGTTTCGATATTGCAGAGTTCTACCAGAAGAAACAGCAAAACGCATCCGCTGCATTCTACTACCGCGAAGTCATCCGCATGTCGTCTGCTGGCTCACTTCGTGAAAAAGCTCAAAGTCGTCTATCAGAGATTGGACAATAAACTATTATGCGGTTATTTCTCAAAGCAGTCTGTGCAAGTATTATCCTAGCGATTACCGCTGGAGTGTGTTCATGCTCTGGCTACCGCCTGGGCGGAGCGAAGCCTCAAGAGCTTCGAGAAATCCAGTTGATCTACTTGCCGATGGTCAGCAACAAAACTCAAGAGATAAAGCTCGCCTCGCAGGCCACAAACTCTTTAGTACGCTTTATTAATAATGATGGAGCCTTTCAAGTCTCCACCCCTGCAAAGTCAGACGCTACTCTCAGAGTAGTGATCGAGAAGATCGACTACCGAGAGTTTAGATCTTCTCGACTGGACACCCTCCGCGCGGAAGAACTCACTGCCACTATTAGCGCTACTTGGCAACTGGTGGATAATCAATCTAAAGTGCTTCTCGCTGGAAGATCAAATGGAGAAACCAGATTTTTCATCGATGACAATCAACGACTCTCGCGCGATAACGCCATGTATGATGCTATCGATAACTTATCTCGCAAGATAGCATCTCGCATTTCTAATGGCTTCTAACAGGAGGCTAACAAAAATATGATCTACTTCGTACCCACACCTATCGGCAATCGTAATGACATGACTTTACGTGCCATCGAAACCCTCAAAGAAGTGGACCTCATCACCTGCGAGGATACCCGACACTCCCGCCCGCTGTTAGAGCATTTCGGAGTGTCTAAACCAGTGATCTCTCTTCATGATCATAATGAAGCCAAAAAAGTACCCGAGCTCATCGAACGTGCTAAAAATGGTACTAATATCGCCATGATCACCGATGCTGGTATGCCTGGCGTCTCTGATCCGGGCTATCGATTTCTCCGCGCCTGCATAGAAAACGATATTGAATACACTGTCCTCCCCGGCCCCTCAGCAGTACTTACCGCCCTGGTTGGATCTGGATTCCCAGTCCATGCTTTTTACTATGGTGGCTTTCTCCCCGTGAAGAAAGGAAAACGCGGCAAAGCACTCATTGCGGCCACCGAGTCTGAGAACACCTCCATCTTCTTTGAGTCACCACACCGTATCCTTTCCACGCTAGAAATCCTTTCAACAGAGCGCCCAGATCAGCAAGTTTGTGTCGCCCGTGAGCTGTCTAAAAAATTTGAAACCTACCATCGTGGATCAGCCAAAGAACTCTTTGACCATTTCACCACTCATAAGGCTAAGGGAGAAATCGTATTTCTCATCGCTCCTCTAGATTTTAAAGCTCCAGCCTCACTCAATCTCTAAATCTCATGCTTAGCTTCTCTACCTGCTGGAATAATTCTCGCCACCACGAAGGCGACACCATGATCGATGAAATTGTCGAAATGGGGTTCCGTAACATCGAACTCAGTCATGGCATGATGATCACCAAGCTCCCCGGTATCCAGCGTGCCTACAAAGAAGGGAAATTTAACTGCGTAGGAACCCACAACTTCTTCCCCTCACCAGTCGAAGTCATGATCGATGCACCAGACGCATTCGAATACACCTCCCACCGCGCCTATGACCGAAAGCGCGCTATGGACATGACCCTTAAATCTCTCGACGTAGCCGCCGAGTTCGATGCCGGATACATGGTCCTCCACATGGGATCTGTCCCAATGAACCCAAAAAAATGGACAAAAAAAATCACCCAAATGGTCGAGGACAAAATCGATATTGATGCGCCTAAAAAATACGACAAATTCAAAGATAAATTCATTAAAAAACGCACCAAAATCGCCAAACTTTACTACGCACGTGCTATCGAAGCACTTGAGCAAATAGCCGAAAAAGCTAAAGAAGTAGGCGTAATCCTTGCCGTAGAATCCAGAAGCAGATTTGAGGACATGCCAAACGAGGAGGAAATGGTCAGGCTCCAAGAGCATTTCAAAGACGATCCCTATGTAGGATACTGGCATGACTTCGGACACGTGCAGCTCAAACACAACATCCATTTACTCAAGCACGAAGAATGGCTTGCCAGCATGTCTCCCCATCTTGTAGGCTGCCACGTACATGATGTGTATTGGCCTGAGCGCGATCACCGGGTCCCATTAACTGGTGAGCTTGATTTCGAGGCTCTGCTGAAACACGTCGATCCAATCCTACCTCTCACCTGGGAGCTCAGCCCCACCAGAGAAAAAGAACAAATACTCGAAGCAAAAAAAGTGTGGGAGCTAGCCTTCCCAGAAACTCTCACCTAAAGACAACTGGCGACCCAGAGCCTCACTTACCTATTAACAATTACGCCTTCCTTATTAACCTTCACCAATGACCTTAGCAAACCCATTAGGCCTTCTTGCACTCATCGCTATTCCCATAGTGATGGCTATTCATTTCCTTCAGAGAAGAGCACAGGTCGTTCCCTCCAGCACTCTATTCCTACTAGAAAAAACCCAGAAAGAATCTGCCAGTGGCCGAAAATTTGATCGGCTGATGAACTCCATCCCACTCTGGCTCCAGCTCCTCATCGTGCTACTCATCACCTGGCTCCTCGTGCAGCCTAGATTTGTGAAATCTAACAGCACCCAGCGCATCGCCATCGTCCTAGATAGCTCCGCATCCATGTCCGTCTTCACCGAGGAAACAAAAGCCAAACTAAAAGAAATACTCCCCACCCTCCAAAACAGTGCAGAGCAAGTTGAATACTGGCTGCACGAATCCAACACCTCCAAATCCCGACTCTACCAAGGATTCTCTCTAGAAGACCTCCTCGCTGTGATCGACAACTGGAAGCCACTCGATGGAGCCAGTGACCCCACCCACGCACTCCGTATTTCTCGTTCTCTAGTTGGTGCTGAAGGGGCGTTATTATTTATCACAGACACCCCTAAGAAATCCATCCACTACAACGCCCACATCCACTCCATCGGCAGCTACAAGCCAAACTGCGGATTCACCGGGGTAAGTTTTGAAACCCGAGGAACCCAGCAGATCTGGCAGACTCTCATTAGGAATTATTCTAACGAATCGCAGACTCGCAGCTGGTATTTAGAAAACCAACAAGGTCAGCGCACCCCAGAGAAATCTGTCACCATCGAAGCCGGAAAAATCATCTCACTCAAAGGTGCTATCCCAGCAGGATCAGTAAAAGCAAAACTAGTCCTCTCTCCAGATGCCTTCACCCTGGATGACACCCTACCGCTGATCATCCCGCAGCCCAAGACACTCCTCATCCATGCTAGTTCCTACCCACCATTCGCAAAACTTACCTCTAGTATCACCACCGGCTTTGCCAATACCCGCAGCGTCACATTACCAGCAGAAGCAGATGCCCAGCTCATCACCCAGACCGCTCTAACAACCCTCTCTAACAATGCCATCTGCTTTAACAACGCACCAACCAAAAATGCCAGTTACCTCAAAGGCAACATCGTCGCAGAAAAGCATCCACTCATGGAAGGATTAAACTGGCAGTCACTCCTCATCCTAAACGTCCCATCCATCCCACACACCGCCGAAGACCAAGTCATCCTCTGGCAAGGCACCCGCGCGCTTATTATTCTGAGACCAATCACTAAAGACAAAAATTGTCTCATATTCAACTTCGACATCACACTCTCTAACCTGGATAAATCTGAGTCCTCCGTTGTCTTACTCTATCGCTTTCTAAACGGTATCCGCGACGCCAAACCCACCCACGAACAAGCCATCACCGAGACCTCGCAACCACTCGACATCATCACCCCTTTCATCACCAAAGAAAATCCCCTCACCCTAGAAATCCAGCCTCTTTCTGGCGACAAGATCATCACCCGCAGTTACCATACCCAAACCAAGCTCTACGCCCCAGAAGATCCCTGTTACTTCCACATCAAGCAGGGTGAAACCGCCATATTCACCGCAGCAAACTACTTCGCAGACACCCGCGAAGCAGACTTTTCTGAGTGTGCAACCGCCTACCTACCTGCCAGCACCAATGCTACCGCCGTCTTCAAGCACACCAGCGGCGACCCTTACTGGCGCTACTGGCCCCTCCTCATCCTAGCCGCCCTCACCCTAGCCTGGCACCACGCTAAACAAAAACCCTCACCCGCAACATTAAACCATTAGAGATTAAAACACATCGACAGGCATTGATCATCAAACAACCCACGAGTAACGTGAGTCAAAGCATCTACACCAGGAATCCCCCCCATCAACCCAAGCCACAACCCAAGCACCCTTTAACCTTTAACCTTTAACCTTTAACCTTTAACCTTTCCCCTTTCTCCTTTCTAAAAAATGCTTTTCACAACCCCATACTGGCTCTACATCATCCCTGCCATCCTCT
>CAWVXI010000003.1:0-125158 GCA_963934155.1 uncultured Verrucomicrobiales bacterium | reverse complement strand
CCACCAACGGATTGTCTTTCTGGACAGTCTTTATAAATTCTCAGAGCCGGGGGTTACTGGCACAGCCTTTCTTGATGCATTGTCGGCTGGCGGTATCACTGTGGGTCCCTACAACCTGCCGGGGTGGGAGGGGGGGCTCGAAGGCTTGTATGGCTACCTTGATTCGTCGTTCCAACACACCCCACCCACCGCGATCATCGCCAGCTCCAGTCCCAACTATTTCGCAACGCAAAGCTTTCTGGTGAACCGGGGTATCCGGGTGCCGCAGAATCTTTCCTTGATCTGCGTCGACAGCGACCCGCATTTCAGCCAGTGCCGACCATCGGTCTCGCATATCCGCTGGAGCAGCCGCTCGGTGGTGAACCGTATCGTGCGCTGGGTCAGCAACATCAACGAGGGGAAAGAAGACACCCACCAGACGACGATCAAAGCGGAGTTCACCGAAGGCGGCACGATCGGCCCAGTGGCTGGGAATTTAGAATAGTGAATGTTGAATTGTATCCCGAGGATGTGAATTCAACATTCACTATTCAACATTCGACATTCGAGCGCAGCGACCCTAGAGTAGCAGGTCCTTAATCACATGGCCATGCACGTCGGTGAGGCGGAAATCTCGACCTTGGTAACGGTAGGTTAGCTTGCGGTGATCAATTCCTAGTAGGTGAAGGATTGTCGCATTAAGGTCATGGATGTGCATCGTGCCGGGAGTCCATTTATGCTTGTCCGGTTGTGGACTTAGCGGGACGCCGTCGGCATCGGCAATATTGTAGCCGTAGTCATCGGTGCGACCATAGGTGATTCCGGGTTTCACTCCGCCACCGGCCATCCAGGTGGTAAAACAGCGTGGGTGATGATCTCGGCCGTAGTTCTTATCTGTCAACTTGCCTTGGCAGTAAGCGGTTCGACCAAATTCGCCACCCCATACGACAAGAGTGTCGTCTAGCAAGCCGGTTCTTTTGAGGTCAGTGATGAGGGCGGCGCAGGCCTGGTCGATGTCCTTGCATTGAGATTCGTGTTCTTTGGGAAGATTTCCATGGGCATCCCATCCTCGGTGGAAGATCTGGACGTTTCGCACACCTCGCTCTACCAGGCGGCGGGCATTGAGGCAGCAGGCGGCAAAGGTGCCGGCTTTGCGGGCTTCTTCTCCGTAGAGCTTGAAAGTCTCGTCCGGTTCACTAGAGAGGTCCATCAGCTCGGGCACCGATGTCTGCATGCGGAAAGCCATTTCATGCTGCTTGATGCGGGAGAGGATTTCTGGGTCAGCGAGCTTGGCGTGTTGCTCGCGGTTGAGGGCGGCGAGGGCGTCTAACTGATTGCGCCGGTCGGAACGTGAGACGCCATCGGGATTTCCCAGATAGAGAACCGGATCACCCTGACTACGGAGAAGCACACCCTGGTGCTCGGAAGGCATGAATCCACTGCCCCAGAGACGGCCGAAAAGGCTTTGTTCCGCGAACGATGACTGGGCGTGCATGACGACGTATCCGGGCAGGTTTTCATTCATGTTTCCCAAGCCGTAGCTCAGCCACGAGCCCATGCTGGGGCGTCCGGGGATCTGGCTTCCGGTTTGCATGTAAGTGATCGCCGGATCGTGATTGATGGCCTCGGTAAAGGTGGAGTGCACGACGCAAAGATCTTTGACGATCTTTGAGGTGTGAGGCAGGAGTTCACTTACCCAGACGCCATCTTGATTGTTCTCGTGCTTGGTGAATTTGTACTTCGAAGGGCACAAAGGTAGGTTTTTCTGGCCTGAGGTCATGCCTGTGATGCGTTGACCATTACGGACATCCTCTGGGAGATCTTTGCCAAACATCTCTTTCATCTTGGGCTTGTAGTCCCACATGTCGTGCTGACTCGGACCTCCGCTCATGAAGAGGTAAATCACTCGCTTGGCCGTCGCTTTATGATGAAGTCCGTCTGGGGTGGCAGCCTTGACGCTAGGCCCCATGAGCTGTGCGAGTGAGGCGGTGCCAAGCCCGAGAGCGGCACGACCAAATAACTGCCGGCGCGTCATCGCCAGCCCGTTTTGTTCAAAGTGTTCCCAAGTATTCATAGGTTTAGTAGAGTAGAATGTTTGCATCGCTGGCCAGAATGACACCTGTGAGTTGGCTCCAGGCTGCGAGTTCAAGTGCGTCTTTAGACTTGCCGACGAATGCTTCTGCCGCTTTTGGATCAGCCTTGTATTTATCTCGTGCTTTCTGGAGAAGTTGCTGGCAGATTTTCTGCTCGGTTGGTGTTGCATCTCGGCTAGATAACCATGTGTAGAGGAGCTTGATCCTAGCGGAGTCTTCCTTGCTCTCCGTCATTAATCGCTGCGCCAGACCCTTTGCCATTGCGACGCGTTGTGGTTCATTAAATAGTCCTAGAGATTGGAGCGGTGTGTTGCTTCGCGAACGGCGCACGCAACTAACTTCCCGGCTGGGAGCATCGAACAGGCTCATCATCGGGTGTGGGCTCGTCCGTTTCCAGTAAACATAAATACTGCGGCGGAAGATCTTTTTATCTTGATCCGGGACATACTTCTTGGTGTTGCTGCCAGGGTGAGCTAAAGCAGCCCACAGGCCATCGGGTTGATAGGGTTTTATTCCTTCACCGCCTGGAGTGTTTTCAAGAAGGCCACCTGCCCAGAGTCCTATATCGCGGATAACTTCAGCATCTAAACGAAAACTAGGACCTCGGGCGAAGAGTAGGTTTTGCGGGTCATTTAGTTCAGCACGTCGCGCTGAGTCCTGGCGGAAAGTCCTACTCATGACCATGTTTTTGAGTAGTTTCTTACGATCCCATTTCTGATCTTGAAATTCTACAGCCAGCCAGTCGAGTAACTCGGGATGAGACGGTTGCTGACCCTGCACGCCGAAATCCTCAGGACTACGCACAAGTCCTTCGCCAAAAGCCAATTGCCAGATGCGGTTTACGAGCACTCTTGAGACGAGAGGATTTTCTCGCGAAGTAGTCCACTGCGCGAGACCGAGTCGGTTACGTGGTGCATCCTTTGGGAAAGGATTGGCCATTTTCAATGTTCCAGGGGTGAGAGGTTCTCCGTAGCCTTCTGTGTATTCGCCGCGCAGTAAGATCCTCGTCTCACGTTTCTTTTTGCTTTCTCCTGCAATAAGCGTGGTGGTGAAACCTTTTTCTAAAGCCACTGTTTCGGCATGCGCTGCCTTGGCTTCCTTCACCAACTCCTCGGGAAAGTCGCTACCCTCTTTAGGCTTTGCGGCCTGAGTGATTTTCTCCGCTAGCTTTAGCTTATTCCATTCAGGCGTCTGATTTTTTCCAAGATTAGTCACAAGAGTGTTGCGCTTTTCTTCCAGAGCTGCCCATTGTTTCCATCCCTTTGCTGAGGCAGGAGCTTTGATGATTGGCTTATACTCATACTTGTTGCCATCCATCGGGCTCTCACTGGTGTTATTGAAAAAAGCCATGAGCTGATAGTATTCCTCGTGAAGGATAGAGTCATACTTGTGGGTGTGACAGCGGACACAGTTCATGGTCATGCCGAGGAAGACAGTGCCGAAGTTTTCGGTTCGATCAAAATTGTTCTTCGCCTGAAACTCTTCCTTGATCGCACCACCCTCGGCGGTCGATGGATTCATGCGCACGTATCCGGTCGCGACCAGTTGCTCGAGACTCGGATTCTCCAGTAGATCACCGGCGAGCTGCCAAGTAATGAATTGATCAAAGGGCAGGTTGTCATTAAATGCCTTCACCACCCAGTCACGGTAAGGATAGATGCCGCGGCGATTGTCCAGGTGTAGACCATGGGTGTCTCCGTAGCGAACCGCATCTAGCCAGTAGCGTGCCTGGTGCTCTCCATAGCGCTCACTGGCGAGCAGCTCGTCCACGAGACCTTCGTAGTTACCGCTCTTGAGAAAGCGATCTAACTGGGCAGGCTCTGGAGGAAGCCCGGTGAGGATGAGTGCCACGCGTCGCGCCAATACATTCGGTGATGCTTCTTTGGCTAGGCCATGACCGTGTCCTTTCGCAGTGAGTTTTTTTTCTATCAGACTATCTATACTGCCATTGGCGATTTTGACAGGCTTAACGAAGGACCAGTGCTTTTCGTATTTCCCGCCAGATTCTACCCAACGCTTCAGAACATCGCGCTCCCGTGGAGTGAGTTGTTTGTCGGCATCCTCGGGCGGCATGGGGTCATCCTTGTCATGGATGCGGTAGATCAATTCGCTTTTTGCCAGGTCCTTTGGATCGATCGCGTGAACGCCACCGCCGAGTTTCTCGGTTGCTCCTTCATAGGAATCCAGACGCACCTCGTCCTTGTCAGCATCAGGCCCGTGGCAAACGAAGCATTTATCGGAGAGGATCGGCAACACCTCTCGGCCAAAGTCTGGTGCTGAGCTATTTGTCACTGGTGCCGCGGCTTCTGCCGCTGTCACTGGCAGGACGGATACACCCACTAGACCCGTGAAGGCAAAGGCGAACAGAACTAGCCCAGCGCGGGCTCTAGGGCCTTTTAGCGTGGAGATTATAGGTGGTAATGAGGAGAATATGGACTTTTTACGAGTCATTTGAGAATTGATTGGTGGTGAGGTTGCTAGCTTGGGGTGTGATGGTCGGCCACCGTCGCCCAGTCATTAACGGGCGTTTTCCGGCACCCAGTTATTTTTATCGCGCCATCTCTTGAGTTTCCATGCCGCGTTAGAACTATCGATATGTTTCTTGCTGCGGCCTACGAGTGGCCAATTGGGGTCAGGACGGTGTGCTTCGGTGAAAATTTTCTGGGCACGTTCTACTAGTTCTGGGCGGGATTTGGCGAGGTTATTTAGCTCTCCGGAGTCGGAGCCAAGGTCATAAATCTCGATCGGGTTATTGACCCCATTGCGGACGGCTTTCCAATTACCAAAGCGTGCGGCTTGGACTGTGTGGTGAGCGGGGTGCAGTTCCCAGTAGAAGTACTCCCGCTTTGGCGCCTTGCCACCTTTGAGGTAAGCGAGTAGTGAGAACCCGTCAGTTTCGTATCCCTGCGGTGGTATTGCGCCGCTCATCTCGACGAAGGTAGGCATCAGATCCCATAATGCCCATGGCTGTTCATCGACCCGACCCGCGGGCACGGTTCCCGGCCACCAGGCGAAAGCGGCTTGGCGAAGGGCTCCTTCATACATACCGCGTTTAAACCCGCGGAGTCCGTTACTGGCCTGGTTGAAGCGTTTTCCGATTTCCGATTCGGGGCTGAAGGACGAGCCGTTGTCGCCGGTGAAGATGACCAGTGTGTTTTTATCAATGCCGAGATCTTTTAGAGTGGCCAACATTTCTCCTATGTCGGTATCGACGCGGGTGACTTGGGCGGCGTAGTTTTTTTGTTTTTCGGTCCATGGTTTGTCCTTGTAGATTCCGAGGTCGTCGATCTCGTGTCTACCATGTGGCAGGGTGAGTGCGTAGAACATCATGAACGGCTTGTTGGCGTGGTTTTTCAGCCACTTGATCATGTCCTTCTGGATCAGCTCCTGGGCGTAGGTTTTACCAACCCCTATGCCGTCGTTTCCAGGCAGCAGGAATGGCTTATCGTCGTTGTAGAGGTAGGTGGGAAAATAGGAATGTGCGTGGCGCTGGCAGTTATAGCCGAAAAAGTGGTCCATGCCCTGTTTGAATGGGCTACCGGTAGAATCAAAAAACCCCATACCCCACTTACCAAAGGTGGCAGTGGCGTATCCGGCCGACTTCGCGACTTCCGCGATGGTGACTGTTGCTGCCGGGATCGGCAACTGCCCTTCGGGGGCTACTTCCCAGTTACCACGAATCGGACTATGGCCTGAATGCAGACCGGTAAAAAACGAAGCTCGGCAGGGTGCACAGACGGTGGTGCCGCAGTATGCTTGCTGGTAGCGCGTGCCCTCGGCGGCCATCTTGTCCAAATGAGGTGTCTTGATCAGCTCCTGACCGTAAACACCGATGTCGCCTTGGGCGATGTCATCGCTGAGAACAAAAATGAAGTTTGGTGGGCGCTCCTTGGCTTGGGTGATATTTCCCGCGAACATTGAGGCGAGAATAAGAATGGTGGTGGCGAAGATTGGTTGGGATCGTGATTTTTTATGCATGAGGTAAGTTTTCAGTATAGAGCGACGTTTGGACAGTGACATTTTCAGGGAGTAGATGCGATATTATTTCTCATCCCAGAAAAATGGCTAGGATTTTTTTGCGAGAGGCTTCTTGATTTAGCCGTTGGTCCATCCAGCGGTGCTAGGGTAAAGCCTAGTTTGAAGTGGAATGAGTCCACAAAAAAACACGCCATCCTAGTGAATGGCGTGCTCAGAAAGGTTACTAGAAATTAGTTATACTTTGGGGTTTTGTGCTGGGAGAAGTAGCGGTCGTTCCAATACATGCTAATGACTGGATAGTTGGGGAGTGGGCCTGCATCAGGAGGAAGAGGGATGTTCGACCATTTTGCGTCTTCCGGTTGTGAATGGGAAATGTTGACCTGTGTCCCGTTGGATACGAGCCGGAAGAATTTCGGGGATAGGTTTTCGTGCATGCGGATACAGCCGTGGGTGCAGGGGCTGTGCTTCACCCAGCCGGTGTGAAATCCGTAAGCTGATTTGAACTCGCACCAGTATGGCATCGGTGTGCCGCGGAAGGTCGCGCCTGCAGGCTTCTTACTGAGATAGGTCGATCTGATCTGGTTACCGGTTTTTGCGTAACCGTGTGTGTTTGCGCGGCGCTTCGCTTCTTTGTTGTAGATACGGAAAGTTCCTCGCGGTGTGGGTGAACTGCTTTTTCCTACCGAAACCGGCATCACAAGAAGCATCTCATTTCCCTCCATCACGTAAACCCGTTGCTTGGAAAGCGAGACTTTGACTTTTACAGCCGCAGGGTTCTGCGGGAGTTTTGCCGGCCTGTCATAGGCCTGGTAGGCAGAAAGTCCACCACCCGTGCCGTTGGTGCAGGAGGAAAACCCTATAGCTACGCCAGCACTGAGAACCGTCATTAAAATTTTGTGTATTTTCATATTATTGTTAGGAGTTATTTCGGCGAATGTTTGAGTGCTCTGACGAAAGAATAAATCATCGGCATACTGACAAGTGGGTTTCGTTCATGCAAGGGGAAAATGGTGAAAAGAATGCTATTTGAAATGATTGCCGCTAGCTCGGTTAGACTGATAATCGAGATGTATTATTTCATTGTGAGACAGTAAATGCGATGCTAGAAATGTTGTCATGTATGAGGTTTTATTAGCATTAGGAGTTGGCATTGTGGTAGGTTTGATCTTTTCTTTTCTGAAGTTGCTGTTAACAGCACCCCCGTTATCTAGCTGCTGTGATGGGGATGGTTGGGATTTTCTTTGGTCGAGAGATTTACAAATGGATTTTGGCGCATTGGATGACGAAGTAAGTATTTAAATTATAATTAAAGAACATATGACACCACACATTGAGGCAGAGGCAGGGGATTTCGCAGAGACATGCTTACTTCCGGGGGATCCACTGAGAGCGAAATTTATAGCGGACACATTTCTAGATGACGTGAAACAGGTGAATTCTGTTAGAAATATGTTCGGCTACACAGGGAACTATAAAGGTAAGCGCGTGTCTGTGATGGGGACTGGAATGGGGATCCCATCGAGTAGCATCTACGCCACAGAACTAGTGACTAAGTATGGGGTGAAAAACTTGATCCGTGTGGGTAGTTGTGGAGCGGTGAGTAAGGCGGTGAAATTACGGGATATTGTCATCGGGATAGGAGCCTCTACTGACTCTGGTGTGAACCGTGCACGATTTGGTGGGATGGATTTTTCAGCTTCAGCGGACTACGGACTCCTTCTAAAAGCGGTGCAAGTGGCACAAGATCAGGGACGTGATGTTCAAGTGGGGAATCTTTTCTCAGCAGATCTTTTCTATCACCCGGATGAGAAGGTATTTGATACTCTGGAGGGGATGAATATTTTGGGGATAGAAATGGAGGCGGCAGGGCTCTATGGTTTGGCGGCTGAGCATCATGCGCTGGGAGTAAAGGCACTCGCCATCTGTACGGTATCTGACCTCATCCGCACGGGTGAAAGCTTACCTCCAGTGGAGCGACAGTCATCATTCACTGAGATGATGGAGGTGGCATTGGGGATCATTTAGGCTTTTTGGGACAGAATTTTCTTGGTGCTTTGCAGGATGTATCGGGCTTTCAGCGCTCTTGGCTTGTGGGTCTTTGGACCCATGGTTGCGTTGCGCTTCACCATGGGCTGCCTCTTGCTTCCGTGCGAAGCACAATGCTTCTTATGTTAGCGTGATTCTAGGTTGTTTTTTTTTGGGGGGGGATGAGGGGTAATACTTATACGGAATTTTTTCGTATTCATGACCGCGACCTACTAGGCGTAAGTCACCGGTGGCTTTGAGTTGTTTGAAGAGTTCTTTCTTGAGGGTTTCTTTAGTTGCTGCGTAGTTGGGATCGGTAGCGAGATTATTGAGCTGATCTGGATCTTTGCGGTTATCGTAGAGCTCTTCTGCAGGACGCTGACCCATGCAGTATTCATAATATTTTTTATATTTTGGGTTATCTTTATTCTCCATAATAAATGACTTTGTAGGACCGTTATCGATGTCACCATAGTGTCGCCAGCGTCTAGGCTCTCCTACTCCAGCAGGTGCGCGTTCTGGCTTAAAGTTGTGTATATAGAGATAGTCGTGGTTGCGTATAGAGCGCATTGGGAAGCCATGTAGGGCTTCTATCTGGCAAGGAGTATGACGTTCTTTCCCACAGATCACATTCTTACGATTGGCGGAGGCAGTGAGACTTTCGACTAAAGCTTGCTTGAGCGATCGACCGCTCATGAGTTGTGGTGCTGGGATATTAGTGAAATCGAGGATAGTTGGTGCAATATCGACAAGGCTGACGAAGTCTTTGAAGGTTTGAGGTTTGATTTTATCACCCCACATGATGGCGAGTGGTACGCGCGCACCTAGATCATAGAGATTAGATTTACCCCGAGGGAATGGGTAGCCATGATCACCAGTCATGATGACGATGGTGTTAGAAAGTTTGCCTTGAGATTCGAGGAGGTCTAGCACTTGACCTACTTCGCGGTCAAAGCGTTGCACTTCGAAATAGTAGTCGCAGATGTCTGAGCGGACTTCTTTTACGTCTGGTAAGGATCCTGGAACTTTGACATCTTCTAGCTTCATGCCGCTCTTGACACCTGATCCCTTTTCATAACCACGGTGTGGGTCACTAGCGCCAAACCAGAAGCAAAATGGCTTGTCTTTGGGGTGAGCCTTGAAGAATTCAGCTGGTGATTTGAACTTGTCTCCGGCTACTGGCTTAGGAAGGTCTTTTCCAGGGCCAAATGCTTTACGGTATGATCCAATGAAGTAGCCATTTTTCTCAAGTATTCTTGGATAAGTGGCATGCTCTGCTGGGAATTCACTCCAGAGGTTTACTCCTTGTCCTAGTTGCCAGTGGTATTTACCAGTGAGGATGGCATTTCGTGAAGGAGTGCAGGAGGGTGCGGAGATATAGGCGTGTTCAAAAAGCATTCCTTGTTTAGCGATACGACTAAAGGTTGGGGTTTTGACTACTTTGTCTCCATAGCTCTGGGCATGAGGCCAGCCCCAGTCATCGGCGATGCAGAACAAGATGTTTGGTCTTGTGTCAGTTAATTTAGTTTCATCAGCTTGAGTATTAGCAATGAACAAGCTTAGGATTATTAGCGTTTTGATTGATTTCATGATAGGAATAGCATAATTTACACGTATGATGAATCGTGCGCTATCTATGGCTTCTCTAGCTTTTTTTTAGTAACACTTAATATAGGCGACGGCAAACCTCTATTTTATGGCAAGAAATTTGAACCACTTAGAGGTGCCTTAAGGGATGCAGGTCTGCTGTTTCATCAGCATGGGAAAGATCTGTTCTGGCCAGCGTGTGTCGAATGCCAGATCCAAGAGGGAGACACAGGAGATCTGGTGCTTTTATCGACTCAGGCATGTGCAAGTAAGCATCCTAATCCGAAGGCCGCTCCTGAAGGTCAAGGTGAGGCGAGGTTACTAATAGAAGATGGTGGGATAGTTGCAGATTTGAACACAGATTTCTTTTATTTAGGTCGCTATGCAGATGTGGAGCTTGGGAATCTAGCGGATAGTAGTAAAGAGGTTCCAGACGCGCACCAAACACTCATGCCTCCGCTGGTAGGAGGTTCGAGTTTTGTGGAAATAGGTGATATGAAAGAGGCATCTGCTGTCTATTTTATAGGGCATAAGCAGACAGCATCTACAGATTCAGCGGCTAAAGCTAAGATTCCTCATACTGCGAGTGTCTATCCAGTTAGTTACCTTCAAGGGAGGGCGTTGAAGGATGCATTTATCATAGGTTTTGAGGAATCTACAAACTGTGATTACCAAGATAGAGTCTTTCTCATTGAAAATATCAAAGTAGCCCTTAATCTTAAATTTAAACTTTTCCGAAATTACTCATGGTTAGTGACCCTACCATAGAGTATGTAGCATACAGACTTATGATAAATAGATTTTTAACGACAACTTTATTCATTGCGGTATTCATCGTAGCGGCCCCATCCTTAGCTAATGCGCAGAGTGTGAGTAAGGCTAGTGTGTCGACTCCTATGCCAAAAGCTGCGGTGCCTAAAGTTCACGCCAAGCGGGTGATCGTGGTGGATAATGTGACTGGGAAGATACTCTATGAGAAAAATTCCATGGAACGCTGTGCGGTGGCCTCTACTCAGAAGCTCTTGACTGCGCTGTGTGTGATGGAGGCGGGATCGCTTGAGAACAGTGTGCGCGTCCAGACTACGGATACTAAGGTGGAACCGACTAAAATTTACATCCGATCCGGTGAGACATACAAGCGCAGAGAGTTACTAAAGGCATTAGTGGTGAAGTCTGGTAATGATGCGGCCAGGGCGCTGGCGCGTGATGTGGCAGGAAGTCAGGTGAAATTTAGGGCAGTAATGAATGCCCGTGCGAAGAAACTAGGAATGCAGAGTTCTCACTTTGTGAATCCTCACGGACTCACTGAGTCAGGTCAGTATTCCACTGCTAGGGACATAGCTATACTGATGAGGAAAATAGTAAGGATTCCCACGCTAAGAACTTACATGGCGATCAGTGGCTATTATTTTCAACCTCCTAGGAGGAAGAAACACTGGCTGACGAATACGAATAAACTGCTCAAGAAAGTGAAGTACTGCATGGGTGGCAAGACTGGATATACTCATGCTGCTGGGCGTTGTCTCGTGAGCTATGGTGAGCTACGCGGACGTTCAGTGATCGTGGTTTGTCTCGGTTCGACTCCTGCTAAGATCTGGGCTGATTCTGCCAGCTTGATGAAGTGGAGCTTGGAGCAGCCAGCTCGCTAATTGCAAATAAGCTAACAAACTAATGAGATCACCTGAAGAGGAGTTGTTAGAACTAGAGCAGCAGTCTCTGAGAAGAGCTCTCCGCTGGGTGGGTAGCGAGCAGAGTAGAGAGATTCTGTTAGACGGGAAGAGTGTGGTGAATTTTGCCTCGAATGACTACTTAGGATTGGCAAGTCATCCAGAAATCATCGCGGCGATGAAGAATGCACTGGACGTCTGGGGCGCGGGTAGTGGGGCGAGCAGGCTAATCACTGGCTCGATGACTCCGCATAAAAATTTAGAAAAATACATCGCCCAGCTGAAGGGGTGTGAGGCCGCGCTTAGCTTTTCTACTGGCTACGCAGCCTCAGTTGCGACCTTAAGCGGGCTGATGAGAAAGGGCGATACGGTGATTCTAGACAAGCTGGCACACGCATCATTGATCGATGGTGCTAAGCTGAGTGGTGCCACTATTAGGGTTTTCCCGCATAATGGCTTAGCTAAACTTGAGCGTCTGTTAGAGAGTTCTGTTAGGGAGTCTGGAAGAGTTCTAGTAGTAACGGAAAGTGTGTTTAGTATGGATGGTGATGTAGCGTTGTTAGAGGAAATTATTTCTCTGAAAAAAAAGTATGGCGCGATGCTGCTAGTGGATGAGGCTCATGGCTTAGGGATCTACGGGGATAGGGGGTTAGGACTGATAGAGCATTATGGCTGTGCTGAGGATGTGGACATACATATGGGAACGCTGGGGAAATCCGCTGGCGTGGCTGGCGGCTATATCGCAGGTTCACAGGCGATCATTGATTTGGTGGTGAACCGTGGGAGAGCTTTTATCTATTCTACTGCCCCGCCACCAGCGCAGGCTGTGGCGGCGACGAAGGCATTAGAAATCCTTACCTCTAGTGAAGGAGAGAAGCGTAGGGAAAAGCTCTGGAGTAACATTAGAAAACTTACCTCCATGCTGACTGTTGAAAGAGAAATCAAACCAACAAGTGCGATTATTCCTTGGCGAGTAGGTGATGGTGAGGCGGATGAAGCGCTCAAAATTTCTAACAGGCTACTAGAATTTGGGATATTCGTTCCTGCCATCCGCTATCCTACGGTGCCTCGTGGTACCGCTAGGCTACGTATCACAGTGACGGCTAGTCATACTGAAGGGGATTTAGCGCAATTGGCTGAGGTATTGATCAGCTCTGAGGTCCGGTAGATTCGTTATTTATAGGATTGAGATACTTGGCAGAGATATAGTGCGTGCCGTTAGCGATGTATTCTGTAGCGCGTGCAAAATTAGTGGTAGTTGCCTTCCATTTTTCAGTGGCAGATTGGCTTAGGTTCTGGTAGTTTTCCTCAAGTGATTTCTCAATCTCTGCTTCTGTGAGAGTGAGTGTAATTGTTGGTATTTTGATGTTGAGGACCTCCTTAGAAGCAGGAGTTTTGATATCTACGACATTAGGCTTGTCTTCGTCTATTCTATAGAAGCTGAAAGCGCTCACGATGGCGATAATAGCAGCAATAGAGGCAAGCTGGAAAAACTTAGCTTTGATCACGTTATTTGATTTTAGTGGAACGATTTTTGCGTTCTGCTCTAGCTGGGAAATGATAGGCTGAATGAGGTCCTGCTGCTCTGTGAGTGGCCCAGAGGCGATGGCGGAGACGGGTGATTCTGTCTCCCAGAGTTGTTGGAATTTAGCACACTCAGCGCAGGATTCGATATGCTGGTTATCTGCGCGATTGAGGTTCTCATTTGCATCGATAGCATCGGAGATGGAGAGCTGGATGATTTCACAGGAGTGATTATTTTCGTTGTTGGCGTTTATTTTCATAGTGTGAGGTTGTTGATGAGTTTGGACTGCGCGAGTTTTTTTCTAGCGCGAAAGAGATGAATTTTAACGTTTGATTGAGTGATCTGCATGTGCTCGCAGATGTCGGTGACTTGAAGGTCTTGTTGGTATTTGAGCCAGATAGCTATGAATTGTTCTTCGGAGAGGATGCGCTTCGCTTCATTCCAGAATTGATTGGATTTTTCGGCGATGAAGATACGGCTCTGAGGATTGTCTGAGTGCCCTACATCTTCGGTATGCTCACTAGGTATAGGTAAGCGTTTCGCCTTACGGAAATGTTCATTTGCTTTATTCCTAGCGATGCCAAATATCCAGGCGCTGAAAGGGAACTCGGACTTATATTGATGGAGGTTCTTATATACCGCGATGAAAATTTCCTGAGTGATGTCATCGCTGTCTGCAGAGTTTGAGCAACGCTTGTTGATGAAGGCACGGATCTTGTTTTGGTGAGCATTGATGATGTGCGTGAACGCAGAAGTATTCCCATCTAGGATACTCCGGATGTGCCGCTGTTCATCGCTTATCTCGCTCATTATCATTGCGTGCAAAATTTTCCACGCATTGGTAACATAACCAATGCGCGGATGAGTTTAAAGGTTATTTACTCTATCACTTTACGGCGTCTGGGTTCTCCAACCTCTCTATCTAGTGCTTCTGCACTGCTACTGTTGAATAAAAGCATAGGCACAGCAGACGCGAGGTATTTTAAGTGCTGAATACCAACGGGGCCTCGGCTAGCGAGAATGACTCCGTCGTCGTCTTTGCCTAGGACTATTGCCCAGCCTTTGTTAGATTCGGTGATGTCCACCATGAGGCGGTCGAGGATTTCTTTGCCTTTCGCGAAGTCCTTGCCAAATAGGCCAACTTTTGCAGCGCTATCATACTGAGATTTAGCGGTGTGAAGCATCTCTTTAGAGAGATACATCATCGAGTTTCCCTTGGATGGAAGATGCTCCATGGCAGCTTTAAATGCTGCTGAGTTTGCGAGTGAGTTTTCGCCAGATTTACATTTTGCGTAGAATTCTGACTTAGAGCTGATCCAAATGTGGCCGTTAGCTTTATCAATGATGAGTTGTGGTGAGTATCCCAGCATATTTTTTCGCATTTCTGCTGGGAAGGTGTAGGTGTTGACTCCGCCTAGTTCAGATTTTTCAAATGGAATCCCTGATTGAGCGATGATTTGCTCACCTATTTTATCCCATAACCAGTTGAGGCCATCGATTCTGGCGATGGCATTTGCGCCAGAAATGAGGGCGAGGGGATTAGTCTGTGCATTCTCATCAGTGTTGATGTCGAGAGCGAGACTCACGGTTACATTTAACTTAGCGAGTAGCGTGGAGGGAGTCATGTTTAGCTCAGGGATATTCTTTTCCATGTTAGCTGTCATTTCATCTTTACCGCTTAGCTTAGCAAGCTCCATGAGCATGGGTGTTAGTTCGCGGAGATCCATTTGCATCTGGAGAGCAAGGTCTGTGCCAGCTGGGCATATGGTAGGTGTCACGAAGTCTTGGTTAGCCTTACCAAGGAGTGAGAATAAGCCTTTGTTGGAGCCACCATTATCGAGATAGCTGTGATTGATCCACGCATTATCGAGTTCTTTAGAGCTGCTGCCTGCTGCTTTGAGCGAATTTAGTCCTAGGATGCTGAGGAGGTCTTTAGCATTAAGATTTTCTGGGATAGATTCGCCATTTTTTTTGGCAGTCTTGAATATGATTTCTAAATACTGGGTGATAGCGGCCATGTCTCCGTCTAGCTTAGTCATACTGATGTAGTCTCCAGCAGTATCGATTTTAGAGGCGGTCTTCTTGAGGCTAGGATGAATGTCTTGTGCGATGGCTGAGCTACAACAGATGAGGGTGAGAATGGGGATGATGAATAGATGTTTATTGTTCATAAGCTTACTAGGTTATTAGGTCAGTATTATAAGTTATTGTTTTCAGATAATCTGAATTCTTGTCAACTGTTGTTATTTTAATATTAGAATTAAAGTGCAGACAGGTTACATTTTTCCGACAAAAAAACCAACTGCCTTACTTAAGAACAGTTGGTTATAGTAAAATTTAGGGACAAGGCATTAATCTGTAGATTCTGAAGTGCGATTACCTAACTTATCATTCAGGTAGAGTAGACCAGCTTTGTCATCACCAATAAGTTTGAGATTAGCGATGATGTCTTCCATGCTCTTTTCTTCCTCGACTTGCTCATCTAGGAACCATTGTAGGTGACTCTTTGTGGCGTGGTCATTTTGCTCTGTAGCTAGCTCGTAAAGTTTGTTGATAGAGCTAGTATTCTCGATTTCCATTTGAAGAGAGATCTCGAAGACTTCTAGGATAGAGCTAAATTCTATCTGTGGGCTAGGAATGGATGCAAGTTGAACACGTCCTCCCCGGTCTTGGAGGTAATTTAACAGTTTCATGGCGTGCTCGTGCTCTTCTGAGTGCTGGTTCTGCATCCAACCGGAGAAGCCGTCTAAGCTCAGTTCGTCAAAGTAGGTGGACATTCCAAGGTAGCTGTAAGAAGCGGTAAGCTCTTGGCAGATTTGTGCATTTATGGCGTTTATTAATTGTTCTTTTATCATGATTTGAGTATTGTTTATATTACCCTATTATACCCATAACTTTACAGGGGTCAAGGGATAGCGTGTTAATTAATGATGTTTATATTTGTTGAAAATGAGATTTAATTGCAATAGTATTTGGGAGATTATTTACCTAGCGCTGATGTATGGATTGAGGATTGACGATAAGTGACCTCATGATAGTTTTGATTTATGAATATTAAGGGAATCTTCAGCAAATCTGCATTCTACCAAAGAGGTATGCATCGATGTATAGGTTTGGTATTTATATCGGTGTTAGCAACGGGAAGTTTCTTAGTTACTAGCTGTGGCAGAAAAAGTCAGGCGCAAGAGGATGAGGCTAACCTTAAGCTTGTGGGCTATAATCTGGATCAGATCGGCTTTTTTAAAGCGGTTGGTAATGATGATGTCCAGGCTTTAAAGATTTTTAAGGAGCGAAAACTTGATCTTAATCAGAAGGATCTCAAGGGGCGCTCTGTAGTCTATGTTGCGGCAGAGTCTGGTTCTGTGAGGGCGTTACATTTCCTGGTGAAAAATGGGGCGGATATCTTAGCAGCAGATCAAGGCGGAGTGTCTCCTCTAATGGCGGCTGCTAGAGCTGGTAAAGCTGAGAATGGGGAGGTGATCAGCTATCTTTTAGAAAAAGGTGCCGATGCAAGGCGGAAGGATAAGACGGGTAAGTTTGCGCTGATTCATGCGATGGATGGGAAGTCTGCTGAGGCGATCCATTTACTCGCTCCGCAAAGCAGGCAAATGTTAGACACTGGTCTGCTCTACGCGGCGAATATGGATCAGCATGAGACGATTCCGGTGTTAGTGAAATATGGGGCTTCCGTGTATGCGAGAAACGGAGGGAAAACGAGCCTGATGATCGCTGCTGAGCGCGGAAATGATAGAGCGGCAAAAGCGCTGCTCGCAGTAGGTGCTAATTTATATGCGGTATCAGATGATGGCAAGCTAGCGAAGGATTTTGCGGAGGGGAATGAAAGAGTGCTGGCAGTTCTGTTAGAGTCCGAGACCGATGCGAAGACAGACCCTCTAGCGCTGGAATGGAGCGAGGAGGAACTGGAAGAGCTGGTGCAAAAGGCGATGGATCGTTCCCGGTTAATTACCGTGGCTGGAGCTGATATAGTTGATGTAGCGAATCCAGAGTCTAAACCTAAACAGAAAGTGATGTTACAGCGTATCAAGGGGAAAAAGTTACCTCTAGAGTTAGCTGATAGCGTGGCTGTGGAAAAGGAAGTGACGATGGCGGCCTATGCGGAGAAAACTCTTCCGATCAAAGTGAAAGCGGATGATACGGGGAGAGTGGAAATTTATGACCTCAGAGCAAGTAAGGGTGAGCAAGAGGCATACCCGGCGGTGCAGGAAGGGAGCAAGATCGGGATGACAGGTCTTCGGGTGAAGCAGATCAAAAAGAAATTAGTGAACAACAAACTCACTGGCGGGCAAGACAAAGAACTGGTCACTCTCCTCATAGAGGACGAGAAAACGGGACAGCTCAGAGAACTCTATGCTGGTTATGAAATGCAAGTTGCAGAAGCTGTTGCGGTGCTGAAAATAAACGCCACTGGCGATTATCTTATCGTTGAGCGCAATGATACATTCTATGATCTCAAGGGGACGGCCTACAAAGTGATGGACGTAAATGATGAGGAAGTTATTATTGAAAATATTGATAGTGGTGAGCTCACCATACTGCCACTCATGGGCATCAAAAGATAGTGATAACGAAAAAATATATTAGGAAATGGCAGAGATAATCATCAAGAAAGAAGGGCAACCAGTGAAGCAGTTCTCCGTATTTTTGCAAAATCGCGTGGGCTCACTGGGCTCGCTCATGCAGCTAGTGCGTCAGTGCGGCGAAGACGTTATAGGTATTAGCATGCAGGACGCGAAGGACGCCACTATCGTTCGCATGATCGTGACTGATCCCGAGATCGTGGGACAGTTATTTTTAGAAAAAGGCATCCCACACACCAGCTGTAATATGGTGGTAGTGGCGCTCCGCGAAGGATGCATAGAGTTAGAGAAATGCCTAGAAATCCTCAAAGCCGGCGAGACAAATATCGACTTCGCCTACAGCCTGCTCTCCCACCCGGAGAGCTTCACTCTGATGGCGTTTCACCTAGATGACCATTTCTTCGGTGCCGAAATTCTACGTAATGCAGGTATTAAAGTAATGTATCAGCAGGATCTTTCTAGATGAAGGTTTAAGCAATTGTTACTTTTATCTTATCCCGTAGTTCTGAGTCCTGATGAGATGGCGTTGATGCTGAGGAGGATTTTTGGGAAGAGGTCTTCTGCGGCTTCTTCTTTTCCTTCGGCTTTGAGGGCGCGCCATTGCTTGATGAGTTCCACTTGCTGGTTGTGGAGGACCTTGAGTGGCTCTTCGCGGATGGCTAGGGTCTTGCTCATTCTTGGGCGGCGTTGGTCGAATCCTCCGTTAAAGATGTCGCTGAGGAGTTCCTTGGTGAGGTCGAATTCTGCGAGGATGATTCCCATGAAGCGATCCTTGAGCGTATCATCTGTGCATAGCTCGCTGTAGGCGATCATGAGTTCGCGGTTGGCGCTGGCGAGGTTGGTTTCTACGTTGGTGAGTGCGTATTGGAGGAAGGTAGATTCTTTGAGCCCGTCCTTGAGTGCTTGGTAGTCAGCGGGGCTGTCTTGCTTCATGGCATTGAGTGCTGAGCCTACGCCAAACCATCCGGTGAGGTAGAAGCGGGCTTGGGTCCAGGAGAATACCCATGGGATGGCGCGGAGGTCATCGAGGGAAAATTCTTTTTTACCGGTGCGGCGTGATGGACGTGAGCCGATGCGGGAATTTTCGAGTGCATCGATGATGGTGGCTTCTCGGTAAAACGGGATAAAGCCTTCGGTTTTGAGTAGTTTCTGGTAGGCCGCTTCTGAGCCTTCAGAGAGCTTAGGCATGAATTGAATGCATGGATCTACCGGTGCTGGAGCATACTTGTGCTTGGCCGCGGTGGAGGCAGCACAGGCGATGAGTAGCTCGATGTTATAGGTGGCGTTAGAGAGGTTAGCATATTTCTGGGCAATAGTTTCTCCTTGCTCGGTCATACGGAAATGTCCGCTGAGTGAGCCATGCGGCAGTGCCTCCATGAACCATTGGGTAGGACCAGCTCCACGGGAAATGGTACCGCCTCTACCGTGGAAGTAGCTTAAACGCAGACCGCGTTCAGCGGCGGTCTCTACCATCGCTTTTTCCGCACGGTAGAGTGACCACTGGGCGGATAGAATGCCGCAGTCTTTATTAGAATCCGAGTATCCGAGCATGACTTGCTGGAAGGGGTTTCCTTCTGGATAACGTAGTTTATAACTACGCTGAGTCACGGGGTGATCTAGGAATCCTGCGAGTAGGTCTTGAGATGAATCGAGGTCGTCCTTGGTCTCGTAGAGCGGGACTACTTCGATGGGTGAGGCTAGGCCGCCATCAACCTGCACTAGGATACCGGCTTCACGCTGGAGTAAGTATACGACGAGCAGGTCAGATACGGAGCGAGTCATGGAGACGATGAAAGCTCCGATGCCGCCCATGCCGTAGTTCTCGACCTGGTCTGCGATGACGCGGTAGGTGTCCAGCACTGAGTCTGCTTCTTCTCCGGCGGATGCGGTGTCGTGTAGGAATGGTCTGGCTGAGAGGAGTTCGGTGCTGAGGAATTCACAGCGTTTTTCTTCGCTCCATGTCTCGAAATTTTCACCATCGTGGATGCTCGCAGCAACGAGTAGCTGAGAGACTGCCTTGTCATGGTACTCTGAGTTTTGGCGGATATCGATGGTAGCAAGATGGAAGCCAAAGATGGCGAGCTTGTGGCGCAGTGGTGTGACGTGGAGCTTGATGAGCTGGAGGCAGCCGGTGCTGAGCAGGGTCTTTTCTAGAAGAGCAAGATCAGCATCGAGTTCTTCAGGACGCTGGTATCCTCTGTCCTCACCATTTCCTGTGTCAAAGAGCATTCCGCGGATGAGATAGACGAACTGTCGCCATGGTTCCTCGCGGTTTTGGTGCAGGATGCCAGCTGCGTAGGATGGGTTCTCTAGCTGGTGAGCAATTTGCTGGATACGTTCTGTTAGTGCGGCAGGGATTTCTTGAAATTGCTTAGAAATAGTCAGGTGGAAGGCGAGGTTCTTTAGCTCCTTACGCATCAGGACGATGGCGTGGTAGCGAAGGTCTGATAAGGTATCTAGGGTGACCTCAGGGGTAACGAGCGGGTGGCCATCGCGGTCACCACCGATCCAGGTGCCAAAGGTGACTTTAGGGAGTTTGCCAGAGTTACGAAGCTTATCCACGGAGAATCCCGCATCTCTCCAGGCTTCGGTGAAGTGGGTATCCAGCCTGTTGAGGACAGCAGGGTACATTTCACGCAGGTAGTAGAGAGCGTTGCGGAGTTCTTGTTTGAGATCTGGGCGAGTCATGTGGATCTCGCCGGTACGCCATAGAGTCTCCATGGTGGCTGAAATAGTTGCCTTGATGCGGCGACGTTCGCGGTCTGTGTATTTAGGGTGCTCACTTCTGGCGAGTTCTTCATAAATGGCACGGTGGCGCTCGCGGACGGTGGCGCGTTTTGCCTCAGTAGGGTGAGCGGTGAGGACAGGTTCTACGTGGACGTCCTTGAGCACGTCTAGGATCTGGTCTTCATCTAGCCCGAGGTCTTTCATGTCTTTCAGGGAACGTGCCCAGAGGCCGCGGATAGAGTCTGCTCCTAGCTCATTTTCTCGCTCACGGCGGATGGCTGCTGAGACGCGCTCTTCTACCATGTTGAGCAGCTGAAACCCTATTGAGTAAAGCTGCGGAGTCCCCTCTGGTGGGGCAGACTCAGGGGTAACATTTCTCCATGGGAGGAAGGGGATGAGCTCGTCCTCGCCGAGTGAGGTGAGTGCATCTGAGAGTGAATCGATCAGAAAGTTGAGTGTTTCATCGATGAGGGCAAAGCCTTCTTGACGGAGATTTTCACGGACGGGATCGATATCGGTATTAGTAATGTTCACGAAAAGAGTATGGACGAATTTCTAGCGCGGGTGAAGATGTTTTTACGCGGCGGCGCATTTTTTTATGCAAGGAACCGATTTTTTAGGAAACTCAAGAATGATTGAGTAAGTCATTATTTCAGAGTGTTAATTGAGGCATGTATGGTGCGTGTGGTTTTATCTGGGAATACACATAGAATTTCTAGTCCTCGGGTCACAGCTAGATCTGGGATGGTTAGTACCACGTTGTTATCTGAGATGGTGGTTTTGGTCACGCTTAGGTCTCTTTCATTGTAGTGTTTTGAGCCGTATTTTTTTGTGCGTTTGAGGTCCCAGGCTGTTACTGAGAATTTAGTGCCTGGTGGAATGGGGTCAGAGAACTCTAGAGAATAAGTATTCTTTTTAGCTTGAGCGGAGATCGGCATTTTCGCGGGTTCTCCGGTGTAGCGGATTCGGTAGAAGCCACCATCACGGCGCTGCGAGCCTGCCCATGCAAACATCCCTGCTGCATAGAGCTGCTTATTCACAGGGTGGAATCTACCTCTATGGAGACCTGTGTCTGATTTCGGTAAAGGTAATGCGCACATGCCTCCTTGGGCTTGGCCGTTGACTATTTCGTGAGGGACTGTGTAGATTTTTCCATAGCCGTAGCTGAGATTTAGCAACGTGCCATTTAGCTTTCCCCATGCGGCATCTTTTGGAACCCAGAGGAGTTCTGCGGGGGAGCGGTCGAAGGCATTGGTGATCCAGCAGAGGGGTTTTTCCATGGCGCTGTCTGATGCGTCAGTGACATCATGGTAGCCATACATGTTACCGTAGAAGCCTCCTTTTTTAACGTAGTTGATTCTGTTCTTAGGGTTCCAGTGTCCTTCTTGGTCAGTGACGATCCAGGTTCCATCTGGATTCATACAGACGCCGTTGGCGGCGCGGAATCCGGTGGCTATAATTTCTGTAGAGGAGCCATCGGCTGCTATTTTAAGCAGTGTGCCGTGCTGAGGGACGACGGCTACTTTGGCGTGACGTGCGGATTTAGCGTAGTAGAAATTTCCTTGGTCGTCGGTCTGTAGTCCCATGGCAAATTCATGGAAGTGCTCGGTGACTTGATGGTCGTGGTTGAAGCTTTCTACGAAATCAATTTCCTCATCGCCATTAAAGTCGTGAAGTCTGGCGAGTTGGTCACGGCAGGTAACGTAGATTTTGTTGTCCACTATCTTAAGACCGAGTGGCTGGAATAGTCCTGTAGCGATTCGTTTCCATTTAAGTTCACTAAGGTCACCAGCGACGCCATCGACTAACCAGACGTCTCCCTGCCAGGTGCAGACTGCGGCCCGGTCAGGATTATTTTGGAAAAAGTCGAAGCCTCCCAGTCTCATCCAGACTTTCCCGGGTGATGAATCAATGGTTGGTAGGGTCATTTCGTCGGCTAAGAATGGTGAGCCGGCTTTTTCTTGAGCTTGGGTTCCTTGTGTGGTGATGGTTTGTTGGTATTGACCTGCGCCGCCTTTGGTGAGGGCTTCTAAGTTTAATGGCTCTGGCAGGGAGGATTTTATTTCTTCAGCGTTCATTTCGGCAAATCCAAGCATAATATTGATGCCATGAGTGCTTTTTGGGATATGGAGGTAGAGGGTTCCCTCTTTTGATTTGATAGTGACTCCAGCTTCAGTGGCGGAGGCATTGAGTGCAAAGCTGAGCTTTTCTGATTGTTTACCTAGTAGGGTGATCAGTTCTTGATTTCTTGGGCCAACTTGTAATTGGCGGATAAAGATACGGTCACTGAGGAGGCTAGCTTTTTCTTTAATATCAGTCTTCCCTACGGTGTAACTCACGATGATGTCATTGCCATTCTTGTAGAGCCCTTTGTAGTTTACCCAGGATTTAGGTAGTGGTCCATAGCGTCTTCCGTCTCGGCCGATGACTCTGAGGTCTTTCCAGTCCTTAGTTACTGGATTCTGCCAAGCTGGTTGGTTGTTATTAGTGAGGATCGGTTCACCGGTAGTGGAGAGGTGAGTGCCGTGAGATCCATCGAATGCGATGCTTTTCCAATTGACAAAGCTACCCTGAAAGGCGGAGGCGATGCGCATGGTGTCATGATCATAGAGTATCCAGCTATTGCCTTTTGTCACTCCGCCTTCTCCCTTGTCTAGTCGAATCATGATTCCTTTTTGGGCTGTGTTGTTGATGTTTTTATCTATCTGAAAGGTTCCCATCATGTAAGGTCCGTAGTCCATTTCTAGATAAGGCTTGGTGTTCGGCTTAACCTTTTGCTTAACAGCTTTTTTATGAATCCCAAGTGGTAGGCTGTCTAAGTAATTATCGTCAGTATTTACATACTGAGATGGGTTGTGTTTCTTTAGGAAGGTCTCACGGATGTAGTGAATTACGGCGTATTTTTGCTCAGCCGTGTATTGAGTCTGGGGAACCATCATTCCGTATCCTTTTTCCAGGGTTTTGAACATCCGGTAGGGATCACTACCATTTTTAAATTCACCGGTATGAAAGCGCATGGCGGTTGGGAGACTTCCCTCCTTCTCCATGTCGCCGTGACAAGTGGCGCAGAGAGTGGTATAAATTTCTTTTCCATGGGCGAGTGACTTAACATTTAGTCCGTTGATTAATTTGGCATGGTCAGTCAGGTCCAGAGGCTGTATCGTTGCGGAGTGAACAATCACGCCAGTCTGGGGTAGAGCTAGTTTTACCTGCTCACCTCTGAGCCAATTTGAAGAAGGATCGATTTCTTCAATTTCAGGAGCCCAAGCGCTATCAACCGTGTTTACTTTTTCTGGCTTTCCGGCACCTAAGTCTGTGAGTTCCTTGTCAGAGATACTGCGTTTCCAGTAGCGGATATTGGTGACTTTTCCGTTGCTTAGATTTCTTACAAAGTTAGTCCCGTGGCCCACCTGGAACAGATGGCCTGCGGTGTCTTTTACCGCCAGGTTCTCGTTTTTTCCTATCAGTTTGCCATCGAGATGGAGCTCGGTCACGCCATTTCGTGAGCGCACGACAGCGAAATGATCTTTTCCATCAGTTACCTTTTTCATCGATTTTATACTACCGACCCAGCCTACATCGTAGATGAGTTTCCCGTTTTCGACTGCTAAAGTTTTGGCTCCAGACTTCCACTTTCCAGATGTATCACCACGCATGAAAAGTGATCCATCTTCCTTTACAGAAAAGGTTGTGAAAATGGTGAAGTCTCCTTCAAGGGGGAATTCATTCGGCTTCGCCCGAAAATATTGTGGCGAAGAGCCACTGAGCTTAATCACCTTGTTCTTAAATAGGCTTTCACCATCCATATGGATTGAGATGAGTGAGGGGCCATTTTTGTACTGCTGTAGCTTGAGCTTAACGTTGTGTTTGCCAAGTGGAAGAGGCTGTAGGTAGTGATCGCCTATTTTTAGGGAAGATTCTTCTGAGGCTGTGTAGTTTAGGTTCAGATGGAAATTTGCCAAAGGGGGCGAAATCATGCTAGTTTCGAAAATTTTCTCTACTAATTGATCGGCTGTCTTAGCTTTTATGGGTTCAGCCGCCTCGAGTGTGGTTACATGGCTGAATACCGTGGCTGTGAGCAATACTAATAATAACTTGGCGAGCTTGCTTTGTGATGTGAGTTTCGAGTGCATTTCGGATGAATTTGTAGATATTTGTTGATACGTTACTTCAATATTGAAAATTATCTATCATCTTCTTTCTGAATTGATTTCAAAAAAAATCCGGGCGCTGAGCTGATGGCTTTTGAAGCTTCTGAAGGGTGCTGCTTTACGAGTGCAGAATGAGAATCACTAACGTTTGCTTCATCGACTAATCCTTCTTAAGAACCACCTGATGAGGTGAATGTGGAGATGAGAATGAGTAGGGTATGTAATTAATTATTCCAGCTAAGTGCACCCTTGCGGAGCGCATAAACGTAAGCGACGGTAAGGATGCCTACGAAACCAAACATGGACCAAAGTGCATTGGCGTTGATGGCGATGAGTTCCTTGAACTGGAGTGCCCATGGGTACATGAAGACTACCTCGATATCAAAGAGGACAAAGAGCATGGCGACGAGATAGAATTTCACCGAAAACCTGGGTGAGCCATCACCCACGGGGAGCATGCCGCATTCATAGACGGTGTCTTTAGCACCGCCTTTGCGACCTTTCTTGCCAAGTAGGACGCTGAGTCCCAGTGCGATGGCTGCAAATCCGATGGCGATGACTGTCTGGAAGACTACAGGTAAGTATTGCTCTAGCATAGTGGTATTGTTTTAAATGGTAATGGTTCTAAAAATTTAGCCCGTGTTGCTATGTGCGACACGGGCTAAGGTTTAAGGTTAGTTGTATATGATATCCAGCATAAAAATGCGGAATCTTATTTATTCAGCCTCGAATGTGCTGTGTGCTTCTGGAAGTCTAGCTAGGCCCTTGTATTCTTTGCCTTGCTTTTCTACCATGCCACGTGTGACGAGGTTTTGTAGTTTCTCATATGCTCTGAGACGTAGCATTTCTTCGCCGCCGCTTACTGCGTTGCGCTCTTTGAGTCTCTCGAATACTAGTTCGAAGAGATCATTGAAACCGAAGAAACTGTCGTCGTCTCCTAATACGTGAACGATCTCATCTGTCACATGATCTGGGACGCGACGTGAGAAACGTGTTCTTTTCGTAATTGCCATAACGTCGTTAAGCATATCATGGAATGTTAGAAATTGCTATTATTATTTAGAACAGCCCTAAGATTTATTAAATTTTAGGGTAGGGTAACAAGCTTTAAATGTTCTTTTTTCTTATAATTTAGTAAGGGTTTTGCTGGTGAGGGGTTGTTTTTGATAAGAGGCTACAATAATCAAGAATTTTACTTAGTTTAGCTAAACTAAATAATGAATAGGTTGGACAAGGACTAATCTTTTAAATAAAGTTGTTAACAATGGTTTTCATGAAGACGATCGAGGTAGGAACCCGAGGTAAAGGGCTGTATGAGTTGACGGCAGAGGTAGAGAGTCTGGTGGCTGAGAGCGCTGTGCGGCAGGGTTTGGTCAATATTTTCAATAGACATACTAGCTCTAGCTTGGTGCTGATGGAGAATGCTGATCCTACGGCATGTCGAGATCTGGAGGCTTATTTTGATCTGCTGGTTCCGGAGGACTTGCCCTACCTTCAGCATACCTGCGAGGGGCCAGATGATATGCCATCACACATAAGGATGGCGCTGACGCGGAGCAGTGAGACGGTGCCAGTGAGGGACGGAAGAATGATGCTTGGTGCATGGCAAGGTATATTCTTATTCGAGCACAGGCGGGCAAGCCACCATAGGGAGATAGTGGTGACGGTAAATGGGTAAAGATTTCTACAGGGGGGTGATTGCGGTTGAAGAGAAATTTACGGTAGTGGACGAAGGCGACGGCTGGATCATGCTGGATAAAGGTGCGCCATTAATAGTGCATCCAGCAAATGACAGGGGTGATGAACCTACTTTATTAGGTGGTGTAGAAGAATTATTATCCTACGAAATAGCGAATGGGGCGAGGTTGAGCATTATTAATAGATTGGACCGAGAGACGAGTGGACTAGTGCTGATGGCTACTAATAAGAGCGTGGCGAGGGAGTTGGGGAGGGCGATGGAGAGGCGCGAGGTAATCAAGGGTTATATTGCTTTAGTGCATGGCTGGCCAGATTGGGATGAGAAAATTATCGACGCGGCGATACTACGAAAAGGAGAGGTGGAGGAAAGTAGGATTTATGTGAAGCAAATGGTGCATGAATCGGGCAAGCGATGCGTGACTAAGATAAGGGTAGAAGAGCGAGTAGAGATATTAGGCCGAAAAATGAGTCTGCTAAAAGTGAGCCCACAGACAGGACGTATGCACCAGATCCGGGTGCATGCAGCGCATGCTGGATTTCCAATAGTTGGGGATAAGATTTATGGCGCTAATGAGGAGATCTATTTAAGGTTCATTGAGGCCGGGATGGATGATGAAATGAAGCATGATCTGATGATACCCAGGCACGCTCTGCACGCATCTGAAATGAGTTTGTCGCTCGGTGGCGAGATGCGTCATTGGAATATAGTCATGGCGAGTGATCTGCATGAATTTATAATAAATAAGATAATATTATGATAGAATTAGAAGAAATAGTTAGATATCTAGATACAGAGTTGCGGATCGCATCAGTTCCAGACTACCCAGGGGCACTGAATGGATTGCAGTTAGAGAATGATGGCAGTGTGACGAAGGTCGCTGCTGCGGTAGATGCTTCATTACCTGTGCTCAAGAAGGCGATCGCTGCTGGAGCAGACTTACTGATCGTGCATCATGGTATGTTCTGGCATGGCGCCCAGAAAGTAGTCGGTAGTCAGTATGAAAAGCTCAAGTTAGCGATGGATGCTAATATGGCAGTTTACAGTGCGCACATTCCATTGGACATTCATCATGAATGGGGGAATAACGTATTACTTTGTGAGAAATTAGGGATGCACGATACAGAGAAATTTCATCCATGGAAAGGTGAGTTGTTAGGTCTCAAGGAGGATATGAATTTATCGCTAGATGAGTTAGTAGAGAGAGTGAGACTAGCGGTTGGAGGCAATGTTAATTTCTGTCACGGGAGAAAATCTAACAGCGTGGGGATGGTGGGTGTTATTACTGGTGGCGCAGGCTCAGAAGTTAGGGCGATGGCGGACTCTGGAATTAACACTTTCATCACGGGGGAAGGGCCGCACTGGAGTTATCCTTTAGCAGAAGAACTAGGTATGAATGTGATCTATGGAGGGCATTATGCGACAGAAACCTTCGGAGTTCTTAAGTTAATTGAGGTTCTGAAGACGAAATATTTACTTTGTGACTACTTTGTAGATCATCCTACAGGACTTTAATATCAGTGGGTTTGTCGGTTATGAGGGGAAAACTATGACTTGGCAGGCAAATAAACTAATTTTGAAATCACAGAAAATAGTTGCTTAAACACTCAAAATCTGAATAATATAGATATAGATGCATTTAAAAGCCGTTTTTTGTTATATCGTTAAGATATGTAAAAGCGGTCATGACAGGTGCAGATATTTCGAAAAAGTAATAACCAACCGCAACCCCAAAAATATAATTATGATAAATACATTCAAATTCGCACTTGTAGGTGCTGTCCTCGCTGTAGCAGCCCCAATAGCTGCCGCCGCAGATTGTAAGGTGATCTCAAAGCAAGTTGCCGAAGCAATTACAGCAAAGCCAAAGCTTGTTCTTGTTATCGTAGCTAAGCAAATTGCCGCTAATGAAGCCTGTGCAGGTGAAGTCGTTAAGGCGGCTATTGTTATCACAGAAGCAGATAAGAAGCTCGTAGCGCAAATTGTAGAGCAGGCTATCGAAGCGGCTCCAAAGAAAATTTCACTAATCGTTAATAATGCACTCGCCGTAGCTCCAGACGCGTATGTTGAGATTATGGTAGTGATGGCCAATAAAATCCCTAACGGTAAAAGTGAACTCTTTGCTAAAGCGGATAAAAATAATGACGGGAAGTTGACTATCGGGGAGGTTCGTAAATTGTCAGCGCAGGTAAGAAACTTATTATTTAAATCTATCTTAAGCAACCCAATCTCAGAGGTTTTTTACGCTTTCCATATGAGGTTAGATACAGCTGCTGATAACACCTCAGCTAATGAAGCTATTAAAAGTTTCAAGGATGCAGTGAGTCAGCTAAGCGGTGGTTATTTTAGTATTCCTGGTAATGGGTACTCAACGAATTAATCTTAATTTCTATCCATTTATACAAAAAATATGAATCTCATTAAATACACAAAAAATATGAATCTAATTAAATACACAACCATAACGGCATTACTCACAGGAGTAGCAAGTGCACAAGGATTGTTTAATGTTAATCCAATTTCTGAAGAGAAAGAATCATCACCTCTTAAATACACGTTAGAAACTTCATTTGGATATGACGACAACGTGAATCCTACATCTCCAAGTACTTCTGGGGTAGGTTCCGCATACTCACGAGCTAATTTAGGAGCTAGCCTAGCGGTTCGTGATGAGCAAACGTCATGGGATCTTAGCGCCACTGTTGGTGCCACCTATTACGAAAATAATGCAGTGCCAAATGATGTTGATTATAACGGTAGGTTGCAGCTAAATCTAAACCACAGAATCAACGACAGAGTTCGTCTAATAAGCCGTAACTATATCAACTATGGTTTAGACTTAGGCAATTTCTACGGAGTGGTAGCCTCACGTGAGCTAGAAGAATACACCTATGCCACTACTGACAATTCTATTGGTTACCGCTGGACAGACCGTCTCGGTACTTATACTGGCATCAGTTATTCAACCGCTAATTATGATGGTAGTAACCGGGATGTAGACAATTTCTCAGTATATAATGAGTTCCGCTACTGGCTTAGCTTTCAAACCACGCTAACCGCTGAAGTCAACTATTCAAAAATAGATCATGCTACGAATGATAATGATAGAATAACTTCGAGTGTTGGAGTTGATTATCGTATCACAGATAATTCAAGAGTTGTAGTTAAAGTTGGAGCTCAATTCAGTGATAGGAATAATGCTTTTGGTGATATAAGTTACATATCCAAAGTTAATAGTCAGTTCAAAACGCGTATTTTTGCTCGCTACTCACAACAGGATACTGATGGGGTGTTCAATGGTCAGAGATATGAAGATCAGATAAACCTTAATTTTGGAGCCGCTGTTGACTACGCCCTGTCCAGTAAAGTAACTCTTACTACTGGCGCAAATTATAATTCGTCTGATTTCAAAGATGCACCATCGAATCCCGATGGTGAAACAGATACATTTAATATCTATGCGGGAGCTACTTACATGATAAATGATGCTTTTTCATTAAATGCATCTCTCAACTACACCAATGCAGACGCGGTTGTTATTCCTAACAGAGACTTTAATCGTACTCGCTTTCAGGTTGGCGCGAATTATACATTCTAATAAAGTATCGAAATATCTGAACGTTTGAGCCTTCACTGTGTCAATACATGGTGAAGGCTTTTTAATGTCTAAATTAATATTTTCGTCAATAGAACGAGATTCCATAAAAAATATAATGCAAACAAACAATAACATTAACGCGAGTGAGGCAAACCTACACGCTATTGATTACTGGCAGGTAGTGAAAAATAGATATGGGATGATCATTCTTACGTTTATATTAGTACTCTTAACAGCGGCAGTAATTACCTATGTCATGCCTAAAATGTATGAAAGTAGAGTATTAGTTCAGATCAATCCCTACGGTCAAAAAACCACAGCTCTTGCAGTCGGTGATAATGCTAGGATGATGAATACTCGTCAGTTCTTGCAGACTGAGTTTGCTATTATTAAGTCTGAAGAGACATTGAAGAAAGTGAATGAAGAGCTCAAGCTATCTCGAAGATGGGGGATGAGAGAGAAGGATACGCTTACAATATTATCTGGAATAGTAAATACTACCCAAGAAAGAGGAACTGATTTGATTGAAATTTCAGTTCGGCATGGAAAGCGTGAAGATGTGAAGTTGATTGCTGACCAAGTGGCTAAATCCTACGGTCAGAGAAGATCCGATAGCCTAGATAAGCGGAGGTTAGAAGCTATTAATGTATTTAAAGATAAGAGAAGGATACAGGAAGATAAGGTCGAAGATCATAGAACGAGATTATACGCATTATCGAAAAGGTTACAAATTCCTTACCACGGGAAAGACGCGAGGCTATACGCAAATAGAGATTCAGATGCGAATGAGTATGATAGATCAAATCAAGCTTATGAAGAAGCAAAGAGAACTAAAGACGAATTAGAATCGTTTGTAAGCTCACTCAATGGCTTGGGCGACGAACAACTGATGGTCACACTGATGGCCTCAGGCAGATCTGAGGCAGCGGTATTGAAAACGGACTATGACCAATTAAGTGGTTACAAACAGAGTAAAACAAGCGCACTTTCTAGTGGGTTAGGAATTAATCACAGAACAATTAAAACTTTAAATGTAAGTATTAACGAAATTGATGAAAGGTTAGCTAGATCAGTCGTTAACGTTAGACAAAAACTAGCTCAAGACCTCATGGTTTTTAATGAGAACGTTGAAAAACTCCGAGTGGATAGCAATAAAGAAGAAGATGACCTGATGTTAAGTGCTGAAGAGAAAACGAAATTTGGTAAAGTGCGTGAAGACTATGAGAGAGAGTTAGCTATTCTAGATTCCATCAAAGAGGCTGAATTTACTGAAGCTATTGGTGAAGACCTTGAGAGAGATCCACTTGTTTTTCACGAATTCGCAACGACTCCTGACGTTGAGGAGTATGTTTCTCCGAACTGGACGCTAAACATGGCACTCGGTGCTGTAGCAGGACTGATATTTGGTATTGGCATTGCATTCACGCTAGAGTTCATGGATACATCAGTAAAGTCCCTTGAAGATGTAGAGAGATACCTTCAGGTGCCGGTTCTTGCAGTTGTTCCAAGAGATGTTGGAATCCTGCATAGGCAAGCTGGGGCTAGCCCAGATGCGGAGGCTTACCGAATTCTTAGAACTAATATTGAGTTCAATAGAAAGAATCCAGATGATAACGCGATCACAGTTGTTTCTGGTGGAGCTGGCGAAGGTAAATCTACCACACTAGTGAACCTGTCTTACATCTGTGCCCAGGGTGGGTATTCCACACTGATGATTGATGCTGATTTGAGACGTCCTAGACTTCACACATTCTTCGATATCAATAACACAGTTGGACTAACAAATTACCTAACTACCGATTTAATTCTGGAGGATGTGATTCTTCAGACACCGGTTGATAACCTTTTCTTCATGCCTTCTGGTATTCTGCCTGCTGATGCGGCTGGGATACTGAACTCTAGAAGAATGTCTGAGATGGTGCAAGATGTGAAGCAGCGCTTTGATCTTGTGTTTATTGACTCACCGCCGATACTCGGTGTCAGTGATGCCTCAGTCTTAGCGTCTGAGGTGGATCTCACAATGATTGTTGTTCAGCATCGTAAGCTGCCTAGAAATATGCTTATGAGAGTGAAGCAAGCTGTCGAGAACGTAGGCGGAACAGTTCTAGGAGTAGTGCTCAATAACGTTGATATTAGAAGTGATAGCCAATACCAGTACTACACGAGTTACTACACCTACTATGCTCCATCTGAAATAGATAAGGATAAGACATCTGCAAAGGCATTAGAAACGCCAGAAAGAATAGTAAGTAAATCGTCTGATCCGACTGCTAAGGATGATAATGATCTCTACTAGCAGAAAAACCAATAATACAAAATAGATTATAAAATTATGAAACTAATACTACTATTAACGCTGATGATAGCATCTTTTGCTCAGGCGAAAATCATTAAGGGTGACACGCTCACTATTATGATAAAAGGAGTGCCTCAAGAAGAGCAGGCTCAAATTAACGGTGCTTACCAAGTGTCTCCGGCTAATGAAGTATTTCTGCCCTATCTAACGAATACACCGATTAGCACTAGTGGTTTATCTACGACATCTCTAGCAAGGCGTATTGAAGCCGCGTATAGAAATGCTCAGATTTATACAACACCAACTATTTCTATTCAGAGTTTGTATGAGCAGAATGAGGAGGCGAAGAAGAGGGATAAAATAACATCTGATAAAATTCAGAAATTCCTCACGGTTTCTGGTCAAGTGGGACGTCCTGGACCACAACCTTATAGACCTGAATTGAGGCTGATCGATGTGGTATCCCAAGCGGGGCCTACAACCTTCGCAGCGCAGAACCGTGTTGAGCTTCTCAGAAATGGAAAAATCTACAAATATGATATGAGGGTACCTGCCGACATGGTGCAGAAAGTTTATGTAAATGATCAGATTACTCTGAAAGAGAAAAACTGGAGAGGGCAGTAATTTTCATTTGAGCAATTGATCATGAAACTTATCATCATTATTTCATGTTTCTCACTACTGTGGCGTAAGCTGATTTAATATGGGAACCCAAATGCTCCAGTGACGGTCAAAATCACATAGATTCTGAGCTGAAAATTTATTTAAAGTTGATAAGCGTGGTTGCTTATCGGCTTTTTTATTGGCTATAGTGAGAGTATGAAGGCAAAGTCATATTTTGATGCGATACTATGGCAGGAGAGATTAGAAAATGATGTGACGTATTGTCTATCGGCAGAGGAAGGGGTGGTTGCAGTTGATGGCTTAGATTTAGGGAGTGATTTATTAGAATGGGTATCATCATGCTTTCTGATCAAGTCTTCTGGTAGTTCGGGGCCACCAAAATGGGTTGTGCATTCAAAGCAAGGACTAATCAAGCATGCCGCTCTGGTAAATGCCCATCTCGAGGTGACGAAAAATGATGTTTTGGGTTTGGTCCTGCCTACTTATCATGTGGGAGGGCTGGGAGTTGTAGCACGGGCGCATTTGACTGGAGCTCAGCTTGTGTCTCTCACTGTGGGATGGTCTGCACGTTGTTGTGTTGATTTTCTTACTGAGAATAAAGTGAGTATTCTTTCACTTGTGCCAACGCAACTGGTAGATATTGTGGCTCAAGGGCTTGTTTGCCCAGATTGCGTCAGAGTGGTTGTGGTAGGTGGAGGCAGATTAGATTCTAAGTTGCAGAGCGGAGCAGGCAAGCTAGGATGGCCAATTAAGGAGAGTTACGGAATGACTGAAACTGGTTCTCAAATCGCTACTGGGGAACTTACCGGCAGTGGTTTTCTGAATATTATTAATAGCTGGCAGGCACGCTTGAGTGACGAGGGTGTCTTGGAGCTGAAGAGTGATTGCTTATTTAAAGGTTATTTAGTTGGTAGTCTGGGCGACTTTGAGTTCATAGACCCTAAGGTAGATGGCTGGTTTACGACTAGCGATCTTGCTGATCTTATAGAAATAGATGGGAAGATGGGGATGAAATTTTTACGGCGTATTGATCAACAGGTGAAGATTCTTGGTGAGTTAGTGGATGTTTCTTCTTTAGAAAAGAGTCTAACAGAAGTTCTTCAGTATGAGGTTTACCTCATCCCTCTCTCTGACGAACGCCGCGGGATGAAATTATTTCCTGTGGTTGACCAGGCCTCAATGATTGATCCGATTCGGAATCTTGCTTGGAGTGGGTTACATCATCTCGAAGAGCCTGTTATGGTTCCAAATTTCCCTCGAAATGCGATGGGCAAGCTACAGCGAGTTAAGTTAGCAGAAGCGGTAGAATCTATTGTTTTTTCAGCTTACTAGGATAGAGTCTGCCCAGATGACGTTAGAAGATTTAGGATGGAACGCAGATTATTCCGCAGAGTTTAAGCCCTTCACTGCCATGGGCTGGGTTCCTGCTAGGTTGATTCGCGATAATAAAATTACCTATGGTGCTCTGCTTGAAGGAGGCGATGAGTTAGAAGTCATCATGGGTGGGAAAGTTTTTCACAATGCAGAATCCAATGCGGCACTCCCAGCAGTGGGTGACTGGGTGGCGCTTGACGTGGGCGATAAGGGTGAGGAAACGGTCATACGAGCCAGGCTGACGAGACAGACCTGTTTCTCTAGGAAACTACCGGGTAAGAGCAGTGAGGAGCAGGTGATGGCAGCAAATGTGAGCGTTGTGGTAGTGGTCACTGATGCTGGTGCAGATTTTAATCCACGCCGTTTGGAGAGGTACTTCATGCTTATAGAGAGAAGCCGTGCAAAGGCCGTAGTGCTAGTAAATAAGAGCGATCTTTTTCCAGATGATGTGAATGAGGCGGCTAGGGCAGAAATTTCTGAACTTAGTAATAATGCAGATGTATTTATTACTAGTGCGGTAAAAAATGAAGGACTAGGAGTCCTAAAAAGCTATCTTCAGAAGGGGGTGAGTATCACGCTAGTGGGATCAAGCGGAGTGGGGAAATCCACACTTGTAAACCAGCTGCTCGGTGAGGAGTGGCAATGGGTTAGCGATGTGAATGAGGTCACAGGGAAAGGTAGACACACAACAACGGCAAGAGAGCTGATGGTGCTTGAAGGTGGTGGGATTCTTATTGATAATCCAGGTATAAGAGAGGTGCAGATGTGGACGGATGAGACGACGCTGCGCGAGAGCTTCTCGGATATTGAGCAGGTGGCGAGTGAGTGCAAGTTTCATGACTGTAAGCATGGTATGGATAAAGGCTGTGCAATCAGATCTGCGGTGGAAGATGGGAGCCTGGATGTGGGACGGTATGAAAGTTTCCTGAAATTAGAAGAGGAGATAAAGGATTTGAAGAAGAGGCAAAAGAAGCGTCAGATCTTAGTGGAGCGAAGAGCCAAGCGGGATCACCGAGTGAAAGCGAGGAATCTAGCTGATAGGATAGACTACGATAAGGAGCAGAACCCAGAGAGGTTTTGATAGAGGAGTTAAGAGAGGAGATGAAGAAACTTACTTGTAGAAAAATAGAGTTAGATCTACAGCCAATTGAGGTTGCTAGGAAATTGTCGCACCTTGAAGGATTAATTTTTTTTGATAGTTCGGGGAATTTGCCAGAGAGTAGTCGTAAAACAGTCTCCATTGTTACCGCTGAGCCAGTAAAGATCATCAAGGGGGAGGGGTGTGATTTCTCAGATCTGAGGTCAGTTATGGAAGAGTACACTTGTTTAAATTCCTCTTCACTTCCTGTGGGAGGTGCATTTGGCTGGATTGATTATGATGGTGATTTCTGTTTTGGAATTTATGAATCGGGCCTATTTTTTGATCATAATGAAGCACAGTGGTTTGAGGTGGGTAGTCTTTCTGGGAAATTGTTAGATGGTGAATTGTTAGACTTTGAGGTTAGTGACTTCATGGCACATACTACTAGGGATCATTATATTTCTGGGGTGCATAGTATTCAAGAATACATCCGTGCAGGAGATATTTATCAAGTGAATCTAACTCAGAAGTTTAGCGCTAAGCTCATCACTGGCTCGTTATTTTCTCTCTATAATATATTGAGGGAAGTCTCCCCGGCACCGATGTCAGCATACTTGAACCTGCAAGACAGAGAGGTGCTATCTTCTTCACCAGAGACATTCCTTAAGATGGATGGGAGGAGAATAGAAACGCGGCCGATCAAAGGGACTCGACCACGATTTAAAGATAATCAGCGAGATGAAGCATCAGCTAGGGAGCTATTAGAGTCTGCCAAAGAGAGATCGGAGCTTATCATGATCACAGATTTAGAACGTAATGACTTGGGTCAAATCTGTGAATACGGAAGTGTGAAAGTAGACGAAATGTTAAAGTTAGAAAAGTTAGAGCACGTCTATCACCTTGTATCAAAGGTGAGTGGAGAGCTGAGAGGTGATGTGGATCACTGGCTGGCCTTAGAGAAATGTTTTCCGGGTGGGAGTATCACGGGTGCACCCAAGAGACGAGCCATGGAAATAATTGATGAGCTAGAGGTAGAAAAGCGGGGGCTTTATACAGGAGCAGTCGGTTATGTTGGGTTCAATCAAGTGAGCCAATTCAACATCGTGATTCGTACATTAGTCCATGAAGGCGATGATTTACACTATCACGTGGGTGCCGGTATCGTGGCGGATTCAGATGCAGTGGCTGAGTATGAGGAGACGCTTCATAAAGCTGAAGGGATACGCCGTGCGCTAAGTAAAAAAAATTGACTACTTGGAGAATATAAAGGTTTTGTGATCTTGATAATGTCTTACAGCTAGTCCACTAGTAAAGAAAAGGATAGCGAGAATTACGAAAATAATGAAGCTTAAGCTTGAATTAGAATTAGTTTGAGTAACGGCTGGCTTGCTAACGGCTAGGGGGTTAGCTGAGGCTGCATTTGTTTGTAGCTTAGGTTTGGATGCTTCAGGATCATCGTTTGAAGAATCATTATTAGATTTAGTAATTGATTTTGCTTCTTCCAGAACGATAGCGTCATCATCATCTTCTTCTACCGAAGATTCTATTATTGGCTCAGGTTCACTTTTAGACTTAGGAAAGCTTGCTTTCTGCTGCGGCTCAAAATCCTCGTGCGCTAGAATATCCTTCTCATCCTCACTGAGAGTAAACTCCATATTAATATCATCACCGATCTGCACTGTAATACCATCCGCGAGATCAATGACCGAATATTGAGTGTTTCCATGCTTGATACCGTTCGTGGAATTGTTATCCGCTAGTATGAATCCACCCTCGATACGCTTCATCTTACAATGATATGTGGAGGCCGAACCTGTAGTAATGATGATATCGTTATCTTCCCCGCGTCCTATCTTAGTAATAATACGATCGGTTTTGAGACGATATGGCTGAGGCGTTTTACCAGGCTCTGTAATGATGATTCTAGGCATAGTGATTTGTTTCTTGGCAATAGACTATGTAAACTGAGCCGGGAGAGAAAGAAAAAATACTCTAAATTATGCAGATTCTACAAATGTGGCTGTTCATGGTCGAAATTCCTGTGTAACAAGACCCAGTGTTCGAACTATTAAAAACTGATTCTGAGACGAAAGCCCGGCGCGGGAGGCTTACCACTGCGCACGGGGTCGTAGAGACGCCTATCTTTATGCCTGTGGGAACGCAGGGCTCTGTGAAGACGCTGCACCCAGATGATCTAGTGGCGATGGATTCGCAGATTATTTTGGGAAATACCTATCATCTGAACTTAAGGCCCGGGCTAGATGTGATCCGTGAGTTTGGTGGCTTGCATGAATTTATTGATTGGGATATGCCTATTTTAACGGACTCTGGCGGGTTTCAGGTATGGTCGTTGGCTAAACTACGTAAAATCACTGAAGAGGGAGTAAGCTTTCAGAACCATTTAGATGGCTCTAAAATGATGCTTTCGCCAGAGCTTAGTATGGAGATACAGGCTGTTCTCGGGAGTGATATAGCGATGTTGTTTGACGAGTGTCCACCTTACCCTTGTGAGGAGAAATACGCGTTAGACTCACTCTCACTAACCACCCGCTGGGCGAAACGATGTAAGGAATGGGTTGTGCAGCATGAGCCGAAATCTGGCACTGGCCGACAGATGCACTTTGGTATTGTGCAGGGTAGTGTCTACGCGGATTTCCGTGAGAAGTCTGCTCGCGAGCTAGTAGAACTAGGTTTTGATGGTTACGCTGTAGGCGGTATTTCCGTAGGTGAACCTGAGCATGAAATGATCCGTGCTATCGATAATGCCGTGCCTTTTCTCCCTGAAGATAAGCCAAGATACGCCATGGGGCTGGGCACGCCTCCGCAAATGCTAGAAATGATCGCTAGGGGTGTGGATATGTTTGACTGTGTGATGCCCACGCGCGTGGCGCGTCACGGCTTAGCCTTTACAGATGAGGGGCCTATACATATTAAGAATAAGGAATTTGAGATGGATAAGCGTCCGCTCACTGAGACTACCCACCCAAGCGTGGCGAGATTTTCGCGTAGCTACATCCGTCACCTGTGGCGAGCGAAGGAAATGTTAGCTTTGAGGTTGCTTTCTTTCCACAATCTGCATTTCTATTTACGTCTCATGGAGCGTGCGAGAGCAGCCATCGAAGACGGCACATTCTCGACCTTCAAATCAGAATTTACAAAACGTTACAACCAACAATAATACAATGAATACAATAAATACATTTGAAATTATCGCCAATAAAGGCGCAGCAGGCATGAGCCAAATTATCTTCTTCGTCCTACTCTTCGTCATTATGTGGGTAGTGATGATCCGCCCTCAGCAAAAGCGTGCCAAGGCTCTCCGCGAGCGCCAGTCTAGCCTGAAGAAAGGCGACAACGTAGTCACCATCGGTGGTATGCATGCTACAGTAAATGCGATAAGCGACAATACAGTTTCACTGAGGCTCTCCGAGGGAGTCTTTGTCAAATATGATAAAAGTGCGATCGCCAACGTTCTCCCTAAAGGAGGAGAGAAAACAGAGAAAGCAGAGAAATCAGCAAAGTAACCATCCCCAAACGATCACCGGACTCTCGTTCTTCTCGCTTCCGTTCTAAAAGCAGAATAATTCCGTTGAGATTTCTCTCATAATACTCTATATCATACAAATGAGAGCGAAGAAGATCTATCTGATCTCAGGCGAGGTCAGTGGGGATACCCACGGAGCTGAGCTTATTCACGCCATTCAGTCTGAGCTGAGTAAGGTTGATCTAGAGGTGGAATTCTTCGGTTATGGTGGTCCAGAAATGAGACAAGCTGGCGGTGGTGATATCCGTGACTGGATAGAAAAAGCCGCTGTCATGGGTATTGTAGAAGTGCTCAAACACTACCGTTGGTTTAAGAAACAGTTCCATTCCATGCTAGATGAGCTCAAGCAAATTCAGCCAGATGCACTCATTCTCATAGACTACCCTGGCTTCAATCTCAGAATGGCAAAGGCTGTGCGTAAGGCGCTTCCGGCCACCAAGATCATCTACTATGTCAGCCCCCAAGTTTGGGCATGGAATAAAGGGCGCATTCCTAAGATGGCAGCTATTCTCGATAAGATGCTGTGTATTTTGCCATTTGAAAAGCCACTCTACGAGAACTCGGGGCTTTCCACTACATTCGTAGGTCATCCCGTCGTAGATGAGTTAGTAGAGAATAAAATAGATGTCACCCGAGATCCGAACCTTATCGGTCTGTTCCCCGGTAGCCGTGAGCGTGAGATTTCTAGGCTCTTTCCAGTCATGCTGGATGCTGCACGTAGGATGCGCAACGAAAATGAAAATCTCAGATTTCAAGCCCCCGCAGCCACCGAGAAGCTTGCTGAACTGATGCAGAAGATCATCGATAAAGCCAAGCTCACAGGCGACTACATCCAGATCACTAGTCGGTCAGATGGTGGTAGCCATAAGCTTATGCAGCAGGCGCATTGTGGAGTTATCGCCAGTGGTACAGCCACATTAGAGGCGGCTTGGTATGGTCTTCCATATTGCCTTGTTTATAAGATAGCATTCCCTACCTACCTACTCGGAAAGATGCTGATAAAGATAGAGCATATTGGTTTGGTAAATATACTCGCGGGTAAGAAAGTGGTGGATGAATTTATCCAGGGAGAGGCGGATCCAGTGCAAATCAAGGAAGCATTAGAACTTTTTATCACAGACCCTATACATACCGCGAAGGTGAGATCCGAGATGAAAGAAGCGGTCTCTCAGCTAGGTGATCCCGGCTGTCACCTTAGGGCTGCCAAAGAAGTTATTTCCACACTTATAATAGAAGAGTAATTATCATGAATCCAGAAACTGGGCAAGAGATCAAAGACGCAAAAAGTGCAAAAAAATTCATGTGGATCCTGATGCTCATCCCTATTGGCTTGGGCTTGGGCGTTGTTTTGAGTAATATCAACTTTAGAAAAAAGGAGGCAGCTAAGACAGATATTGCACAATATCGAGCGTCCCAGATATTTGATAAAGATAGTTTTCAGGACGATATGGCGAAAATTTTTCTCTCTCAAGATGAAAACACTGACTATTTCCTGCGGCATATTTCTAGCACTCTAGGAATCAATAATTACCTCACAATCCTTCCCACCCAGGGTTATAGTTCTAATCTTGGATACTACGATATCAAAGGCGAAGACGAAAAAATCATCACAGTAGTGGTTATCGAGCTGGATGAATCTAACGCAGTAGCCCGCTCCTCTTTGCTGGCTATTTCTACCGCGGTTATTAAGAGCCTGGCAGGTGAGAAAAGATTTCCGAATACACTCAGATTCGTTTTCCTCCCTAAGGAACACGATGGTAACAGGCGCAACCTTATGCAAAAGGATGAGGAGCTAGAGGCTGTTTTTAATCTGCGTGCAGGTGGAGGTTTTTCTCTCAATGATAAAATTAACTGGCGAGCTACCGAAAATATCTGGCAACATCCGGCTATGGCCTACCCGCATGAATCAGTTAGTGATCGCATTACACCGGGGCAGGTGGAGCTTTCTTTACAGGCAGCTAAGCAGCTAAAAATGATGCTACAGAAAGAGATGCAGAATAAATAAGCATAACTTGTTATAAGAAAGCTAGCGTCCCGATAGTGGGCCTAAAATAGGCCCCGTGACGCTCTTAATAAGGCGGGCTGGAGCGCCTAGTGTATTTCTTACAATTGGAGCATTACAAGATTGAACAAGTGCGCAAATTAGAGCGATTAAAGAAAGACGGTAAAGTTTCATAAGTGGGCTGAAATTAAGCAAAAATACTTTGCTAAGCGAGTAAATTTTTTAATCATAAGTATCTCAGATACTAGCTATTTTGTCTAACAGCTTCGTAAAGTACAATACCGATGCTAGTGGCCAAATTTAGACTCCTAGTGCTTCCCGAGGTCATGGGAATAGTGATCGCATTATCTGCGTGCTTCAAGATGAGTTCCTCATCGAGCCCCTTAGTTTCTCTGCCAAATATGAGATAGTCACCAGGTTCAAATTTTTTACCCCAATACGGTTGTGAAGATTTCGTTGTCAGCATAAATAGTCTAGCATCATTGGCTAATTGAGTCTCGAATTCCTCCCATGAGCTCCACGTTTTCACAGATACATCCTTCCAGTAATCGAGCCCGGCTCGCTTAACCGCCTTGTCATTTATCTCAAACCCTAGCGGCTCGATTAAATGCAGAGTGGCTCCCGTAGCAAGTGCTAATCTCCCTGCAGCCCCTGTATTATGTGGTATCTCGGGTTGAACCATAACGATATTGAACATGCTGTAAATAATAGAATTTCTACCACAAAATGACAAAGAAAAAGCATTTGAGGGAAGTTTTTTCTCATAAATTACTAGATAAATATCGCTAACTGATGCAAATTAGCGAGGTATGTCAGCTCAACCATTAACTAAAACTATCATATTCGGTCTTGTAGCCTTAACCTTTGGTGTGGGCACTTATTTAGTTTTGTCTTATTTCTCCAAGTCAGATGATCAGGTTAAACCTCAGACAGTCACTACCGAAATCACGTCCAAAGCTGATCCTGGAAATGATTCCATACCTCAGCCCACCCCTGAGCCATCCACAGATATCCCAGACGCGCATGCGGACGCGGATGTTGAGAAGACTAAAGTAGACGATGAAGCAGATCGGCTAGAGATGGAGATGACATTTGATGACCCTGAAGAGCTCGTGGCAAGCGTCATGAAGAGAATGTCTCAGATCGACTCAGAGAGAGACATCCAAGATTTGGCGAAAATACTAGGTAATGGAGAGATGAGCATTGCTCAACTTGCTCAGCTCAAAAAGCTCTATGGAGAAAACCGGCTGAAGCTCCGTGAAGAAAAAGCCATGGAACTAATCGGTGAAATCAAGGCCGGCAAAACCTCCCGCTGGGCATTATATCTCAGTGATGCTTCCAAGATACAGATTCAGACCACTAGACAGAAGGACGGTAAATGGAAAATAGACAAGGTCACGCTGCCACTCTCGAATATGGATGAGAATGGTGTGGCGCTGACTACTGAGAAAATCCAGAAGCGAGATGCTGAGCTTGAGGCGAAGGACTCGCTGGCTTTCTCTAATAATTTCCTCAAAGCGCTCATCGGTCAAAACTTTTATAAAGCGAGAATGATGGCGGACTTTGATAATGTGTCTGATGCAAAGATAGCCGGCCTCTGTATCCTCTTCGAAGACGGAGCCTATCGCCTAAATGAACAAAAACCACTCCAAGCAGTACGTATGACTGAGCTGATATCTGCATTCTATGTGAATGTGAATGCTAGTGATGGCAGTGATGCGCAATTCTCAGTAAACACCCTCAGAGATAATGCTAACTCGCCGTGGCAGATCCATGAGATCAACCTCGATAGGTTACTAGAAGATTATGCGAAAAGAACTGCCGGTGGTGATGTCTATTACACTCCACTGATCAAGAGCCCAAATGGAGGAGACATGCTTGTGATCTACTTTGATTTCGATTCTAATGGCCTAACAGAAAGGACGGAAAAGCAGCTAGGTATCGTTGCTAAGTTATTAAAAATTGATAACAGAAAGAAAGTAAGGCTCTCTGGCCACACTGACGGCAAGGGTAGTGATCAATACAACCAAGGACTCTCAGAAAAGCGTGCTGCTTCAGTGAAAAGATATCTCACTAAGCAGGGTATAAAAGTAGAGCAGATAGTCACCGAGGCTTATGGATTCAGTAAGCCAAGACGACCAGAGCACACCAAAGAAGATGGAGCCGATGATCCGAAGGCCAGAAGAGCAAATCGCCGTACCGAGATCTACCTAGACTTCTAGGTAGCCCTATTTGGCTTACTTTGCTCTCGGATGAGATTCATCATAGGCAACCTTTAGTCTCTCCTTGGTCACATGGGTGTAGATCTGCGTGGTGGAAAGTGAGGCATGGCCTAGTAGCGACTGGACAGATCTCAGATCAGCACCATTATCTAATAAATGCGTGGCAAATGAGTGTCTCAGCTTATGCGGTGTCACATTGAATGGGATGCTACTTGCTGCCAGATACTTGTGTAATAGCTTACCGATAGAGCGAGTTGATAGTCGTTTGCGGAGCTTAGAGATGAAGAGCGCGCCTTCGTAATGCTCCGCTTCACTGCGGTATTTTTGAACCGCTTTCATTGCATAAGACCCAATCGGGATAATGCGTTCTTTCCCACCTTTACCCAGTACTTTCACGCAGTCATTTGGGGTATCCATATCCTCTATGTTTAGACTAGTTAGTTCTGATAGACGCATACCAGTAGAATAAAATAACTCTAGAATAGCTGTGTCACGCATAGGCATCCAGCTAGGTGCTTGCTTATCGAGCTCTAATTTTAGCGGGATCTCTAGTAGCTCTACAATCTGTTTTTGGTTTAGTATCACCGGCAGCTTGCGCTCAGCCTTAGGCAGCTGGATATCATTCAGCGGTGATTTACTCAGCCCATGGCGATGCACCAGATACTTGTAAAATGATCGCAGTGCCGCGAAGCGCAGCCGGATCGTAGCACGTGACACTTCGTCCTTCATACATTGAAATAAATAGGCCCTGAAATCATCCGATGAACAATTTTTCCAACCTGGGAATGGATCACCCAGAAAGTGTTGAAATGCCGCCAGTGCTTGCGAATAATTCCGCAACGTCCGAGGTGATGAATTCTTCTCCACCTCATGAAACTGAACAAAACTATCGACTAACTGATCATCATCCATGATTTAAAGTCATTTTGCGCTACACGGTGGGCAAGTCCCAAAAAACTCCAACTCATGATACAAATCAGCATAACCCGTAGAGCTTGCTATTTCTCTTTCTAGCGCATGTACCGGGCAGGCAGCTTTGATTGGTTCTATGTCTCCGCAAGTGGTGCAAATTAAAAAATCCTGATGCCTTCCAGGGATCAATAACGTAAAATAGGCGGCTCTCTCATGCAGACCTAATCGACGAATGACTCCCTTATCAGTCAAGCGCTGTAGCAACCGGAAAACCGTAGCCCTATCACAAAGCTCAGTAAGGCTAGCATGCTCCGCCAGTTCTGCCAGCGTCATCGGTAAGTCTTTTTCCAGCAGTGTCTCCACTAGCACCTCAAGCGCCTTAGTCCGCCTTAGCCCGCTTTCTTTACACTGACTGAGGATATCCTCACTATTTATACCATTTTGCTGCATCTGCCTTTATCATCCACCTTTTTCCCTCACACACAAGCCGTGATTTCTTCTTTCGCTAAAGGCTTATTAGCCATTACGTTTAAATCTGAAAGTCCGTGGCTTCTGATTTCAGGTGGAGGCCACATTCGTATTTATTTCCGCCGTGGCGGGAGTCTTCTGCGGATTCTCCTTCGGCTACTGGATTGGTGCTGTGCCAGTCGCCCATAGTCTGGTAGCCCTTGGCCTCTAGCGGGTGCTTGGGGAGATTGTTGTCGCGGAAGTATTGCTGAACTTGGGCGTGGGTCCAGTCTAGGATAGGATAAGCCTTGAGGGTTTTTTTCTGCTGTTCTAGAAATGGTCGCTGGACACGAGTGCTGGACTGAGTACGGCGTAGTCCACTGAGCCAGACATCTGAATTTAGCTCATTAAGTGCGCGGTTCATCGGTTCTATTTTGTTGATGAGCCCATATTGAGCATTACCTTCTTCGCCTTGCTCCCAGAGTTTACCATGGACGGCTTCTTGGCGCGCAGCGGTGATGAGTGGCTGGTATTCCTTGAGATTCAGGTGGAGCGTTTGCTTGAGCTCTTCTACGTATTGGTAGGTCTCTGGAAAGAGATAGCCGGTATCGATCCAGACGACAGGGATCTCTGGTGCATGCTTAGAAACGAGATCAAGCATCACCGCGGCTTGTATCCCGAAGCTTGATGAGAGCAGGAGTCTCGAGCCGTATTCTTGGTTTAACCATTGAATACGTTCAGGTGCTTTCATTTTTTCAAAAGCGCTTAGGGCATCGGTTGTTGCGGTCATGATATAGCGTGGAAATTATTCCCTGCCGTAGTGGCTTTTACGTAGCCGGCTCTGATGACGAAGTCGCCGAAGTGTTCGCCGTCATTTCTCTCCTTAGCATAGTGTTCAATGATAGGAGTGAGGAGGGGCTTTATTTCTTCCCCAGGAATTGACTCTTTGTAAATTTTGTTGAGCCGCTGGCCGAAAAATCCGCCGCCAAGATAGACGTTGTATTTTCCGGGGTTTCTTCCTACGAAGCCGATTTCTGAGATAAATGGTCTAGCGCAGCCATTCGGGCAGCCTGTCATGCGGATAGTGATGGCGTCATGTCTGAGGCCGCAGTTTTCTAATACTTCTTCGAGTTCTGTAATGAGATTTGGTAGGTAACGCTCGGCTTCTGCGAGTGCGAGTCCACAAGTAGGCAGAGCTACGCAGGCGATGGAGTTGAGTCTCATTGCTGATGATTCTAACGCTGTAATGAGGCCGTATTTTTCTAGTAGTGGCTGCATTTCCTTACGCTTAGCTGGGGAAATATTAGAGATCACGAGGTTCTGGTTTGCGGTGAGTCTGAATTCTCCTTGATGCATCTTGGCTATCTCACTGAGACCTTTTTTCATTGGGTAGTCAGCGGTGTCTATCACGCGTCCACCTGGGATGAAGAGGTTGAGATTAGCGTTGCCATTAGAGTTTTCTGACCAGCCGAAGTTGTCGCCATTGGTTGTGAATTCAAATTCTCTCGCCGGTTGGAGCTTGTAGCCGAGGTATTCTTCTAGTTTGGCGGTGAATCCATCTACACCCATTTTTTCTACGGTGTATTTGAGGCGGGATTGCTTTCTGTCTTCACGATTTCCGAAGTCTCGTTGAACCAGGACTACTTTCTCCGAGACGTCCACTGCCTGATCTGGAGTGATGAAGCCGATGATATCTGCTAGGCGCGGGAAGGTTTCTTCTGCACCGTGAGTCATTCCCATGCCGCCGCCTACAGAGACGTTGTAACCGATGATTTTTTCATCTTCGATGATGGCGATGAAAGAAAGACAGTGAGCGTAGATATCGACATCATTTGATGGTGGGATGGCGATGGCTATTTTGAATTTACGCGGGAGGTAAGTTTTTCCATAAATTTTCTCTTCCTCTGGCTCGGAGCTGAGGACTTTTTCACCATCGAGGAAGATTTCATTATAAGCACCAGTCTGTGGGAGAAGATGCGCGCTTATTTCATCAGCTAGTTTGATGGTTTCAGCATGTGCTGATGAGAGATCCGGGTTAGGATTACACATGATGTTGCGATTCACATCACCACAGGCGGCGATGCAATCCAGTGCCACATCATACATTTCGCGGATGGTCTGGACGAGGTTGAACTTGACCACACCATGAAGCTGAAATGCCTGTCTGGTAGTGAGTTTGAGCGTGCCGTTGGCGTAGTTGTCTGCGAGGAAGTCCATCTTGAGCCACTGCTCAGGAGTGATGACACCTCCTGGCATGCGGACGCGGATGAGGAAGCTGTAGGCTTTATCTAGCTTGCGCTTGCGGCGGTCGGCACGGACATCACGGTCGTCTTGGAGATACATTCCGTGGAACTTACTGAGCTGCTGATTATCCGCAGAGATGGCACCTGTGGAGGTATCTGCAAATTCTTCTGCAAGATTACCTCTGAGGAAATCGCTATTCTCTTTGAGTGCTTCGTTGGCGTGTAGTTTCTTTGAGTCGGACATATTGAATTGAGTGTTAAATATTGAGTATTGAATATTGAAGCCTAGTAAACATCGCGCTGATAACGCTTGTCTTTCTTGAGTGCGGTTAAGTATTCGGTGGCTTCTTCTTTGGTCTTCTTACCCTCGGTTGAAATAATATCTATGAGGGTATCATTCACATCTTTAGCCATGCGGGATGCGTCTCCGCAGACGTAGAAGTGTGCTCCTTTTTCTAGCCAGATCCATAGTTCAGCGGCTGATTCTTGCATTTTGTGTTGAACGTAGATTTTCTCTGGTTGATCACGGGAGAAGGCGAGGTCTAGTTTAGTGAGTGCCCCGGTCTTGAGGTGATCTTGGAACTCTAGCTGATAGAGGAAGTCTTCATTGTATTTCTGATCTCCAAAGAACAACCAGCTTGCGCCTTTTGCTTCGTCCTCGGCACGTTCTTCGATGAATGCGCGGAACGGGGCTATGCCTGTGCCAGGTCCCACCATGATGATTGGTGTGTCGTTGCTTTCAGGTAGGCGGAAGTTTTTGTTTTTGTGGAGGTAAACATTTACCTTGGTGCCTTTTTTACATTCGTCTGCCAGGAAACTGGATGCGACACCTTTACGGTCCTTGTCATAAGTTTGATAACGGACAGCAGCGACGGTGAGGTGAACCTCATCCGGGTGGGCCTTGAGACTGGATGCAATAGAGTAAAGACGCGGAGGAAGTGCGCGGAAGCAATTCACTAGCTGCTGAGCTGTGAGAGTTGCTGGTAGCTTTACATATTCTAAAAGATCGATGATTTCTCTGCCGTAGCACCAGTCTTTGTAGCTTATTTTAGCCTCACCTGCAATAAGTGCGGCAAGATCATCTGAACCACTGAGAGTTTGGATATTAGTGGCCACTTTCTTGGAGACACCCGTGATATCTAGGTAATTTTTAAGTGCATAGCCTAGAGTGGTTTTACCGATATTTTTGAGTTCGACCTCAGCGCTCGCTGTGATGTTTGCAACTGCGAGTATGTTTGCTACTATTTCGTCGGCATTCTGTGGGATGACACAGAGGACATCACCTGGCTCGTAGTGGAATCCAGATTCTTCGAGTGAGAGCTCAACATGGATAGTCTCTTTCGCTGAGCAGGCTCCGCTTAAAAGCACGCTTTCAAGAACTTCTGCAGGGTAAGGGTTTTTCTTGTCGAATATTACTGCTGGTTCAGCACTGACTGGAGCTGGTTCAGCTGTTGCTAATGCAGTCGCGGATGATGCTCCTAGCTTTTCCCAGATGTTTGCCTCCCAACTGGCAAATGCATCATCGAAGTCCACATCACAATCAACACGGTCTGCGATGCGGTTACCACCAAGTTTTTCGAGCTGGTTATCGATGTCTATTCCTGTTTGGCAGTATTTATCATAAGAAGTGTCTCCTAGCGCGCAGACTGAGAAATCAACTCCTTTGAGGTCGATTCCGCCCTTCATGAGTTCGTTATAAAATGTATCGGCTGTTTCCGGTGGCTCACCATCTCCCCAAGTGCTGATGATCACGAATAGTGTGTCTATCCCAGCGAGGTCTTTGGCAGAAATTTCTGACATGTTAGTGAGTTTCGCTTTATGCCCTTTTTTCTTGGCTGCTTTGGAGACTTTCTCAGCAAGCATCTCGCAGTTTCCTGACTCAGTACCATAGAGTACAGTGATGTTTTTAGCTGCGGGAGCGGATGCTGCTGTCGATGTTGCTGTTCTGCCGAGCGCGGCAGTGTAGCCACTGACCCAGATGGCCTGAGCAGGGGTTAGAGTGGCGGCGAGTGACTCAAGGAGAGCTTGCTGATTTTGGTCTAATAGAGAAGACATGGTAAGAATTATTTGAGATTTGGAATGTGTGATTTGAAGCTATTTGCTGTCTGGGACAGAGTTAAATTATCGATCTCGTCCACTACGCTTCCGATGATTCCTACAGCTGGCGAGGCAAAGTTAACCGATTCTGCGATGTTCGCAATGGTAGATAGTGTCCCACGGATAGTTTTTTGCTCAGGCATTGTCGCCCAGCGCACCATGGCGATAGGTGTATCCGCTGGGGCGCCGTTAGAAATCAATTTTTCTGTGATTCTGCGTAGCGAGGAGACGCCCATGAGAAAGACTTTCGTCCCCGGAGCGGTGGCGAGTTGCTTATAATCAAGCGCGGTTTCACCAGTGTAGTCCTTGTTGCATTCGTGCCCGGAGAAAATGGTGAGCTGTGCACCGTGGTTGCGGTGCGTGAGCGGAATACCAGCGGATACCGGTCCAGCGAGGGCGGAAGAAATACCAGGGATGATTTCAAATTTGAGTCCATGCTTCGCCAGTTCAGCGGCCTCTTCGCCAGCTCTACCAAAAATCATTGGGTCACCGCCTTTTAGCCTAACTACAATCTTCCCAGCACGGGTGCGCTCCACCAGCACTTGGTTGATCTGCTCCTGCTTCATGGTGTGGCATTTAGCTCGCTTGCCCACGTCTATCATCTCACAGTCGGCCTTCACAAAAGTAAGGATCTCTGGATTCACTAGTGCGTCAAAAACCACCACATCTGCTTGCTGGATGCAGCGATGAGCCTTGAGCGTGAGCAGATCTGGGTCACCAGGTCCTGCTCCTGTTAGATAGCAAATTCCTTGCATGAGATTTTTTTATACGATCATTCCTGCAGCAATCGTTTCGTTGGTCTGCGGGTCGATGAGGATGAATGAGCCTGTGGCGCGGTTCTTGCGGTAGCTGTCATAGATCAGTGGTGCGGAGGTGCGGAGAGTGATTTTGCCAATATCATTGAGCTTAAAGTCTTTGTCATCTTCTACCTTGTGCAAGGTGTTGACGTTGACTTTGTATTTTACCTCGGTAACGACCACGCGAGCTTCATTAGAAGTATGGCGGATGATGTATTTGGCACGGTTTACTAACTTACAGCTCTCAGAGAACCAGCAGACCATCGCCTCGATGTTCTGATTTACCTTTGGTAAATTGTTAGTCTTTGAAATCAGGTTTCCTCTGGAAATATCGATTTCGTCCTCAGTAGTCATCGTGACGGAAAGTGGGCTGAATGCTTGATCTAGTTCTTTGTCAGCCGAGTAGATTTTTTTGATTTTAGTAGTGAAGCCAGATGGATGGACGATGATTTCGTCGCCAGGCTTGAAGACTCCACCAGCCACTCTGCCTGCGAATCCACGGAAGTCGTGGAACTCATCTGACTGCGGGCGGATCACCCACTGCACGGGGAATCTAGCCTCTACGTGGTTTTCTTGATTACCGACATAAACAGTCTCTAGATGGTAGAGGAGGGTGGTTCCTTTATACCAATCCATGTTTTCTGAAGCATCCACTACGTTATCACCTTTCAGCGCGCTTATAGGAATGAAGCTGACATCGACGACGTTCTCCAGACGTGATGCGAACTGCTTAAAATCACTGACTACCTTTTTGAAGGCCTCTTCAGAGAAGTCCACAAGATCCATTTTATTCACGCAAATCACTATGTGCTGGATGCGGAGTAGGCTAGCAATAAAGGCATGGCGCATCGTCTGCTCAATGACTCCGAGCCGTGCATCCACGAGGATGATGGCGAGGTTCGCTGTCGAGGCGCCGGTGACCATATTTCTGGTATACTGGATGTGTCCGGGAGTGTCTGAAACGATAAATTTCCGCTTAGGGGTAGCAAAGTATCTGTAGGCGACGTCAATGGTGATGCCCTGCTCACGCTCGGCCTTGAGGCCATCTGTTAGGAGTGCGAGGTTGATGTTTTCATCACCGCGTTTTGCAGAAGAGCGTTCGACTGCTTCCATCTGGTCATCGAAGGTGTTCTTAGAGTCGTAGAGGAGTCGCCCGATGAGTGTGGACTTGCCATCATCCACGCTTCCTGCAGTGGTGAGGCGGAGTAAGTCCATGTCTAAATAGCCTGTTGTGTCTGACATATTGTTAGTGAATTAGTAAATTAGTAAGTAGTTAATGGGATGATTTTTAGGCTCTAGCGAGCCTATTTGGAGGTTAAAAGTAACCTTCTTTTTTGCGGTCTTCCATGGAGGTTTCTGAGCGTTTGTCATCGGCACGGTTACCGCGTTCAGTCTCTCTGGCGGAAGCTACTTCCTCGATGATAGCATCTAGATCAGAGGCATCTGAAAGGACAGCGCCCGTGATGGTAGCGTCTCCCATAGTGCGGAATCTTGTGAGTAGTGTCTCCACTTTTTCGCCTTCGCGTGGCTGCACGAGTTCGTTCACTTCTAGGTAGGTGCCACCTCTCTTAACTACCTCACGCTCGCGTGCGAAGTAGAGTGATGGGAGTTCAATATTTTCTGCCTTGATGTATTGCCAGATGTCCATTTCTGTCCAATTGGATATCGGGAAGAATCGGAAATGTTCGCCGTGTTGTTTTCTGCCGTTAAAGATGTTCCAGAGTTCTGGACGTTGGTTCTGGGGTTGCCATTCACCGAAGTCATTTCTATGTGAAAAGAAACGCTCCTTGGCGCGGGCCTTCTCTTCATCGCGGCGACCACCACCACCAGCCGCATCAAATCCATGTTCCTCAATCGTGTTTAGAAGAGTCACTGTCTGGAGTGCGTTGCGGCTTGCATTGAGGCCGGATTCTTCCTTAACGAGACCGTCATCGATAGACTTCTGGACACTGCCGACTACGAGCTTAGTCTTAAATTTTTCAACAAAGGCATCACGGAATGTGAGGCATTCCGCGAAGTTATGACCTGTGTCAATATGCACTAGTGGAAAGGGGATTCTCGCTGGGTAAAATGCTTTGTAAGCAAGATACGCCATTACGACAGAATCCTTACCTCCGGAGAATAGTAGGGCTGGTGTGTCAAACTGAGCGGCTGCTTCGCGAAGGACGAAGATAGCCTCGGATTCTAGCTGCTTGAGATGACTTAAATTATAGTTTTCCATAGTCTGTAGTTCTGTAAAATTCAATGAGTTTTTGTAGTGATGACTCTTCTGTTAGAGCGTCAGTATCGATCACGAGATCAGCATTTTCTGGCTCCATGAAGTTCGATCCCGCTCCGGTGAAATTCTTAATCTCACCTTTCGCTTGTTTGGCGTAAAGTCCTTTGACATCGCGCTGCTTGCAGGTCTCGAAGTCTGCTTTGATATAAATTTCCTGATAACGTTCACCAATGATCTTACGAGCTTGGGCGCGGAATTTTTCTTGCGGAGTAATCAGTGAAAGAATGACGATGGCGCCATTATTGCTAAGGATCTTCGCGACCTCGGCAGTGCGGCGGATATTCTCATTCCTGTCCTCATCGCTAAATCCTAGATCAGCATTCAGCCCGCTGCGGAGGTTATCTCCATCGAGGATGACTACATATTTCCCTTCAGCGTGAAGTGAGCGTTCGAGCGCATTTGCAAGGGTGGATTTCCCCGAGCCAGAGAGACCACAGAGCCACAACACCACGCCTCGCTGAGCGAGTAGTGATTCCTTCTCCTCCTTGCCTAGCTGGCGAGAGAATTCTGGGTGGATATTGTCTTTTTGGATCATGGTTAATTTTGGTCTGCTTTGATTCTCTATTGTACTGAGGAAGATCGCAACTCGAAGCCTTGTCATTTGTGTCATAATGTCTGATCGTGAAATTAAAATGACTTGGCGGCTCTTTGCATATCGGTTACACCGAAAGCATGAAAAAATGGCAATGCACCGATAAGATAATCGCCCCGTCACTACTGGCCGCAGACTGGGGAAAGGTAAGCTCTGAAGTCTCTCGTGCGATTCAATCGGGCGCAGATTGGATGCACCTTGATGTTATGGACGGAAATTTCGTCGATAATATTTCCTTCGGTCCTGATATGGTCAATGCCGTCAGCGAGAGCAATGATATCTTTCTCGATGTTCACCTCATGATCGCCAAGCCAGACCATTACATAGATAGATTTGTAAAAGCTGGGTCGGACCTGATCACTGTACATATCGAGGCAGACCACGATGTGAGTAAAACGCTGAAAAGTATTCGAGATGCTGGCTGTAAGGCGGGGCTGGCTCTAAACCCAGCCACTCCAATGGAAGATGTCTTGCCTTATCTCGATCAGATAGACCTGCTCCTCTGTATGACTGTGGTGCCTGGTTTCGGTGGTCAATCCTTCATGCATGAAGTGATGCCTAAATTAGAGCAAGCTTCATCAATGCGTGATCTCAGGGGGCTAAGTTACCATATCGAAGTGGATGGTGGCATCGGCATAGAAACTGCTGCCGTAGCATCTGCCGCTGGCGCAAATGTCCTCGTTGCTGGCTCCTCCACCTTCAAAGCGCCAGACATGGCAGAAGCAGTTAGGGATATCCGAATGGCTCAGGGCTTAGTGGATTAATCTGTCATCTGAACTGATCACCGTGCCATCAGCGAGCAGCGAGCGGAAACAGAGATTACATGGTGAAAAAAAATCATTTGTCTCAGCCCCAACTAGCTGGAATAATACCCTTATGAAAGATACTGCGTTAGTTTTATTAGGACACGGGTCATCAATACACCCTAGCTCTTCTATCCCTTGTCGGCTTCATGCCGACACGATTAGGCGGATGGATATATTCCATTCTGTGCATTGTGGGTTTCTCAAGGAGACACCATTCATCGAAGAATGCCTGGATCATGTGGATGCTGAGAAGGTGATTATTTTACCAAACTTTCTCGCTGAAGGATACTATACGGATAAGGTGATTCCCAAAAAACTACAACTTGAGAAGCAGGGGATGGAGGTCACTTATCTTAAGCCTCTGGGGCTACAGTCATTTATTCAAGACGTGATTATTGATCTCACAGAGCGTGCAATGGGAGACTGGAAGCCTGAGGAAACGACTCTAATGCTCCTGGGTCATGGCTCTACTAAGAGCGCTACTTCGAAGGATACCTTACTAGATCACATCGCGGCACTTCGCGAAAAAACAAACTTTGGCCAGATCTCAGATCTCTGGTTAGAGGAGCCGCCATTTATTAACGAGTGGCAAGAAGTTGCGGAAAAGAAGCAAGTGCTTTTTATTCCCTATCTTATCGCTGACGGTCAACATGGAGGCTGGGATATGCCAGAAATGATAGGCATGCAGCGAGATACTTATGATCAGTATAAGGCCCACGATGTGCGTGGATCTTCATTGAAGCTCACTTCCGCGCTGGGTAAATCAGCGATGATGGTGGACCTTATGTTAAAGCTCACTGTCCCAGACTAAAAGCTGAAATAGAGTCTTAGTAGGAAGTAGGCGGAGAGCGCCATACCAATCCAAACGATCAGTCCGCAGAGTAGAGCCTTACCTCCTGAGGTGAAGAGGGCCTTGATGTTTACTTGTAACCCTATGGCTGCCATGGATATAGCGAGTAACCATTTACTCAGAAATGTGAGTCCGTGCACTGAGTCGTAAAATACGCTCTCTATCAGACCCTGTCCGGGAAAGAGTAAATTTGGAATGAGATTGTTAGATGCTAGAATTGCCACAATGACGAATCCCCAAACAAACCAAGGGACATAAGATACCAGAGACTTCTTGCTAGCCCCTATATATTTGCCTCTATCCCTAGCTAAAAAGAAGACGCTCATAAATACTACGGGCACTAGCAGAGTGACACGCATGAGTTTCACTGCGGAGGCGATGGTAGATGCGTCACTGCTATGACTCGCCGCTGCCGCTACTACCTGTGGCACGGCGTGAATGCTAGCGCCAGAGAACGCTCCGTAGAGTTCGGCACTAATATTTGGATGATACCATGTGAGAAATACGCAACTAAACATAGCGAGTAGTCCAATGAGGTTCACGGTGCCTACTGCGAGCACCACGTCGTCCTCGTCGGATTCACTCACTGGTGCAACTGCGAGGATGGCACTACTTCCGCAGACAGCAGAGCCAACGCCCAGAAGGTAGGAAGCTTTTCTACTGAGACCCAACATTCTACCAACCACAAGCGCCAACAACACAGCAATGATCATGACTAAAATGACGATACCAACCAGTGGGAGGCCTAAGTTTCTGAGAATAGTGAGGTCCATTCGCGATCCTAAGCACACGATAGCGATGGGAATAAACCAAGCAGCTAACCAGCGACAACCAATCTTGACTTTACGAGAAATTTTCAAAAACGAGGCGGCCAACATTCCTAGAATAATAGCCAAGATCGAGACCCCAAGAGGGTGTTTCATCGCGGCACCTTCTATGGTGAATGGTGCAAAAGGGAGTTCATGAATGAGTGCAGCCAGAATGGTGATGAGAATCGCAAGAGCACAGCCAGGGAGAAGTTGCCATTTGCTACCGCTGAGTTTTTGCGGCGGTGAGATATCGATGACATGCATGCTGGAGTTTCCCTCCATTGATCCTAAAGAGTCCAGCTCCTCATTCTCTATCATTTCGTAGAGTGTTTTGCTTTTAGTTCCGCTTTTAGGTTTAGCGGTCTTCTTATCAGGCTGAAAAGGATCAGGCATAAATGCAAATTTTAGATGCCACTACTATCTATGTGCCATTCATTGACGGGCTCATAGACTTGTGGGTATTTAGAACTGATAGAGAATAGATTCATTTTCTTCAGTGGTGGAGAGTAACAATGAAGCGTCACCAGATCCTCATTTATGTCTTGTAGGTTTGAAACGTGATGAATATCTGAGTCCTCTGAGACGATCACCCCTTCGGAGTAATCTATCGTAGATAATGGCTTGATAAATCCATCCGGATTCATTTCGTAAGTAGTCTCTGAGGCAATCCCACTAATCACTTTTACGCCACAGATGGAGGAAGAGTGGTCATGGACAGGGCTTTGCTGACCACTCTTCCAGCAGAGGCAAAGCAGCTGCACATACTCGTTCTCAAAGATGAGGTTTCTACGGTAAGTATCGTGATGAAATTGGACATAATCCCCTAGCTCAGTCGCGGAGATATCAAACCCCTGCATTTCCTGAGTCACTTCTTCTGACGATGGACGAGCTCTCAGTCCCTCAAGATATTCCATAAATGGAGAAATCTTAGGGTGGTGCTTCTCCATCGTCATCTGCATTGAGGGAAATTAGCTACTAATGCAGCCATTAGCCAGAATAAAAAAGGTCTGTGGCTCAGTAGCCACAAACCTGTCTAATAACATTTGAACAGTGATAGTGGTATTAGCTTATTATTTTCAACTATCTACATGCCGCCACCTAATGCCTTAATAAGGTTAATAGATGCATTTAGTTCCGCCTGCCTCAGCGCAGCCTCTGAGCGAATAGATTCTAGCCACTGATGTTCCGTGTCTAGATAGTTAGTTTGAGAAATGAGTCCCGCTTGGAATTCTTCCCGTGAATGGTTTAATGACCTCGTTATCGCTAATCTTTCAATTTTCAAAGCTGCCATTTGTGAGCTGCGGCTATTGAGATTGATATGGGCGGACTCTACTTCTGCTAGTATTTTTAGCACCACGCTTTTATAATTCTCAGATGCCTCCATTCGCTGGGCTTGTCGGGTTTTTAGTGCAGCCCGCCTCGCTGGATCATAAATGGGAATATCTAATGATGGACCAACTTGTGCAGCCCAGACACGGTACCGATTTACTAGTGAAGTCTGGCCGCCATTAATTCCAGCACCTAGAGCAAACGATGGTAACAAATTGAGTCTAGCTGAGCGCTCCAGTTGAAATGCCGCCCGCACTCTAGCTTCTTCTGCAAGCAGACTAGGATGGCTCGCTAGGAGTTGGCTGATCGGTTTGCTAGCTATGGATCGAATGCTTGGAAAACTATCCTGCAAGGTGTTTGAGGTAGGTGAGCCACCTCGTAGAGTATTTAGTTGGACGATGCTGAGGTCTCTCAAGCGGATCACATCGAGCTTCTGCCTCTCTAATCGAGTATGTTCGATTTGCTGTTTGTTGACCAGAGCTTCTGCCACTAGTCCTGCCCCGAGTTGTTCTTGTCGTAAAATAAGAATACGCTTACTGCCTGCGAGTGACTCGTGGAAAGAAGCTATCTCTGCATTGAAGCGGTAAATGTTAAACCGCACAGCAGCGATACGACTTGTGAGCTCTAGCCTAGCCGCATGATAATCCCAAACACTGGCTTCCTTATTCGCGACAGCAGATTTTCTTGCGGCACGTAGTTTGCCACTCAGGTCCATCTCCCAACTTAATGACGCGCCACTGCGCCAGGGCGCTAGCGTGTATGGGCCAAGGTCAGGTTCTCGCTTCCGCCCCACCAGAAAACCCAAGCCTAAATTTACTCTTGGAAGGAGTGAAGCGTTGGCTGACGAGATCGCGGCATCGGCTTGAGCGATGCGTGTGGCGACTGCTTGTAAATCTGGATTGGCCGTGAGTGCTATCGCAATATCTTTATTCAATGCGTCATCATTAAACTGCTGCCACCATGTGCTTTGTATTGGCTTAATTAAGGTAGGGTTAGGGGTGCTTTTTTGTATGCTTCCGCAGCCAGTAACAACAGCTAGAGTAACACATGAGAGCAAAATAATGGTGGGTCGAGAGAACATGATTTATCGAATTATTGTTGAACGAATATGCCTGTGGCATTGATCAACATATTGTCTTTAGTTGATGATTTATCAACTACACCCGTGATAGTGAGGTGATTTAATTCCTTGATTCCAGCTAGCCCTTTGAGACCTTTTTTTAGTGGCTTACCAGAGGAATCTAGTATCTGGACAGTAAGAATCGATGCCTTCCTATCTTTAGGTAAATCACAGCAGACATCCCAAGGTTGTTGACAGCCGTCCCCATCTCGTAAGTCACAGCTCGTAAGTTTTTTAGGGTCACCCATTATCATGACGGCTAGACCGTCAATGAAGACCTTTTCAGCCCCGATGATTTTTCCTTTAAATGTGACGGAGTTTCCTGAAGTAGCCGTCGTGCGTAGATCAAAGATATCAACGGCATCGGCAGGTTCTTCCTTGAGGATGAACTCTGTTAGATCAATGCTTTCGCCTTTATTAGTAGGATCTGATGAAGTTTCGTCATTTTTATCCGAGCAGGAAGTGAATCCTATCGAAGCAACGATACCGAGGGTGGTTAATAGTCTATTTTTTAGTTTCATCTATTTATTTTGGTTGGTTGTTATTTTGGTTGGTTGTTAGAGATTTAGCTAGAACGGAGAGCCTTTGGCAGTGATGGCAATAAACAGCGAATCGCTGGTGGTATTGTACCGAGTGATCCGAGTAAAACCCCAGTCACAAGTCCTGTCAGAATCACTGCTGGAGTCAGATTCAAAGTGAACGTTCCGACTGAGAATGGAACCGTAACGCCATCGAGAAAAAAGTAGGCAATCACGAAGGCTACCAGAGTTCCTGTGAGAGTAGCTAACAGCGATTCTTGAATCAGAGAAATAAACAGTGCTAGCCTGGTGTAGCCAATCGATTGTAGGGTCGCCATTTCTTTGATTCTTGCTGCGAATGCTGCGTAGAGAGTGTTTAGTCCGCCAAACACAGCGCCAGCTGCCACTAGTGCGGCAGTTACCCAAGTCATTACTTTTATAGGCTCATAAAAGAGGCTGAGTTTTTCATAATACTTGTCTTCACGGATAGCAGATAGCTCTAGATCATTTCGCTGAAAGGCGAACAGCTCGGCATCTGATACATCGCCAGCTACACCATCTTCCCCACTTGAAAACCGTATTGTGATCGATGAGAGCGAGTCTCGCTGAGTAAACGTAGCTAGGTCATTACGATCAAACCATATTTCAGATTCCATCACCGTGCCCGGAGCGGAGAACCGGCCAGAGATTTTTAGTTCTGCATCGCCAAAATAAATCAGTTTACCTAACTCTAGTTCCTCCAGATTAACCCCCATATTACGATGTGCCAGATGTCCTACCATCACCTCACCTGGACCAGGGAAATGTCCCTCCAACAAACGCACGGATCTGTGCACTAGTAGCGCCTTTTCTAGCACTCCACGGAGCAGAGCTTGCTCTACTCCTCCACTAGAAGTGCGGATCGGTGCTTGGTAAATTATTTCACCAGAAATAGCGCTGACGCCTAAAGTAGTTTCTATTCCTCCGATTGAAGTGCTTGCAGCTGATTCTGCTTCTATACCTATCTCTGATCGTTCGATAGATTCTTCTGAACCTTTACCCATCAAGATCACGTTTTGGGGAGATCCAGATGCTGAGAGTACGCTATCCATGCCTTGGTTTAGTGATACTGCTGCGATCAGTAATAAGACAACAATTGCCGAGCCGCCAACGGTCTGGATGAGTCGAGTAGGATCACGAAATAAGTTTCTGATTGCGTAAGTGAATGGTAACATTTTTTATTTATGAATTTAGAGATTGGACAAGTGGACGAGAGGTCGCCTTCCATGCAGGATAAAGTGATGCCAGTAGCCCTAGTGCTACCGCTACTAATAAACCGCTGATCATCACCGAATTTGAGGGTTTTAGAGCTAGCGTGAGACCTTCATTGCCGAGAGTGAAAGCTTTGAATTTGAAAAATGCCATCGCTCCGATCACACCGATGAGTCCACCCATGAGCCCTAACAGGATACCTTCGATCACCACCATCATGCCGATATCGAGACGAGAAAAACCGAGTGTCTGCAGGATCGCCGTTTCCTTCACTCTGCCCCTGACTACAAGTAGCACAGCATTCGCTACTAAGCCAAGAACTGCAAACACAGCACCGAGACCGAGCCAACGAGTGAATCCAATGAGCTCTATCATCTGCTTCGCCGTCTCAGCAAAAAATGCTTTTTCTGGTCGGGTGTTAGTAGGTTGTTGATCTGCTTTAAAGGTTTCATCGATTTGGGCTGAAACAGATTGTAACTGGTTAGAACTGTCCACTTTTACATTAAATTGGGTCACTACACCGAGCCCCACCTTCGAGGCTAACTGGAGAAATGGTAGATGCACGTAGGCGACGTTTTCATCTTGCGGGGAGTCAGAAGAAATAATACCTGAAACGGTGACATTCACCCCCACGGCTTCAAATTTATCTCCTGCGGAAAGTCCTCGTCTGTCGGCAAAATGTTGCCCTACGAGGGCGCCATCAGACCGTTTGAGGAAGTCATCATAAGAACCGCTAGTCACGTTGATGCTGGGGTTGTATTTTTTCAAAGTCTCTGGGGGAACACCACGAAAGGTAATCACATCTAACGATGCACCGCAGTTGTTTACCGCAACTTGAATCGGAATGACTTCACGGACTCCAGGGATACGCTGGATGGTCGATAAATAATGCTCGGGGAGACGTGAGGTCATTGGGCAGAAACGATTCTCCCGATAGACTACCAAGGTGGTATCAGCGGCAGTGCTCTGGGTGGCCTCCGAAAGCGAATGTTGCATCGTTTGCACCGAGGCATAGAGAAACATTCCAGCAGCCACACCGAGGATGGTGAATAACGACCTAAGGCGGTGACGGGTTAGATTTTTCAGAGCTAAAGTGGTCAATGAGATGAGTTTCATAATAGTAATTTATTTAGTGCTAAGTAGATGTCCTTCTTCTACAAACTGACCTTTCTCTAACTGCAAAGCACGGTGTGCAGCAGCTGAGGCTTTAGGGTCATGAGTGACCATGACTACCGTCTTGCCGTGCTTGGTGGCCAGATCATCGAGTAAATTTAAAATAGCATCCGCAGACTCCCTGTCCAGGTCACCCGTTGGCTCATCGGCGACTAGTAGATCAGGGTCATGAACGATAGCCCGGGCGATAGCCACGCGCTGCTCTTGTCCGCCAGAAAGCTCTGAAGGTCGGTGGTCTGCACGGTCTCCTAGGCCCACCAGATCCAAGGCGGCGAGGACTTTCTTCTTCCGTTCGGACTTGCTATGACGCCCTAATAAAAGTGGTAGCTCTACGTTTTCATAGGCAGATAGGATAGGCACTAAATGATAGAGCTGAAAGATGTAGCCTACGTGCAGAGAGCGCCACTTCGTGAGTTGAGAGCGCGAGAGCTTAGAGATGTCCTCACCGTTGATGAAAATTTCACCAGAGGTAGGAGTATCGATCCCAGCAATCAGATTCAGCAAGGTTGTTTTCCCCGAACCAGAGGGACCCATGAGCGATAGAAACTGCCCTACTGAAACGTCTAATGAAAGATTCTCCAGCGGAGTGATGGTAGCTTTACCTTTGGTGAATGACTTGGTGACAGACCTGATGGAAATGAGTAGATTAGGTTGAGACATAATAATTAATGGTTAGTAGCCGTGAATTCGAGGCGAGTCCCGGGCTGGATGTTAGTGAAAGGTGGCAAGATGACAGATTCGCCAGAGCGTAGACCATCTAGTACTAGTCGATGACTATCACGGATTTCTGAGCTTAGTTTAATACTACGTTTTTCTGCAGTGTTATCAGGAGCTACTACCCAGACGAGTGTTTCTGAAACCAATGCTTTCTCTGGGACGTATATGGATAATCTGTTAGATTGATTAGGCGATCCAAGCACATCATTTTTCTGACTACCTCCATCATAAAATTTAGCTCTCACCAGCATGTCTGGACGTAGCCTTAGATCTGGATTTTTTATGGATACTTTTACCTGTAAAGTATTACGCTGAATATCTGCTTCACCATTAATACGTAATACTTTCCCAGTAAAAATTTTATTTGGTAACAAATCTGAATTCATTTCAACGGTCTGGCCGACCGATATTCCCGCAGCTTCATTCAGCGGCACATCGATCCGTGCTTGCAAGTGCTCTGGATCATAAAGCTCTGCGATGACTGCGGAATTAACATCATCCATATCTAGCATGCGCTTGCGCCCAGGTGCGGCATGAAGCCTTAGGACTATTCCATCCATGGGCGACACGATCTTCGTTCTATCGAGCGCTAATTGAGCAAGTTTTTGTTGTGTCTCCAGGACTGAGAGCGTTGCTAGCATAGCTTGCCTTTCTGCCTCAATTTGAATTAGCTTGGCATCTAATCTCGGTAGCTCGCTGAGGGCTTCATCAAGGACAGCTTGGCGCCGTTCGTGATCTAATCTAGCTTTCACGACTTGTTGCTGAGAAACGGCCCCTGAGCTGAGTTTTTTTAGACGTTCATAATGGTCGTTACTCTCCTCGACTTGGATTTTAAGAGCATCGATCTTGCGTTTGGAGGCGACTACTTCGGCATCAACAATCGCGATGCCACTACAATGCGCCTCGATCTGTTTTTCCGTTACAGAGTATTTCTGAACCGCTTCGAGAACTGCAAACGTGGCATTATCATCGATCAAAGTTGCTAGTAGTTCTCCCTTTTTAACCGACTGACCCTCTAGGATCAGGACCTTATCGAGAACGCCATTGACTAGGGCCGGAACATAGGTGGTGTATGGTTCTGGCTCTACCCACCCAGAAGCTTGAAAAAGCAGCGACCCTTTGCTTCTAACTTTAACTACTGGCGTAATTTTATCAGTTGCTTGGGTTACTGGATTCGTTACTTTCTTTTCGTCCTGCCCGGCGCGGATAGTGATTACTGGAGCTATCTGCACTGTGGTAGCAGGTAGTAATCGCTTACCGAAAAGTGAAGCAAGGATAATGATGAACCCCAGCAGCAGTGACAGGGGGAGTATCCAAGTTCGTGAACGTGAGCCCGAATGAGAACGGTTCCCGATATGATCAGATTTTATATTTGGGGATGATTTTGTTAGATCGTCTAATGACATGATATATTTGTGATGAGATTTGATTGAATTTCTTCTTGAGAAGACGACACAAGTGAGACGCTCACGGGTGTGTTTTTGGTTACAAGAGTGGCGAGCGTAGCAGAAGCTGCGGTCGCTGTAAAACGATCAAATTAGAGCAGAAACGCGGAGTTTCTCACAAATATTGGAACAGAATACGCCGTCAAAATTGGCGTAGGGCTTCCACGGATTCCGTGAACAGTTATGGGAAAAGATTGGCTATCAAACTGATAAGCTACTACTTCAACTGACTGCGGAGCGATCACCTCCTGAGTAGAGGTTGAAAATCCACCAAGCGAACCCAGTATGAAATCATCAACATGAATCGATAAGTCGATAATACAATGATTACAGGGGGGCTGTTCTAATTGCACTAGAACTGTTTCAGTTTTTGTTAGTGGGCAATTTCCATCACAATCTGGACAAGATGAATTTCTCTGAACAGCCTCATCTGCTGTCTCTCCACAAGAACAGTCACCTGCGTAGACCTCATGCGCGCACAAACAGTAGCTCAAGCTGGATTGCGACGTGGCAACCACAACTAGCATCAGAGTAAGCTGAATGATTGCGGATAATTTACGGAACATAATGTGTTACAGATACTCTATAATGTCTCCCATATGTTAATTTTAGCAAGTGAAATCATTTTAAATACCAACTTTAATATTGATTCGACGATAGTAATAGCAAAATATGCGCAAAAGTTGTTGCAAGGGAAAATACAAAATATTATTCAGGTTCGTTTATTGTTTTCTACCCATAAAATAAAATTATTTCATCGGCTTATATGCAATGAATAGTTACCTGATTAGAAAAATGAAACTTGTTACTCCCAAATTATTCACAAACAATTTCATGACCCGCAAACCCCTCATTTTACAGCCTATTTCGAGGTCAACACTTTCTTTCTAATTTATTTGGAGGCTCTATTTCTGTTTGTTAATAACTTGTATGTAACTCTTAAAGCTAGCTTTATTAGTTTCATATATAGTTCATTACTAATAGATTATATTTTCTTGTGTTTTTTAGTATGTATTAATAACTTCCATTTTATCTCACTAAATATAGACAGCGTGACATGATGTGACAAAGTAGTCACCTCCCTGATAAACAATAGTTTATCGGACTTACCACAAAGTTATTCACAATGATATTCGCTTTAATAATCGGCGCAAAGCTGGATAAATATGGAACGAGCAGAAACTAAAACTTGTCAGCAAAATAAATACTTCGCAAGGTCGGTTTATGCAAGAGGAGCAGTATGAGGTAGCGATTAGCAGAATTATCACGCGGGATGGGCGTTTCGAGCGAGAGGCGTTCATCTTTCTAAAAGAGGCGCTGGATTTCACGATCCAAAATGCTTCTGTTAAAGCCCCAGAAAATTCCAAACACGTCTCGGCCTCACAGCTGCTGCATGGCTTCCGTGACTTAGCATTAAAGGAATTTGGACCCATGGCGGCCACCCTATTTAGCGAGTGGGGGATTCACCGCTGCGCAGATATCGGCGACATGGTATTCCTGCTCATTCAGGAAGGAGCCTTTGGCAAGCAGGACAACGATCGGCAAGAAGACTTCGTAGAAATATTCACCTTCGAGAACGCCTTTATCACCCCATTCCTCCCTCAAAGTGACGGTAAAGTCACTGAGTAGATCTCTACAGTGTAGTGTGTTATGGTTATTTATATAGCCACATGAGAATCGAAATTGTAACTGATACATTTTCCCCTGACGTAAACGGTGTGGCGATGACCTTAGGCAAGCTAACGGATAATCTTAAGCTACTCGGTCACTACGTCCATATCGTTCATACTGGCGAAGTAGTGAAGCTAGGTGAGACGAGAATAAAGTCCATGTCTCTCCCTGGCTATAAAGCTGTGCGGGTCGGCTTACCCAGTCCGCTTCAGTTACGTAAACGCTGGAGGCAAAAGCGTCCAGATGTAATCTATGTAGCGACAGAAAGCCCCCTCGGGATATCAGCGATCAAAGCTGCTAGAGAGCTTGGGATTCCGGTGGCATCTGGATTCCATACTAATTTTCACCAGTATTTGAAGGATTACAGATTAAGCAAAATAGAGAGACCAGTGCTAGCACTACTCCGCAAAATTCATAATAAATCAGATTGTACCATCGTTCCTTCTCAGGATGTTCTTAACACCCTTGAGTCTGCAGGATTTAAAAAACTACGATTACTCGGACGCGGGATAGACACCGAGCAGTTTCACCCAGGTAAGCGCTCAGATCTGCTTAGGTCTAGCTGGGGTGCGAGCGCAGAAACTCCTGTTGCAATCATCGTAGGTCGTGTGGCTGCTGAGAAGAATTTGGAATTTGCACTAGGGTGTTTAGAGAAGATGATGGTGGCCTCTCCAGATCTCAAAGTAGTCATCGTTGGGGGTGGCCCGCTAGATAATAAACTACAAGCAAGGTATCTTAACTCCAACGCTGGTAGTTTTCACTTCGCCGGAGTGCTAAGGGGAGAGGCACTCGCTGCTCACTACGCCTCAGCAGATCTACTCGTCTTCGCAAGCGAGTCAGAGACATTTGGTAATGTCTTGTTGGAAGGGATGGCTAGTGGGAATGTCACAGTGAGCTACCGGAATGCAGCATCAGCCCAATATATTAAAAATGGGATGAACGGATACAACTGTGAGCCAGGAAATGAAACTGACTTTGAGGGGATTCTCTCCGAAGCACTTGAAAACTATCGCAACCAAGAGATCAAGGCCGCGGCTGTTACAACCATTAAGCCACTAACCTGGGCTTCTATCACCGATAGGTTCTCTGATTATCTCACAGAAATAATTGCTGATAAGCCGAATAAACATCGCAGGGTGAAAAATAAGACCCCTCTCAACTACCGCTCACTTTTTCTGTCAGATATTCACCTCGGAACTGAAGACTCCAAAGCGCGACAGGTGCTAGACGTGATAAGAAATATCAACTGTGAACGCCTCTACCTCAATGGTGATATAATCGATGGATGGGCCATCAAGCGAAAAGCAAAATGGAAAAAGTCTCACAGCAAAGTAGTCCGCGCCATACTCAAGAAATCTGAGCAAGACGATTGTGAGGTTATCTACACAAGAGGCAATCATGATGACTTCATGACCCAGTTCCTACCAGTTGACATCGGGGGGCTAAAGATGGTCAAAGAAGCCGACCACATCTGTCCGAACGGTGATAAATATCTCGTTATCCATGGTGATGGATTCGACAGCGTCTGCACTAATCACCGTTGGCTAGCAAATTTAGGAGCAATGGGTTACGATTTTCTTCTGAGTGTGAACCGATACTATAATAAGTATAGATCATGGCGTGGTAAAGAGTATTTTTCTATCTCTAAAACTATTAAATCAAAAGTAAAATCTGCTGTATCCTTCGTTGATAAATATGAGGATAAGTTACATGATCTTGCGAGTAGCCGTGGATACAAAGGCATCATTTGCGGACATATCCACACCCCCGCAGACAAGCATGTAAAGGGTACGCATTACCTAAATAGTGGTGACTGGGTAGAGACCATGAGTTGCATCGTGGAACATCATGATGGCCGCATGGAGCTACTCTACTACAAAGATCTATTAGAGAAACTCTCTAATAATGTTTTATCTGAAAGTGTCATTGAAGAAAAAGAAGTACATGTTGCCTGAATTATCAATCAATAAGAATGAGTGAGGTTAAGTGATCAGCCTTCTAGTGGTCGAACTATGGGATCCACCTCATACTAGTATCAATTTTAGTTTCGGGACTAATGAAAATGATTCCTGTAGTTAGGGAAGGTACTAAGTTTCATCATTATTTATTTCGTATTACGATGGTCATTATCTTACTATTCACCGTTGTCTTTTTTCAGGTATAGCCCCAGATCACTCTAACAACTTTCGCATCGTATCCTCGTTCAGATCAATATTCTGCGTGCTACCATCCAGAATATTATCTGCTAGAATATTTTTCCTCTTCTGCATTTGCTGGATACGCTCTTCCACCGTAGCTTGACAGATTAGCTTATGTACCATGACCGGCTTATCTTGACCGATCCGGTAAGCCCTATCCGTAGCCTGATTTTCCGCGGCAGGATTCCACCAAGGGTCATAATGAATCACGGTGTCCGCGCCTGTTAGTGTGAGCCCAGTTCCGCCAGCCTTGAGTGAAATGAGAAATACCTCACCCTCACCGCCTTGGAATCTCTCCACTAGTGATTGCCTGTCCTTAGTGGCGCCTGTTAAGATGAGATAACTCATCTCCTCCGCGATAAGATGAGCTTCTATCAGACTCAACATAGAGGTGAACTGCGAAAAGATAAGCACGCGATGGTTCTCCCTGCGTAGCGTCTCTAACAGATCGACTAAATAATCAAACTTCGCAGACTCCGTAGCATTATGGTTTTGCTTTAATAAAGTAGGGTGACAGCAGATCTGACGGAGTTTGAGCAGTGCATCTAAAAATACAATCTGCGCCTGCCCGCCGCGCGCGACGATCGCCTGACGGACTTGCTTATCCATCGTAGAGCGCACCGTCTCGTAGAGGTCTTTCTGCTCGGTGTGGAGCTCTATACTATGCAAAATTTCTGTTTTAGGAGGCAGTTCCTTCGCGACACCATGCTTGGTTCTACGTAGGATTAGCGGGCCTACTTTAGCATTCAGAAGATTACGCTTCGCCTCACTATGATCTTTCTCAATGGGATTTCTGTAGTTCTCATTAAAGCTCTCAGCCGTCCCTAGTAGACCGGGCATGAGAAATGAAAACTGACTCCACAGCTCACCAAGATGGTTTTCTATCGGGGTCCCTGAGAGACACAGTCTGTGGGTAGAACTTAGTTCTCTAACAGCGTGTGAAATTTTTGCCGAAGGGTTCTTTATATGCTGAGCTTCATCCAAGATGATCTGGTGGAAATGCTGTTGCTTGAAATATTCTAAATCCCTAGGAATGAGAGCAAATGAACTCAGGACGATATCCGCATCAGCTATTTGGCTAAATAACTGATGTCGCTGTGATCCCTGAAGAATAAGCACTTTTAAGCCAGGGGTGAACTTCGCCGCCTCGCGCTGCCAGTTTACCACCACGCTTGTGGGGGCGACGACTAGCGATGGCCTACCACCATCACGACCAGATTCTTTCTCCGCTGAAATATGCGTCAGAGTTTGCAGGGTTTTCCCGAGTCCCATGTCATCAGCCAGGATGCCATTGAAACCGGATTTGGCGAGGAACTGCATCCAGTAAAATCCATCTAACTGATAATCTCTAAGCGTGGCCTTTAGTCCTACTGGGAGGGCTACTTTGTCTATTTTAGTAAACGACATCACCCGTTCGGCGATCTTTTCAATGTCATCTGGCACATCAATTTCTATCTCCGTATCACCAGCCAATAATGCGGCGTCTAACTTTTGGAGCTTGATAGGACCATCGGTAAATTTGTATTCCAAGATCTGCCCCAGCGTAGTGAGAATATGACGAAACCTCCCCACCGGGAGCGCTAGGCCACGTCCATCTGGCAGGAAGACGAGGAATTCCTGACCTAGAGGTAAGTTTTCTGTTAGAGTGAGGAAGTCATTATCTAACAGAGTTGCGAGTATCGGCTGAAGCTCAAATTTTTCTCCATCGATTTCAAAACCAGCGGAAAGATTAAACCAGCCTTTCCCTTCCTCCACGATCTCTGCATTCCAGGTATCAGTGCGGAAGATCAGCGGCTTTAATCCCACTTGTGGTGAGAGCTGTACTGCCCACCCGCGCTTCTCCAGCGCAGGGATAGCCTCATGCTGAAACCTCTGCCAATAGAAATCTGGATGTGACCACTGCTGTTTATCTGGAGCATAGAGCGAGCCCTTATGCGGAGGTGCTGTAGTCTTCTTGAGAGACGGCGGTGGCTGTTCGGCACCGGGCATGAGATCTAGCGCGTATAGAGTCTGGAGTGCCTGCATCTCAGCCGTTCTGTCTCGTGGTGCGCGGATATTTCCCGCAGGGTCTAGTGGATAGATCTGGTCTTTATATTTAGCATACGCATGGGCATAGATATCTGGTAAATACGCCAGCCTATCACCTGCAGGTCTGCGTTCGATACGCAGCAGAAAACTTACCTCTGAGTTACTTTTTTCTAGAGGTTCATCTGGAGCGGTCAGAGACTGCTGTGGAATATCGCCCACCACATCGCCAAACGCTTTATCAAGCCTTTCACCCTTGCCTCTGGCTAAATGAATTAGTGTGGCCGCGCTATGGTGACAATTGATCTGCTGATCACATGAGCAAGAAGCATCTAGCATCATTGTCCCGTTCTCTTTCCAAATGGCGATGATCGCCTCGTGCTGATGACCTTGCTTATCCATCACGTAGCCTACTAGCTCCACATCTCCAGTATCTAGAATAGAGGCGGAAGACTGAGCAACTAGCCTACCGTGAGCGATCTTCTTCCCAGCAACGAGAACACCAGACGCAAAGGCTTTCTGCCAGTCCTCAGTCTGGAGAAATTCTTCCACATCTTGTTTTGTCATGCTCACAGAAAAGATTTATCACGCATGGAGAAGGGAGAAAAGTGGAATGTGCTTTAAAAGACTAGTCTGTCTTATTGTTTGGAACGTCATCAAGAGCAAGAGAGAGAGAAAAAGATAAATTGAATGCTGCTTAAATAAATATAGTTTGTCCATAATGTATCTAAAATCGATTATTCCACTCATCATTGGATTTAGCCTCTCCTCTATTGCCATCGCCCAAGGGAAGAAGCCCAATATTGTATTGATTCTCGCGGATGACCTGGGCTACGGTGAACTAGGCTGTTACGGCCAGCTAAAAATAAAGACTCCTCACATCGATAAGCTAGCCACTGAGGGAATGAGGTTCACCGCGCACTACACTGGTGCGCCAGTCTGTGCTCCCGCTCGCTGTGTTCTCATGACAGGCCAGCATTTAGCCCATGCCGAGATACGCGGGAACCGTGACTCAGGTAATGGTAAGAAATTTCCGGGTCAGTGGCCGCTCACATCAGACGCTCTAACCATAGTCGAAGTCCTGAGGGATGCTGGCTATGTCACTGGCGGATTTGGTAAATGGGGACTAGGACCATCAGATTCAACAGGATCTCCCATGAAGCAGGGGTTTGATCGCTTCTATGGTTACAACTGTCAGCGCAATGCCCACAGCTTTTACCCACCCTTTCTCGATAGTGACGAGACTGAGGTGACGATTAACAAGAACCCGATCCCTGGACACATTAGGAAAAAGCAGGGTCTGATCAGTGCTGATGATTATCGTGCTGAGAACTATGCATCAGATTTTGTATTGGATGAAGCGGTGAAATTTATTGATAAGAACAAGGACAAACCATTTTTCCTCTACCTCCCATTTCTAGAACCACACGTCTCGATGCAGCCGCCGAAAGTATGGGTGGATTTCTATCCTAAAGAATGGGATGATGTGAAGCTAGGCGGTAAGGGAGTGTATCGCGGTCAGTGTGGCTATCTTCCTCATGACCGACCACGTGCCGCCTACGCAGCGATGATCTCAGATCTTGATGAACATGTAGGCACCATCATGGCACGCCTCGAGCATCACGGTCTAACAGAAAAAACTATAGTGATCTTCACCTCAGACAATGGCACCACTCACAAAGGAAGAGATCCTAAATTTCATATTGGCGGCTGTGATGCTGAATTCTTCAACTCCACCGCAGGACTCAAAGGCTACAAAGGAAGCTGCTATGAAGGAGGCATCCGTATCCCCTGTGTGGTGAAGTGGCCAGGTAAAATACAGCCAGGCACCGTAAGCAGTGAGCCCACCTACTTCCCAGACTGGTTCCCAACATTATTAACCATTGGATCAGCGGAAGTTGCTGATGATGCTAAGCTAAAGCTAGACGGCATCGACATGACTGAGATTTTCTATGGAAAAGCAGCACCAAAACGCCACGAGCTCATGATCTGGGACTTCCATAACTACGGCGGCATCATCGCCATCCGTGATGGTAAATGGAAGGCATTACGCACAGGACTGCTGAAGAAAAAAGTAAAAAGCGCATGGGAACTCTACGATTTAGAAGCAGACAAAGAGGAAAAAAATAACCTTGCCGGTCAGCATCCAGAAATTGTGGAGCGTCTCGAGAAAGCCTGGCTAGAAACTAGAACCATCGAGCCAGACTTCGCCATCCCAATGGTGGATGGTAAGAAGGAGATCAACTAGCGTTAAGTCTGCTAGAAAAGTGGCAGCATTTTCTAATGCCTCAATAAAAAAGCAGCATGACCATTGTTGGTTATGCTGCTGATACATTGGTTATTTATTTTGTCTCTTCCTAGGTTAACCCTGGGATATTCATTCCGCCTGTGAGCTTGCCCATTTCGCCAGCTGCCATTTCCTTGCCTTTTGCGATGGCCTCTTGGACACCTTTGAGCACGAGGTCTTCTAGGAATTCGGCGTCTTCAGGGTCGATGACGGATGCGTCTATCTTGATGGACTGGACATCGCCAGAGCCTGTGGCTACTACGGTGACCATGCCGCCACCTACCGATGCTTCCACCGTTTTATCTGCGAGTTCCTCTTGTGCTTTCGCCATTCCAGCTTGCATTTGCTGGGCCTGTTTCATGAGTTTGTTGATATCCATTGTTGTTTTGGTGTTAGGTGTTTATGTTTTACGTGTTGAATAGTTAGGAAATTCTGCTGGCCTGGAATGTGTCCATTGCCTGCTGAATGAGCGGGTCTTTCTGGAAGTCATCTTCCGCGGACGTGTCCGGTGTGACGACTTCTACCGGCGTTGACTGTGCAGGTGCGGCTTGAGTGGCTGTAGGTGCGGGTGAGGTTATCTCGGTTGAGCCTTCTTCGGCATCATCGATGAACTTATCCAGCCCACCGGTTAACTCATCCGTTTTTTTTTCTACTTTTTTCGGAGCTGGAGCTGTTGGAGATGGGGTAGCAGCTGCACTAGCTATTGGAGCCGGTGCCGGTTCTGGCGAAGGCGAAGGCGACGGTGTCTTCTCTACCGGTGTTGCGGGAACTTCTTGCTCTTGTGTTACCGTGGCGCTGAGGTCGTGGACTCCTGCGAGGGCGGTGATGACGTCGCTGATACGGGCATCGTTGAGGGATTGGACTGCCTTGATGACGCCTATTTCCATATGTAGGCGTTTGTTGGTTGCCCATTTCATTTGGCCGTCGGTCTGGGCGAAGATCTCGACTAAATTCAGCAGACGGTCTGTAGCGATGGTCTCGACAGATTTCTGGAGCATGTCCCAGAGTTCTTGTGGGATACCATCGCTATCTGCCGTGCTATCTACTTTAGAGACGAGCAGTGCGCGGAGGCATCCGATGACGTCTTCTAGCAGCTGACCTAGTTCCTTACCAGAGTCAGCCTGCTGATGCAGGATCTCTAGTGCGGCGACGGTGCTTTGATTAAGAATATGATCTGTTAGTTTGGCGACCGTCTCACGCGAGGTAAAGCCGAAGATCTCTAACACATTTTCCTCAGTGATGTGCTCACCACAGAATGCAACCAGCTGATCGAGCATTGACTGGGCATCGCGCATCCCTCCATCGGCACCTTTGGCGATGGCCCAGGCAGCTGATTTGTCTAGTTTGAACCCTTCATTTTCAGAGATGAAGATCAGCTGGTTAGCGATGGTTGGGATATCGATGGGTTTGAGGTCAAATCTCTGACAGCGAGAAATAATTGTCGGTAAAATTTTATTTGGCTCGGTGGTGGCGAAGATGAACTTCACGTAATCTGGCGGCTCTTCCAGTGTCTTGAGCAGGGCGTTAAATGCCTGATTACTGAGCATATGCACCTCATCAATGTAGATGATTTTGAATCGGCAGCGTGCAGGGGCGAAGCGAACATTTTCGCGTAGATCGCGGACATGATCCACTCCGTTGTTAGACGCACCATCGATCTCTAGTACATCGAGTGATCTACCCTCGGCTATTTCCACGCAGATATCTTCATCGGGATCGAAATCAACACTCGGACCATTGGAGCAGTTCAGCGCTTTTGCCATGATGCGCGCGGTGGTTGTCTTGCCCGTGCCACGGGGGCCCACGAAGAGGTATGCGTGAGCGAGACGGTCCTGCTCGATGGCATTTCTCAGTGTCTTGATCACGTGGTCCTGCCCGAGCACATCCTGAAATGTCTTGGGTCTATATTTTCTGGCGAATACTTGATAGCTCACGCTGAGAGAATGGAGCATGTCGGTAATTCTTCAACCTTAAATTTTTACTTCTTATTGGGTGTGCTCGTTGTTAAATACCCACATGATTTTAGCAATAGGAGACATTCACGGCTGCCGCGTGGCGCTGGAAACGATGATAGACTACGTAGCACCGACCCCCGCTGACACCATAGTGACGCTGGGCGACTACGTGGACCGCGGGCCAGACTCTAAAGGAGTGGTGGATTTTTTACTGAAATTCCGCAAAACCCATCAGTTGATCCATCTAAAAGGGAACCATGAGCTGCAAATGGAAGATGCTCTTACAGGGAGACGTTGTTATGATTTTTGGATCCAAGGCTTGGTAGGCGGAAGAGAAACGTTGGATTCCTATGGAGGGATCTTTAAAAATATCCCAGCGGATCACTGGGAGTTCCTCCAGAGCGCTGGGAAGCTCTATGAGTCTGCTACGCATTTTTTCGTCCATGCTGGGGCGGACCCGCTGGTTCCGCTGAGCGAGCAAAAAGCCAGCGTGGTGCACTGGAAGAGATTTCATGAAGCTCAGCCGCACCCATCAGGAAAAGTAATGGTCTGCGGTCACTCGATCCAGGGTGATCTCCCCGTAAACCTAGGTCACTCCATCTGCCTAGACACTTGTGCTTACGGTGGCGGATGGCTGACCGCGCTGGATGTAGAGACTGGCATTTACTACCAGACCAATGAGCGAGGGGAGAGACGTAAAGGGGACATTCATAGTGCTGAGTGCAAGAGATAGGTTAAACCAATAATTGCACTAACATTTCATGCTCTTCTAAGTCAGCTAAGGCAGAAATTTCTTGGAGCGTCTGCTCTATACTAGGAATCGTTAGATTCTCTTTTTTGATCTGCTCGGTGTCTCTTGGATAATTTATTGTGGAACATTTCTCTCCTAGGTGGAGGCATGCCCAGGCTCGCCAGATTCTTAGTTCGGCGCTTGGTTGGTTCATGTTCATCCTGCTGGCGAGGTGCTGGAAATGGCGAACTGGGTTTCCCAGGAATTGATCATCCGGGGTATTCTGGATGACCCAGAGGATGGCGTGGTATGCTAGAGGTAAGTTTTTTGTGGTCTGAGCCATGAAGGATTTATCTAGCTGGAGGATGGCTTGGGCGGGGGAGCCGGATCTCCAGAGTGACTGGGCTAGCTCTAGGCAGGCTTGGAAATAGTCTGAGCCGCAGCTTTCGCGGTGTTTCCTGGCGTGAGTGATGGGCAGGGGAGTATAGATTTCGGGCAAGTGCGGACAGGGTGGATTAATGAATGTTGGGGATACAGGCATGAGATTGTTCTTGTTAGTTCCAACAGTTTAGAGGATGAAAGACAAAATTCCATTCATAATTTCTGGGTATTTTCATCATAAATTTTGGCACTTAATCTAACAGTTTCTAATCGCTCATTCACCCCCCGTAATATCTGGATCGGGGTGGTGTTCTTTTGGCTGGCGGTAGCGCCGGGACTGTGGGCGCCGGCAGCGATCAATATTCTTGATGCCTATGATGCCAAATGGGTGATCGACTACACCACGGCGATAGGTCCTGCGCTGGCTATTTTTTCTAGCTTGGTGGTAGCGTCACTGGCGGACAGGAAATACCATGCGCAGAATTTATTAGGAGTGCTTTCTATCTCAGGGGCAGTGTTTCTCTGGCTGGCATTTTCTTGTCTCGAATGGGGTTGGAGTCCTTGGTGGTATATGTTTTTCCAGGCTTGTAATGTGTTTATCGCCGCGCCTTTGTGGGTGCTTCTTTCAAAGGTAGCGCTGGTGCATTCTCGTAATGCGGAGCGGGATTTCCCACTCTACACAATGTGTGGGACCCTGGGCTGGATATCGGCAGGGATGGTGGTGAGCTGGTTGGCGCTGGATGCCTCAGCGACTAGTGGGAAGCTCGCAGGTTATGTGCGCCTTTTCATCGGTTTTGCGGCCTTTATGTTGCCTAAGACACCGCCGGTGATCAGTCTGCAGAAGGCTACGCTGAAAGAGAAGCTAGGGCTCAGCGCCTTAGATTTATTAAAGAATAGAAAGCTTAAAGTCTATTTCATCACAACGATGCTATTCACGATCCCGCTGGCATCATTCTATCTCTATGCCCCTAAAATGCTGATGGAGCTAGCGGAGGTTGATAAGAGTAGTTTTGCTATTGCGGTGCAGTCGTGGCTTCCGGGTCCATCGGCGCAGATGACGCTGGGGCAAATGGCTGAGATCGGTGCGTTACTGATGTTGAGCTATCTAGGAGTGCGGGTGAGATTAAAATGGATTGTGACGATTGCGATGGTGCTGGGGATTATGAGGTTTGGCTTATTCGCTCTGGCGGGTGAGCATGAAATGCTCGCTCTCATATGGCTCGGTGTGGCACTGCATGGCCCTATTTACGCGTTCTTTTCTGTCACTGGTAAAATGTTCGTGGACAGGCAGGTGCCAAATGAAATGCGCGCTCAAGCACAGGCATTGATGTCATTAATGACGTCGGTGGGCACAGTCATCGGGCCTCTTGCGGTGGGTCAGCTCTATAAAAACACCGCAGACGAAAATGCGAATCAAGAAGGCTGGAACACCTGGCCACTATTCTGGTGGGTGCTGACTCTTGCGGTGTTCTTGTGCTTGGTTTATTTCTTGGTCGGGTATCGGGATGAGGAAGAGTCTTCGGTGATCGGTGATCGGTGATTAGTTATTAGTGATTGGTTCTTAGAGTAGCTCATTAAATGCAGCTTCATCTAAGATAGGGACACCGAGGGACTCTGCTTTGTCTCGTTTTGAGCCGCCCTTTTCTCCGCAGAGGAGGTAGTGGGTGTTCTTGGAAATAGAGCCGCTTACTTTTCCGCCGTTGGTTTCGATAATTTTCTTAAACTCTGGCCTAGGTTGGCTCAGTGTGCCGGTGATGACGAAGGATTTCCCGGCGATTGGGGAGTCAATAGCTTCTTGCTCGGCTGGGATGGGGGCGTAGTTTTCAGAAGTGGGGTTTATCCCTATTTCTCGGAGTGATATGAGGGTGATTTTGCCTGCTTCAGAGTTGAAAAAGTCGATTGCCTTCTGCGCTGCTGCGGGACCAAGTTCCGAGTTGATCCCGTATTCATCGAGTGAGCTTTTGAGTATAGAAATCTCTTCTTTTATATCACTATAACGGTTCTGACGCATGTCTTTCTCCGTCTCTGTTTTTGGTATGTTAGATTTATTTCTAGGAGATATTGCGCGTTGCTCTTCCTCCAGTTTCGCAATTTCTGCGATCCGGGGGAGGATGGTGGACTGGGAAATCTCATCGATACTATGGTGCAGTCTGGAGAGTTCTTTCGAGCCAGATTCTCCCACCTGTGGGATGCCCATGGAGTAGATCCATTTGGCAAGGGGCTGGTTAGTTTTTGCATTTTGCAGGGAGTCGATCAGAGTTTGCGCGCGTTTTTCTCCGAAACGACGGTGCTTGGATTCTGAACCGTCAGACTTCTTGGCAGGATCTAGCTGGAGGTCTGCGAGAGTTTCATGGCTGATGCTGAATAGGTCCAGTGGTGTTTGCACTAGACCATATTCCACGAGCTTGATGGCGACAGACTCGCCGAGGCCATCGATATCTAGCGCCTTTCTGCTAGAAAAATGAGTGATCTTGGTGACGGCTTGCGCTGGGCAGGTGAAGTTAGTGCATTTCCAGGCGACGAATCCTTCTTCTCTGGAAATGGGTGCGGAGCAGGATGGGCATTTACCGTCGACATAGTTGAATAAGTTAAAGGCGATGCTTTTGGAGGAGCGTTTTTCTTTGATGACTTTGACGACTGAGGGGATGATTTCTCCAGCTTTTTCGATGACGACGGTGTCGCCTAGACGGATGTCCTTGCGCTGAATCTCATCTTCATTGTGCAGTGTGGCACGTGAGACGGTGGTGCCTGAGACGAAGACGGGATCTAGCTCTGCGACGGGTGTGAGCACTCCGGTGCGTCCTACTTGGATGGTGATGTCTCTGAGAATAGTCTCCATTTGCTCTGGGCAGAATTTATAGGCGCAGGCCCATTTTGGAAACTTTGAGGTCGCTCCTAGCTGAGCGTGGAGGGAGAGTTCGTTGACCTTGATGACGGCTCCATCGGTGGCGTAGGGGAAGCGGTGCCTGTCCTCGTCTAGCTGCAGAATACAGTCCATAAGGTCATCCATGCTAGAGGGTGTCTTAAACCAATGGGTGGCGGGGAACCCATATTCTGTTAGAGTGGATTGAAATGCTTTTAGGGTGCTGTATGGAGCATTATCGACTTGTCCGTAGGAGTGGAAAATGCAGTCGAGCGGGCGCGCGGCGACGAGCTTTGAGTCGAGCTGTTTGAGCGTGCCAGCGGTGGCGTTTCTTGGGTTTACGAAGGCGGCTTCACCTGCTTCGTCGCGTTGTTGATTGAGCTCGGCGAAAGCGGCATTGGGCATAAAAACTTCACCGCGCACCTCAAATAAATTTGGTGCAGATTCTGGCAGTCGGAGCGGAATGCTTTTGATGGTCTTGATGTTCTGCGTGATGTCGTCCCCAGTGCTTCCGTCCCCGCGGGTGACGGCATAGTCTAATACTTGGTTGCGGTAAACGATGGAGACGGCGACTCCATCAATCTTAGGTTCCACGGTGAGGGCCACTTCTTTATGCCCTAAATTACGCTGGAATCTTTCGAACCAATGAATGAGATTGCCTGATTTTGTTGCCTCTGGATTTGTTTCACGGAGGATCTTTAATTCATCATCCTTCAGCTCATGAACGTCCTCGATGGAGAGCATGGGGACGAGATGTTGCCGCTGCTCGAAGCCATCCAGTGGAGCACCGCCGACGCGCTGGGTGGGGGAGTCTGGGGCGATCAGTTCTGGGTGCTTGGCTTCTAGTTTCTTGAGCTCGTCGAGGAGCTCATCGAATTCGGCATCAGAAATTTCTGGTGCGGCGTCTTGGTAGTAGAGTTTGGAGTGATGGTTGAGCTGGGTAGTGAGTTCTTGGATCCTCGCGGGCTCATTTTTAGAGTCAGCGTCATTTACAAAAGAGAAGAGGTCATCCATGTGGGTATGATAGGAATGTGTTTCGATCTTACTAGAAAATTTATTGGGTTTATCGACTTTATCGAGTGTTGCTTTAATTCACTCAAGTCGCTATCACATCGTCATGTCAGAAACTCAACTTGGTATTATCATTGGAGGTCTGGTACCAGCGTTGCTTTTCGGCATCGCTGGTATTTGCCAGAAACTTAGTAATCAGCACGGTATAAGCACTGGCGCTTATGTTCTCAGCGTAGGAATTGGCGTTGTCCTTGTTGGCGTGGTTCTCTGCCTTTGGAATACCACCCAGACTGCGAATATCAAGTCAGTCATCCCTGCGATCGTTATGGGGCTTGCCTGGGGTAGTGGATCGGTGCTCGTTGCTATTGCGATCAGTAATTACAAAACGCCACTGTCAGTGTTAGCGCCTCTCTATAACATGAATACTTTAGTCGCGGTTGTTGGAGCGCTCTTCATTTTCTCTGAATGGAGAGATGTGAATGTCATTAGATTAGTGATTGGTTCTATTCTGATCGTTGGCGGAGGAGTCTTAGTTTCTTCTTGAAGCCTTGCGATAAAATGTACCTTTTTACTTTTCAGCTTAAAATGAAGGCTCACTGATTTCAACTGTGACTGAAGAGATTTAGTGACCTGATGATGGTCTTGCTGGTAAAAGGGCAGAGTTTTTTAGTCAAATATCCGGATACCCTACGATATGTGCGTCATTTTGATACTGTAGGTAAGATATTTTACTATTATTTTGATATTTCTTTAAAATATTGAATCTGATTTTTGCATTTCAGCGTATTATCTATTGTGAGGGCGAACATTGCTTTTCATGACAAACAACTAAAATACGAAAAATAACTATAACTATGAAAAAATTAATCAAATACACAGGAGCAACAATCGCTATATTAGGATTTACATCATTGTCATCAGTAGCTAATCATCATGGTGAAAAGAAAGCAACAACTGCTGATAAGACAGTTGTAGCAATCGCGGCCGGTAACAAAGACTTTTCCACTTTAGTAGCAGCTGTGAAAGCGGCTGGTCTTGCTGAAGCACTTAGCGGAGACGGACCATTCACTATTTTCGCACCCACCAATGCAGCATTTGATAAACTTCCAGCAGGGACTGTTGATACTCTTTTGAAGCCTGAGAATAAAGCAAAGCTTGCGGCCATTCTTAAGTACCATGTAGTTTCAGGTAAAGTGATGGCGGCTGACGTAAAGCCAATGAAGGTCAAAACTCTCCAAGGCAGCGAATTCGAAATAACTGTCAAAGAAGGCGCAGTCATGGTTGACGGAGCCAAAGTGATCAAAACTGATCTCGTAGGTAAAAATGGAGTGATTCATGTGATCGACTCAGTGATTATACCTAAGTAATCTGATCTAATTTTAATATTATACCATCCTCACAGTTATACTGGATTGATAGTTTGATGGAATGATTTGAAAGTGCAGTAAAGCTGATTGGGGAAAGAGTAAAACAATAGAGCACGATTAGCGGCGTTAGTCGTCAGTTGCATAGCCCGCTATGCGCCTTCCTCCTGTCTTGCTCCTCTCACTATTTTGTTTTTCTATCAAACCACTATCACTGCTCAAATGGTATTATTCTATGGCGAACCTTTTTAAATGGGTTCGTCATTTTTTATTCCTTATGGCTCGTACTTTAACATCGTTGCAAACTGAAATTCACCACTTTCTTGGGTGATAGTAACGGCTCCAGATTGATCTAACAGGTAGAGGTTTACCCCTTGTTTCTCGATGGCAGTGACCCATTTTTTAGAGCGTGATTGGTCAGGTGGAAAGTAGGATTGTGTGGCAATGATGGTTTTAGGGGCAAGTAGAGCGACTATGTCTGGGTGGAGTGAGTCATCGAGGTTATTCTTTCCAAGAATGAGTGTATCAGGGCTAAGCTTTTTTATTCCTGCAGTGTGCTCTCTTTGGCGTAACCAATGAGCTAGATGGTAGCCGCTATCGTTGAGAAATAAAATACGTTTACCGTGCCAGTGTAGCATGAAGACCAGACTCCGGTCATCGGCTAATGGCTGCTGTGCCTGCGGTGCGTAGACGAGTTCTAGGTAGATACCATCAGAGATAGGAAAGGTAGTTTCTTCAGAATTGATCAAGTTAACCCCTTTCTCCTTGGCAGTATGTATGAGTTCAGAATAGGAGGGGCTTCTTGCGTTTCCATGCGGGATCACGATTTGTTTGATTGGAAATTCCCCCAACGCTGCCGTGAGTCCTTGGACATGATTGATATCCGGATGAGACGCAATGAGGGTGTCTATTCTAGCGCCATTCTTGCTCAAGCTAGGCCAGATTTCTCGGTAGAACTGGGACTTATTTCCCGCATCTAACAGAATGCCTCCACCCAGCGATAGATAGGCGCCAGCACCACCTTTATTGACTTTATAAATGACGACTCTCTCGCCAGTTGACCATGGCTTGGCATGGTATCTGGAATTAGGGATAGCCGCGAAAAAATGGGAGATTCCGTATGCCGCATTTGCGGTGTAAGAATTGGCCTGATTAACATATTTTGCGAGCGTAGGGGAAATAGAGCCGGCCAATAGAGATAGGCAGCATGTTCCTAACAGAACGAAGACGATGATCATCAGCGGCGCACTCGCGATGATGGCAATGGGTGTGATTATTCCGAAATACAGCCAAATGAGAATTGATGAGCCACACCATGCACTCGTCGATACGGCTAATGTCTCAGAGGTTTTCCGCCTCACTTGGAGCCAGGCTTTTTGTTTCTTGGTAAGCAGCGTGTGTGGGAAAAATGGGTCAATGTAGTTGATCCATTGGTAACGATTCATCCACCAGCTTCCAGTAAAGGCAATCGTAATGAGCACAGCATATGACAGCTGGAAACCAGGGAGAAAAAGACTGTGAGTATTCCAGATCAAGGCGATGATCCCACTGAGCCATAAGCAGTTTGGTAGTGATGGCTTACGCAGTAGAAGGATGGCTAAAAGAACCGTAGCACCCATAATGCTAGCCCGCATGGCAGGCGGTCTCATCCCAGTGACGGTGGCGTAGAAGAACATGATGCCGATGACTACGGGTATCCAAACATGAGATGGGCAGCCAAATATCTTCAACACAATGGCGAAGATCAGCCCAATCATCATGACATGTAGGCCACTCACGGCAAAAACGTGGATGGTCCCACTGTGTTTGAAGTCGGTCATGATCTGGCCGCCACTCTCTGGTTTTTCTCCCAGAAACATCGCTAAAATGACCTTAGCCGCGTCCGTGCCTTCGATCCCGATGGTGAGTTTTTTGCGTATCCACTGACGGGAAGATTCGGCAAATCTCTCCAGCTTATGGGTCATCGCTATCTCCTGCGTAGTTATCGTATCGGTAACTCTAAGCTCGATAGAGATTCCCTTTCTGTGCAAAAATTCTGGTTTATTGAATACCCGTGGATTGAGCGGTGGTCTAGGGAGTCTGATAGTACCCTTGAGCCAAATTTTCTCACCCACATTTACGCGGTACATTTCAGGAATATAGGCTAGCAGTTTCTTGCCTTTTATAGTTTCGGGACCTTGGAGGATTTTCATGATCACCTCAGTCGAGCGGCCCATGGTGCTGCGTGGTGGGCTATCGATGATGCCATAGATTTCCACGTCTTGATTACTTAGAAGTTTTGCCTCATGCTGGGACTGGAGTTTATTGTGATGGAGAAATCCGCCTGCAAGTGCAGCGATGAGCGTAAGAGCTAGGATTTTACGCGAGGTGAAAGCCGCCACTACAGCAATAGAGATCAAAGAATACCAAGCGATAGTAGCAGCACAATCTACCGATAGGATGGCTAACACCAAACCGCTGATAGGGAGGAGTAGAGGTTGACGGAGTAGCCACGTTCTGAGTTTTGCCAGCATACAATAAGGAAGGCACTATTACAAATCTACCTTTACTTCATAGCCTAACTGCCGCAGTTGTTGTGTGGCATTGGCGCTATGTCGAGTGCCAGGGAATTTCCTGATGACTTCTGAAAGAGTTGCCGCTCCAGCCTCTTGGTCCTCGCAGCCACCTAACTGCCATTCAGAGGTGCGGAAGAGCAAAAATGCGGCATCTTCTTCTTCCCAGTCGTGCTCATCATAGGCCTCGCGGAGGGAGGCTGCGGCTAGCAGTGGTTGTTCCAGTTTCTCTGCGTAGAGCTTCGCCATGTCGGTCCAAGCTAGTCTGTTAGACGGATCTTTGATGATCGCCTTCCTGTATGCAATGACAGCACTTTCGTAGTCTCCCTGAGCCATCAGCACTCTGGCGTCATGGAGTAAATCTTGATCTGCTTTTTGATTTGAATCGCTGAACATAGACTGAGCAGCCTTTTGCGAGAGCGCGGGTAAGACATAGAAAACGCCAAGTAGTCCGATATAAATCCCCGCACAAATGGTAGAAAATAAGCGTGAGAATATGGAGATATCGGTCGTTCCCGTGTATGAGTTGTAGAGATTATAAGCGATACTAGCTCCGATTGCGCCTAGGATGATTTTAATAGCCATTTTTAAGTGTGGTTTAGATTAAATGATGCACCATTATGACACAAAGCGTTAGCCAGAGCAAGCAATCATCATAAAGAGCGTGTTTCTCTGGCTAGTCATCATTTTAATCGATGAATATATACATGCTATCAATTTGAATGATTTGTAAATTATGTCTAGTCTTCCCCCATGTCAGGAGACGAAACAGGAACACCAGAGAGAAAAAAAGTGGGTGCATCGGATACCAGATCATTCTGGACGATGGTTGTACTTGCGACTCAAAACGCCTTTAATGATAAGGCGGCGCAGACCATGCTAACGGTTCTTGGAGTCTTCATACTAAACGCTGTTTTCAGAGCACAAAATGCTGGCGAAATGTCTCCCGAAGTACTCTCCACAGCTAGCTCCACATCCAGCGCATGGGTGCCGCTCGCCTTTGGTGCCTTGATTTTAGCGCCATTTATCTTACTAGCACCGATTGCTGGCTGGATCTCTGATCGCTTCAGCAAGACGCGGGTCCTGAGAGCTGGTGCACTCATGCAGGTTTGTGTTCTTGGGCTCATCGTCTATGCGATCAATATTGAAAATTATACCTTGGGTATTGTAGGATTTGGTCTCTTAGCACTTCAGTCCACTATCCTCAGTCCGGCGAAAAAGGGTATCGTCAAAGAAATGATGGGCAGCGAAAAGCTAGGTTCTGCCAGTGGGGTTCTCGAGCTCAGCTCGGTGCTAGCGATCTGTTTAGGGCAGATTATTAGCGGGTTTTGGTTCGATAGCAGAAATATAGAACCAAACTCTCCGTGGGATGCCGCCTACTGGCCTGTCTTGCTATTATTTATTTTTTCTATTCCCGCCTATTTGGCATCTCATTCTATAAAGGTCTATCCATCACCGGGAAAGAGACCATTTAAGAAAGAGATTATCTGGGAGCATCTGGGACAAATGAAAGATTTGCTCGGCGACTCTAAGATCCGTCTAAGCGCACTTGCTATCGCCTTCTTCTGGTTCATTGGAGGGTTCATCAATATCGTCGCCATTCAGGTAGCTAACCAGATCACCGAGAGCGCAAAACTTACCTCTGCGAGCTCCAGCGGCATGGGCACTGAGCTAGCTTATTTATTAGCCTCTGCAAGTGGCGGCATGATTCTTGGTGGTGCGCTGGCATCCTTCAGCAGTCGTAGATCTATCGAGCTCGGCCTCGTTCCCATCGGTGGTCTCTTAATGGTGATCGGTAGTTTGTCGCTGGTTTTTGTGCCTACCGATGGTGATTGGTTTAAGTTTTGGATCGGCTTCACAGGATTTGGTGCCTCCATGTTTTTAGTGCCTTTGAATGCGCATCTTCAGGACAATTGTGCGGAGGGAAAACGTGGGAAAGTCATCGCTGGATCAAATCTGTTAGACTGTATCGCCGGAGCAATTGGAATCGGGCTATTTTCTATTCTACTCGCTTCAGGGGTGAGTATTAACAAGCAGTTTATCATCATTGCGGTGCTTTGTTTAGCGGTCACCATTTACGCTACACGCATCTTGCCCCAGCATTTTGTTAGGTTCACCGTGCTCACTGTCATCCGTATTTTTTATCGGCAGAAAGCTCTCCACGCCGAGCGCCTTCCAGCGGAAGGAGGAGTCCTTATCGTGCCTAATCACGTGACCTACCTAGACGCCTTCATCCTCACCGCAGCGAGTAAGCGGCCGATCCGATTCTTGATGTATGATTCCTATTTTAAAAAAGCCGGGCTCGTACGCTTTTTCATCAAGTTCTTTGACACCGTCCCGATCTCAGAAAAGCGCGCCAAAGAAGCAATCCAGAAGGCCGCCGATGCAGTTGCTGAAGGTGGAGTCGTGTGTATTTTCCCAGAAGGTCAGCTCACCAGATCTGGTTGTATGAATGAGCTGAAGCGTGGCTTTGAAATGATCGCCAGAAAGGCAAAGTGCCCCGTTGTTCCGGTCTATATGGATGGTCTATGGGGGTCTATTTTCTCCTTCGAGCGCGGGAAATTCATCTACAAATGGCCCTATAGAATGAAATACGGAGTCACCGTAGCCTGGGGCGAGCCGATGCATGCGCGTGAAGCAACTGCCGTGGCTGTGAGAGAAAAGCTCAGTCAGCTCAGTGCTGAATCATTTTCACACCGCGATGTGCTACAGAAGCCACTAAGGTCAGCTTGCGGTGGGAGCGTCAAGGTCAAGCAGGCTAGCAAGAGCAGCGAAGTAGTGGGAAAACTTACCTCTGAAATCTCAACAATGTCTGACGAAAAAATCCACGGATTAGTTTATAATGCATTACAGATCTCAGAAATCCACGCACTCAGGAAGAAAGACACTATCGCGCTGCACGTGAGTGAACTCGGCGATGCCGCCCATGTGTTAACAGTGATCTTACCCAAGATAGGCAGATACAACGTCGTGCTAATCGATGAAACCACGACAGTTGATGAACTGAAAATTTGGCATCAACAATACGCTCTTAAAAACTATTTTGGAGGAGATAAACTACGTCATCTGTTAGACTCCGCAGGCCTAACAGAAGTGCCGATATACTTAGTCAACGGAGACGAAGCCACGGAGCGATGCTATCCAGTGAAGGTAGTGGGCCAGCGCGTGGTAGCCATGTCTATGCCTCACCCTATAGCCGTTACAGCGACCAATCAATTTCAAGCCGGCTGGAAAGCATCCACCTACGGACGTGTGCTCCCTGGTTACCGCGTAGATGAAGACGGTGAGGGAAACATCATTTACGACCCACAGAGCAATGCTCCAATCATCGAAGCCTCCGTGGATAACGAGGGCTTCATGCTAGTAGGAGAGTAGTATGATGAACTCTAGTCACGGAGTTCTTTATTCATCTCTCTCCTGATTTCTCCGACTTCGTCGAAGAGTTTTTCTCTTTCCTTGCTTGTTATTTCTGTATCTTTTTTGAGTCGATCTTCTAGACTGGCGAGCCTTTTTAGCTTATACTCCTTCCCCAATCAGCTTTGCTGCACTTTCAAGTCATTCCATCAAACTATCAATCCACTATAACTGTGAGGATGGTATTACGCTTGAGTCCGTTGGCTTTGAGGGTGGATAGTCTGCCAGATTTTACGGCCGCGTCTATGGATTCTTCGATCCGATACTGAATTTTATTGAGTAGCGGAGTATGTTCTTTGTCTTCTTCATATCTCTTAGCTTGCAGTTCTTAGCATCTGGGACATTATCTTGGAGTGACAAGAGAAGAAACGATTACCAGAGCAAAGCGCGTTATTGAGATAGAACAGCAGGCCATCACTGGGCTGTTGGAGAATCTTGGGCAGGAGTTTGTCGACGCCATAGGACTACTAAGTGACGCGATAGAGGCAAAAAATAAAATTATCGTGGTAGGCGTTGGAAAGTCTGGGAACATTAGCCACAAGATAGCTGCCACGCTGAACTCGACTGGTTCCACTGCCGTGGTTCTAAATTCACAGAACGCGCTACACGGAGACCTAGGTCTCATTTCTGATGGCGACGTGGTGTTGGCGCTTTCCTATTCTGGAGAAACCGCTGAACTGATCGATCTCATTCCCTCTATTAAAAGATTCGACGTCAAGTTGATCAGTATCACTGGTAAGCCAACCTCGACTCTGGCGAAGCATTCAGACGTCTCGCTCATCACTCCGGTATTGCGTGAGGCTTGTCCGCTAAACTTGGCACCCACATCATCATCCACCGCCGCGTTGGTAATGGGGGATGCGCTGGCGATGGTTTTGTTAGATGCGCGTGGGGTTACTGAAGAAGATTTCGCACGCTATCATCCTGGTGGATCACTAGGCAGGGCATTGCTAATCACGGTAGATGATATTATGCGTAAGGGTGAGGCATTGGCTAGACTAGCTCCTGATGTGACGGTGGAAATAGCCATCGCCGCAATGAGTAAATCTCGCTCCGGCGCCTGTGTGCTAGTGGATGCGAATGGTGATCTTGCGGGCGTGTTCACACACGGGGATTTTGCCAGAGCCTTTGAGCAGAATGATTCTGTTAGAGGTAGGCTGGTGAGTGAGTTTATGACTAGGGAACCGATCACGGTGCTGGCTAGTTCGCTCGCCGCAGAAGCGATCAAGAAGATTGGTAAACACAAGATCGATGACATTGTCGTGTTAGATGATGCAGGAAGAGCAATCGGCTTAGTCGATACCCAGGATTTTGCTAGATTAAAGCTGATCTAAACTAAGCTAAAAACGTAATGCTAGAGAAATAGGATGCTTTTCGATAGGGTGTTGGTTACAACAGTTTCTAACTGACAGGTTTTATTCTTGGACTACTCCAGATCTCAGCTAAAAGAAAGCAGATGCATATTTCAGACATTCTTAACAGTGATTCACCATCGCTGTCCTTTGAGTTCTTTCCGCCGCGCACTGCCGAGGCGTCGGACGCGCTATATGGTGTGATCGCAGAGCTTGAGCCGTATAAGCCATCATTTGTATCCGTGACCTATGGTGCCGGTGGTGCCACGAGGGATCTTACCCATGATCTAGTGATCCGGATTAATGAGACAACAGGAGTTCCTCCAGTGCCACATCTTACTTGTATTGGGCATTCTGAGGAGGAAATTGATCATATCTTACAGCGCTACGCAGATGCAGGTGTAGGAAATATCCTCGCGCTCCGAGGTGATCCACCGCGAGATCAGCCAAATTATGACCGCTCCAAGGATGCGTTTAAGTTCGCTGCTGATCTGGTGACGTTTATCAAAAAATTTAATGAATCCGGCAGGCATCCAGATCCACGCGGGTTCGGGATTGGCGTGGCGGGATTCCCTGAGGGACACCCCACCACTCCGAATCGGCTGAAGGAAATGGAATTTCTCAAGGCAAAGGTTGATGCCGGTGCGGACTACATCTGCACCCAGCTATTCTTCGATAACAATGACTTTTTCGACTACCGCGAGCGTTGTCAGCTAGAAGGGATAAACATCCCAATTATTGCTGGCATCATGCCTGTAACCTCGCTCCAGGGGATGAAACGGATGGCAGAACTCGCCGAGGGCGCGCGCTATCCAGCCAAGCTAATCCGCGCTCTCCAGCGTGCTGGTGGAGACGCTGAGGCAGTCGAAAACGTAGGGATCCACTACGCCGCCCAGCAGTGTCTAGAGCTACTCGATGCCGATGTGGCTGGGATCCATTTTTACACCTTGAATAAAAGTAGGGCGACCCAGCAAATTTATGCAAGTTTAGGCTTGAGTCGTAGCTAAAGCTATTCTAATACTCCCCACCGAAGCGGCTGAAAAGCACTTCCAACACAATTCAACATCAAGCGGGTATAGCATAGTGGTAATGCACCAGCCTTCCAAGCTGAGTAGGAGAGTTCGATTCTCTCTACCCGCTCCAATTGAACCCAAGATTGCCCGCACTTTTAGAGTAGCGGGCTTTTTTGTACCTTAATATAAGATTTTTTACTATCTTAGGAATAAAATGGGACTATACTACTCCTATCTCTGTAATAATTTTTGTTGCGGATTATAACTTAAAACTAACTACTAAATCTAAATGAAACTATTAAATACACTAACAGCCTTATCTATCCTTGGACTCACTTCATTTGCTAATGCTGCAGACACATCCAGTAAAACCTGTGATAAAGGAGCAAAAAAGGCGACGGCCTGTGCAAGCGAATGTAGCAAATATGATTGCGACATGGAACTCGCGAACACTAAAACATTCATCGTCACTGGCATGACTTGCACAAGTTGTTCAAATAAAGTGAAAACCACACTCGCTACGGTTGAAGGCGTATCAGTCAAAAAGGTCTGCCATAAGTCAGGTAAAGTGATGGTAAAGTTCGACGAAGCGAAAACTGATCAATCAAAAGTGATGACAGCCATTTCATCCACTGGATTCAAAGTAGCAGGCGAACAACTAAACATCCCAGTCTCAGGAATGACATGTGGTGTAAGCTCTAAAAAGTTAGCTACTGCACTCACTTCGCTTGAAGGCTGCACTGGAGTAGGCGTTTGCCACACGTCTGGTCAAGCTTCAGTCGTTATCGATACCGCAAAAACTTCAGAAGCTAAAGTCATGGAAGCAATCAATGCTACTGGTTTCAAAGTAACTAAAGAAGCCAAAGCGGCTCCAGCTACTGAGACCACTAAGGTTAAAAGCTAAGAGTACTCTTCCATCAATTCCTAAAAACATCAAGCTCCCAGCATAAACTGGGAGCTTTTTTGGGTTTTAATTTTAAAACCTCGTCTATCGTGCTTACTAGAATTTACTTTGCTTCACACACGTTATTCTGTAGTTCTATCTAATGAACATTGAGATAGCAGACAAGCCGCTTCGCTGGGGTGAGCTAGATGTGAATTTATTTGGTATTGAGAACGATTGGTACGGCGAGAAGTTCGCTAAGCCGATGACCTTTGGCTTGGCGGTCGATAAGGATTACCTCTGGTTTGTGGCTGGGCATCAGCAGCCGGCAAGTATCCATCCAAATGCTAAGCCTGGAGCCTTTCAAGCAGAGCTCTGGAAGCATGATGTGGCAGAATTTTTCCTGTTAGATCCCACTACAGGTAAGTATTTAGAATTTAACTTAGCACCGAATGGAGCCTGGTGGTCCGCGATGTTCACCGCGCCTAAGGTGCTTGAAAGTGAAGAAGAAATACCCTTTGAGGAAGTAGCCACCTACGCAGAGCTAGCGCTCGATGGTAGCTGGATGGCCGCCGCTGCGATCCCGCTCAAGCACCTCAGATCCGAGCTCAACTTCGGTGATGGCAGCCAGATGAATGTGACTTTCATCGTGAACTCGCCAGATCAAAAGTTCGGCACCGCTGCAGACCTAGGCAAAGGTGAACCAGATTTCCACCAGCCAGACAAATTTAAGAAGGTGAACTTTTATCATTAAGTTCTCTGAATCAGTCGAAATGAAAAAACTCTACTTTCACCCTGCTACGAAGTCTCCCATCAGAGGTTGGGCTAAGTATGTGGCTGAGATTCGTGATGAGGATGATAAAGTTTACTGGACGCTGGAAGGGGGACTTAAAGGTGGCTTTGTCATGCGTAAGTTTAATGGTTGCAATGAGGGGGATATGGTTTGCTTTGAAGAAGTGAAGAAAACGTTTTTCTGTGTGTCTTCTGCTAAACTACTCGGCATGACCAGACGAGAGGTCAATCCAGCTTGTATGATTCATTTTATCAGAAACCGATGGGGAAACGATAAAGACATCATGGAATTATTCCTGCAAGAGACCCTGCGAGAATACAGCAACGACCAATTCACCCTCATTCATCGCGACTTCTGGAGTAAATTAGAAATTCAAACCGATGGCAGCAATGAGAATATCTACCTAGCCGCCTGGTGGTGCTTCCACTATTGGTTCCGTAAAACCCGGCAGGGGTAAAGAGCTAATTACTATCGTTTAGTTGGCTACTTCGTGAAGGTGGTCTGGATTTGCTTGAATAGCTTGGTGGCGATGACTTTCTGTCCATCTTGGTTGGGGTGGATCATATCGGGCTGGTTTAGTTTCGGGTCGCCAGAGATGCCTTCGATGAGGCTCGGGTAGAAGCTTACTTTTGTCTTGCGTGCGACTTCTGTGAAGGTGCCTAGGAATTTCTTTTTGTAGTTAGCTCCCATGTTAGCGGGGACTTCGATGCCTGCTAGGATGATTTTTGCTTTGGGTTGCTGTTTTTGGATTGTTACGATGATTTCTAGTAAGTTCTCTTGGGTTACGGCTGGGGCTATTCCGCGCAGTCCGTCATTTCCACCGAGTGCGATGATGATGAGGTCGAGTGGGCGTCTGACCAGTAGCTTCACTCTTCTCGCTCCTCCGTTTGTGGTGTCGCCAGATAGACCGGCGTTGATGCATTTCCATGTTAGTCCTTGCTGTTTTGCTAGCTCTTGGATGAGTGCGGGATAGGCTGTTGATTTTTCTAGTCCGAAGCCAGCGGTGATGCTGTCACCGAGGAAGACAATTCTGCGCTTGGTTATCTCATCTGTTGTTACCTTCGTTTCAGCGTTATCTTTTTCATGAGCTTGAACTACGCTGAGGCTAATGATGCTAATGAGGCTAAATAAGCTGAGATAGATGATGTGAGAAGCTGTTTGTAAAAAGGCAGATACCATGCATCTTATTTATGTTATAAATAGCCTCTTAGCAAAAATATTCTCATGCAGTATATCCTAGAAACAAAGAATCTTACTAAAACTTATCAAAGTGGATCTTCACAGCTGACTGTGTTGGATGCGGTTAATATCCAGATTCCAACGGGATCTACGGCTGCGATTGTTGGCGCTTCAGGGAGTGGGAAGACGACTCTTTTAGGGCTGTGCGCTGGACTGGATAGAGCGACATTGGGTGCGGTGCATCTGGATGGGATGGATATCACAGATTTTAGTGAGGGGGAGCGGGCTAAGCTGCGAAGAGACTCGATAGGATTCATTTTTCAGAATTTTCAGCTGATGCCCAACCTGACGGCTATGGAAAACGTGGCGATACCTGCTGAGCTACAGGGAAAAAATGGAGCCGAGACGAATCGCCGAGCGGTAGAATTGTTAGAGCGTGTTGGCTTAGGTTCGCGGATGAAACATTACCCCAAGCAGCTCTCTGGGGGTGAGCAGCAGCGGGTGGCTATCGCTAGGGCATTTATCCACCAACCCAAGATTCTCTTTGCTGATGAACCTACCGGAAATCTGGATGAAGAATCTAGTCTTCTTATCGAGGACATGTTGTTCGAGATTAACCAAGAGCTGGGAACGACGCTGGTGTTGGTGACTCACGACCATGAGCTAGCGCAAAAGACCCAGCATCTGATTAAGCTCAGGGGTGGCAAACTTGTTTCTGTATGATCGCGTTTATCAAATCACTCTGCTTATCGTGGACCTGGTCTATGGCGTACCGTGATAGCCGGGCTACGCGGTGGAAGCTTGCGCTTTTCTCGACGTCTATTGTGTTCGGTGTGGCGGCGCTGGTGATCATTGGGTCACTTAAAAATAACCTGAATGATTCTGTCAAAGGGCAGTCAAAATCTCTGCTCGGTGCTGATCTCCAGATAAGTGCTAGACAGGAATTCACTGAGGATGCGGTTAATCTAACCAAAGAGATCGGTGGTGAGCAGGCGCGGGAAGTTTCTTTCTCCACGATGCTGGCCGTGGGGGATAACCCTCAGCCTCGGCTGGTGACGATTCGCGGTGTGGAGTCTGGCTTCCCATTCTACGGTGAGGTGGCGACTACCCCAGTAGGAAAATGGAGTTCTATCCACTCAGATTCTTCAGATCAGGGTGTGTTGGTCGAAGAATCATTTCTGATTTCTATGCAAGGTAAGATAGGAGATAAGGTGAAATTTGGTGACCAAGAGCTGGTGATCATCGGGACCTTGGATCAAGCTCCACCGTCATCTTCAGGATTTGGCTCGATGAGTCCTACGGTGGTCGTGTCCTATAACTTGGTGAAAAATTCAGACTTACTTAGCGGCAAAAGTCTCTCGTCTCACCGGACGTATTTTAAGCTTGCTGAGGTTGAGGATCATCGAAAAATGTTAGAGCCATACCAGCCAGTGATCGATGCTGAGCGGCTGCAGACTGTCACTGCCACGCAGAGGAGTGAGCGCATTGAGAGCACGGTTAATAACCTGTATCTGTTTCTAAATCTCATCGGTTTCAGTTCGTTGTTTTTAGGTGGTATTGGAATAGCGGGTGCGATTCATATCCATGTCTCCGAGCGCATTCCCAGTGTGGTCACGCTCAGCTGTCTGGGCTGCACATCAGCGAATGCTTTCGCTATCTACTTTATTCAGGGAGTCTGTATGGGTGTTTTGGGCACTCTGTTAGGTCTCGTTCTGGGTTGTGGCGGGATTGTATTAATAGGATACTTTGTTCAGTCGCTTCCTGCTGCGATTCCCTTTGAGATCACTGTTGCACCGGTGTGGTATGAAGTCGCGAAGTCCGCCTGCATTGGCTTTATGATTAGTATCTGTTTTGCGCTCTTGCCATTACTGAAGCTTAGAAATGTTAGTCCTCTCGCGGCACTTCAGCAAGATGGTATGGACTCTGAAAATCAGACGTCTAAGTCTAACTTTAAATTTCGTTTTGACCCGCTTCGGTGGTTGATCATTCTTGCGCTGACTGGCACGGCCTTTCTGTTAGCCTGGATTGATAATAGTGGCTTAGGTCAGAGTGGTGAGGGAGCCGAGGGTGGAGGTTTTGATAAAGGACTCCTCGCTGCTGCTGGTTATGTCGGGTTCCTGGCGCTTACGTTTGGATTGCTTTTGGGGTGTGGTTATTTATTGCGCTGGCTACTCAGGATCTGTGTGCGTAAGTCTTGGCCTTTCACGGTTCGGCAAGGTGTCTCAGCGCTATACCGACCTAATAACCAGACGAGCATTTTCATGTTGTCGATTGGTTTGGGTGTCTTCTTCTTATTCACCCTTATGTTCATGCAGAATATTCTTCTGCAGTGGCTCAGTCCTGACAGGCTAGATGGCCGACCAAACATTTTCATGTTAGACATGCCGCCTGAAGAGGCAGAGAGAGCGGAGCAAATGATTATTCAAGCAGGAAGCACACCACTCGGGGCTGCGGCGATCATCCAGCTCAGGCTGACCGATATTAAAGGGGTGCCAGTAGAGGAAATTTTAAAAGCGCAGGGCGATAATGAGTCCGATGAGGAAGGTGAAAACATCGAAAATGTCGAAGAAGGCGGAGCAAAGAAGATACCCAGGTGGGTTCTTAGGCGGAGTTTCCGCAGTACATTTAGATCCGAGCTCAGCGATACTGAAAAGCTCGTTGATGGTGAATGGATCGGTAAGTATGATGCCTCCACCTCATCTGGCTTGATCCCTATCAGCATGGAGGAGAAAATAGCAGCGGATCTCGGTGTGGGTTTAGGTGATACTATTACGATGGAAATCGAGGGATTTGGCGAGGAGGTTCAGCTGCAAATCACCAGTCTAAGAGAGGTGGACTGGCGTAGTATGGATCTCAATTTCTTCATCGTGCTACCAGAGGGAGCGGTGGATGATTATGTGTCGTTCAATATTCTCACGGCTCATAGCGATAGCCCTGAAGCCAGAGCCGAGCTCCAGCGAGTGATGTTTGCTCGCTGGCCATCTGTGAGCGTGATCGATCTGTCACTCATTTTAAAGACAGTCCAGTCGGTGCTGAATACTGCTGGGAAAGCCATTCAAGTGATGTCGCTGTTCACGTTGATCACCGGCTCTATAGTGCTTATTTCTGCTCTGCTGTCAGGGCGCAAAGTCCGCACGAGAGAGACAGTATTGCTGCGGACACTCGGCGCTAGCCAAGGACAGATCGCGCGGATCTTAGCGATTGAATATGCCTTGCTGGCCACTCTCGCAACAGTCTCGGGGGCAGGTCTAGCAGCCCTCGCTAGCTCTCTTCTCAGCCAGAGCCTTTTTGATGCGGAGATGTATGTTTTCCCATGGACGCTTCTCTTCACCGCTGCCGTAGCTGTGATCATCATCACGGTAGTTTTAGGAATGCTCCTGAGCCGCGGCATCGCAAAGACTCCTCCGATGTATGCCTTGAAAAGCGGTTCTTAGCTTGGCGGGAAATGAGAACTCCATCTCAGGATATATTCCATATCATATGGCCCTGCCAAAAAGTTTTTTACATCGTTCTGGTTCTCCTAGCGGGAGATGGTTTCCAAAGCCCATGGATTTATCCATTGGTAAACAACCCGTCAATAGCGCGTGCTGGAGGCACGGAGGAATATAGAGGACAGTGATTAATGCTCTCCGCTGTGTCTTCAACACAGGATGATTTTTCTAATGTTAACCATGGGTTAAAACCCATGGCTGTGGAAACTTGCTCCATTCAGGAGCGGATATGCTGGGTTAGTCAGATTCGTTAGATTTGTGCAGACTAGTCGTGGTAAATGTGGTGGTTTGAAAGATTATGATCACAAAAAAAACTCACCCTGTTTTCAGAGTGAGATTTTTGTTAAATTGCTTATTTTTTAGTGATAGAACCTATCACTTTATTCGCAGCTTTCTCAGCCTATTTCTGATGGGTTGGCTGCGCTGGGGCGTTCGGCTGGGATGCTGACTGCTGCTTCGACTGGTGCCGCGGCTAATGCTGGTGTTGCTGAGACTGAGACAGAAACGGAGACTGGGGCTTGGGCGTTGGTGGCGCGGACATCTTTTTTGACGGCGCCGGTTGATTTCTCGATGCCACTTGCTCCCATGGATCTTAGGTAGTAGGTGGTTTTCATGCCGGTGTGCCAGGCTCTGCGATACATGTGGGAGAGGATCTTGAGATCTGGTTTGGCGATGAAGAGGTTGACGCTCTGGGACTGATCTAGCCATTTCTGGCGGCGGGCAGCGGCATCGATGACGTATTCGAAGGGGACTCCGAAGACGGTGCGGTGCTTCTCTTTGAGCGCTTCTGGGATGTCGGATATTTCGTCTAGCTCGCCATCAAAGTACTTGAGGTTGTCGAGCATTTCTCCGTTCCAGAGTCCTTCTTTCTTGAGGTCTCTCACTAGCTCGCGGTTGAGGATGGTGAAGTTTCCTCCGAGGTTGGATTTGACAAAGAGGTTCTTGTAGTTTGGCTCGATGCATGGGGTGGTTCCCATGATGTTAGAGATGGTCGCTGTTGGGGCGATGGCGAGGACGTTAGAGTTTCTCATGCCTTGCTTGGCGATCTTTTCCCGAACGAAGGTCCAGTCCATCTTGGCGCCACGTGGGACGTCAATTTTCACGCCACGCTCGTCTTCTAACAGGTCAACGGTGTCTTGTGGTAGGAGACCGCGGTCCCACTTGGACCCCTTGTAGGATGAGTAGGTGCCGCGCTCGGCTGCTATGTCGCTAGATGCTCCATAGGCGTAGTAGGCGATGGCTTCCATGAACTCGTCATTGAACTCGACTGCTGCGTCTGAGGCGAATGCCATGCCTTTTTTGTAGAGCGCATTCTGAAGACCCATGACTCCCATGCCGATTGGGCGGTGACGGCTGTTGGCTGTCTTGGCTGAGTCGGTTGGGTAGAAGTTAATATCGATGACGTTATCAAGTGCACGGATACCGACGGTGATGGTTTCCTTGAGCATGTCGTGGTCGAGTGATCCATCCTCGCGGATGTGGTTGTCTAGCACGACTGAACCTAGGTTACAGACGGCGGTTTCTTCGTCTGAGGTGTTGAGTGTGATCTCAGTGCAGAGGTTCGATGAGTGGATGACTCCGGTGTGGTCTTGCGGTGAGCGGAGGTTACATGGGTCTTTGAAGGTGATCCATGGGTGACCGGTCTCGAAGATCATTTTGAGCATCTTCTTCCACATGTCGATGGCTGGGACCTGCTTGGACCAGATCTTGCCTTCGGCTGCCATTTTCTCATACTCGGCGTAGCGTCGCTCGAAGGCGGAGCCGTAGAGATCGTGTAGGTCTGGGGTCTCGTTGGTGCGGAATAGGCTCCACTGTTCACGAGTTTCCATGCGCTTCATGAAGAGGTCAGGGACCCAGTTGGCGGTGTTCATGTCGTGACATCGGCGGCGTTCGTCACCGGTGTTCTTACGGAGTTCTAGGAAGTCTTCCATATCGTTGTGCCAAGTTTCTAGGTAGGCACAGCCTGAGCCACGGCGTTTGCCGCCTTGGTTCACTGCTACGAGTTGGTCGTTGTGGAGCTTGAGGAATGGGATGACGCCCTGGGATTCACCATTGGTGCCCTGGATGTATCCGCCAGTTCCTCTTACCGCTGTCCATGATCCACCTAGGCCACCAGCCCATTTAGAGAGGTAGGCGTTGTCGGCGATACCGCGTTGCATGATGGATTCGATGCTGTCGTCGACTTTATAGAGGTAGCATGATGAGAGCTGGCTGTGGAGTGTGCCGGAGTTGAAGAGGGTGGGTGTGGATGAGCAGAAACGGCGAGCTTTGTAGAGGCTGTATAGGCGGATGCACCAGTCTTGCTTGTCTGGTCCATCTTCCTTGAAGAGGCCCATGGAGACGCGCATCCAGAAGAACTGTGGCACTTCTAGGCGGCGTTGGGTATCACCGGTTTTGTCAATGATGAGGTAGCGATCATAGAGGGTGGAAATTCCGAGGTAGTCGAAGTCGAGGTCGGCGGTGGGATCGAGCTGTTTGGCTATTTCGTCTATGTCGTAGCGACCGTCGGTGATTTCTGGTGAGAGGCGCTTGATGTTGACTCCATGCTTGAGGTATTTTTTAAATGCGGTGACGTGCGCCTTTTTGAGACCTTCGATGCCATCGTTAAGGATGCTCCAGTCTAGGACTTCTTCGTAGATGTAGGAGAGGAGGATTCTGCCTGCGAAGAGGGAGAAGTCTGCGTCTCTTTCGATGAGTGCTTTAGCATTGAGCGTGATGGTCTGGCGGAGGCCATCCTTGGTGATCTCTGCACCGATCGAGCGGCGGAGTTCGCTCTCGATTTCGGCGTCTGTGAGGCAGAGGTCTAGGCCGATAGATGCAAATTTGATACGCTTCTTAAGTTCCATACCGTCCCAGAAGACGGAACCGCCATCAGGGGTGGTGACCACGACCATGGAGTCTTGTTGTGGGTCATCGATGGGTGCGGCTTCTAGGTTCTTGCGGTTTTCTGTCTGCTGGCGGCGGTAAAGGATGTAGTGTTCGGCGGTCTTGAAATGCCCGGCGCGCATGAGTTCTTCCTGAACCATGTCCTGGACATCCTCGATGTGGATGAAGGCTTTTTCCTCAGCGCGTACGCGTTCGGTGACGGCTTTGGCGATCTGGGTCGATGAATCAGCATCGCGCTTCAGGGAGAGGAAGGCGTGGCGGACTGCGTTTTCGATTTTGGTCTCGGACCAAGGGACAACGTTACCATTTCTACGGATCAGGCGGACGGTGAATGGCTCGTGTGAGACGGTGGTCATTTCGATACTGCCTTTGTCGTGGAGTGCGCGGTTGAAGACGAGTGATTTAGCGACATCGTGCGCATCGTTTTCGATCAAGGCCTTCTCGATGAGGAGATAGAGATCTGACTGGGTGAGCTTGAGCTTACCGCTTTCTCCGACTTGCTCGATGAGAGATTCAGCGACGCTGTGAGCGACTCCAGACACGAAGTGGCGGTTTTCATCATTGAAGATAGAGTCTTCCTTCGCTTGGCGAGCGAGGAGGAGATCGGTAAGAGCACCACCGACGGTGTCAGCGATATCTGCGAGTGAGAGTTCTGTTTCCTGCTGTCCATTCTGAACGAGGATTTCTGGGACGTTTACTTTATGTCCGCCGAGTTGTTCGCGCCAAGCGAAATCTGGCTTTTCAGAGCGCGGACGAGTGACGACGTTTTTCAGGGCTTGGTCTTCTTCTAAGGATAGGTTTCTGTACATAAGGATAGAGGTTAAAGGATAGAGGTTAAAGGATAAAGGTTAAAGGATAAAGGTTAAAGGATAAAGGTTAAAGGTTAAAGTGGATACTACTCTTGGCTTGTTGTTGCTGGGTTGATGCTACTTGGTTGTGTGTTGGAGGGAGGTGATGAGGCCTTGGAGCATGGCTGATATTTCTTTTGTTTCTTGGATGAGCTCCTTTGCTTGTTGTAGTGGAGCTTGGTCTGTGGTGAGTCTTATTTTTTGGCTGATATAGATTTGGGTTCTGAGTTCTGCACAGGAGGATTTTGCTATTCTGAGGAAGCGGATGTATTCTGGTGTGCTGGCTCTTTCTGATCCTTCGGCGATGTTAGAGGCGATCGAAACTGCTGACCGTTGCATTTGATCTTTAAGGCCAAAGTCTTTTGAAGAGTCGAGGGCGGCATAGATGTCGACTGCTATTTGACAGCTCCTTTTCCATACCTCCAATTCTTCAAAATTCTTTACGCTCATTTGTTTCCTTTAACCTTTCTCCTTTTTCCTTTCTCCTTTTTTCTACCCTACAAATCATCATCATCAACTTCTCCGAGAGAGGATGATTTCTGGTATTCTGTGACGGTGCCTTCGAAGAAGTTTTGTTCTTTCTTGATGTCCATCATTTCTGCGAGCCATGGGAATGGGTTTTTGACTGCTTCTGCATTGAGTGGTGCTAGTCCGCAGGATTGTAGGCGGCGGTCAGCGATGTAATCTATGTATTGCTCGAATTCTTCTGCATTTAATCCCACAGAAGCTACTGGTAGGCAGTCACGGATGAACTTTTTCTCCAGTTCGATACCTTCTGACATGGTAGCGCGGAGGCCATTGCGGAATTCTTCAGTCCAGATGAGTGGGTTTTCGTCAATGAGATCCATGAGAAGGTTACGGAATACCTCGATGTGGTTAGACTCATCTCGGAGTGTGTAGGAGAACATCTGGCCGATTCCTGGGAACTTATTCTGGCGGTAAAGGCTGAGAATCATTCCGAAGAGTCCGTAGAACTGGGTGCCTTCCATGACTTGCCCGAAGAGGAATATATTCTTCGCTAGGTCTTGCTGGTTAGCGAGTATGGTTAGGTCGATGTCACGGCGCATGGCGCGGGAGTTATTGACTACGAAGGCGTTTTTCTCAGAGATGGTGGGAATGTCTTCAAACATCGCTTCGCATTCATGTGGGTTTAGGCCTAGTGAGGAAATCATGTAGACTAGGGAGTCAGCATGGATGTTCTCTTCATGGGCGTGTCTGCCGAGGACGAGCTTGAGCTCAGGAGCGGTTACTAGTTCACGCACCACGTGCAAAACGTTATCACCGACAATGCCTTCTGCTGCTGAGAAATAACCGATTCCCATCTTAATGATCCAGCGTTCTACGTCTGAGACCTCGTCTGAGCGCCATTGCTCTACATCGCGTTGCATTGGGACGTCTTCTGGCTCCCAGTGGTTTGCTTTCATCTTTTTGTAGAGATCGTATGCCCAGTTGTATTTGATAGGCAGGATATTAAAGAACATAGTGTCCTTTCCGTTAATGACTTTTTTAGAGGCAAATGCTGCTTCAGCTTTTGCTGCATCGAGTTCGAACGTGCGATCTCCGAGAGTGACTGTGGTTGTTTTAGACATGATTTAAGGGGTATGTATTTAGTTTGTTGTTTGTTAGGTAGGTTGGAGGGTAGAATTACTTAGATGTTTTCTGCAAGATATGAGCTTTTTCTGCACTTCGCGAATAATGCACATTTTTGTGTGAGTGGTCAACGTGTTTTACACCTATATAGTATGCACAAATTATTAACAATACAACATGTTGTGGTTATCCGCAATTAGTGAGAGTGACACTTTGTCCCAGTTAAGCGCCTTATCCTTGTTAAAAAGCTAACTTACGGTCGTTTCCATCAGAAATAAAATGTTAGAAAAATAGGGTGAATTGGGGTAAAAAAAAAATGATTTTTTTTTGGCGGTATTCAACTTTTGTTAAATTTTAAAAAGATTCTATTAATGACTATAAAACTAGTGTCGAAGTAGTATAACACACTTATAAGTAAGGTATATAACTTTTATGAGAGCTAGCAGGTGTCGATGGAGCAGCTCTCATTTACTACTCCTTAAAGTGATCCCAGCCACCTTTGAGCGTATCATGTTGCTCCACGGTAAATCTACCGATATTAGTGAGCTTCAGATCTTTAAATTGTTTAGCCCAGCGTGACTCTAAATCATTCTTACTTTTTGCTGGAATGGTGAAGATCAACTCGTAGTCCTCTCCGTCTGTAAGCGCTTCATCTGGAGTGCAGTTGTGGTGGATTGGTAGTTCGGATCGGTAGATTTCAAAACCGCATTTAGACTGTGCTGCGAGTCTGGGGAGGTCCTTGGCTATTCCATCGGAAATGTCCATCATCGAGGTAGGCTTGATGTGTTTAGCGAGCCATTTCCCTTCAAGCACCCGCGGGGTGAAATCTAGGTGTTTGCCATTGATCGAGCCACCGAGTGTGCCGGTGACATAGATGAGATCGGTAGCATTTCCGCCACTACGGAGGATAAGATGATGCGGTGCTACGGTGCCAGTGCCAGAAATGGAGATGATTTTAGGTGAGCCCAGCGGGGTGGAAGATGTCTCACCACCAACGATCGAACAGCGGAACTTTTGCGCCACTGCCTTGATGCCATTATACAGCTTCAAGACCCAGTCTGTGGGGGTGTCTGGTGGGAGAATGATGGTGACCATCAGAGCTTCTGGCTCACCACCCATTGCGGCGAAATCACTGACCACGCGTGCGGCTGCCTTCCAACCAACGCGCTCGGGGTCTTCCTCTGGGGTAAAGTGGATAAACTCCACGATGGTGTCTGTTTTTAGCAGGGTGTGGTGATGCTCGTCTTTCTTAATGACGGCGCAGTCGTCGCCCACGCCGGTGAGGATTTCTGGCATTGTTACCAGATCCTCAGTGAGCATGCGAATGAGCTCGTCCTCACTAGTATGGGAGATTTGAGTCATTGTAGAAAAAGATGAGGTAGCCGGTGGTGACGCCATTAAACATTGCGTGGGTCAGGATGGATGCCCATAGCGAACCGGAGATTTCATAAATGATCGCCAAGCAGAATCCGACGATGAAGAGTGGCACCAGCGACCAGAGGCTAGTGTGCACCACGGCGAAAAATAATGCGGATGCGGTGGCGGCGAAAAACCGGCAAGAGAACCGCTTGAGCGTGCCGTAGATATATCCTCTAAAGACAAATTCCTCACAGAGAGGGGCCACGATTACAGTGAGGAGAGCGAGAGAGATGAGTAATGTTGGGTTGTTCTTCTTCGCATCGATAATCATCTGAACTGGTGCCTGGAGCTCTTGTTTACCGAGGTTGTTCTCTAATAAGGGAGTGATGAAGACAGATGCGGTCGCTATAATCAGGTAGATGCCAAGCAGTCCTACCACGCTAGTGATAATGACTCGTAGAACTTGTGGTCGCCTGAGGTTAAAGGTCTCTAACACATTCATCCTAGGCACAAGAAAAGCGCAGGCGATACCTACTGGGATCGCCTGGCTTAAAAATCCTAGTATGAATATTTGGAGGCTAGACAGATCGTTTATTTTAGAGGGATCGCTCTGAGGGTTAGAGCTAAATTGAACGACCGATAAAGTGAAGATGAGACTGGCGATCAAAATACCGATCAGATCCAATTTATCGAACGATGAAGTGCGCACATTACCGTGATGATTCCAAGCCAGATCAGGGTAGATCTGCCTGATGTATGAGTAAAGTGGTAGTGCAATCCCGATGCTCACAAAGCAGAGAAGCAAAATGTCTAACAGGACGTTGGCGCTGAATTGTTCCATGAGATGATGTTGTTAGACTTGCGCGATCTCCTTTGGCGGGTCGATCCATTTGTCGTTTTCCTTGATGAGCTCGATGAGTTTCTCTACGGCTTCTCCCTCAGGAATGTTAAACTTCACTGGCGTTTTGTTGATGTAGAGATTGATTTTATTCGGCGCACCACCGACGTAGCCGAAGTCGGCGTCTGCCATTTCCCCCGGACCATTCACAATACATCCCATGATGGCGATACGTACGCCCTTGAGGTGGCCAGTGGCGGCACGGATTTTCTGGGTGGTATCTTGCAGGTTGAAAAGCGTGCGGCCGCAGGATGGGCAGGCCACGTAGTCGGTCTTAAAGATTCTAGTGCCGGCGGCTTGGAGAATATTGTAGGCAAGGCGGAGGCTCTGGCCAGGTGCATGCTCGCCCTGGATGAGGACTGCGTCACCGATACCGTCACAAAGCAGTGAGCCGATGTTTCTGGAGGCAGTGATGAGAGTTTCCTGAAAGTCTTTTTGCGGATCTGCGGACGGGGTGAAGGTGTCCTTGAGTAAGATTGGGTGGTGCGCATCGAGCTTATTTGCGAGTAGGCGGTAGGCGTGAATGACAGCCATTTCTGTCCCATCAGGGATGGTGACAAGAGTCGGGGTAGGGTTGGCGTTGATTTTGTTGATGGCATCGCGGTCGAGTGGATTTATTTCTAAGGCAGCAGATGTCTCAGCGACGATCTCTGGCTTAAAGTCTCCCATTTTCTCAATTTTATGCGCCACCGCATTCCACTTTTCCTGGGAAGTGAATACGCGGACCGTATTGGTACCACCGAGCTTGTGACCATTGATCAGGATCTCATGGGATTTGCGGCGGTTGTATGAAAATGGATCGTAACTCAGAGTTCCGCGTTGTAGGGTATTATCTATCCAAACCTCATGGGTACAGGCGCTACTACCTAGATTTTCCACGATAGCTTGAGCCACCGGGATTTCACAAATAGCATCTTCTGTCAAAGATACGCGGATGGTATCGCCAATGCCGTCTGAGAGAAGTGAGCCGATTCCGATGGCGGACTTAATACGGCCATCCTCACCATCTCCAGCCTCAGTGACGCCAAGGTGAATGGGGTAGTTCCAGTCATCACCGAGTTCCATGAGTCTAGCCACTAGTAAACGGTAGGCCTCGATCATTACTTTTGGATTACTCGCCTTCATCGAGAACAGGAAATTATGATAATTATTATCCCGAGCGATACGGGCAAACTCCAGCGCGGACTCCACCATTCCCAGTGGGCTATCGCCATAGCGGTTCATGATACGGTCCGATAGTGATCCATGATTTGTGCCGATGCGCATCGCCCTGCCTAGTTCTTTACAGAGTGACACTAGCGGGGTGAATTTTTCACGGATTCTATCTAGTTCCTCCGCATACTGTTCATCGGTGTATTCGCGGGTTTCAAATTTTTTCTTATCCACGTAGTTACCTGGATTGACACGGATTTTCTCTACCCACTTCGCTGCTTCTAGAGCGGCGTCTGGTTTGAAATGGATGTCTGCCACGAGGGGGACATTGCAGCCGGCAGCGCGAACGCCATCGCGGATGTTCTCCAGATTTGCGGCATACTTTTTAGTCTGAGCAGTGACGCGGACGATCTCACAGCCAGCTCCAGCGAGTTCGAGGATTTCTGCCACACAGGCATCAGTGTCGCGTGTGTCGGAGGTGATCATCGACTGGATGCGGATGGGGTTACTCCCGCCGACACCGACATTTCCGACCATAATTTCACGCGATATTCTCCGCTGATAGGCGAAGAGATCTGGACAATAAGAAAGTGCTGTGTGTGCGGCGTCTGTCATTCTGAAATGATCTATAGCGTAGATTGCGCTAGACGTAAACAGAGGAACGTCTAATTTAGTGATAATAAATGGAACAGACCGCACAAGTATTGATCACAGGAGGGCAGGGGGAGCTGGCGCAAGCGATGGCTGAAAGTCTCACAGAAGTAGGGATGGCGGTGCATTCCCCTGGTAAGGGTGAGCTGGATGTGCGGGATGAGGTGAGTGTCGCGGATTATTTCTCAAGCATAGAAAACTTAGATCTTCTCGTTTGCAATGCTGGAATCACCGATGACCATCTCTTGCTAAAGATGCCCGAGCAGAGCTGGGATGCTGTAATAGAGGCGAATCTCAAAGGGGCCTTTTTAGCGGCAAGGGCAGCAGCGAAAGTCATGATGAAGCAGCGTCCACGTGGGGGACACATTGTCTTTATTTCTAGTTACTCAGCATTCCACCCACCCGCTGGCCAGGCGAATTATGCGGCGGCGAAAGCTGCGCTCATAGGTTTAGCTAAGTCACTTGCGCAGGAGTTAGGGGGAAGAGATATCCGTGTCAACGTGGTGGTGCCTGGTTTTATGGAGACTAAAATGACGAAAGATTTATCAGAAGAAGTGCGCTATGCCACGAAGCAAAAGCACACCCTCAGTGAGTTCAATACTGCCGGGGCTACAGGTAAGTTTTTACGCTGCCTACACCTTGAAATGGAGCAAACTTCTGGGCAGGTGTTTAATCTCGATAGCCGGATACTCTAGAGCTGAGGTTTTATACCATCCTCACCGTTATACTGGATTGATCGTTTGATGGGATGATTAGAAAGTGCAGCAAAGCTGATTGGGGAAAGAGCAAAACAATATAGCAAGATTAGCGGCGTTAGTCGTCAGTTGCATAGCCCGCTATGCTCCTTCCTCCTGCCTTGTTACTCTCACTATTTTGTTTTTCTATCAAACCACTATCACGGTTCAAATGGTATAATACCATCCTCACCGTTATACTGGATTGATCGTTTGATGGGATGATTAGAAAGTGCAGCAAAGCTGACTGGGGAAAGAGCAAACCACTATCACTGATCAAATGGTATTACTTCTCGTTCCATCGTTTCAACACCGAGTCCATCATTTTCTCCGCATGTTCTGCAGGCATGTGGTGGCCGATACCTTCGAAGTAGGTGAAGGTGGCGTCGCTCCCTAGTTTCTTACATTTAGCTTCTAATAGACGCATCGCATGATCCAGATGGAAGATATCTTGCTGGTGGATTGCGAAATGCATTTTACCGTTCACTTTAGGGCCTAGTTCCTGCCAGTTTTCCTCCAGTTTACGCGAAATATCAAATGGTTTCCATGAGTCAGTGACTTTCATATCTACGGCACCATTTTTGTGGTTATACCAGCGATCTGGGTTGCCGTCTGGATTGAGTTTTGGCGAAAATACAGCGTCGAATGAGCGTAACTGACCACCTGGTCCAAGCGCGTGTTCGTAAGTGGCCATATCCTGGTATGTCCAGCCATACTTCGGCAGGCTGATGCAGCGTTCTACTTGCTCAGCCTTCTCAGTGGTGGTGAATACATTATCTTGCTTCTTATCGATCAGATTTAGCTCCTGAAACATGCCAAAGTCAACTGGATCTGGCGAAACTGGCCAAGCTTCCGCATACGCCTCTGGATGATTCACTATCGACCAGGCGGCCGTCCAGCCACCGGATGAAACGCCCGTGATGTAGCGGTGCGCTGGCCCTGCGCCCCCGTATTTATTGTCGATATGCGGTATAAGCTCGTGAGTGAGGGCATTGGCCCAGGGACCATTCACCGCAGAGTTCGCAAACACAGAATGCCCCCAGCGGCAGTTCGCATCCGCGATGACGATGATCGCCTGTTTGCCTTTCTCGCCGAAGCTCCACTGGATACGCTCAGTAGAAGTATGGTGGACCGCACTGAAAGCCGCGACATAGATGATAACGGGGTATTTTTTGGTCTTATCCCAACCCTCTGGCAGGATCACCGAGTAGCGGAGCCTGAAGTCTCGCTTGTGGAATTTACTCAGTAGATCACTTTTGAAATAGTGATCCTGAATAGGCCCTTCATTTCTAAACTCCGGCGCAGGAATAGCCGTGTCAGCAATAAAGGTAAGGTTTTGTTTCTCACCTTTGATGAACTCCACGCGCTGGGTCTCACTGTAGAGATCACCCACTCCACTACCGGGAAGAAACCAGTCAGGCTGAATTCTAACAACGGCTTGCACTTTGTAGCGACCTTCTACATCTTTATGTTTTATCGTAGCAATAGACTCCTCATCAATCGTGACTTTGCCATCGCGGTCATGGTCATCTACCACAAAAAGTATCGGCTGCTTCGTCCAGTCAGCCATCTTCGCCCTGGGCGAGCGAAATCCCTGACTGATGGCGATATAAACCCGAGGAGTATAGATAGGCTTCTCAGTTGGCACAGTGTAGCTAACTTCGAAGGTGTGAGCAGAGAGAAACGGAGCGACGAGCAGGAAAAGGAGCAGAGATTTCATAGCTAAGATGTTTTTATAGCAGGTGGATAACTATTTAGCAAATACCAGTATTCTTCACAGATTGAGAATTTGAAATGCTGTGGTGTACATTCCAAAATTCTTGACATTTTGACGGCTTACTCTAACTAAGAAGTATGTTAACTCGTTATGCAATTGTATTAGTGTTGTTGTTTTTCACTGGAGTAGAAGCAGCTGAAAAACACAAGAAAGGTTCTTATGAATTACAAGGAATGAGCAAGATCGACGACGGGTCAGGTGGGCACATAGAATTTGTTAATCGTATGGGGTGGGAGTCGAAGAATAATACTGACGGTGAACTTAGTTATTATGAAATAAAGGATATAACCAGTGAAGTGTTTGTTCCCGATGACTATGATAAAGAGGTGCCTTATGGGCTCATCATATGGATAAACAGTAGTCAAAGTGGTAAGATACCTGATTCGTATAAGGCGCTCATGAAGAAGCATAAGCTTATCTGGGCTGGCGCTAATAAAGGAGGGAATAATGTGTTTACTAATTTACGGGTCAATATGGCAAAGGATACTAGAGCTAATATGATGGAGCTTTACAACATCGACCCTAATCGAGTTTACATATCTGGTAATAGTGGCGGAGCGAGAGCGTCATCACTGGCTGCTTTTAGTTTTCCAGAGCTGTTCAAAGGTGGGATCTTTTGTATTGCGGTAGAATGTTGGGAGGATGTCCCTTTGAGTGGAAATAGCTATAGGGCTACAAAGTGGAAAAAAACGATACCTAGTAAACGACTGGCACTGATGAAAAAAGAGGGACGTTATGCTTTGATGACAGGAGATAAGGATTATAATCAAGAGAGTATCAAATATACTTACGATAAGGTTTTTTCCAAAAAATTCAAGAATGCAGAATACTATCAGGTGCCTGGATTAGGGCACGCTCGTATCCCTGCTGAGTGGTATGAAAAGGCGATTATTCAGATGGATATTCCTTTAAAATTGATGGCTAAAGAGTATTTGGACAAAGCCCAGCGGCTTAATTCAACTAAGAAATACGCCGAGGCAGCAAGGTATTATCAACGCGCAATCGCCTACAACGTGGCTGGTGCCCAAGATGAATATGATAAATTAGTGAGCCAAAAGGATGAGCATTCTAGGAAAGCTAAAGATTTACTAGATGACGGAAGTTTATACCAGGCTTACATGCTCTATAAAAAGCTAGTCTCAGTTTATGGTGAGTTTGCAACTGACGCCACAGCACATATTGCGCTGGTGGAAAGTGATCAGTCACTCAAAGATGAAATAAGCGCGGATGCCTACTATGTCCGTGCAGAAAAGAGTCATGCTAAAAACGATACCGCAGGGTTTAAAAAGTATCTCGCTACGTTGATGAAAAAATTCCCAGATAGTAAGGCAGTAGTCAAAGCTAAAGCGAAATGGCCAGGATCATTACCCACCCAAAAATAATGGATCTGTAAGCCTTTGTTTGATGTGGTTAGAAGAGGCTAGTCTATGTAATTACCACATAACAGAATTTGGAAAATAATTAAGCTTCTTTTTATTAAAGGTCTTTTAAAACTATGCTTAGTCAGAGCCTTACCGTCACAGCTTACTTTCCTTGGATTTTCAGCTGCGGTGTTTCCATTGATAAGACGAGTGCCATGGTGCCGGTGAGGTGGAGGCGGGAGGACATGTAGTAACCTTTATCATACATGTCGCGGCCAGGTAGTGCTACGAATGAGCCGTCATGGCAGCGTGCCATATTTAGCCAAGATTTGTTGTAATCCATCATGTCGCGGAGGGCTTTATTATCTCCAGAAACGTTTGCGCCTATTAGTCCCCAGCAGACGGAGAGCACGCTGTCGGCGTGGGCGTCATTGAGGTATTTCTTGGATTTACTGAGGCCTTGTGAGGCTAGCTTGATGTAGTCGTTATTTACCTGAGTGTCACCTGCTAGTTTGTGGGCGACGATAGCGATCCCTTGTCTACCTGCGGCGGCGTAACTACCTTTATGAGTGTGATAGCCGATGTAGCCTTCCTTGGTGGTACTCTTCCTGAGGTAGTTGAGTGCTAGGTCGATTTTCTTCTGATCAACTTCAGCACCACAGTCCTTGGCAAGTTCAAATGCGGTTACTGCGAGCGCAGTGGTGATCGTCATGGTGCCGTAGCCGCCGACCTTGGTATTATGGCCGAATCCGCCGGTGCGGAATTTGTGGCCGACATTTCCCATCTTACCATGGGTGCGATCTTTGTAGTCCGCCATATCCGGCACCTGTCCTCTTTCGAGAACGTCAACGAGACCTTGGATTGTGGGGAGGACTTTCTCGTCCTTAGTCATGAGGTAGTATTCGGAAAGTAGGATGCTCTGATATGAGGCTGGCCATACCCAGATGCCGAACTCCGGAATGGTGTTCCATGAGTAAACTACTTTCTTCGCTTCCTCTATTTTTCCAGCGGCGAGTAAAGCGAGTCCGCTCATGCACTTAGCATGGCATTGTTCACGATTGATGAACGTGCTGGTAGTAAGATACTCAGTCGCGCCCTTGGCTAGAAGTACAGATTTTTTGCAATCATAAGGATAGGTGTCAGAGAAACGCCCAATCGCTTTTAACTGGATCACTACATCGATTTCTTTTCCTTTACGATTAACAGATAAGACCAGCTTGCCGTCCTTACCCTCGGCGTCTTCGATCGCATTTCCGAAATCCATCAGCGGACCCTCGTAGCCTACGTTTGGAAACATTTTCATCCGAGTCATGTGGTGGCCAAACTGGTGCTCCACTTCGAAGGGGCTACCATTGACACCGGTGATCACATCATCGAGTTGGAGCTTCCTGGCTGCCGGGCTATCCTCGAAAAGGTATTTCACGGTGAATGACTTACTTTCCATGGTAGCCCTAGCACCAGTGGGGCCAAGATTGATCAGGTAGCCGGGAACTTCTTTGTCTGGGCCCTTCTTCGTGGGCTTTTCCCAGCGATCACGATTATTTTCCTCGATGGCGATAAGGCTAGTGCTGGTGAGAGCCAGGAGGAGTAAGGATAGAGAGCGTTGGATATTAAGTGAGGTCATGTGAGCGATTTGTTTGTCTTTTGATTACGGGATAATGAAGTTTGTTCTATCAGAATAGAGAGGGGCTCTAGCTGCTGATTTTGTCTCTGGTTGATATTTATAGACGTCTCTCCTAAAACGCGAGGCACAATGATCACCCCTCCTAAAGTTCACTATTGCTTCTTCTAGCTAATAGCGTCAATCCTCTGATGCATGACAATAATGAACTTGTAGTCTCTAGCACATTGTTGGCAGGAAGTTCATCCAGCGGCATGACGGTATTGCTATCTATTGGATCCTACCTTTAAGTAAGATAAAGCGCTCCGCTATATTTATACCGGCACCGGAGGTTATTGCGATTTGGCCAATGAACGTCCCGAAGAGCTCTTTAGCAGCGGCAATGGCCGTAGCTTCATTTATATTGAAAAAGATATTCTCTTTACTGGCTCCATTGGTCAATACAATCCTCGAAGTCGCAATGGTGCCAAGAGTAGTTCTGATTTGGAATGCGTAATCCCTTTCCCTATCTTTGGTAAGATCCCCTTTCAGGGCAGCGGTCACATCAAAATTATAGATGCCCGGATTTAGCGTCCTGGCAAGCTCCAGTCCTGTCAGATCGAGAGTATACGAGAATGCCGCGAGGGCATCGTATGACAGTTGCGCATCTGGCATGGCTAACTTTGTCACATCATAGTTTACATTCGTATTTCCGTATGACTGTCCTGCCCCCATTTCGCTAAATCCGCTCAAAGCGCCAGCAGAATTAAATCCAAGATCTGCAGTAATCCCGGTGTTGGCGATCGTAGTCTTGGTTAGGAGGCGATAAGACCTTTCGGAGTTAAGTTGGACGATAGAAGCGTCAACGTTGAATTGAGTGAGAAACAGACCCAACAGACTCAATAGGCAGACGGCTGTTTTCTTTTGATTTATTTTAATTGTTATCGATTGATTCGTTATACAATTAGGTATTAATAGCAAATTTTTTAGACAAACGACAACTATGTAATAAAATTGAACGATTAATTTTAATACAGAATGAATGGCACAGAATTCCCCTTTCAGGTGGATAGGGGCAGCGTTATGTAACAAGATTATATCCCTAATTTAGAGAGTGCATCTAGCTCGGCTTCGGAAGACACAAACTGAGCGGCATAAGCCAGGTTCATGATCCAAGTGTGCGATTCATTAACCTTAGCGGCTTTGTTTTGTGCCTTAGCCAGTATGCCTACTACCGCTTCCGCATCTTCTGTAGAGACACTCTTTTCTAGCAAGCGAAGGATTTTAGTTCGATTAAGATACATTCGGGTTTGAAGTGCAGAATCGATCGTCATTTGATTCCCGTCCTTGTCCCTCTTGTCTGAAAATCTCCAATCGAATTCAGTCCTTAAAACAAAAAACAAGAGACCGTCTTTGTAGTAATAAATATCATTAATTGAACCATGTGAACCACCTGAGGTTAGCTCTATTTTGACTACATTCCCCCTCGTATCTACGAAGCGTTTCAGCTTCATGACACCGCCGTCCTTTAGTAGAGAGATCGTGGTGGTTTTCAATGTTTTATTAGCCTCCGCTTCGCTATACCATTTCTTGATATTATCTATATCCTCTTGAGCGTGTAATGATAGTGAAAGTGAGGAGAGAGCGAGGGTCAAAATTAGCGTGAGATACCTTTTCATATGTTTATTACATTAGCACTTGAATGATTATAGACACAAGTAAAATAACTCAGGGCTCCAAGATCTGATGCAGAAGAAAGGTTCCATATCTATTTCTAGAAAATCGGTATTGTGCATCCTATGAAGAATTTACCCAGTTATAACCAATGCCCTGCTCATCACATGCGCTCTGCTGACACTACTTTCAGCTTCTCAAGAAGTTCGATGAGGTTCTGAAGAAGAAAGAGAAATGGATTAGTTAGTATTTTTTTACTCAGGGATGACCCAGATGTTACGGAATACTACTGGGTTGCCGTGGTCTTGAATGAAGATAGGTCCTTCGGTGTCCTTGAGTGGTCCTTTAGCTGGGGCTGAAGCAGTGTTGTCTTTCTTAAGCTCCAGATCATCGTGCACCAAGACGCCATTTAGCTTTACCGTGATCCTCGGCCAGTCAGTGCGGTTTCCTTCGGCGTCAAATTTCGCTGCAGTGAGAACAACATCGTAAGTTTGCCAGCTGAGTGGGGGAAGGCACATATTGAGACGTGGTGCGGAGACCGAGTAGATGCCCCCGCATTCGTTGTCTTTTCCATCGAGACCAAAGGAGTCGAGTATCTGGGTTTCCCATCGACCACTATGATAGATGCCACTGTTCCCACGTTTCTGACCTAAAGCATGAGGTTTGAAGGGGGTGCGAAATTCAAGGTGAAGCGTGTATCCTTTAAACGTTTGCTTGCTGGTGCAGCCGGCGGCAAGGAGATTGCCGTTCACTAACTTACCTTTTTCCCAGTGCTCTGCGGTGGTGCCATCAAAGAGGACGATAGCTCCCACGGGTGGCTTGGCTCCTATGGTGGGGCTGAGGCGGTTAACCCGCGTTAGGGATAATTTTTTTTCATCAACGTTGGTTAGGTGCATTTTAGTGCCTTCGATACTAGCGGTGATTTTTTTATCTACAGAGGCGAAGGTGGTTTTATCGCCCTTGCGAGCTCCTTCTAGAAGAATACGTGTTTTCTCTGGTGTCCATCCCTGTCCAGGTAGTCCATCTTGGAGGAGATAGGCGTGAAACTTACCATTGCCTAGGGCTACGACTTGGACACCGGCAATAGTGGAGCCTTTAGTGACTCTATATTCTCCTTGGATCGAAAAATCTGGATCTTCTTTGAGCGCAGTATCGGGATCGGTCCAGGTTTTGTTTTGTGCCTTGTCGGCGGCGCTGGCTTGGCATAGAGCGAAGGCGAACAAGATTGTGAGGTAGCTGATGATGGTGGTTCGTTTCATAGAAATAATAGGCTGCTATCCTGAGATGCCGTAGATCTTCTTGATGGTGGCCACATTTGCGAGTGCTTCTTCTAGGGTGGATGCGGTGCAGGTGACGTGGCCCATCTTGCGGCCGGGTTTAGCGTGGCTTTTTCCGTAGAGGTGGAGTTTGGCGCCGGGGATTTTGTGAATGGCGGACCAGTCTGGTAGGGTGGTGGGTGAGGGCCAGATGTCTCCTAGTAAATTTAGCATGACGGCTGGCTGGATGAGACGCGTGCTGCCGAGTGGGAGTCGGCAGATAGCGCGGACTTGCTGCTCAAACTGTGATGTTTCGCAGGCATCGATGGTGTGGTGGCCTGAGTTGTGTGGCCGGGGTGCGATTTCGTTGATGAGGAGCTGGTCATCTTGGTCGACGAAAAATTCGATGCCCAGCACGCCAATATAATCGAGCGCTTGGGTGATTTTTTTTGCGATTTCTTGAGCTTGCTCGCTTAGTACCTTGGAAATTCTCGCTGGTACGATGGAGATATCCAGGATGTGGTTACGATGTTCATTTTCCGCTGGATCGTAGGCGATAGTTTCACCATCTTGTCCACGAGCGCAGATGACTGAGAGTTCGGATTTCAGCTGAATTTTTTTCTCAACGATGACGTCATGATTTCCGAAATCAGCCCATATTTCCGCAGCAGTTCGTCGGGTGTCATCGTCTTTTATGAGTAGTTGACCTTTGCCGTCATAGCCGTCTCTGAGTGTTTTTAAAATGACATCACCAGGGATTTTTTCGAGCGCGATCTGTAGTGACTCAGCGTCATGCACGATCTCGAAATCAGTGGTGGGGATCTGATGCGATCGCAGGAATTTTTTCTCTTTTTCGCGGTCTTGGCAGATGCTCACGGCCTTGGTGGAAGGCATGACTGGGATCTTGGTTCCGACGCGGTGAATCAGTTCACTGGGGATATTTTCAAATTCCACCGTGGCAAGTTGCGCGGTGTTGGTGAACTCTAAAAAGGCAGACTCTGAGTCAAATGTATCTGTGAGGGTGTGGTCCGCGAGGCGTGCCGCGCCGGAATCATCTCCACCGGTCCACATGATGACACGGTAGCCCATTCTGCGGGCGTCGAACGCCATCATTCTGCCGAGCTGACCGCCGCCGAGAACTCCAATGCAAGTTTCGTGATCCATAGTTTTACTTCTGTTGGGCTGATTGATCTTCGATATCTGCCATCTGGGGTAGCGTGCCCGCCATGATCGTTGTTGTCTGGTTGGCGCGGAATTCATTGAGATTTTTGGCAATAGCTTCATCGCCAGTAGCGGCGAAGATGGCAGCGGCAAAGAGTGCGGCATTAGTGGCTCCCGCCTTTCCGATGGCGAAGGTCGCAGTAGGGATGCCAGCGGGCATCTGGACGATGGACAGTAGGGAGTCCACGCCATTCAGGGTGCTAGATTTCACCGGTACAGCGAGCACTGGTAGCGGAGTGATTGCTGCTGCCATCCCAGGAAGGTGAGCGGCTCCACCGGCACCTGCGATGATGCACTGGATACCGCGCTCTGCCGCTGTTTCAGCGTAGCTGTAGAGTAGCTTGGGTGTGCGGTGTGCGCTGACGACCTTGGCTTCCCAGGAGATGCCGAGTTGCGATAACATTTTTGCAGAGTGCTCTAGAGTGGGCCAGTCTGACAGACTGCCCATGATGATACCTACTTTTGGTGCTTGTGTGTTCATAATGAAATAGATGGGTGAGTGATTGAGTGATTGTGTTAATTTTTATCTGATGAATGGGGAGAGAATTTGTCTTCTCGGACCACTTCCACGTCGGACATGTAGGCGATCAGGGCGTAGTTTTTCATGTATTTTTCGCTGACTGCAGTCAGTATTTTATTGGCCGTCTCATCATTGGCGATGGTATCGATTTGAACGTTACGCCCTTCCCAGTCTGAGGCGTGAATACCTTTGGATCCTTCGCCTTCACAGGCTGTTATGGTGTGTCCAGTACCGCCTTCTTCGCGGATGATTGCGATGATGCCTTCTTTGAGGATGTTTTCGGTAATGATGGTGACTTTTTTTAGTGGGATATTCATAGTTACAGTTGAGATAAGAATTCAGCGGTCTTCATGTAGAGCGGAATTCCCAAAATGAGATTAAACGGGAAAGTGACGCCAAGAGCAAGAGTAAGATAGATACCGGGGCTAGCTTCTGGCAGCGCTATCCTCACTGCAGCTGGAGCGGCGATATAGGATGCACTTCCTACCATTGCTCCAAGGATCGCGGCATCGCCTGTAGTCATTCCTACGAGGGTGCCTGCGGCAGTTCCCAGGGTTCCATGGACAACGGGGATGGCGCATCCTAGGAAGATGAGTTTCCAGCCCGCTTGTGACATATCTCTCATGCGACTAGCGGCCACAGTGCCTAGTTCTAGTAAGAATAGGCAGAGTACGCCTTTAAATGGATCGATAAAGAAGGGAGCCACACCATCTATCTTTTCAGTACCGCAGACTGTACCGATGACGAGGCCTCCAATGAGCAGGAAAATACTCTTGCCTGTGACCACATCATGGATCGCTGAGCCGAGACTTCCGCTCCCTTTTCCACGTGCTAAGACAAGTCCCACGATAATTCCTGGGATCTCGAGGAGAGCCATCAGTGCTGCCATGAAGCCCTCAGATTCTAGCCCTGCTAGCTTAGCAGCCTCGATAGCTGCTAGAAATGTGACGGCTGATACCGAGCCATAATGTGCCGCTGTGGCAGCGGCGTCTGTTTTACTTAGTCCGCCAAATTTCCTCATCACGATAAAAGCCGAGAGGGGAGTCAGCAGGCCGAGCAGGAGAGTGATGGCGGCAGGTAAGAGCAGCTCGTTGATCGGTGTCTCGGAAACGGCAATACCTCCTTTAAGGCCGATTGCGAGTAATAGGTAGATGGATAAACTCTGATAAACTGCATCTGGTAATTTGAAGTCACTCTTCACCCAGCGAGCCACGATGCCTAATAGGAAACATAGGACAACGGGCGAAATAATATTTTGTAATGCAAGTTCCATAGTAGACAGGGTCTTATTTTAATAGACGGCAACTTCTTATCCAAAAATAATGAACATCGCAATTACAAACATGAAGAAAATATCACCTTTCATTCTGCCTTAATCACCTATCGTTGACAGGTGCGAAACTATAGTGGTCTTGATGGCGGAGTTGCCGTGGTCGGACTCTAGGTGCGTGCAGGTGGCACTGAGGAGTGGGTTGGTTTTAAAGGCGGCGATGTTGTTGAGGTCTTGGCTGTGCTTGGAGACTACGCCGTCGCCACGGAATTTGAGTGATGAAGATTGCGATGAGATTTTATCCAGCTTTCCGATTCCATTGCGAGCGAGGTCGAGGAGGTTGTCTGCGATGGCGGTGTTGGTGAAGTTACCAGACTGGATGAAGCTAAAGTCTTTTTTTAATTTCTGCCAGTTGTAGTTGAGGATGTTTTCCTCGGTGATGATGCAGTGGTAATGGATATCGGTCGGATGGTGTGCCTTTGCGAGCTGGTCTAAGTAGTTACCATTTTCTGGCTCGGCGAGCATGAGGGCGCACTGGGAATTGATGTCGATACCAGCGTCATTAGCTAGTTTCTCGATCTGGTCGGCTAATTTATCCAGTGTGTAAGCGGTGGTGACTCTGGCGCTTTTCGAGACGAAATTCCCACTGGTGTCCGATTGCATTGCGGTGAGTATGGATCTGAGATTGTGATAGCTGACACAGAGCCAGGCGTGCTCGCTGCCGAGGTGGGGAGAGGAGACAGTAGTGAGTGAGGCGATGTGGAGCTGCTCAGGGTGCTTGGTAATGTATTCGCGACAAACGATCCCGCCGGCGCTGAATGAAATGAGACGAACCTTCTCACAGCGGTGTCTGTCGATGATATAGGCGATGGTTTTCTCTAACAGGATGGCTGAGTCACGGATGTCCTTGGTGCCCTTTTCTGGCAGAGAGAGGGTGTAGAGGGCGGCTTGGCCCTGGGTGATGTGCTTGGGATCTCTGAGTTGGATTTCATTATTTTCGCTGTCTTGAGACGAACGAAAGCTTCCCATATTGATGGTGCCTTGTGCTTCGAGTGAGGTGATAAGGTGAATGTCGCTCCAGAAGTTAGAGCTCTGATTAAATCCATGCACGAGGATGATCGGAGGCTCGGCGCTGATGATTTGTTCAGAGCCGAGCTGCTGGGACAGCATTTTAGGGTTCATGAATAGCACTGCAGAGACGATGGTTACGATGACGAGGAGCTGGATGAGAAACTTTTTCATTAGCGGAAGTTTATGGTTCTTGGATGACAGAGTCCAATTGTTTTTAGTGATGTTAGTTATCATAATGGGAGATGTTGGCTTGACGCAGCGGGTAAGAGGAATCAAGTTTGTATTGGATGAAGGAATGGCAATATAAGTTAGCGAAGGGGATGCTTTTTAAGCTGGATGCTGAGCGGGCGCATCATGTGAGTATGGGGATGTTGAGACAGGCTGAGAAGCTTTGGGTGTTGAAATTTCTGACGAAGAAGCCAGAAATGACGCAGCCAGTAGAGTGCATGGGGCTGACATTTCCGAATCCTGTAGGATTGGCAGCTGGGCTGGATAAGGATGGAGATACGATAGATGCGCTTGGGAGATTGGGCTTTGGATTCATAGAGATAGGGACGATCACTCCGCTTCCACAGGCGGGGAATCCAACTCCGAGGTTGTTTAGGCTTATCGAGGACGAGGCTATTATTAATCGAATGGGATTTAATAACTGCGGCTTGGAGAAAGGGGTAGAGAATGTGAAGTCTGCTCGGACTTATAAGAAAAATGGCGGGATCGTAGGATTTAACATCGGTAAAAATAAGCTGACTCCCAATGAGGATGCGGTGAGTGACTACATCAAAGCACTGCGAGGCTGCTGGGGAGTGGCGGACTATGTGACGGTGAATATTTCATCCCCAAACACTCCAGGTTTAAGAGACTTACAGGCGGCGGATGATACCGCGAGACTGTTAGATGCACTGAAACGTGAGCAGGAAAAATTGATGGCAGATACCGGGGTGAAAATGCCGATCGCTCTGAAGGTGGCGCCAGATATGGGCGAGGAACAGATAGCAGATCTGAGTAAAGTATTTATTGATGGTGGGCTAGAAGGGCTGGTTGCTACAAATACTACGATTGATAGAGAAGCGGTAAAAGGTAAGCCAAATGCGACTCAAGCAGGTGGGTTGTCTGGTGCTCCAGTGACGGCGAGATCTACTGAGGTGATCGCTGCATTTCATCACCATCTGGGCGAGCGCGTGCCGATCATTGGGGTGGGGGGAATCATGTGCGCGGATGATGCAGAGGAGAAATTTGCAGCAGGCGCGAAATTAGTGCAGCTATACACGGGATTTATTTATCATGGCCCGCCATTAGTGCAAAATATTTTGGATAAGTTAAGTAAGTAATGACACTGAGCCTATCGTGATATGGCAGATGCTAGCTAGCATTTGTTGAAAAACTCATAATGAAAGAGATATTTTGTTTATAAACGATGCTAAATAGCGACTTCTTTCAATTTTCTCTGGTCAAAAAGAAAGAAAAGCCACAACCTGCCGTCGATGCATAATGAGTTACAGACAAATACGGGGGATAGCAATCTGGGATTGGTCGGTCGTCGTCGTTTCTTAGGATGGATTTCTGCTGCTGCATGTGGTGCTGTTTTTAGTGTTAGAGAGGTTAAAGCAGGGTTATTCTATAGCACTAAGTCAGTGGAAGGAATACCGAAATCATGGGTAGATGCGAAAGGGCTAGATGTACTGCGTTACGCTAACTATATTAAGGCGCTGAAACTCAAGAATGTTTCGCCATATATGGTGCTGTACCCACATTTTAAGACCAGAGGGAGAAGGGGAAACAGCCTTCCTCCACGCTATATGTGGAGGAATATTGCGGCCACACTAAGAGTGATCGATACGCTTTCATCTAGAATGCGCGCTGCCCCCAAAGCACTTGTATCTGTTTATAGAAGCCCTACCTACAACCGAGCTGTGAGAGGGAGATCTCAGTCTCAGCACCTTCAGAATAGAGCGGTTGATGTTCAGTTTGATGGGGTTTCGGCATACACAGTGTCTTCAGTAGTTAGAAAAATGCGTGCTGAAGGTAATTTCAAAGGTGGAGTGGGCAGATACAGATCATTCACGCATATTGATACGCGTGGGAGTAATGCTGACTGGTAGCCAGATGTTGAGCTGGGATGAGCGAACTCTCTGGAAAAATAGATTTGTTGCTATTTTAGTGAAAACGGTCTAGATAATTCCCACTAATGACAGCAGATACAGGTCTGCTAGTATGAGTAATTAACCAACAAAATTCTATCAAGTGGGATTTATAGATGCAATCAAGCGCTGGAAGCTCGCCCAACAAGGCATGTCTTCGGGCAAAAAAAGAAGAACGTATGAGCAAGGTTCATTGACCGGGTCAATGGATAGGAGCTTCGGAGTGAGAGCTCTGCTCTATCTGCTGTTCACATTTCTGGGGACGATCCTAGTAATGCGGAATTCGTTTAGTTATGTGAGTGAGTATGGAACTGTTGCTTTCCTACAGATTTCGATCTGTTTCGCTGTGATCGCTGTGTTCGAGATTCAGCATTCGCACAAGCCGCGCAATGTGAGAGTCGTTCTCATGTTTGGCTCTATTTCACTTCATCTACTGGTGATCCATATAGTGGGGATTATTTTTAAAGGATCGGACTGCGCTCTCATCGCATTACCCTACGCATTAGCTCCGATGATCACCTCTGTTTTACTCAACAGGCAGGGAGGAATCTTTTCCACTGTTGCAGTCACGCTCAGCGGACTACTCATCGTTCCGCAAGAATTTCTGATCCACTATGCGGTGATGAGTCTCTTCTGTGGGATGATGGTGGTCTATCTAACAAAAAGTGTGAGGCGTAGAGGATCTCTGCTCCGTGCTGGTGTCTATGCTGGTGTGGTTATTCTGGTTTTAGCAGTGGCTTATGGTCTGATAGAAACACCTCAGAATAAAGATGGTTGGGCAGATCTGGGACAGAGATGCGGCTGTGCGCTCGGTGTGAGTTTGCTCATTGCGATGATCGTTAGTGGGCTTCTTCCTGTGCTGGAAAGCATTTTCGGGGTCACAACGGATATTAGCTGGCTAGAGCTCAGTGACCTGAATCACAAGCTCATGAAACGGCTTCAACTGGAAGCGCCCGGTACATTCCATCATAGCTTAGTAGTGGCATCACTGGCGGAGGCCGCCGCTGAGAGCATCGGTGCCAATGCCCCCATGTGCCGAGTCAGTGCTTACTTCCATGACATCGGGAAATTGAAGAAACCTTTGTATTTCATCGAGAACCAAGGTGACGAAAATCCGCATGATACGATCACTCCCACGATGTCTGCATTAGTGATCATTGCTCACGTGAAGGATGGAGTGGATCTCGCGGTGAAGCATAAGTTGAACCCGCTGATTATCGACGTGATCAAGGAGCATCATGGAGATTCGCTGGTTTATTATTTTTACCACAAGGCAAATGAACTCAAGCGTGAGGGTGAAGGTCAGGTAGAAAAAGGTCTTGAAAAGGCGGAAGACATTACTCCCGTGAATGAGAAGAATTTCCGTTATCCTGGACCTATTCCTAGCTCTAAAGAAAGTGGGATCATCAGCCTAGCAGATGCTATTGAAAGTGCTTCTAGAACGATCCGTAAACCTAGCCCTAGTAAGATTAAGGCGCTGGTCGATGAGATAGTGATGAAGCGCGTGTCTGAAGGGCAGCTCGATAACTGTAGGCTGACACTGAGAGAGCTAAAGAAGGTGCGCGAGAGTTTCTCCACCACCCTCAGAAGTATGCTTCACAGTCGTATCGACTACCCTAAAGAAAAGGAGGCAGACCGCGACAGAAAGTCTGACATCGTGGCAGCAGGAGCTTCGTTTAAGATTGAGAAGGAGAAGAAGCTGCAGAAGCAGAGAGAGAGGGAGAAAAAGCATCAAGAAGAGAAGAAGGTAAAAGAACTAGTTCCTAGTGCACCGATCACCTGAAAATGGCGTCTCTGGAAATATATAATAATCAGACAGAAGAGCTTATTTCTGATATGCTGTTAGAAAAACTTTTATCCTGTGGGAATCTGGCATTGCCTCTGGCGCTTCAGAACCCAGCTCATGGCGGCGGAGTCTTAGCAGACTTAGATGATGTAGAGATTTCCATCGTCAGTGATGAGGTCATCGCTCAGGTTCACCAAGATTTCATGGATATACCGGGAGCCACTGATGTGATCACCTTTGAGCATGGAGAGATCGTCATCAGTGCGGAGACCGCGTGTGCGTATGCAGCTCACTACGAGAACAGCTTTGAAAAAGAGCTCATGCTCTACATCATCCACGGACTCCTTCACCTAGCGGGTCATGAAGATGCAGACCCGAAGGAGAGGAAGGTAATGGAAGTGATCCAAGTTCAGATTCTAGAGCAAGTTTGGATAGCGTAGTATTTATTGATACGTCATCTGCGCACTTGCTTGGGTATCCTTTTCTGAAATGAAACGGATCCAATAGGCTTGAAATTCTATCGGGAATTTGTGCTCAATGACCTGACCAGCTTCAAGGCCGAATACTTTATAGTCTACCCAATTTCCTGTGCCGGTGAGATCGATTTGAGCAATCATATTGGTTGGTTTTGTGGTGATGAGGGTGAGTGATTTCTTATCAAAACCAGTCATGATGAAAGGATCAGAGGCGATACCCGCTTTGACATTCGTCTGTAGCCATGGCCCACCTTTTCCGTGAGGCTTGCCGAGCTTCCAGATATCATCAATGGCTCCTGCCCAGACGGCGGTTTTACCGTCGCCTGACTTAATGATGTGTGGGTTATTATCAGGAGCGTCTGTGGATACGCCTGACATGATGTAGAGTCCACGGTAGGAACAGAAATCATGCACTAGGCGATTATGAGTGGCTACTGCTCTGAGTTTAGGGAATCCTCCAGCATTGCGTGCAGGGAGTTCGTAGAAGGTGCCGTGTGCGTTAAGCAAATCGCGCTCAGTGGCCACTTCTCTGGCTATACGTGATGAGCCAAGTGGATGCTTAGCAGGGAGATCTCCTTTTGGTAGTCTCCATCTATTGCCAGCGTCATCCGTGTAAATCACGGAGGCGCTATCTACTGTGAGTGATGCTGCAGCGATGGCTGCTTTTTGTTTGGTGAAATCGTGAGCGCTTTTGTCATCTACTTTGTTTAGACGAAGAGCATCATCCATTTCATAATACCCGATGTCTTTGCCATCATTATCCACTGCCGCGAATGAAAGTGTGCGTTTGTTGCCATCGCGCGCTCGGAGTATTCCTCCACTGAGATTAGATGACTTCGTTGCTAGCCCGCCGAAGATGGGATCAGCATCCAGATTACGTTTGTCTTCATTACGGTAGGTAAATACAGCAGAGACTTTGTTGAGCTTTTTGTCTGATTTGATGCGAATCCACACTCCTTTTTCAGTCTCTGTAAATGCTGTGAAAACATAACTAGTTTTTCCCTTAGTTGCTGGAACGGTGACCGTTTTTAACGGAGTCCAACTTCCATTTCCGGTTTTATCTATTTCTAGGGTAAAAATAACCTCTGACTGCTCATTATGGCTAAGGTGCAGAGCACGGTGATCATAGCCGTTGAATAAGTAGGCGTCTGATACGGTGTTTGCCTCCAGAGCTTCATTTTCCCAGACGGCGCCACGTCCGATGACCGGTCCGATGGTATCTAGCTGCTCAGGCTTGATGAACCAGAGGTTCGACTGAGACTGTGGGCCTGCTATGTGGCCCTTGGCTTTGCGCTTGTTGAGAAATTCACTTTTAGCGGCATCGTCACATCCTAGTACGATCTTGTCATTCCATCGGCAGAAATCGCCAATCACTTTTAGGTAGTTGCTCCTCGGAATGATTCCCGCTGAGTTTTGCGGCGTGAATGTTTTGGGGAATTTCCAGAACGCACCATGCATGGTCATGAGGAAGCCTTCTTCACCAATCTCTCTGATACGGGGCCACTCAGTGTTCCAGCCGTGAGCACCATCATAAGAATGTGAAGATTTTGGGAGTCGGTAAAAGGTCCAGCCATCTTTAGGCATCCGCACACCAAGTAGAAGAGATTTATAGTCCCATCCGATCGCCCAGATTGGGTCTGTTGCTGGATTCTTCGCCCCATGGATTCCACCTGGTCCAGTAACGTCGGTGAATTGATTTAGCCTGATGACTTTCCAGGCATCCGCATTACCATCCCACTCTGCTAGAACACCAGATTCAGTCTCAGGAATGGTCTTTGCTTGCTGGCCTTTCTGCCCATTGTTTGCATAGACATAGACATTTTGACCTGAATAGAAGCCTTTTCCATGGTAGCCATGCAGACCAGCCTTGCGTGGTGATTTTTTGTTTTGCTCATCACCCCATAGTTCCTTGACCTCTAGAGTCTTGGTGTCGACTTCATAGATGCCTTCTTCCATCGTAGCATAAAGGATTTTCCCTGCTGGGTCAGTGAGGTGACGTGCATTTGCTGTCGGTCTGCCAAACATTTTCGAGTAAGGGATAGCGCGGACATTAGCTTTGGCATCGATCGCATATGGTCCGATGAATAACTGGTTCGATTCAGGGTGAATCATCCGATTCGCAGGAGTGCCGCCGATGGATTCTGGGCGGATAATTTGTCTGAGGTCAGGCGTGATCTCATAGAGTTTATCGTCAGAGCCGCTTGGCATGTGCGGTGCGTAAGTGATTACCCAGAGCCGATCAGCCCATGGGACGACTGCGCCAGTGCCACATTCACCTGAACCATTAAACATAGCAAGACTGGGATAGATCCCAGAAATGCTGATAGGTTCGGGGCTTGGTTCCCTAGCGGAAGAGACGATGTTTAATAATCCTACCAGCATCAAAGCAGGTATTGAAAATACTTGGAGTGTGTTCATAACTCAAAATATCTGGTGCTCTTCGGTTGGCAACTTTAATCCTTATTCTTCAGCTGAGGGAAGAGGACTACGTCTCTGATGGTGGGGGCGCCGGTTAGCATCATGATGAGGCGGTCGATTCCGATTCCGATTCCGCCTGCTGGTGGCATACCACTCTCCATTGTTTCTAGGAAGTCATGGTCGATGTTCTGAGTCTCTCCACCTGCCTGATCTTCGAAGCGCTGACGTTGGAGGATAGGATCATTGAGCTCTGAGTAGCCTGGTGAAATTTCCTGCCCATTGATGATGAGTTCGTAAACATCGATCACATCTGGGTTCTCAGCATTCAGTTTCGCTAGCGGGATGAGCTCCTTAGAGACATGGGTCACGAAGCATGGGTCAAACGAATGTTCTTCCACGAGCTTCTCGAAGACTTGTTGAGTGATCTCATAGTCTTCCATATTCTCAGAAATTTCCACCCCGAGATCCTTGCACTTAGCGCGGTGTTGCTCTTCTGTTAGATCGAACCAATCATCGCCAGCGACTTGCTTGATCAGACCATGGTATGGCTTGCGCTTCCATGGGCGTTCAAGGTTGATGGTGCGGAGGTGATTTCCCTCTGCATCATTATGGTCTATCTGAAGCCCGCCGCAGAATTTCTCTGCCAAGTGACAAGTCATTTCCTCAACAAGATCCGCCATTTGCTCAAAATCTGAGAATGCCCAGTAGGCTTCCAGCATGGTGAATTCTGGGTTATGACGGCGTGAAATCCCCTCATTACGGAAATTTCTATTGAGTTCAAAAATCTTAGTAAACCCACCACAGAGGAGTCTCTTGAGGTGTAGTTCAGGAGCTACTCTGAGAGTGAGTGGCATGCTTAGAGCATTGTGATGCGTCTCGAACGGCTTGGCTGCAGCACCGCCAGCCACGCTGTGTAGCATGGGAGTTTCTACTTCTAGGAATCCGCGCTCATGAAGGAATGCGCGGATCTCTGCAACCATTTGAGAACGCTTCACGAAGAGGTCTGCGCTCTCTTGATTTGACATCAGATCGAGGTGGCGTTTGCGGTATTTTGTCTCTCGGTCAGAGACTCCGTGCCACTTGTCAGGCATCGGACGTAGCGCCTTTGACAGGACAGTGAGCTTGTCTACTTTCACTGACGGCTCGCCTTTACCAGTGGTAAAGGTTTCGCCTTCTATGCCTATCCAGTCGCCTAGATCCATGAGCTTCCAAGCTGCCCAGTCTAATTCAGAGAGACCTTTTTGATTGAGGTATCCCTGGATGCGACCATGCACATCACCGATGGTGAAGAACACGCTTTTTCCCATGTCGCGAATCGCGAGTAGGCGACCAGCAAGAGTCACTGGCTTATCGTTTTCAAAGTTTTCTTTGAGCTCGCCAGGAGTCGTAGTCACTGGAAATTTCTGTCCATAGGGATCGATGCCCAACTCTCGGAGTTGGTTCATTTTCTCGGTGCGGACTGCGATGAGTTCTTGCTCAGTTGATTGCGTTTCTTGCTCGCTCATAATGTGGCGGACATTAGTGTTATTTACCGATTTTGCAACAGCAGAATACCTTCATTTGTGAATTTAGATGATGAAACCAAGCGCAAGCCAAACATCAATTCCTCAGGCAGCTAGGGCAGGTAGATCATTTCTGAGGCTAAACTCTCAAACCACCCCAGAAAAAGGAGAAACCCAGAGCGTTCTCGATCAGTCAAACCAAGGAATTCAGCAAGATATTTTCTCCAGCAATGGCGCTTTTTTGTAACAGACATGCAAGGCACAATAAAGAGGACAACCAAAGTGTCCAAATTGCCAGTAACCAGTAACCAGTAACTAATAACTAATAACTAATAACGAAGAACCAAACTCATCTATCACAAAGGGAACGTTAGCTCTGGAAGCCACCCACAATAATCCCTGATACACACCTTTTAGTGAGAAAGATCCTTTACAGATCAAGCGTCTTTCCATAAAACTACAGTAATGATGCTCGCTGGATATACGGTCCCAAGATCATACTAATAAACACTGTTCTGCAAAAAAATTGAGAAGCGACAACGAAATAAAGAGGCAGATCGTGCGGCTAGTCCAATCGTGTCATGATATTCAGGAAGCTCTTTCTGCGGTAACCTTCCTTATGGACGAGGCGGATTACGAGTCCGAGAGTTCCAATTATATTGAGTTGCGCAGATGGAGGTGCTTTGAAGTGACCGCGATAATTTCCTTTTTGCGACCATTCACACAGACACGTGGCGGGACTACGTTGAGTCGTAAACTAGCTGAAATTGCTTTCACTGGAAATGACTTGGAGCTGTTTAGAAAACTCGAGAAACTGCGGAATCACTATATTGCTCATAGTTCTGAGGAAGGCATGAATTTTAGATTGGATGTTAGAAAGACGTCCATGCCTCGTGACAACGGAGAAGTTTTCGAGATCAAGGTTCCTTTTGTAGTGCACGATGAGGGTCTGCTTTTGGTAGAGAACGAGGCTTTTAGGCTGATGGATATGCTCCGATATACTGGGACGCAAATTAACGAGAAGATTTGGAACTTATCACAGGAGAACCCAGATTTGCTAGAGATGGTTAAGTCACCTGATTACGATATAACTGAGGGACGAGATACTCCCAAAATCGGATAGGCAGAACAAGGCGGAGATGGCGACGCCGAGGAATCCGTCTGATTAAATTTGGAGTTGACCCCGGCGCGCTATTCCTATGACGTTAGAAAATGATTCGCTATTTCTGCCTCCTTGTTATCGCTCTTAGCTTCTCATCTTGCGAGAAGAAGAGAACTGTAGAGATGCATCTGATACCTGTCGGTTATGAAGGCGTGGTAATTACTGTATACAAGCAAGAAGGTTTTCCCGCTCTGCCGTTGAAAGACGGATTTCTTGTTTACGCGTATCCCAAGGATGGTATCCTTATCACATCGTCACCACAGGAATTCGGATCAGCGTCAGATCGCACCTTTGAACTACTAGATGATGGAACCCAGAGACCACTGGGTACTGATGGGCGCATCGAGCGATTCGCAGCATCGGGATCTCAAGAAGGTGGGGGCAAGCCATCGATGTCATATAGCTTTAAAGTGATTGGGACGGATTCATACTGGAATTCTATCAACTCGAAGGAGTATGACAAGAAGCAGGCGGAGGCCATTCGAAAGCTAGAAT
>CAWVXI010000002.1:0-158452 GCA_963934155.1 uncultured Verrucomicrobiales bacterium | reverse complement strand
ATACTAGGTGCAGAAAACCTCAAACGCGTCCACCAGATTAGCCCACTGGGATTAGCTGCCAGGTACTGTGAACGTACTAATTCCATTGCCCGCACGGGTCTGGTCTTCGTCTCTGGAAGGTTCCAAATGGGGAGGGGTGTCGTTTCTAATTTGCTTCTTATAAGAATGAGGTTCTTTGGTGCTAACAAGACACTTTTAAGGTTGTTACTTGCATAACCTTGAAAATTCTTTAGCAGTGATATAAATAAAGGTATAAAAAAGCCTCAATAACGTAAGTTATTGAGGCTTAAATTGGTGGAGGCGAGGGGGGTCGAACCCCTGTCCTAAATGTCTTCTAAGTAAGTTTCTACATGTTTAGTTAGCAACTTTTGTTTAGAGAGGCGATCGCTTGCTAACAACTGACGTCTGCTCGATATTCCTGTTTAGTCTTACTAATCACTCCGGAATCCCGAGATCATAGCCAGTCCACTAAGTTTGCGCGGCGACCTTACGTGGACGATCAGGCGGCGGCGTAGCTGTCAATTAAGCAGCAAGTGCTAGCTCGTTAGAGTCTGCAATTATTTATGTGAGCGGCTTTTTTAAGAGGCCAACCGATCAACCTCTACATGCTACTTATCCCTCCAACATCCAGTCGAAACCAAAGCGCCCCCATATAATGATGGGTAAAACCTATTTGCCCGACTGTTCATCTTTCGAACAGTATAGGTAATCTTTACCACAGAAATTGATTAAATCAAGTCTGATTTTAGGATCAATATGCTTTATTAGGTAGGGAAGCCTTCGGTTTGGTAGATAGAAGGTAGTAGATAGTAGATAGCTGCTACGTCTCTCTGGGCCAATAGGTCTCTGAGCCTAGAAAGAATCAATGATGTGGTATTATTAGTGCGTAAAGGGAAGTCAGTTAGATATTTCTGCTAAATGTGCTTGGTGATTTGCTGGTGGTGAGTTCTATTACTAACAGATGAACGCAGCAGCGACAGAGTTCGGCTTACTCAAGAAGGCTGATGGTAAAATACTCTATGGTGAAGGTCCTTTCACTGAGACGGAAACTTGCCCGCAGCCCAGCCACGGGGTGGCATTTTATGTGAATGATTTTGCGCTTTCCGATCCTAAGCCATGGAAGACCCCTCATTCGGTCAGAGAAATTGATGAGCTTCACGGGTTTTCTGGAAATGTGGAGGTGGCTTGGGAAGAACTTACCCCTAGTGGATTTGCCAAGGTTTTCTCTGAGATTAATCAGGCGATCATTAAGGGTGAGATCGATAAGTCTGTGCCTGTGGCCTTAGAGAAGGGAACAATTAAGTCAGGGAATCCTCTAAATCTACTAAACTCACTGAACGGGTCAGCGGAATCCTTCTTCCCTTATGCATGGGTAAAGGGTGATACCGGATTCTGTGGCTTGACTCCTGAGGTTTTGTTTAATTTTCGTAAAGGTAGGCTCAATACGATGGCTCTGGCAGGCACAGCGAAGGCGGATGAGCGTGAGGTGTTTGCCTTTGACGAAAAGGAAATCCGTGAGCATGAGTTCGTGGCTCAGACTCTGGTATCAAAGCTCTCAGATATAGGGATGGTGACGAAGAGTGAACGCAGTGTCTTAGATCTGGGTTCGCTAGTGCATTTTCATACCCCGATTGAGGTCTTTCTCTATGGGGATAAAAATATTGATGATCTCATCAAGAGGCTACATCCGACACCCGCATTAGGACCATTGCCGCGCACTCAGCAGACGATGGCTGATCTGATCCGCTGGAGAGAGATGCTAGATTGCCCTGCTTATTTCGGAGCACCTTTCGGGGTGCTCCAGGATGGAGTCTTCCATGCCGTCGTGACGATCCGTGGTGTCCACTGGGAGGGAGATGAAATCTCTGTCCCATCCGGCTGCGGAGTGATCGAGGCCTCACGGTTAGTGAATGAATGGCGAGAGCTTGGGCTGAAGCGAGAGGCGGTGAAGCGGAGTTTTGGGATTTAGGGGATTAGGTAGCGGGGTGGTAGCGGGGTGGTAGCGGGATCGGGGAGCCGCAGGCGTTTTGTTAGGATCCTTCGTTAAAGTATGTTTTATACTTGAGGCTACTTGCTTCGAGGTAGGGGTCATTTTTCGCTATGCGATGGTTTTAAATGATGTATCGTTAAGTTATGGATGATTACGACAGACGGCATTTCATTAAGACTTCGATCCCGGGATTTTTGGGGATCTCTATGGCGTTGCCGGCGATCACCGCCTTTGCAACGCGCGCGAATGCTTACGAAGGGCGGTTGAAGTCGGATGGTTCTATTAATTGGGATGCGTTTTTGTCGGCTATCGAGATAGAGGCGAAAAAACAGCATCTGGATAGTTGGAATGAGCTGGCTTATGTGAAGCAGGCGTCTGCTATTGCGGCACGATTAGATTTAAAGGATCCTAATTTGGAAAAAGCATTTACGCTGGCTAAGGCAAATGGGGTGGGGAACAAGCGGGTAGATTTTTCTAAGCTAGAAAAACAGATCGATTACCATGTGACCTTGGTTCAGTTTGAAAAGAATGAGCAGATTATGCATCATGATCATCCAGAAATGACTGGGGTTCTGCTTTGTGCTACTGGTGAGGTGGAGGTCTGGAATTATGACCTTTTTGCGGAGAAGGAGAATGGTAAGGATGTGTTACTGAAACAGACTAGCCATGCGATGCTGGCTAAGGGTAAAGTTTCAACGCTGACTTCAAAGGAGCGAAATATCCACCGTGTTGCGGCTAAGGAGTTCACCCAGTTAGTGGATATATTTGCGCCGCCTTACGATAAGAAACGGATTGCGGATAGTAACTGGTATCATGTGGATACTGAAGGATATAAGGGGAAGGATAAGTTGTTTGAGGCTGTGCGGCGGTAAAGAAGGAGAGAAATAAGGAGAAAGGTTAAAGTGTTTGGTCTTCGGTGTTACTTTTGGTTATTTCAGGCGGCTTACGTTGAGGCTTTCTGCTGTTAGGATAGCTTGGAATTTTTTGTAGTCGGTTTCGCGGTCACTGGAGAGAATGCGGTAGGTGTATTTGTCCCAGTGTTGCATTTCTTCTAGGGAGTTACGCATGCGGGTTTCGATGATTTCATCGCTGTCGGTGCCTCTTCCTGTGAGTCGTGCGCGGAGTTCGACTTCATTTTGTGGCATGACAAAGAGTTCTACTAGGGCTTGCTGGATGAGTGGGTCGGTACAGTTTCTGATGAGGTCTGCGCCTTGGACATCGATGTCCATGACGACGTCTCTCCCGGCTTCGATGTGGGTGAAGACTTCTGATTTCAGGGTGCCGTAGAAATTGCCATGCACTTCTGCATACTCTAATAGGTCGTGATTTTCGATTTTTTGTTTGAAGACTTCCATGGTTAAGAAGAAGTAGTCTGTTCCGTGGACTTCACCCGGGCGTGGGTCGCGGGTGGTGCAGGAAGTGGCGTAGTTTGCAATGCCTGCGTCTTCTGCTTGACGGCAGAGAGTCGTCTTACCAGATCCAGATGGACCAGATACTAATAGGAGCATTCCGAGGCGATTAACAGATAGTGATTCAGATGTCATGTGCTTAGTTAAAGATGGATATCACCCAGAGGGCAAGGATCAAGACTGGTTAGTGAGAGAAATTTTGGGGTGCGGGCGGCCTGTTACCGTGTTTGTGGTAGATGCAGCTGCCTCATGCGGTGGTTCGGTCTAAAGGGCTACTGTTTAAAAGAGGGGATAGAATGGTTCGCGGTTGGTGGCTGTTTTTTTTGGGGGGGGCGTGATTTTAGGAGTTTGGATACTGTAACAGGAGGTAAGGTAGATAGAAAATTACAGATAAACGTTGCATTTTTAGTCTTTTGCCCTCAAGGAGAAATTGTTAGAGGCTTAGAAGAGTCTCTTGAGCCGCTAATTGATAGGTTATAATCTTCGTAGTAGAGGATGCAAGTAGATCATGTGCGGCACATCCCAGTGAAAAATCATTTGGGAATAATCCAACACATTACTATTACTAATACTACATTATGACTATTACCACCTTTGAGAGCTTAGGTCTCTCCAAGCCATTACTCGACGCCGTGAATTCACTAGGGTTCGAGAAGCCATCACAAATTCAAGAGCTAGCGATTCCTCGTATTCTCAATGGAGACGATATCGTAGGATTATCTGAAACAGGGTCTGGAAAGACTGCTGCATTTACTCTTCCTGCTTTAGAGCTCATTGATCTTGAAGTCACAAAACCTCAGGTTCTCATCCTTTCTCCTACGCGTGAACTCTGTGTTCAGGTCTGTGAAGAAGTGCAGAGTCTTGGAAAGTTTCTCCCTTCAATGAGAGCTGTGCCAGTTTACGGCGGTGCTCCTATTGATCGCCAGATCAAGGGACTTCGCGGTTCACAGATGGTGGTGGGAACTCCCGGCCGCTTGATGGATCACTTACGCCGAGGCACGCTTCGCACAGAGGACCTTAAATTAGTGATCCTCGATGAGGCTGACCGCATGCTCGACATGGGATTCCGTGAAGACATGGAGGAAATCCTTGGTCAGATCAAAGGCAAGCGCCAGACACTTTTCTTCTCCGCTACGATGAATCGTAATGTTGAGAAGCTAATCAAGAATTTTGGTAATAATCCAGCTACCGTTGAGGTGGAGAGAAAGACTAGAACGGTCGAGACAATCGACCAGATGTATTACGAGGTGCGCAACCGCTCGAAAGTAGAAGTGCTTTCACGTTTGTTAGACACTATGGTGACACGACTTGCGGTGGTATTCTGTAATACCAAACGTAACGTGGATGAGGTGACCGAGTCACTCTTAGCCCGTGGCTATGCAGCAGATCGTCTTCATGGAGATGTCACTCAGCAAATGCGTGAGCGGGTGTTAAAGCGTTTCCGTGATGGGACGGTAGAAGTTCTCGTAGCGACTGATGTGGCAGCACGCGGATTGGATATCGATGACGTTGACGCAGTATTTAACTACGATTTACCACAAGATTTTGAGGATTACATCCACCGTGTTGGCAGAACTGGCCGTGCAGGGAGAGAAGGTAAGGCAGTGAGCTTTGTATTCGGTAAAGATGTTTATCGTCTGCAGGGGATCGAGAGATTCACTAGACAGAAAATCCGCCGTGAGCGCATTCCTACTAAGGAAGATGTTGAAGGTAAGCGCGCAGACATTCTTTTCGAAAGTGTTAAGAAGAAAATCGAAGATGCTGGATTTAAAGATTACAAGCACTACATCGATCGTCTACTCGAACATGGTCATACCGCTACTGATATAGCCTCAGCGCTATTCTCTCTATTGCGTGATGCTGAGGGTAAAGAGGGTGAAGAAATTCAAGAAGACAGACCAGGTGGCGATAAAGGTAGAGGTGAACGCCGCGAGAGAAATGACCGTGGTGACAGAAACGACCGTGGTGACCGTGGTGACCGCCGTGACAGAAATGATCGTGGAGATCGTCGCGATAGAGGAGACAGAAAAGATAGACCTGAGCGCGGTGAACGCCGTGAACGAGGAGAGCGCTCCGAACGCAGCCACGACCGCGAAGGTGAACGCCGCAGAGACCCTGAACTGAAGGCTGGGATGACGCAGATCTTCATCGGTCTTGGTAGTAAGCTAGGAGTTAATCCAGGTGAAATCGCTGGGATGGTTTATTCAGAGTGTAGTATTCCAAATGGTTCACTAGGAAGAATCCGCATGTTTCCTAAACATTGCTTGGTGCAAGTGCAGGACGGAGATGCAGATAGCATCTGTACCGATCTTAAAGCGGCTAAACTCAGAGGGAAGTCATTCCCAGCTTACCGCGATAGAGATCTTTAAGATCTTTTAGGCGCAGAAGATGCCATCTTTGCTTGAGTCTTTTGTGCTGTTGGGTTTAGTCTAACAGTATGGAGATTCCTTGGCAGAAGATTTTACCACACGGTGGGCGAGCATTCATTGGCGGGGGAGCTTGTGTTCCCTTTGCATTAATCAATGATTTGCTTAGCCAAGCAGATGATTTCAGAGATGTTGAGCTATGCCATGTGCATACGCTTGGGGAGACTCCATGGATTGAACCTAGATACAAAGGTGCATTCCGGACTAATACCTTCTTTATGTCACGCTCGATGCGTGCTGCGGTGGATACTGGGCAGGCTGACTACACGCCGTGTCCTAGCTCAGATATTCCCCGCTTATTTGCCAGAGGGATACTGCCGTTAGATGTGGCGATTATCCAGGTAAGCGAACCAGATGAGAACGGCATGGTATCACTGGGACTCAGCGCAGATGCAATCTGTTCGGCGGTGAAATATGCCAAGTGTGTGGTGGCTCAAATCAACAAAAAAATGCCTAGGACACACGGTGACACGGTTATTTCATTGAAGAAAATCCACTACACGATCCATAAGTCGGCAGCTCTTGCTACTCAGGATAAATGGGCGTTTGAAGCTAAGCATATAAAGGCGGCTCAGTATGCAGCTCAGCTAATAGAAGATGGCTCGACAATTCAGGCGAGCATGGGGAATAGCCCGCAAGCGGTGCTTAACCTTTTGCATAAGCACAAAAACCTGGGGATTCACACTGGATGCTTCACCAATCCGATGATGCGGCTGATCAAACAAGGAGTGGTGGATAATTCTCAGAAAAGCTTCCAGCAAGGGCTCTCAGTGGCTTCGCATTGTCTAGGGTCTAGTGAAATGTACCGCTTCATCGATGAGAACCCTGAGATAGAACTGCATGGAAGTGAGTGGACGAATAACCCCTATAGGATCGGTAGACAGAAGAAAATGGTGGCGATTAATAGTGCTCGTGAAGTGGATCTAACGGGTCAAGTTGTTAGAGATTCTAGGGGGCACCATTTCTATGCTGGAATGGGTGCTACGCAGGACTTCATCCGGGGAGCCGCGAATAGCAAAGGCGGGCTACCAATCATCGTGATGACCGCTACTAACGAATCGGAGGGTCAATCAAGCATCGTGACCGGCCTTACCGCAGGCAGTGGCGTCTGCACTTCTCGAGGCGATGTCCATTACGTGGTGACCGAGTATGGCGTGGCAAATCTGGTGGGTCAGACGATCCGGCAGCGAGCCTTGCGGCTTGTGGAGATAGCACATCCTAAGTTCAGGGAAGAACTGCTAGCGGGAGCTAGGGGACAGGGATGGATCCCTAAGAGTTTTGGGTTTTCACCTAAAAATATGCATTCTGAGAAAGATGAGATCGATAATAAGAAAGTGGAGTTTGGCGGTGTGAGCTACATCATGCGACCCATCCACCCAAGTGATCTAAGATCGCTACAGGAGTTCTTTTACTCACAGGATAAAGAAACGATTCGTCTGCGGTATGGGCATGTTAAACCAGATCTGGATGAGGCATCAGCGTATCATTTATCTAGCATCTCTCAGGATAAGGATCTAGCACTAGGCATATTCTACCGAGGTCAGTATCGAGAGGAATTGCGTGCCACTGGAAGGTTTTATTTAGACCAAGGTTCAGATGCTGAGAGTGCAGAGGTTTCTTTCCTGGTGCACGAGAAGACCAGGCGTTGGGGAATGGGAAATTATCTGCTTGGAGAAATGGCCGATATCGCGAGGAACCGTGGCATCAAGAAATTCTGGGCAAGTGTGCTGTTAGAGAATAGATCGATGGCGAATCTGTTTCTAAAAATGGGAGCGGAAAAGAAATCTCACCTCGGTGATGACAGTGATGAATTCTGGATGGAGACCAAGCAAGTTGCGAAGACATCCAAGCGAATAGCGGCAGAGAGAAAAAGCCATCGAGGAGCCAAGGAGGATGAGGATGAGGTCGCCAGGAAAGTAAAGAAACTGGGTATTTTTAAATCTGAAAAAATGTTAGAGCATGACACGGGTAGCATGCACCCAGAATCTCCAGAAAGGTATCAGGCGATTCTTAATATGCTGAAATCTTCACGATTCAGACATGATAAGATCAAGGGTCGGGATGCTACAGTGAATGACTTTTTATTGGTTCATAGCCCAGAGTACCATGACCTCGCTAAGTATGATATCGAGAACTTCGCAGAGACGTTACGCACGGGCGACACGACGGTGTGTGAGGTCTCATACGAAGTAGTGCAGGCAGCTACGGGTGCTGTTTTGGATGCTGTGGACCAAGTGATGAGTGGTAAGCTAAGCCGAGCATTCTGCGCGGTCCGTCCACCGGGTCATCATGCAAATAGAGATATAGGTATGGGATTTTGTATTTTTAATCACGTTGCAATCGCTGCCCGCTATGCTCAGAAAAATCACCTTATCAAACGTATCGCAATCCTAGACTGGGATGTTCATCATGGGAATGGGACACAGGATATCTTCTACGATGATGGATCAGTATTTTACTTCTCCAGTCACCAAGACGGGATCTTCCCTGACAGTGGTCAGCCGAGTGAGAGAGGTAAGGGTGCCGGCAGGGGGACAACGCTAAATCACCCACTTAAGGCAGGTTCTGGTGACAGAGAGATATTAGCTGCGTGGGGGAGACCATTGTATGAACAACTAAAGAAATTCAAACCAGAAATGATCATCATCTCCGCTGGCTTCGATGCCGCCACAGCTGATCCATTAGCAGATCTGCGAGTGACGCCTGAGGGGTTCTCTAAACTCACAACACTGGTAAAAAGCTACGCGGACGAACTCTGCGATGGTAGAATTATTTCCGTGCTGGAAGGAGGATACGATGAACAAAGCCTTGCTACTTGTGTGAAATCTCATCTGAGGGGGATGGAGTAGTTCATCATTAAGCGACAAGGTGAAAATGAGTTGATCTTTACAATTTAAAACTTGATATGACACCTCTTAAATATATGAATTAAATATGTGTAAATTATTACCGTTTTGTTTGAACTATTCTTTATTAGTGATCATCCTAGCAAATATAGGCCTGTCTGCTGAGGTGAGGGATCTTGAGATTCTGACGCGTAACGACCAGCTATGGGGATGTAATTATGAGCAGATTGATGCCAAAAGGATTGAGCTGATTTACCATGAGCGGATTCACGGTTTGGCTAGGTTACGACTTGAGGGTAAGCAGGAAGTTACTGGAGCCACGAAAATTTCTGATGGCGGTGTGACTGACTTAGAGCTAGAATCGGCACCACCAGAAAAGTTAACAAATAATACAATAAGCAGGAGTCCTGCCCGCGATTTACAGAAACTTTTTAAAGTGATAGAGAATTTTGATGCTGACGGGCCAAAGCTGGTGAAATCTGACTCACCTGATATCACCGTCATCAAGGAGGGCGAGGAGGGCGAGGAGGAGAAAACATTTATTTATCAAAGTTCAAACTATGAGTTTGTTTGTGACGTGAAAATTTCTAAAAACGTGATCATCTATGCCTAAATGTAAGTTATTAGTATTGTTGATCTCATTCTATTTGTGCCTTATTGCCTTTACCAAAGCGCACGTAGTAGAGCAGTTCTATACCAGCTACGATCGAGGTAGTGGTGTGTTGGTGGTGAACTTCGATGTTGCCTACGCGATGCCTGGGGTGAGAGATGTGGCAGATGCTAGGCAGCCTTTGCGTGAATGGTTGGTGGCACAAACAGATGACGAGCACGAGTCCCTAAGAGTCGAAGCGGAACGTTATCTGCGTAGTTACCTTCAGTTTGAGTCCAGTGGTGAAGAACTTGAATTCAATATCAAGTTTGCTGACTTCAAGACTACGCCCTATGACTTCCCTAAGCTACTAAATGCTGGAGCGTATTATAATGTCCAGCTTGTGCCTGCGCTTTCTGATGGTGAAGAAATATCGGTGCGGGTGAAAGAAGGGGAGTTCCCTAATTTACTTGTGGCGCATATAGTCGACGGGGAATATCGTTTTGAAACGATCAAGCCAACAGAGCTGTTAGAGCTGGAGGGTTTAATCTCTCAAGCGGAAGAATGTGCCGCTAATGAAGACGCATTAGAGGTAAGTTTTTCAAGCTGGCAACTAATGGTCTTGGGGTTTAGGCATGTCATTCCAGACGGTCTAGACCACATACTATTTATTATTGGGATGTGTCTGATAGCTAATAGTTTTAAGCGATTACTTTGGCAGTCATTGGTATTCACTCTGGCTCACTCGTTAAGTATGGCATTGGTGGTTTCTCAGATACTACCCATCCACACTTACTGGATCTCTGGTTACATCGAAGCGATTATCGCACTCAGTATCGCCTTTATCGCAGTGGAGAGCATGGTGATGAAGACTGATTTTAATTGGAGATGCTTAATGATCTCCCTATTCGGGTTCGTGCATGGTCTAGGATTTGCGGGGAGCCTAGGTAGCACTTTACAGTTTCTTAGTGCCGATCACTGGCTGCTTCCTCTATTGCTGGCTAACCTAGGGATAGAAGTCGCTCAGCTATTGCTCGTGGTGGGTTGTTTTAGTTTACTACTATCTATGAAAAAGTCTCAGTCATCTCGTCTTGAAAGAGGTCTGAGATCATGGACTGCTTTAGCGATCGCATGCACCGGGCTGATTTGGTTTATCCAGCGACTTCCATAGAGGAAATAGATGGGCAAAAAAAGAGGGAGCACGAATGCTCCCCCTTTTAATACTACATGGAAAATTAGTCGTTGTATGCAGACACACCATGCTCAGCTACATCGAGTCCTTCTTCTTCTTCTTCTTCGTCTACTCTAACTCCCATCACTAGTTTGATGATGTAGAATACTACGAATGAGAAGATGAATGCGAATGCACCTACTGCCGCCACGCCGGTAAGCTGTGATACTATGCTTACGTCTTCGTTTCCTCCGTTGAAGAATGGAAGTGCAAGTGCAATTGTTCCCCAAATACCTACGATACCGTGAACCGATATTGCACCAACAGGATCGTCGATCTTGACCTTGTCAAAGAAGAGAACAGAGAACACTACGATCACACCACCGATGAATCCGACGATTAGTGAGGAAGTTACTGTAATAACGTCTGGACCAGCTGTGATAGATACAAGACCAGCAAGGAGACCGTTTAGAGCCATTGAGAGGTCAGGCTTCTTAAGAACTGTCCAAGAGATAAGAATTGCACCGAGACCACCACCTACTGCACCTAGAGCTGTAGTTGTGAATACGAGAGCTACTGATGCTGGATCAGCTGATAGAACAGAACCACCATTGAATCCGAACCAACCGAAGAAGAGGAGGAAAGCACCGATTGCTGCTAGTGGAAGTGAGTGCGGAAGAATTGGCTTAAGTCCACTTGAGGTATATTTGCCTTTACGTGCACCGAGAATGATCACTGCTGCGAGTGCTGCAAATCCACCGAACATGTGAACTACTGTAGAACCAGCGAAGTCATAGAACGGAACGTCTAGTCTGTTAAGGAATCCTGTTCCCCAGTGCCATGATCCAGCGATTGGGTATGCGATAGCTACAAGAAGTGTAGAGAAGATCATGAATGATCCCAGTTTAACACGCTCAGCAAGTGCACCAGAAACGATGGTCGCTGCAGTCGCTGCGAACATTGCCTGGAAGATGAAGTCTGCCCAGTAAGTATAATCAGCGTAAGCCTTTGTCTCGTTAGCAGCAGCCACTACCGCATTTGAAGCATCGTAACCAGCCATTCCACCGAACTTCAACCATCCGTTCCAATCATCACCTGGATAGTGAGTGTTAAATCCAATAAAGTAGTATGTGACGATACCCATACAGATAATGAATACGTTTTTGAAGAGGACGTTAACCACATTCTTCTTCTGGACAAGACCAGATTCGAGAGCGGAAAATCCTAAGTGCATTATAAATACGAGAGCCGCTGAAATAAGAATCCAGAGGTTGTCGATCATGAATTTCACATTTGCTGTTTGATCAGAAAGTTCAGCAGTAGTAATAACTGCTGGCTCTTGAGCACTTGCTGTCCCCATAAGGAGTAGTGAACCGATGGTTGTAATAACTAGTTTAGTTTTCATATTAATAATTGTAATTCCATACTGAGCAAATGCTGTGCCAAGTTTTGAAAACATGTCTAAATATTAATGGAAACTAGTCATTAGGGTCGTAACCTGTTACAAAAATTGGGTTGTTAGTTGTGACAAAAATGGCACCGCTATAAAGTGTGAAGTAATTAGGTTAGTTGGTAAGGTTAAGGTTAGGATAAATTTATTAAATTATTACTGGACAAACTGGCACAATTGTTGCTGTATTGATTCCGATGAACAACAAAATTAAAACAACATTACTGGGAGGACTTTTATCAGCCTCAATCGCATCACCACTTCTAGCTGGTGATTTTGCTTCACCAATCCAAGTTGTCGCACCAGAAGCAGCTGACATGTTCAGTTTCTCTGCTGGCTACCACAGCACATATGTATTCCGTGGTGCTAACTTCGGTGACGACTTGACTGATTGGAGCCTCGAAGCATCCAAGACTGTCGGAAGTTATGATTTAACTGCTGGTGTTTGGCAGGGAAACGTCAATACTATGGGTACAGAAACAGATTTTTACTTGGGTGCTAGCAAAGACCTCGGTTTCGCTACACTTGATATGGGTTACATCCTCTACTACTTTGATGGATCTACAGCAAGTAACACTCAAGAAGTTTACCTTGGATTAACTAAGGAAATGGTTGGTGTTGAATTCAGCGCTACATACTTCTATGACTTCGATCAATTCGATACTAGCTACCTTGAGCTTGGTGCTTCTAAGACACTCACCTTGGCTGGTCAAGAGCTTGACGCATCTCTTACTCTCGGTTTCGACATCGAAGAGACAGAGCTTAGCCACGTTCAGGCTAATGTATCAAAATCATATGACCTAAACAGTGCGGTGTCAGTAACACCATACGTTTCATACTCATTTGCTATTGAAGATAACGATTATGCTGGAAATCCTATCGACGACGAGTTCGTTGCTGGTGTTTCACTAGGATTTAGCTTCTAAGTTTTTTCTAAGAAGCAACATTCAATAAATTTCAAGTCCCCTAACATTAGCATCAGCTTTGTTAGGGGACTTTTTTGTACCCTCTTTAAGATTTGTATCACGGAATAGCTTGGATAAAACCCCCGGCAGGGTATGTGCTTGGTTAGCAAGCTGCCAACGCACCTTATTATTTAATGGTCTAATCAACTTGATCAGTTAGACAATCGTATTACCTCTTAATGATAATGTGAGTGATCCCTATTTGGAGGGAGTGAGTCGGTTTGCATGGTAATCAAGCTCTGTCGAAATGGTCACAGGTGAATTTCACACTGAAATCTGTTTTCTATGCATATAGCACTCCGGCTATCGTCACATTTGTATCACAGAATGGGATTACATTATTTCCTCGGTGAACTGCTCCTTATTGAATACTTGGAACTGATCAGGCTCTTCTCCTAGACCTATATATTGGGCTGGGATGTTGAGTTCTTGATAGATAGACACAATGATTCCTCCTTTTCCAGAGCCATCCAGTTTAGTGACTACTAAGCCACTCAGCTCAATGGCTTTGTTGAACTCTTTCGTTTGCTGCAGCGCGTTTGATCCTGTAGTGGCGTCTACTACGATTAATTTTGTGTGTGGAGCGGTCTCATCTTGCTTAGCGATGGTTCGCTCTATTTTAGCGAGCTCTTCCATCAGATTATGCCGTGTATGCAGTCTTCCTGCAGTGTCGCAGATGAGGAAGCTAATCCCTTGATTAATGCACGCCTGATGGGCAGTGTAGCAGACCGATGACGGGTCAGCATTTGGCGCGCCCTTTGTGATAGGGATTTGTAGACGTTCTGCCCAAACTTGAAGCTGCTCGACAGCAGCGGCTCGGAAAGTATCCGCCGCTGCCACCATGACACTGTGTCCCTGAGACTTTAAATGATGAGCTAGCTTAGCGGTCGATGTCGTCTTGCCGGTGCCATTCACACCGACCATCACAATAACGTGTGGCAGGCCATCTGAGCGCGGTATGAGGTCTGGTAAATCATCAGGTAGAATGCTGGCAATATGTTTTTTAGTGGTATTGACGACATCATCTGCCGTGATCTGGCGCCCCATATCCTGAAGTTCATCAATGATGGTCATGGACAGTCTTGCTCCGAGGTCCGCAGAAATGAGATCTGCCTCCAGCTCGTCCCAATCGATCTCAGCTTTATTGGTGATTTTGTTGATTAATTTCTTAAAGAATCCTGCCATGGGTGAGCCTTAGATTCATTTACCCAGCTTGTAAAGAGTGGATTGGCCTAGACCCGCAAGATAACAGCTGATTACTTAAGTAAAACAGCACGGAAGAAAGATCACTTCTCAATCCTTACAAAGTTCTGGTATTTGATTAGAAAGTAATGTTATACTGTGCGGTGCAATGAATACTTTAAGCAAACATTTACGAGCCGGTAAGGAACTCAGTGAAAGAGAGGTGCGCGTCGCAGTTGAGATGCTGCTAGATGAGTCAATCTGTCACGAAAAGAAGGCGGACTTCTTACGTGATCTTACCAAGAAAGGTGAAACCATTGCAGAGATTACCTACTTTGTGCAGGGATGCCTTGAGCGCGCCGTTGATCCGGAGATCAACAAGATAGCAGATCAGTTTGAGGGCCCTACTATCGATGTCTGCGGCACGGGCGGTGATAAATTAGATTTGTTCAATGTCTCAACCACTAGCATGTTCGTCATCGCGGCCGGTGGTGCGGTGGTAGTAAAGCATGGGAACCGTGGGATTACTTCTAAGAGTGGCGGGGCGGATGTGCTAGAGGCTCTGGGTGTGAAGCTGGATATTTCAACAGAGAAATTTCGCGAATGCCTCACTACCGCTGGAGTCGGATTCATGTTTGCACCAGCTTACCATCCAGCATTTAAAGTCATCGCGCCAGTAAGGAAATTATTAGCCAATGAAGGGACACGTACCATTTTTAACCTCATTGGACCACTGCTCAATCCAGCCAATCCTGATTGCCAGCTAGTTGGTATCTGTAGCGAAACCCATGCCCAGGCCTACGCTGAGATTCTCCAACGACTCGGACGAGACAGTGCTTGGGTAGTGCTGGGTAAGACGGCTGAGGGAGCTACTGTTGATGAACTGAGCTTAATGGGGGAGTCACACATCTATAAATCTGGAGCCTATCAAGATCTCGTCGATGAAGTGGTCTTACCCACCGACGTGGGGCTGGATCAATGTGAAGTCTTAGATCTGGTCGGTGGAGACGCTGAGCTCAACGCCCGGATCCTAGAAGATATTCTCTCAGGAAAAGAAACCGGACCAAAGAGGCAAATGGTGCTGCTCAACGCAGGAGCCGGCCTAGCCTGTGCTGGTCTAGTGGATGATCTCGCCGCTGGTGTGAAAAAGGCAGCGGAACTTATCGATGAAGGCTCAGCTCTAGAAAGACTTCGCAAGCTACAGGAGGTAGCTTGTTGATTCAGGTTTATAGATCTTAAATCAGCGGTGTTCTTGTGAAGTCTTCACTGATTTAGTTCTTCACAATAAATTGAAGTCATAAAAAAGCACATCGAGTTGATGTGCTTTGATCGTTCAGTGAGAGTAAAGTTGAGGGTTACTCACCCATGATAGTAGCTAACTTTTCAAGTAAAAATTCAGCGGCTTCAGGGCTGGTTGTCTTGAGTTTTGTGATTGTGCCCATCATCTTCTTTTCAAAACCACCGAACTTAGCTTTCATTTCAGGATTCTGTTCAATAACTTCGTCCATTATTTTATCGCCTCCGAGTGCATCGCCTTTTTCTCTGAGCTTACTCATCACTGCTCCGATCTTTTCAAGGTCGGGTATTGCCGCTTTTGCTGATTCAAGGTCGGTTACCTTAGCCAAGCAATCAGCAATTTCATCCATTTGAGTTATTACAGCAGTGGCGATGCCTTTAGCGTCAGTTGGGAGTTCTGTTACAGAGCTTACATTTTCAGCCGCTGCATCAGCTGCATCAGCTACCTTTTTCTCGGCGTCTTTACAGGATACGATACAAAACGGAAGAGCCAGTCCTAGGCTGAGTGTGGTTAATTTAGTTGTTATTTTCATAAGTTATTATTGTTACTAAGAATTTCTACAACCCGCAATTATAAACTCTAGACAGTTCTGTAATAACTCATGTTCTTGGTGATTTGTGAGGCGATAGATTTCTATCTGAGTCAGATCAGGGGTATGCTGAGGGTGATGATGTGCTTAGGGGATTTCACTTTAGGATGACTGGTCAGTTTTATTGAGCCTGCCATTAATCGCTTTCTCTAACAGGGGGTAGTTCTGTTTGCCGATGGGCTTGAGACTGGAGACGATCCCTCCTGTTTCTTCTTTATTGTAATGAAGCTTCATGATGTCTCCGGTGAACTCTGCGTGATCGATCTCTTGCCAGAAGATGACGTTGAGGTTTTTCTGAGGTTTCCAGAATGGGAAAAGCTCCACGCCCATGGGGGTGAGGATAATGTAGGCGTGCCTGACACAGTGGATGCCGATACGGAAAAAGATAGCGGCAGGGATAAGGGCAATGAGGCTCATCCACCAGTAAGCCTTGAAGTCTGCATGCCAGGGGCCCCAGTTGACATATTCATTGAAGAGGGTGCCGATGCAGATCATGGTGGAGATGATGCCTAGGAAGAAGAAGAGGGATGCTTGAGCTGAGCGGGTGAAGCGAATTTCTTTTTCCTGATCGACGACGGATTTATTTGGCGAGCTAAAGATACGCTTGAGTGGGCTAGCTCCAGCGCGTGGGTCTACTTGTTCTGTTTCTGGTTTGGGTTTGGTGGGCATGGGGTGGTAGAGATAGGAGAAAGGTTAAAGGAAAAAGGTTAAAGTGAGCTGGGGTTGTCGCGTATATAGCTTGCGGATCAAGCGATTGAACTGCGTGCAGCTTTGCTGTTTTACGCGGGTAGTTTTTGTTCAAATTTTAGCGGCGATAACGGTGAGAATATGGGCGTCTGGGTGGGGGGCCTTCTCTGGTTCTAGGTCGGTGATGAGTTGCTCTGTTTTCCAGCCGTGTGTGGCGAGTAGAAGCTGGAGTTCTGGATAGCTGTACCATTGAAGCTCTTGGCTGGAGCGGTGTTGTTGTTTCTGTCCGCTGGGATGGGTGACGATGTATTGGTGCTTGCGGGAGAGGGTCTGATGGAGACGATTAATGGTGAATTTTGTTTTACACTGAGCGGTGGTTTTCTTGTCGTCACCGAGCTTAGCCTCGTGGTCGAGATACCAATCACCTTCGTTGAGTTCGCCGGCGATCTCTGCCCAAGGGATGAAGAGGGTCATGTAGAGTTGACCATCGGCTGTGGTAGAGGCGTGGATCTGCCTGAGGAGCTGATGGAAATCCCCCCTGGTGAGGAGTTGGGCGGTGAAGGCGGGGATAGAGACGCGCTGGTATGTTTTCTGTAATTCTAAATCAACGATATCTGCAGTATGGATAGTGGATTCTTCAAGCTTAGTGGCAAGGTTTTGTTCCTCGGCATTTTGGTGAAGGAGGGTGACCATTTCGGTGGAGATCTCCACACCGTCGATAGGGTGTCCTTTTCCTAAGAGAGGAAGTAACAACCTGCCTGAGCCACAGCCTATTTCTAGACTGGGTTTCTTATCATGAAATTTCTCTAATAGAGGTAATTCAGAGATGATGTCTTCTTGATTCCAAAATGTATCATGAAGTTTTGCTTCTAGGTCGGTGTACATAGTGATTGATATTGTTAGAGATAAGTTTTCAGTTAGACTTTACTGAGGTCTGGAGTGACAGGAGTCTGTGAAATTATTTCTGGAGAATCAGGAATAACGAGCGCGTAGATAGAAACACCAGGGGCAATTTTTTTGAGGTGTTCATCAGCTGGACGAAGTCCCTTGTCCTCAGAGTCGAGGAAAAGCATGGTGGCGTCCGGGTTTCTATCAAGGAAGTCTTGATAGGAATATTGCTCAGAGATAGTGGTTTTTTTAACGATGGCTCCATTGAGGACGAGGCTCTCTAGTTTCTTGCGGTTCGGTCTGTCTGTGAACATGATGCGCCCGCGCTGGTGGGCGGCTACTGCATTGGTGTGGTGCGCGTTGTCATCAAGTGGAGCGACCTGCCAGATCTCTTTACTCCCGAAAATGTGGGTAAACTCTCTGGCTGCAAGGCTGTTGACTTCATCATTATTCGTAGCGGCTAAAAGCTGCCCGATACCGGTAAGATCTAGCTCTTCTTCGACATATTCCGAAAGGATATTCGCGCGTTTGGCTGGGATGCCAGCCATGGATGCGGCGGCGACGTTTGAGTAGTTAGTATCGAGCATGAGGACATCATGCCCATCATCATGGAGTGCTTTGGCGATGAGTCTGGTCCAGGTGTTAGCACCAGCGAAGAGGACACCGCGTGGGTTTTTTGAGGCTAGTCCAAGTCTGTTCGCAAGCGGAGCGGCGAGGAGTCCGTAGAATGCGACGGTTCCCACGATGACGATGAATGTGATTAAGACGAGATTTTCTGCCTGCTGAGCGATCTCAGTAGGAACGAGTCCATCCTTAGCTGCCTGAGTGAGTTCTAGTGCGAAAATAGATGTGACCGCTGCCGCGACAATTCCCCTTGGGGCAAGTGAGGCAAGAAAGACTTGCTCTTTAAAGGTGGTTTTTTTAGAGAATAGATTGGCTCCAAAGATGGAGAGCGGGCGGACAACGAGAATGAGTAAGGCAAGAAGAATCCCGCCTTGTATGAGTGTTTCGGAGGTGAGCGTTTCGGTATTAACTCGTCCTGATAGGACGAGGAAAAGTAGCGAGATAATTAGTACGCGGAGGTGTTCCTTGAACTCTAGGATATGCTTTACTGAGACGGATTTCTGATTCGCGAGCGCGATGCCCATGACGGTTACGGTGAGCAGTCCTGACTCATGAACAATGGAATTTGAGGCAGCAAAAGCGATCGCAATCACAGAGATGATGAAGACTGAGTGAAGGAAGTCTGGGATGTAATGCTTTCTAAGTGCAAACTCAATCGCTTTGGCGAGGATAAAGGCGAAGACCAGTCCAACGATGAGGGTCTTCACAAGTGATTCGATGACTGCTGCTCTGGCCGAGTCCCAGTCGCCGGCGACGGCTGCCTGGAAGATAAGGACCGCCATGATCGCACCAATAGGATCAACCACGATACCTTCCCACTTAACGATAGAGCCAACCTTGCGCGAAGGTTTGATATGTCTGATCAGTGGGGCGATGACTGTGGGGCCGGTAACTACTAGAATGGAGCCGAGGATAGCCGCCACTTGCCAGTGCCAGTTAAAAATGTAGATGCCGATAGCGGTGGTGAGGACAAAGGAGATCAAGACCCCGAAGGTACAGAGCCGCAGCACTGGAGCACCACTTTCCTTAAGCTCGGAGAATTTCAGAGTGAGCCCGCCTTCGAAAAGAATGAGCGCCACCGAGAGTCCCACCACGGGGAGCAGTAGTTTGTTGCCGAGCTCTTCATTGAGGAAGTCATTGATGCTGATGCTAAAGAGTAGCTGTGCGCCAAATCCGAAAGCGAGTAGAAGTAATATGGAGGGTAGTTTAAACCGCCAGGCAGACCACTGGGCGAGAATCCCTAAACCGAGCATAATGGTCAGATAGGTACCAAATGAGATGTCAGTAAAATCGTGGATCATAGAGGTATTGGGGTGATTATTTCATTAGAGTTTTAATGCCCACACTCTGCTTTAGGGTCCCTTGTGAGAAGTTCATGAAGTGCTTGGTTAGCAGGTTTATTTTGGTAGAGGACTTCGTAAACAGCATCGATGATCGGAGTCTCAATATCGGTTTCCTTGGCAGCTTCGTAGATAGAGAGTGTGTTTGGTACTCCCTCAGCTACCATGCCGAGTTGGTCACAGGCTTCTTTTAGACTAAGACCTTCTCCGAGAGCTTTTCCCACGCGGTTGTTTCGGGAGTGAGGTGAGTAGCAGGTCGTCATGAGGTCTCCTACTCCTGATAGTCCAGTAAAAGTGTCTGGCTGGCCACCTAGTGCGATGCCGAGACGTGTCATTTCTGCTAGGCCGCGTGTTACAAGTGCGGCGATAGCATTATCGCCAAGCCCTATGCCGGAGGCTATTCCAGCGGCAATAGCGAAGACATTTTTAAGCGCGCCACCGAGCTCCATTCCTGCGACATCTTGCGAGGTATAGGTGCGGAAATTCGATGTAGATAACATTTCCTGAAGGCTAGAGGTAAGTTTTTTATCGATGCTTCCTACGACTGTGCAGGTAGCGAGATTGATGGCAACTTCTTCAGCATGATTGGGGCCAGAGAGGACCGCAATGGGGTTATTTGGAAGTGCTTCGTGGATGATGTTACTCATTCGCGTACCCGTGCCACGCTCTATGCCCTTGGCACAGGAAACCAGCGGGATGTTTGCTGGTATACCTAACTTTGAGAGTTTTAATGCGGTCTCTCGGGTAGCGGAAGTAGGGATCACGAAGAGGATGACCTCAGCTGATTTTGTTTCTATCAGATCCGTGCTGCAGCGAATGTTCTTAGGTAGTTTTACCTTTGGCAAATAGCGGTGATTAGTATGCGATGAGTTGATTTCTTTCGCTTGCTCATCTGAGCGGCCGATAACGATGACTTCCTTAAAGTGCTCTGAAAGGACGATGGCGAGTGCCGTCCCCCAAGATCCAGATCCCAGTACAGCGGCTTTTGTAGTAGTTGACGGCATGTTATTTAGCTTTCTTTGTTTTGTTTTTAGGGGCGAATTTGTGCTCTTTGCCAGCGATGAGATTTTTTATATTTGAGCGGTGTTTCCAGATTGCCATCAGCCCGATAAATGTAGCGAAAATAAACAATGGTTTGTCCCATGTGCCGTTTGCGAGCTTACCGTGACTCCATGATCCGTAGAGGACTAGAAATGGTAGTGAACCTGCTGCGATTATACTAGCTAAAGAGATATAGCGCGTGATTTTATATGTAAGAATGAAGATGACGATGAGGATGGCTGCACCGAATGGCATGAAAGCAATGAGGACTCCTATTGAAGTGGCTATCCCTTTTCCTCCTTTGAAGTTTACCCATGGTGAGTAGTTATGACCGAGGATGGCGCACAGTCCGGTGAAGACCTTTAGCGCTTGGGCTTTGAATTGGTTATCACCGAGATTGATGGCGTGTTCACGGAGGAATGCTATCATCATTGTTTCGTCAGCACCGCTGAATTCATAGAGGTTGTAAGCTAGTAGGGCAGGGATGAAGCCCTTGAGGAAGTCTAGGACGAAACAGGCAATCCCGTATTTTTTGCCCACGATACGAAGCACGTTAGTGGCTCCGATATTTCCTGAGCCATGCTCGCGGATGTTAATCCCCCGAGATTTAGCAATCAGTAAACCAAAGGGAATAGAGCCCAGTAAAAATGCGAGGATTGGAAGCAGCCAGATATTCATAATGTGTGTTTGGTGAAGTGGCGAAATTGTATGTGAGTAAGAAGGGATGTCAATACGTGCGGTGAGCATCCCTCAGATTAGTTAATTTTTTAATAATAATTGAGCGATTTCTCAACTACCCTGTCTCACACCTTATGAACGAAGCCATGAAGTCTGAACCCATTGCCTATACTTGTAGAGAAATACAGCGGGTGTGGTGGCAGAAAATTAGCATTCATAAGCCAGGTGTGGATGTTCTCTCAGGGACTTGTCTTTTGATGGTTTTGATGCACTTATTCATCGTTTTCACTGGAGGGGTCTATGCGCACCAGAGTATCTATGATCAATGGCTAGGCTTGAAATCTGAGGGTCTCTTTGCAGGTAAGATCTGGCAGCTAGTAAGTTATAGTTTTCTCCACGGAAACTGGATTCATTTACTAAGTAATGTCGTGATGATTTGGCTAATTGGTGGCAGACTCATGACTATCTTAAATCAGAAAAAAGTGGCCCTCTGTCTACTGCTAGGCAGCGTGGTGGGCGGATTATTCTTCGTAGCATTTGACCTCTGGAATGGTCAGGGTGCACTGCTCGTCGGTGCCTCAGGATCAGCTTTCGCATTATTCATTCTCATGGCATGTCTCTCACCGAATGCGAAAATGATTCCTATTCCTGTGAAAGCCAAGAACATGGCGATTGGCATCCTTGTCGCCTCACTGATCCTCTGCCTCGCCCATCCGGGTCTCAGTATACCCTTTTTTAGATCGATCAATGAGTGGCTAGAACAGTCTCAAATGTCATCGGTCTTCCAAGTAGCGCATGCTTGTCACTTAGGTGGTGGTCTGGCTGGACTCTGGCTTTCTTTACGTATTATGGGGAAAATGATCTCTTTAGAAGATCTACAGCGGAGTCGGATCGATTAAATTTGAAATTTAATAACTCTTTTTTCTAAGGTTTTCTCATCTAAAGCGTCACTCCATGGCGGGCACGCTCAAGCTGCGTGTGGAAAGCGGTGAAATGCGAACCATGTTCAGTTCCAGTGGTAGCGCACTCTCCAGACTTAGTCTGGCGATCAATGTCGCGGAAAAATCTAGTCTCAGAATTTCACTCCCAACAGGCGCCGAACTTTTCAATGTCATTGTGAATGGTAAAAGTGCCGAGGTGGTGAAGGAAGGTGATGCATATTGGTTCCTTGTTAGTGAAGCGATTAACGACAAAGAACCAGCCAAGGTTCAGATCACTTATCAAATGGAATCTAGTGAAGATTCTAGCAGTGCAATCACTCTGTTAGGTCCTACGCTAAGCATTCCGTTAGAGAATATTGATTGGTTTGTAATGCTCCCAGACGGTTATGGTCTGAGTAGCTATAAAAGTGGCTTTGACTACCGTGATACGGTCAATAATCATCATTTAGGAGGCTACACGGATGCCTTTAAACAGATCAAACAAGCAAGGTATTTGAAGCTTCGCGAAGAGGGGCAGCAAGAACTTGATAGAGCGATGAACTGGAGCAATACCGGTCAGCTAGACAAAGCGAATGCTGCGCTCAACCGGGTCTTCAACAACCAGGCTGTGGATGCCGCGAGCAATGAAGACGCCCGCGTGAAGCTAGAGCGCAACATGACCAGCCAAGCCATCATGGGACTCAACACCCGTAGCCAGAAATCCTATATGGAAAATAAGGCAATGGGGAATACTCAGCGTGATAACGGTGCGCTAGAAGAAGCGGTAACGAGAAACCCATTCTTTCTTGGAAGTAAAAATTTCAATCCAAACCAGATAGGAGACTACATGCAGGGAAACAGTGATGAAGAGATACAAGCGATGCAAAGGATCGCCAAAAAGCTCGTCAAAACCCAACTAGTGTCTAACGATGCGGGGCAGGCAGTGGAGCTAGAAATCTTAGACACAAGAAAAGTCCTCCATTTCCACAAAGACCTTCACCTCGCAGGTGATAGAGACCTGGCAATACAGATAGAACTAGATCAAGCAGTGACTATTGGTTCTGATAATAGTGGCTCAGGATCAAACTTCGGCCTCATCCTTATCTTAGCTATCTGTTCTTTCCTTGGCATCTGGTTAGCTAAGAAATAATGACGAAACAGTTATCTCTGTATTAATAGCTAAACTATTTTGCCTAGGGTCATTGCGCATTAAGAGAAGAGCAAAACTCAGGCAGATAAGTGTGTTGCCTGATGTAATCATCGTGAAATGGTTATTTGCGTGGCTCGGTGCGGAAGTCGCCACCGAGTGCGAGGTGGAGATTGATGCGGTTTTGTAGTCTGCTGTTGCGGAGATTGATGAGAGCGGCGCGGGCATTATTAGCGCGACGCTGGGACTCAAGGATTTCTAGGATACCGGAATTTTCGATGCCTTCGGAGTAATCTAGCTCAGCTGATCGCTCAGCGAAAGTGGCTTGTTTGGTTTCTTTTATTAAGAAAACTTCTTGTTCCTTAAGTGAGGCGTCACGTGCGATGGCATCTTCGACTTCGCGGAAGGCACGGATGGCAGCAGTGGAGTAATCGTAGATAGCAGCTTTATTTCTGGCGAGTGCGGCATCGGCATTGGCTTTGAGTGCGCCTCCATTGTAGATACGTTGAGAAAGTGATGCGGCTATATTCGCCGCTATGAACTGTGGGTTGAATAGATTATTAGTGGAGGAACCTCCAGTGGATGCGCGGGATGAGAGGTTTAGAGAGGGGAGGAGACTCTTGCGGTTAGCGTCTGCTAGCTTCGCTGAGCGGAAGACATCGAGCTGCGCTGCGACGAGATCTGGTCGGCGTGAGACTAATGTGGCAGGGAGGCTGGTTGGGATTGAATCTTTGAGATGGGGTAATTTTTTTGATGCCTGAAGCACCGCGGCGGGGTATCTACCGAGCAGAGATTCGAGCGATCTAGCCGCGTTGTCACGTTGTAGCGTGCGGCTCTTGATGCCTCTCTGTGCAGAGGCCACATTAGTACGGCTGAGCTGCACGGCGATTGCTCTAGTACCGGGAACACCCGCTTTGTAATTCCGCTCCACGATGTCCCTATTTTTCTTAAAGGACTCTAAAGTTCGCTCGGCTAAATCCAATTGTTGGCCAGCTGTGACGAGGTTGCAATAGGCTTTAGCAGTATTTGCTGCGAGGGATAGTCTGGCATTTCTGTAGTCTTCCACGGAGGCCCGGTAGGAGGAAATGGATGCATCATTGAGGTCACGGAGTCTGCCCCATATATCTGGTTCCCAAGAAGCATTCAGCGATAGCCCATAGGACTCACCGATGCTGCGAGTGCTATCACCATTACCATTTCTGGAGCGTGAGGTGGAAGTTGATGCAGAGAGAGATGGTAGGAGGTTTGCTCTAGCTCCGATCGTCCCTAGCTGTGATGCCCGGAGTCTAGCCGCTGCTGCATTCAGGTTCGGGTTGTTAGAGATGGCTTCAGTTACCAATTGTGTCATGGCTGGCGAGCTAAACTCCGACAGCCACGCAGTAGAGATTTTACCGTGCTGACCTTTCGCTGCGGCACTCCATGAGCCAGGTATGGTAGCACTGACGGACGAGAGACTACCACTCTTCACGTGCTTTGCACAACCTGTCAGAAATAGGAATGTTAGAAATGTGATTCCGAGAATGGAGCGGTTCGTCATGATTCGTATTCTACCCATGAGGAAATAATTTCAAGTGTAGATTTCGAAGTAGTGACGGATAAAAAAAGCTCACTAGGAAGAAACCTAATGAGCTTTTTGTTAGAATGAGATTGCTTTCTAAGCTTTAGGAGCCGCGGGAGCAGTTTCTGCAGCTGGCTTGTCCTGCTTCTTGGTGGTCTTGATGTAGAGCTCGCGGAGCTGCTTGAAGTCGACTTCTGCTGGTGACTGTGACATGAGGTCTGAGCCACGGTTGTTCTTAGGGAAGGCGATGACTTCACGGATGGAGTCACAGCCACAGACGAGCATGGCGATGCGGTCTAGGCCGAGTGCAAGTCCACCGTGTGGTGGTGCGCCGAAGCTGAAGGCATCAAGTATGTGACCGAACATGGATTTCTTCTCTTCTGCGGTGATGCCGAGTGCGGTGAACATCGCGTCTTGGAGTGGTGCTTCGTGGATTCGGATTGATCCGCCACCTAGCTCGTAGCCATTGAGGACAACGTCGTATGCCTGGGCGCGGAGGCCTGCGTAGTCGCCAGCCATTAGCTTAGCTTCGTCTTCTGGGACTGGGCGGGTGAACGGGTGGTGCACAGCGTGCCAGCGAGCATCTTCCTCATTGTAGGCGAGAAGTGGGAACTCGGTGACCCAGAGGAAATTCAGCTCGGTGTTGCCTTCTAACAGGTTTTGGAAATTAGCACACATGATGCGGACGCGGCCGAGGACGTCGCAGACGGTGTCCCAATCACCAGCGCCGAAGAGGATGAGGTCACCTTCTTCGATGTTCATGGTTTCCTTGAGTGCTGCTAGTTCAGTTTCGCTGAGAAATTTAGTGATCGGTGAGCGCCAGTCTTCTGGGTTAGGACCACGTGCTTGGATGTAGGCGAGTCCTCGCGCACCACCTTCGATGGCAGCTTTGGTGAGCTTGTCGATCTGTCCAGTAGATGCTTTTGCAAATCCCTTTGCATTGATGGCCTTGATACATCCACCTGCCTTGAGTGCTCCTGAGAATACCTTGAATTTACTGTCCGCGAATACTTCGCCAAGGTCATTGAGATGAATTCCAAAACGGCGATCTGGCTTATCAGACCCGAAGGTGTTCAGTGCATCATTATAGGTGATGCGGTCAAATGTAGCGGGAGCGTCTGCATTGATGGATTCCTTAAAGACTCTGCCGAGAAGTTTTTCTACCAAGCCGATGATGTCGTCTTCTTTAACAAATGATGCCTCGATATCGATCTGTGTGAATTCAGGTTGACGATCTGCGCGGAGGTCTTCATCACGGAAACAACGAGCGATTTGGAAATACTTCTCAATACCACCACACATGAGCAGTTGCTTGTATTGCTGTGGTGCTTGTGGGAGTGCGTAGAAATTTCCTGGATGCATCCGAGACGGGACTAAGAAGTCACGCGCTCCTTCAGGGGTGGACTTAGAAAGGATAGGAGTTTCAATCTCCAGGAAACCGTCTTCATCGAGCACATCACGGGTGGTCTTGGTGATGCGGTGGCGGAGTTTCATGTTGCGCGCCATGACTGGGCGGCGGAGGTCGAGGAAACGGTATTTGAGACGCAAGTCTTCGTTATTGATTTCCTTATCGAGCTGGAAGGGGAGGACTTCAGATTTGTTCACGATAGTGAGCTTAGTGGCTGAGACTTCGATAGAACCAGTAGCAATCTCAGTGTTTACAGTAGATTTACCTTCGATCTCTGGACGCTCTTCCACGATCCCAGTGATCTGGATCACGTCTTCGTGGCGTAAAGTTTTAGCAAGCTCAGCAATCTGGGGATTGGTCTCAGGCCGGAACACGCACTGAGTGATGCCTTCGCGGTCACGGAGGTCGATAAATGCAACACCACCGTGGTCTCGGTTAGAATTCACCCATCCGATAAGTGTGACGGTGTTACCGATGTCTGAGTGGTGGAGTTCGTTGCAGTGGTGTGTTCTCATGATGATTGATTTGTAGAAATTCGCTTATAAGTGCGTGCGGAGGTGGGTGTCTTAGAAAACTAGGTAAATGTCGAGTCTAAGCTTTGAAAATATTGACATATTCGGTGGTTCTGTGAAATATAGCGGATGTTTATTACGTCTATAAACAGCGATGTTGATCAAGCTATGGCCTTGGTCGAAATAAGCACGATACTTTATGATTAGATTTAACACTCAGATATTAGCTGTATTTTTCCTGTGTCTACTGACCATTGCTTGTAAAAAAAGTGATGTGAAGCAGGCTGAGTCAGAGGCTGTGGATACCAGCGAGAGATTAGTTTCTATTGAAAACCCCGTTGATTATGGAAGAGATATTCAGCCGATTCTCTCGAACTATTGCTACCAATGTCATGGGCCAGATACGGCAAGCCGAGAAGCTGGTCTAAGGTTGGATCTGAAGGAGAGTGCCCTTGGCTTTAAAAACGATCAGGGAGTCTATACCATCGTCCCTGGCAATCCGGATGAAAGCGAGCTAGTGAAGCGCGTGGAGTCGCATGATCCAGAGCTGAGAATGCCTCAGGATGAATCAAAGTTACTCAATCCTGAGCAGATAAAATTACTGCGAACGTGGATAGCCGAAGGTGCCGAGTTCCGAGACCACTGGGCATACGAAGCTCCGGTGAAGGCTCCATTACCTGAAGTGAATCAGCCAGGATGGACAAATAATGCGATCGATCACTTTGTGCTGGCAAAGCTAGATGAAGAAAATCTCAAGCCAAATCAAGAAGCGGACCGTGGTCTATTGATTCGCCGAGCTACTCTGGATACCATTGGGCTACTCCCCACTCCTGAGGAGGTAGATGCTTTTGTGGCGGATGAATCTGAAAATGCTTATGAAAAGGTGATTGATAGGCTGCTAGAGTCAAAAAGCTACGGTGAACATCGTGCGCATTTCTGGCTAGATTATTCTCGCTATGGTGATTCCGCTGGGCTGCATGCAGATGGGCATCAAAACCGCTGGCCATATCGGGACTATGTGATTCGCTCATTCAATGAGGATAAGCCATTCGATCAGTTTACGATGGAGCAGCTCGCGGGAGATCTGATGCCGCTCAAGAATATCGACCAGCTTGTTGCTACAGGATTCATAAGAAATGGTATTAATACGGGAGAAGGTGGGACATTTCTGGAAGAGCTGCGCGTGAACCTGGCACGCGAACGACTCGAAGCCTTTGGTGCTATTTTCTCAGGAATGAGCACCACATGTGCTGCCTGTCATGATCATAAATACGATCCTCTCAGCCAGGAAGATACATATCAGCTCAGTGCCTTTTTCAATAACATCAACGAAAAACCATCTAATGATGAAAACTCGAACTGGCCACCATTCCTGTCTATTCCAAAGCCAGAAAGCATGGAGGAATACAATAAAGTGCTGGCTGAGAAATCAGCTCTGTTAGAGAAAATAAAAACTCGTGAATCTAAGCTCGAATATTTGATAGACCAGTGGCTGGACTCTGGTGGGAAGCCTGAGAGTGTTTCGGCTGATAAGCTTGTCCTGCACCTTAAACTTGATGAATCGACCAGCGAAAAATTAGGATCTAACATAATTAAAAACAGTGCGATTCACACAGAGCTAAAGGAATTTAAGTCCACAGGACCCAGTCCAATCTGGGGTGAGGATACGCTGTTGTGGCGTGGTTTTCGCTTAGCTTCAAATACGCAATTCAATCTCGGTGAGCTTGCTGGATTTGAGCGTGATCAAGCCTTCAGCGTCTCAAGCTGGATCAAACCGAGAGGTACAGCGGCTCGACTTGGTGATGTTAAAAAGGGTGTTCTTATCGGCAAAATGAGTCAAGAGTCTCCGCACAGAGGGTGGAATGTTTACTGGGAAAAAGGCGCCATTCTTTTTCAGCTGAGTCATGATTCGTCTAACAACTTGCTCTCAGTGGAAGCCCCCGGGAGATTAGCGCCAGTGAATCAATGGACCAATGTCTGCGTGACGTATGATGGGTCAGGTAAAGCGGCTGGGGTGAAGATTTATATCAACGGTAAGCCTGTGAAAACAAAGATAACCAAAGATACGCTCACTGCTTCTACTAAAACGGAAGCTCCTCTTTGGCTGGCTCGCCGTCACCCTGCTGGGGAAATCCTTCAGCAGACTGGCTATCAAGAGATGCGAATTTATCAGCGAGAGTTAAATAGTGAGGAGGTTAGTGGGCTGCAATACGAGGTGCATGCTGCTCAAATTTTGGCTGAGAAAAGTTCAGCAGACTGGACCTCTGATGACCGCTTGATCGTCTCTCGATTCTATTTTCGAGAAATAGATACAGAGATGCAGTCGATGCAACAGCAACTGACTGAAATGGATAAGCAACTCGCGGTTCTCTCCAATAAGGGAGTGAAGACACTCGTTACCGAGGAAGCGGATACTGTTCCGTATGCCGATGTGCTAGATCGAGGCGGCTACGCATCTCGTCTAAATAGGGTTCAGCCTGATACCCCGCATTTCCTGCCGCCGATGCCAGACGGTGCTCCTAAGAACCGCCTCGGACTTGCCCAGTGGGTAACGATGTCTGAAAATCCGCTCACAGCGCGGGTCACGGTGAATCGAATGTGGCAGGAGGTTTTTGGCTACGGATTAGTCGAAACGAGTGAGGAATTCGGCATTGTAGGGGATCGCGCTAGTCATCCAGCATTACTCGACTATCTAGCTGTGGACTTCATGGGGAATGGTTGGAAAATAAAGCGGATGTATAAAATGATGTTGATGTCGGCGACTTACCGACAATCTGCCAAGGCGAGTCAATTTGCCAGTGCGGAAGATCCTAAAAACCGATTACTCTCTCATGGACCACGATTCCGGATGCCAGCAGAGTCGCTGCGTGATGCCGCGCTACAAAGCTCTGGGCTGCTTGTAAACAAGATCGGTGGACCAAGTGTGAAGCCCTATCAGCCAGATGGTTTGTGGGCTACCAGTAGTGCGAAGAACGGTAAAAAATATGTCAGAGGAAAAGGTGAAGACCTCTATAGAAGATCTCTTTATACGTATCTCAAACGCACCGCACCTATTCCGAATATGACGGTGTTTGATGCAACCGACCGGACTGGTTTCTGTGCACGTCGTCAGAGATCTAACACTCCAATGGCGGCACTCACTCTGATGAATGACCCTCAATTTTTAGAGGCCGCCAGATTGCTCGGTAACAGAGCGATCAAGGATGGTGGTTCAGCAACAGAAGATCGTATCCAGTTTATAGCGAAAGTCTTGTTAGCTCGGACGCTAGAACAAGAGCAGATAAGCTTCCTAGTAAATACGCATGCGAAACTGCTCGCTAAATATTCTCAAGATGAAGTGGCTGCGAATGACCTGCTTAAAGTAGGGGATGCGCCAATAGATAAAACCATTCCTCCATCAGAACAAGCCGTCTGGATGCTCATTGCTTCCAGTATCATGAACACAGACGCAGCCATCACTAAATAATTATGAAACCTTCTAATCAGCTCTGCTCAGACAATCATGGTGAACCGCTCACACCCTGTCATTTGCCGATACCAGATGAGCTGAAATCTGAGTGGATAGCGCTTCAGAACAGACGTCATTTCCTAGGGAATGGCGGGAAGACTCTGGCGCTGGCAGGTCTCGCATCGATATTGGGAGATAAATTGATAGGCAATGCTTCGGCTTCAAATAATAAACCTACACATTTTCCAGGCACGGCAAAGCGAGTGATTTCTCTCTTCATGTCTGGTGGACCTCCCCAGATGGAGACGTTGGATTACAAGCCTGGACTTGCAAAATGGAATGGCAAGGACATCCCGAGTTCAGTCAAAGCGAACTCCACGGGGATGACCTCTGGTCAGGCAAGATTCCCAGTGGCTGCCTCAAGATGGGGATTCAAGCAATATGGTGAATCGGGTCGCTGGATCAGTGATTTACTGCCCAATACAGGAAAGCTAGCTGATGAGATGACGGTGATCAATTCGATGCATACCGATGCGATCAATCATGAGCCAGCACAGCTTCAGTTTAACACTGGGAGCATGATTCCAGGTAAACCATCGATGGGTGCTTGGCTGTCTTATGGGCTAGGTAGTCTGAACAATAATTTACCAACCTACGTGGTGCTGACTACGAAAAACACGGTGGGCAATGCTCAGCCCATTACCTCGCGTCTCTGGGGTAGTGGATTTCTCTCGTCGAGTTATGCTGGAGTTCAGCTGCGTGCCGCGAAAGATCCCGTCCTGTATCTAAAAGACCCCAAGGGGATGGACAGACAGACGCGGCGTGACCTACTCGATGCAGTTAATGAGATGAATCGGAAAACGTATGAGGAATTTGGCGATGCAGAAACTCACAGCCGGATCAAGCAATACGAAATGGCATTCCGTATGCAAGCGAGCGTGCCTGAGCTTTCAGACCTTTCTGATGAACCTGCGAGCACCTGGGCACTCTACGGAGAGGAAGCTAAAATCCCTGGAAGTTATGCCTATAATTGCCTGATGGCGCGTCGTCTGGCTGAGCGAGGCGTGCGATGCACTCAGGTTTATAAACGAGGCTGGGATGTGCATGCTAATTTAAAAAAGGATCTGCCGATACTTTGCCGTGAGGTAGATCGTGCTAATTACGCCTTGGTCACCGATCTCAAGCGCCGTGGGATGCTCGATGATACTCTCGTGATGTGGAACGGCGAATTTGGCAGGACGGTTTATTCCCAGGGAACCAAAGCCGATGGTCGTGACCACCATGCCGATTGTTTCAGCATGTGGATGGCGGGAGGGGGGATCAAACAAGGTCACCTCCATGGAAAAACTGACGATTTCTCCTCTGTTGTTGTTGAGGATCCAGTGCACACGAGCGATCTATCCGCCACCATTTTGCACGCGCTGGGTATTAAACATGAAAATTTCAGTTTCCGCTTCGGTGGCCTCGACCAGCGACTCACAGGCGTGGAGCATCGCAAGGTCGTTAAAGCCCTGCTTAAGGCTCATCAATAATGCCAGTGAGAAGTAATTGATTATCTCCGCTGGCTCTTACGCTGTTTACGGGGGACTTGGGTGGCGAGGATGCGCTGATAGTTTTTTTCCTTTACTAAAAAGAGCGGGTAGAGGTGTTCTGCGATCCAGTCGAATCCTGCTTGGAGCCCCTTTTCTTCATAGACTCTGCCTATCTCAGCCTCGACGGAGGTTGGATTTCCTTTGCTTTTAAGGAAATCATTTGAGGTGAAGCGGACGAACATTTCACCATCCATCTCACCTTTTTCTTTGAGTATCCATTCGCGGACATAGAGGGCGAGGACGGCATCGCCAACCCAAGCTTCTTCGCGCTCTTTAGTGAGTGCGGCGTCTTTTTTCTTTGGAGCTGCCATGTGTGAAGAGAGCTTTAGCGGTTCAGACGTTTTCGTAAAGCAGTTTCCGACACACCATCCCAATATCCGCTTTCTAACTCTAGAAATACTGAGGTGTAGGGAAGGCTGGTGGTGGTCTTGATGACGAGGATGCGGTAGTTTTTTCGAGCATCTGTGATGAGTAGATTGAGGGTGTTGTTAGTGAGTGTTAGCGTATTTCTTTCGTTGAGGACTTGCTTGAGCTTGGTGCGGTAATCATCGATGCCTGGTGTATCGTGTTCGCTGACTGCTCCAGCTTCTCTGGTGAGGTGGATGCGTGGCCTGGCATGGCTGTGAGAGTCTATGGATTGCAATACGCCATCAAGTGCCTCCGTAGTACTTACAGGGGTGGTGATGGTGGTGACTCCACTTCTGGAGAGTGCAGGGAAGGATGGCTCGGCGATGATAACCCAATTAAATGTACCAAGTTTATGCACCTCATGATCCACAGTGCTAAGCCATGTGGGAGTTGGTGGAGTAGCTTGCTGGCAAGAACCTAGTAGAGTAAACACTGCGAACAATGAGGTGATGAGCGGGGTTTTCATGTTACGTTGTTTAATTAGCTACTTAATGTTGATGGTCTTTATTATGATCTGCACAGCCGGTGCATTTTGGCCAGTCGGTGGTGTTGTCTGCATAGTATTCTTTTTTCCAGATAGGAACACGCTGCTTGATTTGATCGATCACATAGCGACAGGCTTGAAATGCTGCATCGCGATGCGCTGAGGAGACACCTACGTAGACAGCCATTTCGCCGATGGCTAAATGACCAATACGATGGTGGCACCTAATGTCTTGGATGTCAAAACGTTCTATAGCATCTGTGATGATACGGTTTCCTTCTTTAGTCGCGAGCTCAGGGTAGCAGGAATACTCTAATGAGGAAACAGACTTGCCGTCATGATGATCTCGTACCCATCCCTCAAAACTACAGTATCCACCACAGGTGGAGGAGAGGAGTTGTTCACGAAGTGATCTGGGTATGATACTAGCGTCAGTTATTTTAAAACGCATATTGTCTAGGGTGGTATGATTATTTTCTAGGAATGATGAGTCGTTTACCAATGGAAATGTTAGAGCCATTGATTCTGTTGGCTTTTTGGATAGCTGAGACCGATGTTCCATACTTGCGAGCCAGACCGTAGAGAGTGTTACCTTTAACAACTGAATGGTAGATTGGTGGCTTGGTTTTAGGGGTGATCTTTTTAGCAGTAGATTTCTTAGTAGCTTTGCGAGGAGCTGTCGTCTCTGGTGTTGTGTAGACTTTCTTTGGTGTGGTATTTCTCGCGATACTGACACTTTTACTCGTGCTCTGGGGAGGAGTTGGTTTCTTTTTGGCGGATCTATTCCAAGTGAATGTCCTTTTAGGAGCTTGATCTGCCCAGTTCTCTACATAATTACCGTTAGAGTCGAATGGACCATGGCTCTGCTGAAACCCACTTGTTTTATTAACAGTTACAGTTTTACCACCAGAGCTACAGCTACTGAGGCATATTATAACAAAGGCGATAGGGAATGACTTTATGATGGTAATGATGTTTTTTTTGATGCGTGAATTCATTGAATGATCTTTAAAATTAACATTTATTAACTAGGGTGGCGATGGTTATTTTTTAGATTGGAGAAATTACTCATTTTTTTTTAAATTGTTAACTCTTCTTAAGTAAAGGCTTAGCGGGTGATTTAAGAAAAAACACGTATAAATCGCAATGATGGATTGACAAGTGGGTGAAATTCCCTAGGTTCTCCGCCTCGTGCCACTTTCAAAATGAACTTGGCTTCATCAGGAAAACACTAATAGGATTTCATCATGAGTAAAAGAACTTACCAACCATCTAAGCGCGTTCGTAAACGCCAACACGGATTCCGTGCTCGCATGGCTACTAAAGCTGGGCGTGATTGCCTTCGTCGTCGTCGTCAAAAAGGCCGCAAGCGTCTCTTACCTAAGGGTGCAGAGATTCACTTCAAGCGCCACACTAAGCAGCACACCTAAGAAAATCTCTATCTTGCAGTGATGATCCTCCGATCTTCACTGCAAGATATTTTTTCTGAGTGCTTGGCTTAAACTTAGACAACCTCGTGATATTTATTGCGCCCCATGCGGCTTCCTAGAAAGTTCTCAATAACACAGCGAGCAGAATTTGCTCGTTCAAGAGAGCTTGGGATTTCCCGACCAGGGCGCTATTTAGTTCTTAGTGTTCTGCATCAAGCAGATTTAGATCATTTTAAGACAGGATTTATCACCACGAAAAAAGTAGGGAAGGCTCACCAGCGAAATTTATTACGCAGGAGATTCAGAGCAATTATTCAACATCACGGTGAGAGGATAGACCCTCATTACTACATCGTAACGATTGCTAGGTGGAGAGCTAAAGAAGCCAGTTACCAGGAGTTAGAAAAAGACTGGCTCAAGCAGGCTAACAAGCTAGGAATTATCAAACCTGAAGATCACTAATATCTAATGAATCCATTGTATTTTCCAAAGTGGTTCATCAAAAAGATGATCGTGCTCTACCAGAAGCTGATTAATCCTATTCTACATTTCATCGGTGGGCCCTACGCAGGATGTAGGTTTTCACCATCGTGCTCTAACTATTGCTTACAAGCAGTGGAAACTCATGGAGCTATCAGAGGACTGCTTTATGGAATCTGGCGTATCTGCCGTTGCCATCCCTGGGGTGGAAGCGGAGATGATCCTGTTCCCTCTAAGCGTTCTAATAAATAAATTATTTTTACACACTAACTTAATATCACATTATGGACCGTAAAGGCTGGATAATACTCATCTTCTGTAGCATCGCACTGGTGCTAAACTACACGTTTCTCAAGAGTAATCAGAAGAAAATCAATGAAGGAGCTATAGACACTACCGAGGAGGTCACCAAGACTCCAGCGCGAGAGGGCGAAAAGTCTGCTACTGATTTAGCGGCTAATCCTGATCTAACTGGTGGTGGAACTACACTTGTTGTAGATCCATCGCTCAAGGTCAAGAAAGATGACCCGTATGAGATGTTCGCGATCACTGATGGTGAAAAGGTGACCAAGTTTACGTTTTCAAACATTGGAGGAGGGATCAAGACTGCTGAGATGCTGAATGAGAAGAAGGTCTTTGATAAAGACAATAATGTGACTCTCAATGAACAAAGTAAGTCAGTGATCGGTGCCTTGGCGACAAGTTACAAGAATATTGAGACTACTTATTATGATCGAATTGAGCAGAATAGAAATTCGGTGAAATATCAAGGTCAACTGGAAGATGGTGTGACCGTAACCAAGGAGTGGACACTGGGGGAAGGAACTGCGGATAAAGCGCCAACATTCAAACTAGTAATCACATTTAAAACTAAAGAAGGAAAGAAGCTGGAGCTCAATAAATACTCAATTACGGCGGGAACCTCCGCACCATTGTTTAAAAAAGAACAAGTGAATTTAGCCGGTTGGTTTTACTATGAGGACGGTGACTATACACAGGAGGATCATGGTAATTTCAGTGGGGGGATGTTCTCTGATGAGAAACCCGTGGATACTATCACAACGGTGAACCTTGAATATTTCGGAGTGAATAGTCAGTTTTTTGGGACTTCTATTTTCCCCAAATCTGACGCTAAAAGCGATAGCCTATGGGCATCCGGAAAAGAAACCACTTTCGGCGACGAAGAAGGAAAGGGTAAACGTTGGCTCTTCCAGGTGGGTCTAGAGCTTCCTGAGAAGACCGTTAGCAGTGATATGCCTGTTCAGCTTTCTTATGAGGTATTCGTGGGAGCGAAGCAGAATAGACAGATGTCAGCTCTCAGTGAAAATAGTGATGACATCATGAACTTCAGCATGTTTTCTGCATTCGGCTGGATCTCAGATAAGATGAATAAGGCACTCAACGGGATTCACAACTGGTTCCCAGAAGATGCTGCTTGGAGCTGGGGACTAGCGATCGTTTTACTCACTATCTTCATCCGAATCATCATCTGGCCGTTGCATAATAAATCCACGCGCACTATGAAGCGCATGAGCAAGCTTCAGCCTATCATGAAGGAGCTGAAGGAGAAGCATAAGGAAAACCCGCAGAAGCTCAACCAAGAGACCATGAAGCTCTATCGAGAGTATGGCGTGAACCCGATGGGTGGTTGTCTGCCAATGCTGGTGCAGATACCTATTTTCTTTGGAGTGTTCAACATGATCAACGCCGCTGTGGAGCTAAGAGGTAAGCCCTTCATGTGGGTGGATGATCTTTCCCAGCCGGATCACCTGACTGATGTGTTTGGGCTGCCACTAAATTTACTTCCTATCTTGATGGCGGTGACCATGGTCATCCAGATGCGGATGACTCCTCAGACGGGCGATAAGCTCCAGCGTAGAATCTTCATGCTGATGCCGTTGATGTTCTTCGTATTTTGTTACAACTACGCCTCAGCACTCGCTCTTTACTGGACCACTCAGAACATTGTTTCTATCGGGCAAACCTGGCTTACTCAGCGTATGCCAGAGCCTGAGCTTGCTAAAAAAGTAGCAAGAGGAGCGAAGAGACTGCATACCGATAACGAGAAACCTCGTAAAAAAGGATTCATGGAAAAGATGGCTGAAAAGCTTGAGGAAGCGCAGAACCAACGCGATGCAAAAGCAGGAAAGGCACCACCAGTAGAGAAGAAAAACCCTGGTCAGCCCGCAGCGAAAAAGCCTAAGAAACGCAATCCTAAAACAGGAGGATAAATCATGAGTAATACAGAAGAAAGAGACCTGGGCACTCAACCGCTCGATACAATCCTTACGGGATGGCAACTCAATAACCATGACGTGGTGGAGGCATCACCTGAGCAACTCACTCACAAGCAGCTAGTTCGTGCTAGGAATGGCAGAAGACTCACGCTGAAGATGATGATCAAGGTAGCCAGAACAGTGAATTTTTCTGTCTGGGGCAGGCTCACTGATGAAGAGCGCGAGCAGTTCACCGAGTATTCACCTAAGCACCTATTCACTTATTCTAAAGGCTCAGATGAGGCATATGTCGATCCTAATAAAGCACTTTACGAGGTCATTGCGGACAGAGAAATCCGGGCAGATTTCCGCACGGAACTAGGTATCTAGTTTAGCAGCGAGAAAAGCTTTAAACGTATTTTTTATTTCCTCTACTCGTTTATCTGAGTAGGGGATTTTTTCTGGATGCCCCCAGACGACTTCTGGCCATGCGGGATCTTTCTCTGTTCTACCGATGACATGGATGTGCATCTGCTGAACAATGTTTCCGATGTTGCCGATGTTGATTTTTGCTGGGGAGAATTTTAATTCTAGGAACTGGCTCACAGCTAAGGTGCAGGCATTGATATCAGAATATTCAGCGGCGGTGAGATCGGTGATCTCAGTCTTCTCCGTGTCCACCCGTGGGACGATGACGAACCAAGCGTAATGCGCATTATTCTTTAGGAGCACCTCACAGTTTTGGTGAGTCACTAAATGATATCCCCCAGCAGCAAGCCGAGGGTGTAGGTTGAAATCAGCCACGATATTTCTATTTAGTAGGGATTTGGTTAAGCGTGTAATAGACGTTTGGATGCCAAAGTGGCTTACTGTCTTTTGATTTGAGCTTCGATAAATCCAGATGATGGACATGGCCTTGGGTTAGTTTATCAAGAGAGAGGGTCACTGACATTCCGTCCTTTGAGACAAGTGCCTTGGTTACTTTGGGAGTTAATTGATCTACTTCTGGGCTACCGTAGGATTTTTGATAAATATAAGTCCATGCGGAACATTGATAATTAGTGATTTCTCCAGCTGTGGCTGAGTCAATAGACTTGGTAAATGAGATTTTGAATCCATCTGGTGTAGCATTCATCGTCTTCATTTCAAATGGGATCTTATCAGTGGCGCGCACTCGCTCGAAGCTGAACATCTTCCCACCTCTTGATCCCCAGCCACGACTTGTGCAGCCTACGAAGAGCGTCCCATCATTGCTTAGTCGCATCGGGACAATTCCACATTTGAAGCCACCTAACATTTTCCAGACGGCACCCTGATAGACACCATTGACTTCCTCTAAATAGACACGCTGCACCTCTGAGTGGGTTTGCTCGCCGATAAGAATTTGGTTCTGAAACACTCCGAATTTTCCAGCAGTGTGGTCCATGATGACCGCTGTGGGTGATTGACCTACTTTGCCGTGGGGAATCTGTATCGCTGGAGGCACATATTCAGGGATTCTTGCTGCTTCAGTGACGATCCTAGATTTGTCTATGGGTTCCAGTGGTAGTTTACCCATGTTTGGCGCATCCTTGTAGAAAATATTGCCAGCAGGATTACCTGTGAAACTACCTGGTTTGAGATGCTTGAGGCATGATGTCCCGTTCCACATACCTTGGTTATCTGTGTAGAAAAGGTCACCTTTGTCATTGTAGCCGATCCCTCCTGGGGAGCGAACCCCAGAGGCAAATGGGGTCGTTGTGCCGTCTGGCGCTATCTTCATACTCCAGCCTCGCCACTGTGCTTTTGGGTGGAATGATCCTGTAAGGCAGTTCACTGTGTAAACATTACCATCCTTATCTGGAGTTGATCCGAACACATACTCGTGGTAGTCGCCGGTCATTCCCCATTCATTGGAAATCATTTCGTAGGTTTCGTAGGTTCCGTCTTTATCCTTATCGGCTATTCTGCCGTAGGCTTCTCGATCTTGGAGATAGAGCCAGCCATCTTTGTAATGCATTCCTAGCGGTTCGTGAGCAGCGTTATAAGCTTTCTTCCAGGTTACCTTTGTGAGATCGGTTTCATACGCACCCGTACAGATCCAGATGTCACCTCTTCGCGTGCCAACTGCGATTTGATTGCCTGACATCAGGGCGATCGATCCTATCTCAATGACCTCCCCTTTAGGAAGGGGGATTACTTCGCGTATATAATAGTCCTCTTGGTTTGTCTTAATTTGAGGTAGGACATTCTTCTTCTCGGTCTGTGCTTGAGAAATGGTCGTGCTCAGAACTGCGAGAATCAGGATTTTGGCAGTGTTAAAATTTATTTTTTCCATGAGTAGGTTACTTTAAATGTGTTGGTTCCTTTTTTGAGATTAATGCTAGAGTATAATAAGTCTCCCTTGATACTCAACGGAGCATCGATGTTCAGTAGGTTATTAATAGTAGCACCCTGTTTAGATAATATTGGGGGATGGCCCTTAGCGAGACGGAGTTGAATTACCTGATCCTTGGCAGAGATGATCGTGATTAATCTGGTCAGATCTTTCTCACTGGAGAGGTATTGTTCACTAAACGTAATGTCCATATCGGTGGCTTTGTAGTTAAATGTTGGGTTGCCCATCCTATCCATGGTGTAACCTACAAGTTTAAGGTTTAGCTCCTTGCCGTGCTTTGACCACGCAACACCTTGTCCCAGCTTTATCAGGTTATTAGACAATGGATTTTGAGCGCCCTGTCCTCTCCCTGTCCAATGTTTACCAGCATTGATGAATCTCCCTTTCCAGATCAAATCAGGCTGACAGTCCTGCGTGCTGAATGCTATATTATGTCCCTGAGGGAATCCTACTCCCATCGTCCTGTGAGTAGAGCCATTAATAAAATTGCGATACATCCTTGTTTTGCCATCCGTCGGAGTGAGGTCAATCACTGGGGCGGACTTTTTGGGTTCGGCATGATCACTCAACCAAATAGTTGCTTTTGTCTTATCTTTTACTTTTAGATCAGTCAGTTTCATAGAAATCCCTTTGCCTTTCTGAGCTTGGTAATACTGAACTTTTATTTTGTGAGTGCCTTGCTCTAGAGTGATTTTCCCTTTTTTAACGTGTTTATGATGAATGCGTCCCTTGCTTTTAATAGCACATACTTCCTTATCTCCAATACTGACCACCGCGCCATCGTCAGCCATTAGTTCGAGTTCATAAGTTCCGTCACTTGGTATCTCCAGATCACCGAGCCAGACTAGTCCGAATGAGTCTCTTTTATTGATGTTTTTTAGCGATATCAAGCCGTCGTGCTCTTCTTCTACTGCAACGGCTGTGAGCATCGAGAAATCTGGTATTTCGTTCCATTTTCCGTGGTAGACTTCCATGATCAGATTGTTGATAGGAGGTTTTACTTTAGGTAGTGGGTAGAGTTCTAGGAGCTCTTTTGCTGTCCATTGTAGTGTTCTAGCCTCGCTAGCTATCTTGGCTTTCTGGAGGTCAGCGAGTGAAAATTTTGTCTCTTCACCGGCAAATTCTTTCTTAAGATAACGAACCACTGCCACTTTGCCTTCATCGGATAGAGATCCTTGTGCTGGCATCGCTAGATTATATGCATTGCCTTTTACAGTCATCGGACCCTTCAAGCCATGAAGTAAGATCTGGGCGATTCTGTTAGGATCACCCTGCACCCACTCACTGCCATTAAGTGGTGGAAATACTCCATTCCCTATGCCTTCACCTTTCATGCCATGACATGCGGCGCACATCTGACCATAGAGTAGCTTTCCGTCTTCTGCGGCCATGACAGGAAGATAAGATATCAGCAGTAGTTGAAGAGTAAAGATGGAGCGTTTCAATATCATAAGATATTATACTAGTGAAATGACGGTATTTATCAACTATTGAATACATAATTTATTTACACAACCATTCTGTGTGAAGCATCGTGCCTATAGTTGCTGTTAGATTTTCCCTTGCGTATCAGTAGAATTAGGGCAATCTATCAATGTTCTTATCGGTAAAGGTGAGAAAATTTCAAAAACCATGAATTTTTTTCATAATATAGCGTCCAATGTATTGAGAGGACCATCTAGCCAGGAAGCCAGTGAGGCTGGGGGAGATGGTTCCATTGAGGCTGAGGTGGACGATACAGATCTGGTGAAACAGGCCCAAGCAGGGGACTACACCGCATTTGATGCTCTCGTCACGAAGCACAGAGGAAAAGTATACGCGATGATAATGAACATGGTAAAAAATGATGCGGATGCATGGGATCTAGCACAAGATTCCTTCATCAAGGCATGGAAAGCACTCCCTAAGTTCGAGAACAGGTCAAAGTTTTCGACCTGGTTATTTCGGATTTCTCATAATGTGGTTTACGATTGGATGAGGAAGAAGAAGATTAGGTCTGAAGGGGAATTCGATGACGAACTATTAGTTACTAACCGAATCGATATGACTGCGGCCACTGCCCCTAAGCAAAGCCCCAGGCCAGATGAAGCTCTGGTGGGAAGTGAACTGAAACGCGAGATTGAATCGGCACTCAATAAACTTTCTCCAGAACACAAGGAAACCATCGTGCTCCGAGAGGTGCAGGGAATGGACTACAAGGAAATAGCAGAGATCATGGGTTGCTCACTAGGGACAGTGATGAGTCGCCTATTTTACGCTAGAAAGAAACTACAAATATTATTAAAACCATGAATAGACCCGATGAAAAAACACTCAGTAGCTGGCTCGAAGGCGAGCTAGAAGGCGAAGAACTTCGTAAGGTAGATACGTGGGCGGAAACCCATGTTGGTGAATTGGATGAGGAATTTAAATGCGAGATAGGCTGGTGCGCGCTCAATGATGAATTGATGGCTAGTTTGCCTGATTCTGAAGAGCCACCTTACCCAGAGTTTTTCAATAGTAAAATCGAGCAGGCCATCTCTGAAGTTTCGCAGCACGATGCTCTGAGTGATCCATCATCGCCACCTTTGTGGCAGAAAATCCGGCTAATGATTGCACCTGCGGCTTTTGCGGCAATGGCCGCATTTTACGCAGGCACTCAGATGCAAAATGAGAAGCCAGCAGATATTCCAGCAGTGGCATCCGAGCAGAGTAGTGTTTACGTGCCTAACAATGGTATTGTCGCCGCTGTATCAGAATCTAATGACGCCACAGAGATTATACTCAGTGGCCTTACCCCCATATCTGATGAGCTAGATATTGCCTCTGGAGACACTTCACCAGGGCGTTCTCCAATGATGGCGAGTACCCCAGACGAAGTGAATCCCTACAACTTTTTCTAAAAATCATTAGCCTATGAAACAAACATTTCAGATTTTGCCTACTCTATTTTGGATTGCACTAATGAGTGTGAGCGTCCTTTCTGCTCAAACTGGTTCGAGTAAAGACACAGGCACAGATTCCGTTGGTGAGCTCAAGGTAAGCCTTATATTTGGGACTGATAGTGATGCAGATCAGGCTGGCAAAGATCTCAAACAACCGAGCGAAATCCAGCTAGCCGCACTCAAGAAGCTCAAGACGATCAGGTTTTCGCACTACAGACTTCTGGGTGAAGACCAGCAACCGATCCTACGGAGTTATGAAAACTGGGCAAATCCAATGAAGAATTCTAAGGAAATTCTACTTAGTTTCCAGCCACGCGGTAAGCCAATCGATGACCATTTAAAAATGGATTTAGAGTTCTGGCAAAGTCATAAGAAGATCATGAAAAGCGGACCCACCCTCAAGAAAGGCAAACCACTATTTATTCAAGGTCCTGCTTGGAGAGGTGGAAAGATCATCATTGCCGTTGAGCTAATGTCGCTAGTGGTAGAAAAGCCCAGCAAGTTAGAGAAGAAGTAGCTTCTCATACTCATTAAAATCTTCTGAGCTCTGTATCACTAGCAAATAGCTCATTCTTCTCCGGGTAATCCAGCGTGTAGTGAATCCCTCGTGATTCTTTTCTGCGAGTGGCACAATCAACGATCAGCATTCCGGTTGCTACGAGATTTCTGAGTTCTAAAATGTCTGATGTGACAGTGTGTCCCCAGTAGAATTCACGCACTTCTTTCCTGAGATTACGCAGTCTTCTAGCTGCGCGTTGCAGCCTGTTATCCGTTCTAACAATAGACACATAATCCCACATCAGACGGCGAATCTCATCCCAGTTATGCGAAATAAGAACCTGCTCATCAGGAGTGGTAGCATGGCCATACTCCCAGTCAGGTATCGTCACGGGGGTAAGATTTTTCTTCTTGTGCGCGAGTGTCTTCACAATATTGTCTAGAGCTCTTCTTGCCATGACATTTCCTTCTAAAAGAGAGTTTGATGCGAGCCGATTCGCACCATGCAGTCCAGTACATGCTACCTCACCTATGGCATAGAGCCCGCGGATCGTCGTGCGTCCATCAACATCGGTAGCCACTCCACCACACTGATAATGTGCAGCAGGAACCACCGGGATAGGTGACTTTTCACAATCATGACCGAACGTTAGCAAGGTTTCATAAATATTTGGAAAGCGCTCTTTCATGAAGCCTTTCGGCTTGTGGGTGACATCGAGGTAAACACACTGCGCTCCCGTCTTTTTGATTTCATGGTCTATCGCCCGCGCCACGATGTCTCGGGGTGCTAGAGAACCGCGAGGGTCATGTTGTTTAGTAAATTCTTCACCCTTGGCGTTGATCAAGATTCCTCCCTCACCACGCACCGCCTCGGAGACTAGAAATGATCTGGCTTCCGCACCCTGTGCTGAGGGATTATAAAAACAGGTGGGATGAAACTGGACGAATTCCATGTTAGAGATAGTGGCGCCAGCTCGCCATGACATAGCCAAGCCATCACCCGTGGAACTATCGGGGTTCGTCGTATAGAGATAGACTTTACCGCAGCCACCGGTGGCTAGCATAACTCTATCGGAGCGGAAAATATTCACTTTCCCAGAATTTTCATCTAGCACATAAGCGCCCACGATTCTGTCTTCGGTGGCGATCCCTAGCTTAGCGGTAGTGATGAGATCTACAGCAAAGTGTTCTTCCAAAATAGTGATATTCTCAATCTCGCGCGCGGTATCTATTAGTGCCGTTGCTATTTCAAATCCGGTAGTGTCCTTGCAGTGTAGAATACGGCGCTGGCTGTGGCCTCCTTCTTGTCCCAGTGAGTAAGTTTCATCCTGGTTTTTGTCAAACTCTACCCCGGCACCGACCAGATCATCGATGGTCGCTTGACCTTGCTCAATAATCGCGCGGACAGCGTCTTCTTTGCAAAGCCCTGCGCCAGCATCCAGGGTGTCGGCGATGTGAGATTCTACATTGTCTCCTATTTCTCGTTGTGCTTCTGCCAGCACTGCGGAGATTCCGCCCTGCGCCCAAGCGGTGTTAGATTCGATAGCTTTGCCTTTGGTGATGACCGTGACGCTGCCGTATTTCGCTGCATGGATGGCAAAGGATAGCCCAGCAATGCCGGAGCCGATGACGAGGAAATCTGATTGCATGAAATGAGTTTGTTAGAAATTGAGTTGGGGTTACAGCACAATATTATCGATCAACCTTACTTGCCCGAAGAACACCGCCGTGGCGATCACCGCTGGCTTATCTACTTCTGACAAAGCTTGGAGAGAATCTGCACAGATACATTCTAAATAGTCTATTTTTGACAAAGGCGCACGCTTATCCAGATGTAGTCTGAATTTTGATAAAATCCGATCCGCAGAAATGATCCCACTGGCGTAGAGCTCTCTGGCCTTTTGTAATCCTTCGCGTATCGCTGAGGCTTGATCTAACTGAGCATCTGTTAGACCTATATTACGCGAAGAAACGGCTAAGCCTGAAAGCTCACGCACCGTGGGGTGGGCAATGATTTCCGTTCTGTAGCTCAGGTCTCTCACCAGCCGTTTAATGATGGCTAATTGTTGATAATCTTTCTGCCCAAAAACCGCAGCTGAGGGATTTAAGATGTTGAACAACTTAGTGATTACTGTACAAACACCATCAAAATGTCCTGGTCTAGTGGCACCACAAAGTAGTGATGAAAGAGAATTTTCTGAAACCTCTATTGAACGGTCTGGGGAATAAAATTCTGCACTTTTCGGGGTATAAACAAAGTCCACTCCGAGGTTTTCGCAGTGTCTAAGATCATCCTCAATGGGCTGAGGATAGGTTTCTAAATCTTGCACCCGATCAAACTGGATAGGGTTTACAAAGATGGAAACCACTACATTACCATCTTGACCAGACATCTCTTTGGCTCTTTTAATGAGGCCGAAATGTCCCTCATGCAAAGCACCCATCGTGGGGACTAGGACCAGTGGCGCTGGGGTAGGATGACAATGTTCCTGGATATCTGTGTCTGAATGAAGTTGTATCATAGTTCGAGTTGCTCAGAAACAATGCCCTAGATGTGACAATCCGCCAGAAAAAACGTTAACCTTTTCACCTTATTTTATCGACTTCTTTCGTTGACGTGTCTTATTATTATGTTAAGATCTTCTCAGAAAGATTAACAATACTAAACAATATTTTCATGATAAAAAAATTCCTAAAACCACTACTCGTAGCTCTCAGTCTTGCAGCTTTCACCTCATCGGCTTTTGCAGAACCAATCAAATCTGTCGCTTCTGTCGATATGAAAAAGCTCTTTGACGAATATCATCTAACCAAAGGCGCTCAAGATAAAGTAAAACAGGATCAAGCCGAGATAGCCAAAAAGAATAATATTAAGCTCGCTGATATCCGTAAGGTTGCTGACAAGATCGAAGAACTTAGCAAGATGATCAATGACGGAACCATCGCCCCTAAACTTAAAGAGAAGCACATTGCTGATCGCAAGCTTCAAGCTAATAAAGGTAATGCACTTGAGAACAGGCGTCGTGAGTGGCTTAGCACCCGCAATAAAGCAATCAACGAGAACATCATGACTGAGATGAGAAAGATTCTTGCTCAAATTCAAGATAAGGTAGAAGTCTTCGCTCGCGACAACGATGTCGATATGATCTTTGATAAGTCAGCACGTGGAACCACTCAAACACATTTCCTTATTTTTTCAAAGGACCAGTTTGATATTACATCTGCTCTCCTTGAGACACTCAATAAAGATGCAAAGGAAACACCAGTAAAACCATAGCTGACAGTTTCTTCATTATCTATTTACTAAATGCTTCCTCAGTTCATTCTGAGGGAGCTTTTTTCTGGGCATTTATTAATTTCTCTACAGCTAATACCATTTGAACAGTGAGAGTGTTTTTCTCTTTCCCCAATCAGCTTTACTGCACTTTCAAATTATTCCATCAAACGATCAATCCAGTATCACTGTGAGGATGGTATAATAAACACGACGACCACCACACACAAGAAACCTCACCAGAATTAATCCCGATGAGGTTTTATTAAGAATTGACGATTATTAATCGTTAAGTCGATGTCACGTTGGCTTAGATTTTCTCTAGAATAGCATTCAAAGTAGCTGATGGACGCATCGCTGGTCCTGCCTTCTGATCACATGGTTGGTAGTATCCACCCATGTCGACTGGTGAACCCTGAACTGCTATGAGCTCTTCTACAATCGTTGCTTCGGCAGCCTCTAGTTCAGCTGCGATCGTTGAGAACTTCTCAGCGAGTATGGCGTCATCTGATTGAGCGGCAAGGTGCTTTGCCCAATAAAGAGCGAGGTAGAAATGTGATCCACGGTTATCTATTCCCCCGAGCTTCCGCGTCGGTGATTTATCATTGAGTAGGAAGTCGCTAGTAGCGTCATCGAGTGTGGCTCCGAGAACTCTGGCTGATGGCACATTGGCTGTCTCACCGAGGTGATCTAGTGAAACTGCAAGTGCGAGGAATTCACCGAGAGAATCCCAGCGGAGGTAGTTCTCTTGCTCAAACTGCTGCACATGCTTAGGAGCAGAACCGCCAGCACCAGTCTCGAAGAGTCCGCCGCCATTCATGAGTGGAACGATGGAAAGCATCTTCGCTGAAGTTCCCAGCTCTAGGATAGGGAAGAGGTCTGTTAGATAATCACGCAGAACATTTCCTGTGACTGAAATAGTGTCTAATCCGTCCTTGATGCGAGCGAGTGAGAAATCAGTGGCTTCCGCTGGTGACATAATGAGAATTTCTAGATCATCAGTATCGTGATCGCCTAGGTATTGTCCTACTTTTTTGATGATCTCGGCATCGTGTGCGCGGTTCTCATCGAGCCAGAAAACGGTTGGGACTTTCATCGCGCGGGCGCGGTTCACAGCGAGCTTAACCCAGTCCTGGATCGGAGCGTCTTTGACCTGGCATGCTCTCCAGATATCACCTTCTTCCACAGCGTGCTCAATGAGTGTCTCACCCGCAGTATTCACCACGCGGACAATTCCGTCACAGCAGATCTGGAATGTCTTATCATGTGAGCCATATTCTTCAGCCTTCTGAGCCATGAGACCTACGTTAGGCACAGTGCCCATAGTTGTAGGGTCAAAGGCACCGTTCTTTTTACAGAAATCGATCGTCGCTTGGTAGATGGATGCGTAGGAACTGTCAGGGATCACCGCCTTGGTGTCTTGCTGCTTGCCATCCTTATTCCACATCTGACCAGAAGTCCTGATCATTGCTGGCATTGAGGCATCGATGATGATGTCTGATGGGACGTGTAGATTAGTGATTCCTTTGTCAGAATCTACCATCGCTAGGTCTGGACCATTATCATAAGCTGCTTGAATATCTCCTTCGATCACTGCTTTTTGATCCGCAGGAAGAGTCTCGATTTTAGCAATAAGATCACCAAAGCCGTTATTGAAATTCACATTAAGCTTCTCGATGGTCTCGGCATGCTTTGCTAGGAGGTCCTTGAAAAATACTTCCACACAAAGTCCGAAGATGATCGGGTCAGAGACCTTCATCATCGTAGCTTTCATGTGCAGTGAGAAGAGCACGCCTTGTGCCTTTGCCTCTGCGATCTGTACATCGAGGAATTCTATCAGAGCAGCTTTGCTCAGTTTAGTTCCATCGATGATCTCACCAGCAAGAAGTGGTGTGCTTTCCTTCAGGACGATGACTTTACCCTCAGCAGAGGTGAATTCGATTTTCACATCTGTGGCCTCATCCACTGTCACTGACTTCTCATTCGCTGCAAAATCATTCGCACCCATAGTAGAAACGTGAGTTTGTGAATCAGCCGACCAAGCACCCATACGGTGCGGGTTTTTCTTAGCGTAGGCTTTCACGGCCTTAGGAGCACGGCGGTCTGAGTTTCCTTCGCGCAGTACTGGGTTCACTGCTGACCCCTTGATCTTAGAATAAGTAGGCTCGGCGTCTTCGTAGTTTGGAATATCATAACCATGAGACTGAAGCTCAGTGATCGCTTCTTCCATCTGTGGCACAGAGGCTGAAATGTTAGGTAGCTTGATGATATTAGCTCCAGGAGTCTTAGCCAGAGCGCCTAGCTCAGCGAGTGCATCAGGGACTTTCTGCTCAGCAGTGAGGTTCTCAGGAAATGCAGAAAGGATTCTTGCCGCAAGTGAGATGTCTCTCGTCTCTATATTGATGCCAGATGGCTTAGTAAATGCCTGCACTATAGGCAGAAACGAGTAAGTAGCGAGCGCCGGAGCCTCGTCAGTTTTGGTGTAAATAATGGTTGGATTGCTCATAGTAGTTCTTATGAAATTGATGCCATTTCTTTAATAGAGCCTAGGATGATGGTCAAGATTATTGATAGTTTAGCTAGCCAGTAGAAATGTCATTGCTAAAAGATGGATTTGGGGTTTGGATTCGTTCATCTTATGAGTGAGAAAAAATCAAAATCACAGGTATTCGCGGCGAGGTTGTTTAGCACGCTACTTTTATGGGGCTCAGTCACCGCAGTCTTCATGAGCGGCTCGGTCTGGGCATTCTCGGCGTTGATGGTTCTGTTAGGTTGTGCCGCGAGTTGGGAATATTTTTCTATGGCAAAGAGCTCGGACTATCCAGTGAGGTTTCGTTGGGGGCTCATTCTTAGTTTTGTTTATTTAGTAGGGGTTGGTTATATACTGGCGACAGAAGGACGCGGAGGATTACTCTCCATTGTCACGCTGGATGGTGCCGTAATTGCATTTGCAGCTATATCTACCTTCGTATTGCAACTAAGAAGGCAATTAGTTCCTGAGCGAGCACTTAATGCGGTAGCCACCACGGTGATCGGTTTCGTTTACATCGCCTTTATGTTCAGCTTCATGCTCAAGCTGATGTTTGTGCCGGCTGAGCAAGCCGGCGGAGGTGTCCCCGGTGCTTGGTTGATCATATGGCTTGTGGCGGTGACGAAGTTTACTGATATGGGTGCCTATATTACTGGCTCATTGATCGGGAAAAACAAGATGATCAAGCACATTAGTCCTGGGAAAACTTGGGAGGGGTTCTACGGTGCGTTACTATGGGCGCAGTTAGCTGGCTGTGGTCTCTACGCATTGCTCGGTGAGCAACTTAGTATTCTAAGCAGTTGGACACATGTGATTATTTTAGGTATTATTTTAGCATTGCTTGCTGTGGTTGGTGATCTCGCAGAGAGCGTGATCAAGCGATGCTTCAAATCGAAAGATAGCGGTAAGACTTTACCTGGGATAGGCGGAGCTCTGGACTTGATTGATAGCTTGTGTTTCACGGCTCCAGCGTTGTTTTACTACATTTATTTCTTTCTCCTTAACTAATGTCAGTCAAAAAAATAGTCTTACTCGGTTCCACAGGATCCATAGGAACAAGCACACTGAAAGTGGCGCAGGAAATTCCTGAGCGGATGGAAATAGTTGGGCTGGCTGCGGCGAATAGTGTGGAAGCTCTTGCCCAACAGGTGAAGGAGACTGGCGTGAAAAATGTCGGTATTTTTAACCCTGAAAAGGAAGCCGAACTGCGAGCCCTTATCCCTGCAGACGTGAAAGTGCATGTAGGGCTGGAGGGACTAATCGAGCTGGCTCAGCTAGAGGGCGCTGATATGGTACTAGTGGCTATCGTGGGCATCGTAGGATTACATCCAGCCTTTGCGGCGATCGATGCTGGTAAGGATTTAGCAGTGGCGAGTAAGGAGATTTTAGTCATGGCAGGCGAGTTAGTGATGCGCGCCGCTAGGGAAAAGGGAGTAAAAATTTTACCTGTAGATAGCGAGCATAATGCGATATTTCAGTGCCTAGACGGGAGGCAGGGCTTGCACTCAGCCGGAGCCTCGTCCGTAAGGTCTGAATCAAACCATGAGATTTCAAGACTCATCCTGACTGCTTCAGGCGGACCATTTAGAACGATGGATACGGAGCTATTAGAATCTGTTCAACTAGAACAAGCTCTCAAACACCCTACCTGGAAAATGGGGCGCAAGATCACGATTGATTCAGCCACACTATTTAATAAAGGTTTGGAAATGATCGAAGCACGCTGGCTTTTCGATGTCGAAATGGACCGAGTGGATGTCATTGTTCATCCACAGAGCATCGTGCACTCGATGGTGGAATTCATCGATGGAAGTATCCTTGCGCAGCTCAGCACTACCGATATGTGCTTCCCGATCCAGTACGCGGTGACTTATCCAGAAAGGATGGCCAATAAGCTTAAGCCGATTAATTTTGCAGAGCTAGGGAAACTAGAATTTGAAGCAGTGAGGAGAGATGCGTTCCCAGCAATCGATCTCGCTGTGAGGGCGGGGACCAGAGGCGGGACTTTACCAGCAGTCCTTAATGCTGCTAACGAAATAGCAGTCGATGCCTTTGTGAACGGGAAGATAGGCTTCACAGACATCTGGCGCATCGTCGAGCAAACCATGGATGCCCATGTCTGGAATACTGGTGAAACTCTAGAGGCTCTGATCTCTGCAGACGAAGATGCCCGAGTGCTCGCGATTAACTTGCTGACTCAGCCTTGATTTTCTCCAGTTCGTCCCAGCGGGCGTAGCGTTTGGCTGCTGTTGCCTTGGCTTCATTGAGCTGAGTTTCATACTGTTGCCAGTCGTTAGGATGATCGTTGTAGAAATTTGGGTGAGTGAGAATGGTTTCCTTGGCAGCGACGTCTTCTTCGGCTGCGAGAATATCTGCTTCGATAGTTTCTAGCTCACGTTCTTCTTTCCATTTGAGCTTTCTACCTGTTTTCTTAGGCTCAGTGGATCCGGTTTTCACGGTCTTGAAGGAGGCTTCGTTGAGAGCATTTTGCTTATCTCTCTCAGACTTTTTCTCCAGATAATAATCGTATGATCCATCTTGGAAGTGGAGGTCACCGTTATCCTCAAATGCGAGGATGCCAGTGCAGACGCGGTTCAGGAAATAGCGATCGTGTGAGACGACGAGGACGGATCCAGCGAAGTTTACTAGCGCTTCTTCGAGTAGTCTGAGAGTGTTGAGGTCGAGATCGTTTGTTGGTTCATCGAGGACAAGAACGTTTCCGCCACGTTTGAGAATCTTAGCTAACAGGACACGCGAGCGTTCTCCACCAGAGAGTAGCGCGATCTTGGTGTTGATTCGGTCATCATCGAATAGGAAACGTCTTAAATACGCGCGAAGTCCGATGGTTTCGTCACCCAGCCTCACGTTCTCTGTGCCTTCACCGACCTCTTCGAAGATAGACTTCTGGTCATCGAGAATGAGTCTGCCCTGATCTACGAAATTTATTTCCGCTCTCGCTCCAAGCATCACCTTACCTGTATGTGGCGTTAGCTGGCCGAGGATAGTTTTAAGAAGCGTGGATTTACCCATGCCATTCTTCCCGACGACTCCAATACGCTCACCACCTTCGAGCTTGAAATCGAGGTTCTTGAACAAAGTGCGCCCCTCGATCGTATAAGAGATATTCTCACATTCTACCACTCTGTTAGAGAGCTTAGGTGCAGGCGGGATGATGAGATCGATGTCTAGTTCTTCCTCAGGAGCTTCTTGATCTGCAATCTCGAAATACTTATCCATTCTGTCACGCGACTTCGTGCGGCGTGCAGATGGTCTGCGTCTTACCCATTCCAGTTCCTTTTTTAGGAATCTCTGACGCTTGTGCTCATTCACCGCCTCAGCCTCCATCCGCTCAGCACGGGTGATCATGTATTCGGTGTAGTTGCCCTCATACGAAACACACTTTCCACCAGAAATTTCTACGATGCGGTTTGCGATGCGGTCTAGGAAATAGCGGTCGTGCGTGACGAAGAGGCAGCAACCAGTGTAGCGTGATAGGAAAACTTCTAGCCACTCGATAGATCCAGTGTCGAGATGGTTTGTAGGCTCATCCAAGATCAATAATTCTGGCTGACCCAGCAGCGCACGGCAAAGCGCAACGCGGCGTTTCTCCCCGCCCGAAAGTGTGGAGATGATACGGTCCGTATCTGGAGCGTGTAAATTGGTAAGTAGCGACTGAGCTCGGGGTTCTAGGTTCCAGCCATCCCGATGACTAATCAGATCCATCAGTTCCGCTGCTTTAATTGAGTCGGCTGGATTATTATCATACTCAGTAATCATATCCATCACGTCCTGCGCGCCAGTGAGCACGGCGTCCATCACATTGGCATCTTCATCGAGTTCGAAATCCTGTGGTAGGTAGCCCACGCGGAGTCCTCGTTTCACCGAATACTCACCAGAATCAGGCACATCTAATTGGGCGATAATTTTGAGAAAAGTAGATTTCCCGCAGCCATTCCGCCCCACAAGACCGATACGCTCATTCTCATGAATAGCGAGCGTTGCGCCATCGAGAACAGTTTGAGAAGAATAAGAGACGCATAGTTCGGAGGCGCTGGCTATAGATATGGACACGGTTGATTAGATAAAAGTTAAGTGCTTAGAAGGTAAGTGGTAGGGGGACTTACACCTCTTCACAATAATTTGAAAGCCTATTAGTAAAATCCTTTTCAGTAATCTGAAGATAAGACTTTAAACCACCACACTCTCCGCAGTGAAGTTGGCCTCTATTTCTAGTGGGGAATTAGCATAGCCGAGGATCATGGTTTCTTTGAGGTAAAGATTAAGAAAATGCCAGAGTCCGCCGAGCCTTTCAAACTGGTGCGTGTGCACGAGTTCGTGGGCGATTAGCGATTTCTTATGGGCGTAAGTTTCCTTCGTATAGATACCGTAGCGCATACACATACCCGCTGTATTACCAGTTGGATACCCTCTGCGTTGGAGGATTTTCTCGATGAAATGTGGAACCGGCGTGGGGATTCTTGACACATTGAGAATCCGCACCTTTTCAGGATGAGCGATGCCTATTTGTATTGCCCAGATCATTTCTTCATCACCGAGCTTGCGTCCCATACGAAGCGCTATTTTTTCATGATGCCGCACCCACCATATAGTGAGTGGCAACATAATGAAGATAGTTACAGTAATGAAAGTTCTCCTGATCAAACCTAAATTGTGGTTACTTGGGCTACTTTTGCTGCTTCAGTTGATCTTGTTGCTTGGCATTCGCTTTCAGACGCAGAGCATTCAGCGCGATGAAGCCAGTGGCGTCATTCTGATTGTATGCCTCTTCCTTACCTTCGGCAGCGCCTTCCATGGAAGCCACATCTTCATCGTAGAGTGAGAAGGGTGATTTGCGTCCAGCTTGCATGCAATTACCTTTATAAAGTTTCATTCTGACTTCACCGGTCACTGTCTGTTGGGTGCTGCTGATGAGTGCTTGGAGGGCCTCTCTTTCAGGTGCAAACCAGAATCCGTTGTAGATGAGTTGAGCGTATTTAGGGATCAGTGAGTCGCGGAGTGCCTGCGCCTCACGGTCGATGGTGAGAGTTTCTAGGTCCTGATGCGCTGCTAGTAGAATAGTTCCACCTGGGGTCTCGTAAACTCCGCGAGATTTCATTCCCACAAAACGATTTTCCACCAGATCCACTCTGCCGATTCCGTGCTTGCCACCGAGTGCATTCAGCACCCGCATGACTCCATAAGGTGTCAGTAAAGTATAACCATCTTTCTCGCCAGTTGCTTTGAAGTCACCTAGCTCGATAATGAGTTCTGCTAAACCTTCAGTCATCAGTCCGATAACATCACCTTTCTCATAGAGAAATTGTATATACTGAGCTGCATCAGGAGCGTCTTCCGGTGAGACAGAGAGCATGTACATATCCTTGTCTGACTCGCCAGTGGCATCGTGCCAAGTGTCTTCCATTGCACCTGCCTCGAATGAAATATGCAGCAAGTTACGGTCCATTGAATACGGCTTCTTCATTGATGCCTTCACTGGAATATCATTCGCCTCAGCATACTCGATCATTTCGGCTCTACCCGGGAACTGCTTGCGGAACTCATCATCACGCCAGGGCGCGATGCATTTGATGTGCGGCGCGAGTGCAGCCACTGAAAGCTCAAATCTTACCTGATCATTGCCTTTACCAGTCGCACCATGCGCGATAGCATCGGCTCCTTCAGCAATAGCCACATCCACCATGCCCTTAGTGATACAAGGACGCGCAATAGAAGTGCCGAGTAGGTAACGCCCCTCATAGAGAGCATTGCCCTGAAACATCGGGAAGATGAAGTCGCTAGCGAACTCTTCCTTGAGGTCACCGATGTAGCATTTAGATGCACCAGTTGCTAAAGCTTTGGCCTCTAGACCATCTAACTCCTCAGCCTGCCCCACATCAGCGCAATAAGCGATGATTTCTGCGTTGTATTTATCCTTGAGCCATTTGAGAAGAACGGAAGTATCAAGACCTCCTGAGTATGCGACGACGATTTTCATTTGTGTGTGGTTGGTTAAATTAGTGATTATTTGATCTATGCGGAAGTTAAGAGGGGAACACCCAAATGAGCAAGGTTTATCAATTAGGAATTAAGAGATAGGAATTAGGGATTTTTGACTCGCGAGCTTCTTTGAAGGCAATGCCCAATTTAGCGAAGAAGTCTCTTTCAGATTGTCTAGCTATAGCTTCTTCGATATTAGCTCCAATTGATGTTCCTGACCTGAGAAATGGTATTAAAATGTATTCTCTCTTTTCTGATTACAGCTGTTGATAGAGTTTGACCATACGGATAGCAAAAGCATAGGATTTCTGTTGTATGATGTTCGCCTGTTTCATGATGATGTTTAGCCCAGAGGATGGGAGTTTATTCCTAATTTATCATTCCTAATACTTAATTTCATCACTATGCTCTAGCGTGAGCCATTGGCCCATTTTCTTTTGGATTACTTTGAAATGGTGGCGTTCGTCTGGGCTGATGAGTGAGATGGCTTGGCCGGGGGTTTCCGCTCTGCCGGTGCGGCCGATGCGGTGGATGTAGTCTTTAGGTGAGCGTGGTAGTTCGTAGTTGATCACGCAGGGCAGGGCATTGATGTCCACTCCGCGTGCAAGGAGGTCGGTGGCAACTAAGATGCGGAGTTTACCAGCTTTAAAATCTTCTAGCCGCTCGGTCCGCGCGCCCTGGCTTAGTTTGCCGTGCATCGATTCGGCATGAATCCTGTTGCGGCGCAGCTTCTCCGCGATGTGATCTGCCTGATACGCTGAGCTGGTAAAAATGAGTGTTTGTTGTAGTTTCTCAGACTTGATCAGATATCGCAGAAAAGGGCCCTTGCGGTCAGTTTCTACGAGGTAAGCGCGCTGCTTGATCAGGTCGATATGGTCATCAGCATCAGCAACTTTAATGACAGTGGGGGAGTTCAGGACGAGTTGATTCACCGCGTTAAGGTCATCGCTAAGTGTGGCAGAAAAAAGTAAGTTCTGGCGTTTATCTGAAGCGGGAAGCAGAGCGATAATCGCATCAATTTCTTCCTTGAATCCAAGGTTCAGCATCTTATCCGCTTCATCCAGCACGAGGGTAGAAACGGCACCGAGCTTGACCGCGTTTTTCTCCTCCAGTTCGATCAATCGACCAGGAGTCGCAATCAGAATATCTACATTGCGTAGCGCTTGCATTTGTGGACTAATCGCCACACCACCGAAGACAGCCAACGACTTGATCCGATCCGGCAATGCCACAATAAACTGCTCAAATACCGCCCGCACCTGCTGCGCCAGCTCCCTCGTAGGAACCAGAACTAAAATGCCAGGGCCGTCATTATCCTTACTTCTACGAGCCTCAGGCAACAGGAACTGATGCAGCAGCGGTAACACATAACTAGCTGTCTTCCCCGAGCCAGTCTTGGCAATCCCCATCACATCACCACCAGCGAGCACCGCTGGGATAGCCTGAGTCTGGATAGGAGTGGGCGCAGAGAATTTTTCCGAAGCCACCGCCTCGATAAGTGAGGGATGAAGCCCTAGTGATTGAAATGACATTTGATTGGTGATTGGATACTTGAAATTAGCTGACTGTTGAGTCGAGCGGGATGGTGACAGGGAATCACTAGAAATGCGATGTCTATTGTGATCAATGCTAAATGAGGCATGACCGCATCATTTGCAGAATGAAACTAGGGATCAATCACTTTATTCATTAAGTGCCTGGCTAATGGCTCGTTACGAATAAACATTTATTCATCTAAACTCTCAATTTGAACCTTAATAACATCTGCTCCAGTCGCGGCCTTGATTGCTGCGGTAAGTTCTGAGAATGGAAACTTCTGATTTTCACTTCTTGATTTCCGCATCCTTAGCCCGCTGCTTTAGGAACCGTTGATGTAACTCTGTCAATTTGGCTGGATGATCAGCAGCTAGATTAAGTCTCTCTTTTGGATCGCTTTTAAGATTAAAAAGCTGCCATGTGCTAGGCGTTTTGGGAGTCCCTTTCCCGTAGTGGACGATCTTCCAATCTCCGTGGGACAATGCCCAGCGGTTCACTGGGGATTTCCAAGTCCAGTATAGATCACGTTCTGGTAAACTTTCATTCTTGAAAAGAACAGGTGACAGATCGACTCCATCACCCTGGAACGTTGCTGCTGCCATTTTTGCAAGCGTTGGAAACCAATCGATGATATGCATTGGATCATCAATTTTATTTGGAGCTATTTTTCCCTGCCAGTTGGCGAACCCGGGAACTCGTATGCCGCCCTCCCAGACATCGATTTTTTTGCCTTTCCATGGCATCGGTTGGTTGAAATCGGTAAGGTGTAGGTCATCCGGGTAGGCATTACCTTTCCATGACCCTTGCGGACCGTTGTCGGATGAGAATAGGATCAGTGTGTTGTTGCGCTGACCGCTTTTATCGATAGCGGTGACGATCTCACCAATGGCGTGATCAAGGTGGTGGACTGCGGCGAGTAACAGGCGTTTCTCGGGATCTGATTCGCTTTGTATTTTTCCAGTGGGGTCATTGAACCAAGGGATTTCGTCTTCGTTCAGCCATCGCCCTGGTTTGTGTGGGTCGATTTGTGTCGGACGATCAATGAACTTTCCACGTTCATCGAGTGGTGTGTGCACGGCGTGAAAAGGGAGATAGAGAAAGTAAGGCTTGTCACGTTTTTCGCTGACCACACGGATGGCTTCACGCTTCACGAGCTCGGTGGTGTGGATGCCGTTCTCAGAGCCTGCAATCAACACCCCATCGCGGTGCCAGGTGTGTTCGAATTCACCTTTGCGGTAGCGGTGATCGTAGTTCCCTACAGCACCAGATAATGAGCCGTAACTGCTGTCGAATCCGAAGTGGTTAGGGCCATGTTTAGCACTCGAACCGAGGTGCCACTTGCCAGCAAGAAAGGTTGCATAGCCAGCCTCTTTGAGCATCGATGCCATTGTCGGCGTGCCGAGCGGGAACGAGGGATCATTACTCGCTTGCATAGCTGCGCCGCCAAAGCGCCCAGGGTAACGGCCCGTCATCAGAGCCACACGTGTCGGGGTGCATTGCGGCATGACATAGTGTTGAGTAAACTGAGCACCACCTTTTGCCAGTTTATCGATGTTTGGACTGTAAACTTTAGGATTATGATAGCCGATGTCTGACCAGCCCATGTCATCGGCGATGATCACGATAATATTAGGTTTCTCGGATGCGTTTGCGCAAATTCCTAGGAGAGAAAATGTGAGGATCTTGAGATAGAATTTCATAAATGATTGGTTGGTTGGTGAATCCTGCTTACTTCTCTTCGGATGTGATCGGTGCCGTGTCGATTCCCATTGCTTTGGCACGTTTCTGCCACAGGCTTCTTGCTAATACCTGCATGTCCTCATTCTTGTCTGCTTCATCAACAATCTCCATTCCGAGAAGAGTTTCCACGATATCTTCCATGCTGACCACACCTTCCATGCCACCGAAATCATCGATAACGAGCATGATGTGCTGGGCATTTTGAGTCATTATCTTGAAGGCATGAAAGATAGAGTCACTACTATTGACTGCCTTGATGGGGCGCATGAAGTCAGTGAGTGTTTTATCGATGAGTTCGCTTTTGAGCTTAGCTGACATGAGGTCGCTCTTGAGGATAAAGCCGATCACATTGTCACGAGAGCTGCTGTAGAGAGGAATACGTGAGAAAGATTTCTGCATACATTCTTGCAGGACTTCATCAATTCCTCGGTCATCTGAAACTGCGTAAACAACGGTGCGTGGAGTCATGATATCACGGACTTTAGTGGATTTGAAAAGGAATAAATTATGGAGGATTTGCCTTTCTTCATCTTCTATATCTCCAGACATTGTGGCTACTTCTGCCATAGCTGAGAGTTCAGCGCGGCTAATCCCATGGTTTTCGCCATGTCCACCGATGAGTCTAGTGATGAGCTTGAGCAATTTCATGGGATAGGTGAGAGTCCATACCATCACGCTTAGGATGGATGTGGTAGGGCTTGCTAGCTGACGCCAGAGCTTGGCTCCAAGAGTTTTTGGAATAATCTCTGAGAGTATGAGTACTAGGAGGGTAAGGATACCAGCGAAGAAGGCTTCACCCTTATTATCATAGAGCAAGTTCCACTGGGCACCAGCTCCGGCAGCACCCATGGTGTGGGCGATGGTATTGAGTGTGAGAATAGCGGAGAGCGGTTCATCAACGTTCTCTTTCATTTTCGCTAGCTTCTTAGCGTATTTCTTACCAGAACTGATTTCTTGTTGGACGAACCCCAGGGTAACGGAAAAGAAGACTGCTTCCAAGATAGAGCAGAGGAATGATACGCCAAGTGCAAGAACGATATAAAAAATGAGTAATTCCATGATGATTGTGATTATTTAGAAGGATTTTCAAAAGAGACAAGCTACAATATAGATGATGAGTATAGGTAACCTAAAATGAGATTGATTGCCACTCTGTTCTATCTTGTAGTTACAGGTTCTCAATTTGAACCTTAATAACATCTGCTCCAGTCGCAGCCTTGATTGCTGCGGGAAGTTCTGAGAAAGGCATTTTCTGGCTGATCAATGCGCGGATATCAATCGTTCCTGAGCTGATGAGATCCAGGACGCGATCAAACACATTGGCAAAGCGCCATGAGCCGATGTATTGGATTTCTCTGGTGAGCAGGGTGTTGATCGGGACTGCGATTCCATTATTTAAGGTGCCAACTTGAACCACTGTGCTTCCTGATGCGGCGAGTTGAAACGCTTGGTCAAGTGCTGCCGCGACTCCGGAGGCCTCAAATACAACTTCAAAACCATCTGGAGCATGTGTCGCGACCTGTTGAGAAAAATCATCTGCCAGTGGGTCAAATGCGGCACTTGCTCCTTGCTCGATGGCAAAGTTACGCGAGAACGGTTTCACATCAGAAATAACCACTTTACTGGCACCAAATGCCTTGGCTACGAGGAGGATCATTTGTCCTATAGTTCCGCCTCCGGTGATGAGCACGGACTTCCCAGCAACCCCACCAGATCGCATCACGGCATGAGTGGCGACGCTAAGAGGCTCTAGTAATGCTCCCCAGGAAAACTCAAAATCATCGGGGATCGGCACACAATTGGTGACTGGAGCCACGACGTATTCGGCAAAGCAGCCATCGCTCGGTGGCGTGACGCTTGCAGAACCAAAGTAAACCATATCTGGGCAGAGATTGTAACGCCCCTGACGGCAAATACGACACTGCCCGCACGGGCGTGAGGGATCAACAGCCACACGACTGCCTATCAGAGATTTATCATCGGGATCACCGACAGCTACTATTTCACCAGCAAACTCGTGACCGAGGATGAACGGTTGAGTTGGCACGAAGTCACCACAGCGGCCATGGGCATGGTAGTGAAGATCACTACCACATATTCCAGCAGCACGCACTTTGACTAGTGCCTCCTTGGGGCCTGGAGTAGGACGTGAAACTTCTTCGAGACGGATGTCTTCTGCCCCGTGAAGGACGAAGGCTTTCATGGTGGTTAGCTCTGAGGCTGAATTGGACATCGTAAAATAAAATTAGATTAGGGAAGTGGGACGGTAAATAAGCGGGTAAAAATAAGTTCTGTTCCAAGTGCAAATAGGAGAGCTGTCTGAGCTAGAGGAAGGAAGTGCGCTTTGTCCCATCCTGCGATAATATTTCCAATGAGAAAGATAGAGAGGCTGATCACTAAGATATAGGGCACATTGATTTGTAGTGCGATGATGGTTAGTGCGAACATGATCAAGGAGAGTGTGGCAGGCATATTAAACCGGGAAGATTGCTTTTCGCCGCCCATTTGATCCTCCGCCGGGTGCTTCAGGATCAACATGAGGAGAAATAAAACAGCCACGATGATGATGGTGTAGAGTGGGAAGTCTGCCGTTTCTAAAGTCATGGGTGTCATCACACTCCCGAGTGCTGTTATACGGTTTTTAAGATACTCATCGAGCTCGCTTCCCGAGCGCATCACAGGATCAATCGATAGCTCATTAAGTTCTTTGATCAGGTCAGGGTGGGTGAATGCCTTTTCCAGAGCATCGCGCATGGTATCGACAATGTGTTGTGGAGTGCCCTTAGGTGCGAACCAGTAATACGCATTGTTGGCAATAACAGGAAAGCCCTGCTCGGAGCACGTGGCTAGTTCTGGCACAGAAGGATGGCGCTCACTATCGAATGAGGCAATGGCGTTGATATTCTCAGAAGCGGGTGTGTCTTTAGAAGCTAGGAAATCATGATACTCGCCTAAGTTGAAGATAGCGGCGTCCAAATGTCCCCCCAAGAGATTGGTTAATCGCTTTGCGCCCCCAGCAGAGGGGATGTATTTCATCTTGGCTCCTTCAACATGTTTCTCCAATGACAAGGCAGCTGCGAGGGCGTCCGAACCTGCATCGGCACCAAAATTGATCGTTCCAGGCTTAGCGGCAGCCTCATTAAGCAATGATTTCAGATCGGTGAAGCGCGAGTCCGCCCGCACGACAACCACTAAGATCACTTTTCCAGTCTGAATGATTGGTAGCAAGTCCTCAGAGCCAAAATCGACGACGCCCGAGAGCTTGGCCGTGAGCATGGCTTCGTGGTGACAGAGTAACTTGTAGCCATCGGGGGCTGCATCGATCACGTTTAGTGTTCCTATCGTGCCGCCTCCACCCGCTTGGTTGAGGATGGTGATACTTTGTGATAGCAAGTTTTCTTGTTTGAAAATGGGCTCGACTTTACGAACAAAGGTGTCCGTCCCACCTCCGGCACCGTATGGAACTACGATGCGAATGGTTCTTTGTGGCCATCGATCGGAATCTTCTCCAGTCGGGACAAAACGCCAGACCAGAAGCGCGAGGATGATGAGCGATAAAAAATATTTCAGTGCTTTAGATTTCATGATCGAGTTTAGGCTGAAGTCATTTTTAATTGATTACGCACTTTCTTGAAAATAGGCAACAAGAGCATGATGAAGGCAACAGCGATAAAGACGATTGAAATCGGTCTGGTAAAGATAGGGGTTTCTGACAACAGCGCGATGGTAAGGTTTTCTTCGGCAATGGGCCCTAGGACAAAACCAATGACAAAAGGAGCCAGCGGGATATTTTTGCTTTCTAGGAAAAATCCTAACAAGCCAAAGCCAAGCATTACCCAGACATCAAATATTCGATTATTGAGGGCGAATGCTCCGATAATACAGAAGGCTAGAATTAGCGGCATGAGATAGGGGAGTGGTATTTTGGCCAGCTTGGCGAGATTTTTCATCGAAACCATCATGATCGCTGCCATTGCAAAGTTCGCTAGGATGGTGGCTCCCATAATGGTGTAAACCATGGATGGGGACTCAGTGAAAAGGCGTGGACCAGGCTGAAGTCCGTGCACAACTAGCGCACCTAGCAACACCGCTTCCACCACCGAGCCAGGAATACCCATCGCTACAAGTGGAATAAGAGCACCACCGATGGTTGCGTTGTTAGCGGACTCAGCGGCCACAATTCCATCTTCGTGACCGGTACCGAATTTTTCTGGTGTCTTGGAGGTTGATTTGGCTACGGCATAAGAAGTGACCGATCCGATGTTTGCTCCGATGCCAGGCAGAAGCCCTATCCAGGTGCCGATGATCGACGAACGAACCATATTCACACCGTGTTGAGCAAAGTCTTTGAGTCTTATTTTTGCTCCTTTGGTATGGATGGCGGGAGCTTTGCTCGTTTTCCGGCTGTTGATGATCTCACGAAAGATCTGATTGACAGCAAACAGACCAATCAGGACAGGAAGGAGCTTGAAGCCGTCGTTTAGCTCAGGCAAATTGAAAGTCAGCCTAGTCTGTCCGGTGGCAGCAGCGATACCAGGCATGGAGAGCAGGATGCCCAGAAAGCCGGCAAACAATGACTTGCTGAGCGATTTGCCACCGATGGTAGCAATGAGTACCAGTGCCATAAGCACGAGGGTGAAATATTCCCATGGTCCAAAGTTAAGCGAAAGTTTAGCAATGGGCTTAGCTAACATAATAAGGAAGCACCAGGAGATGAGTCCACCTACGAATGACGCCATCACTCCAAGTCCTAGGGCGCGCTCTGGCTGTCCATTTTTTGCCATCGGATAGCCATCGAAAGTCGTCACGATAGATGCCGGTGTTCCTGGCATACGTAGCAGGGTAGATGTGACCATTCCTCCCGAGATAGCCCCTACATAAATAGCGATAAGCAGTGTCAATGCCATGTGCGAATCCATCGTGTAAGTGAGCGGTAAAACCAAGGCAATAAGCATCACCCCAGTGAGCCCAGGAATGGCTCCCACAAAAATGCCGAGGGCCGTGCCTAGTATGATGAGAAAAATGCCTTGGAGAGAGAATAGAGTAGAGAATGCGTCAGCCACAAAATAAAATCTACAGAAATCATATAATGTGGAAAGCAAATAAAGTGACCACCTAAAAAATGATCATCAAAATTAGCAGGGCTGTTATTAAGTAAAGTCAGCGATTTCTACAAAAAAACTGTTTTAAGGCTGGATTTATCCATAGCTGGGGTTAGGTTTTAAGTATCACCACGCAGATTTACTTATTTGCGCTGCCGTCATCTTCCATCAACTTTGCATAGATACCCATCCACTTTATGAAAAAACTAATCACCCTACTTTGCCTATTTTCCGTTATTGAGATTCATTCTCAGGAGTTGGCGGGTGAGCCCGATGTTGCCAAAGAGATGATCAGGCAGTGGATTCAAACTGAAAAACAGTTAAGTAATGAGCAGGAAACCTGGAAGCAGGAAAAAGCGCATATTGCTGAGTTATTAGTGCTTTACGAGAAGGAGCTTAAATTACTTAACCAAGAGCTTGCTGCCGTTCAGTCCGTGGAACTAGACGATGAAAAAAAGCAGCAGCTTGAGAAGCAGATTCTGCAGGAAGATGAGAAACGAAAACAACTACGCACCTTTCTTCTTCGTCATAAACCGAGAATGACCGCACTGATGAAAAAGTTTCCGCAGCCGCTACAAGATCAGATTTCAGAAACAGTAGATGACCTTAATTCTCCGGGGATAGACAGCTCTGCTAGAGATTTGCTGATGCCGATGCTGAGTATCGTTGAAGCTGGGAACAGCTTTAACGCAGGAGTATTCCGCGCTAGCCAGAAGGTCGTTATTGGTGTGGATGAATGGCAAGCGGAAGTGATGTATTTAGGTCTTAGTAGAGCGTATTTCTGGGTAGGAAATAAAGCAGGTATCGGGACTCCCTCATCTAAAGGCGGGGGTTGGCAGTGGAAACGCGATGATACTCAGTTGAAAGAAATTAAGAAAGCAATGTCTGTGTTCGATAAAGCCACCCAGCCTGAACTGATCAAACTCTCACTAAAAGTGAACTAATATGAGAGTGAAACGATTTATAAATGCATTAGTGATTTGCCTCTGCGCTGCGATCAGTCCGATGCTAAATGCTCAGGCTACAACTGATTTAGATGGTATTAAGAAAGACCTCAACGCGAGTACTAAAAAACTCACAAAACACCGTGAATCCGTAACCGCTGATAAGGTAGAACTCTCAAGAAAACTTACCTCTATGCAAGCAGAACTCACTCAGAAACGCCGCAAAGTTAGACTCGCGGCGATGAGTAATGCGGATCGGAAAATCGTACTCGGCAAACTAGCAGGCATGGCATCCGCGAAGAGCCGCGAAGTGGAATATTTAGGAAGTCAGTTAGGTGCATTCCAGACTAAGATCGAGTCGGCTATGTATAAAGGGGAGAAAATTGCCCAAGAGAATCAACCTAATGACAATTCTCTAACTGGTCGGATGAAAGCACTAGAAGCGGGGGTGGATCGTCTGGAAATGATGATTGGTGGAGCAGTCGTAGATGCAGAAGTGGCAGATGAGGATGGTAAGATTCTGCAGGGGAAAATAGCTAGTTTTGGACCTTCCGCATGGTTTTCAAATACAGCGGGTGATGTCACCGGCGCAGTTATTATCGATAAAGCCTCACGAAATGCTAGACTGATCAATACCGAATCTAGTCATTCAGAAATTGCTAAACTTATCGCAGGCGAGGAAGTTATCCTCGATGTGGACTTAACCGGTGGTAAGGCCAGGGCGCTAGCATCTATAAGTAATACACCACTTGCTCTCTTCAGTAAAGGTGGCTCATGGATCTGGCCGATCATTCTTATCGCTCTCATATCACTCGTCTGCGCAATACTGAAGTTTTTCCAACTTGCCAAGGTTAAGAACCCTAAAGGTGGCTGGCTTTCAGCTCTGTTGGAGCAAATCCGTGAAGGCGATGTCAGTGCGGCCCAGGCTACCTGTGATGAGTTAAAACACCCGATAGGAGCAGTGATGAAAAACGCACTCACAGGCTTTCATAAGGGTGCTGATGTTGTGGAAGAGATTGTCTATGAGCAGATGATCGATGTGCAGTCTCGGCTCCAACAGTGGCTGCCATTTATTGCCGTCACCGCAGCCATCGCACCGCTGTTAGGATTGCTCGGAACCGTGTCTGGTATGATCAGCACATTCAGCGCTTTATCAGTCGTCGGCACAGGAGATCCTAAATTACTCTCTGGTGGGATTTCAGAAGCACTCGTCACTACCTTGTTCGGTCTAGTGGTCGCCATCCCCGCTCTGATCCTCCACTCATTACTCTCTCGTAGATCGCAAGGCATCATCCAGACCACAGAAAAAATAGGACTCACCGTAGTGAACTGTATCCGTAAAAAATAAATGATTTCATTCTCTAACATCTTCTCAGAAATAAAGCTAGTCTTCCTGCAAGGTGGGCCTGTTCTCTGGGTGATGGTAGCTTTGTCAGTCATTCTCTACGGACTGATCATTTCCACTTGGATGGGGCTTTACCAAGTCAAGCAAGAGATCCACGGGCTGGATGAAACTAAGTTTATTAGCCAGGATGAGAAGTCTATTGAATGTGATGTCGCCATTTTTAAATTGGATCATTTTGCTTGGGTGCAACGTCGTTTGCCTATGATCGCCGTGCTCGTGGCATCCGCTCCACTCGCAGGGCTACTTGGCACTGTGTTTGGTATGTTTGTTACTTTCAATGGTCTTGCTAGCCAGGCAGCCGCCAGACCGATCGATAGTATTTCATTGGGGATATCATCAGCCATGATCACCACCCAGGCGGGTCTTTTTATGGCTATTCCCGGAGCGATCTTATTAGCCATTTTACGCAGTCAAGTCAGTGGGGTAGAAGGTAGTCTTGAACAGAAAATGTATCATCATATGGTTACGATGAAAGGGGTCCGATTATGAGAAGAATGAGACATTTTTCATCTAGTAATGAGAACGAAGCGAGTATCGATATGTCACCACTCATCGATGTCGTCTTCATCTTGTTGATCTTCTTCATCGTCACCACTGTCTTTAATAATGAGGCAGGAGTCGATGTCGCTAAACCTCCAAAAATGGCGAGCAGCAAATCACTCGATAGTAACGCCATCATCATGGCAGTTACCAACAACGGCCAAGTTTATTACGCTGGGAGAAATATCGGCATCAACGGAGTGGCAGGAGCAGTCGCTATCGCTCAGGCTGGGGGGAATCCATTGCCGCTAATCATCCAAGGCGACTACGGCGCCGAGCATGGCATCATCACCAAAGTCATCGGAGCCGCCACCGAGGCTGGGGTTAAATCAGTAGCTATTAGCACCAAGAAATAATGTTTATTAAATCGATCATCACCGGCTCAGTCATCACTGCGATCCTCGTCTCAGTGCTGGCAGCTACGCGTCTGATGAACACTGACATCGATACTCCCGATCTGCTACTCTACGAGGTAGAGCAGATAACGATGACTCCACCGGCAGAGCCGCCGATAGAGGAAGAAGAGCCGCAAATGGAAGAGGAAGAGTTTTTAGAAAGCTTACCACAAGCCCCGATCCCAGCACTAGATCTGCTATCAGAAGTTAGTATCGACTCCACACCGTTACCGCTTACTACAGCGACGTTTGATCCGCGATTATCCGTGAGTCCATTTGAGATAGACAGAGAACCGGCAGATCTTCCAATGGCAAAGGCACCTAGCAGACCGAAACCTGTAGTAAAACCGTCATCTACTCCCAAGACTAGCTACAAACCACCCAGACCAGCGCAAGAGAAACTAAAGTCTTATTACTCGCCCAGCAATCTAGACAGTAAGCCACGTGAACTCCGCAAAGGGAGCTTCACATGGCCGAGTAGTGCGCGTGGCACTAGCGGTTCAGTCAAGCTGCTGTTAGAAATAAGCATCTCGGGCAGAGTGACCGTGGTGAGTGTATTATCCTCAACTGATCCCGGACTCGTCACCTCTGCCAAGCGCGTAGCTTCTGACAGCCGATTCACTGCACCTACCTATCGTGGTAAGCCAGTGAAAACGAAATTCTCCATAGAATATCACCTCAAGAAACCAAGAAGATAATGTCTAAAATAATCATAGGTTTTTTTCTGATGAGTCTACTCGGTAGCAATGCTGCTGAGCCATTACCGTTATCTAATGACTACTGGAAAAGTGATGCTTTCAGAGAGGCGTTCAACGGGAGTTACCGGATCAATGCCCGCATCGAACCCTTCGTAGATACCAAGGAGCGTGAGTTACTAGTAGCTGTGCAAGCGATGATGGCAAAAGGCGAAAGAAAGGCAGCACTCGCCAAGCTGACAGCTAGCACTCTCTCTAACAGCTCAGCTGCAGTGATGTTCAATATTGGTAATATCGCCTTTGAACTGGGTGATTTGGAGCTAGCAATGACTCATTATTCATCCGCAATAAAGATCTTCCCCACTTTCCTCAGAGCGCAACAAAACCTCGCGTTCGTCCACGCACGAGAGGGGGACTATGATGAAGCATTCCCGCATCTGCTAGAAGTCATCAAATTAGGCTCGCAAGATGGATCCGTGATGGGCCTGTTAGGGTATTGTTACCAGCAAAAAGGAAACTTCACCTCAGCTCTGCAAGCATTTAAGAATGCCCAACTCACCGAGCCAGATAACCTCGAATGGAAAATAGGGGAGGCGTATTGCTATGACGCACTGGGAGATAATGGTAAAGCTCTGAATCTCTATCAATTCATCGTGAAGCAGAAGCCTGACGAAGAGCAATACATGTTCCTCTTGATCAATCTTTATCAGAGAATGGGCGCGCCAGAAGAAGCCATCGTGAATCTAGAGCTCCTCCGCAGAAAAGGCAGCTTGGACATTCCTAACAAAATACTACTCGGTGCGTTGCACCTTAACGAGGGTAGTAGCGTCATTGGTGCTGAGGTTATCCGTGAAGTAATGAAGTCCGATCGGCTAACTGATGGTAATATTGCAATGAATGCTGTAGGGTTTGCAATTGGGAATAATAAGCTAGATCTGGCCGCAGAATTCCACCGTCTGATCAAGCCTGATTTGGTGAAAAAACTTACCTTCAGTAACCGTTACAAACGTCAGCAAGCTCAGATTATGATCTTGCAAAATAAAGACTTAGAAACAGCAGTAGAACTATTGACTGGGCTGATAGAGAATGATCCGCTAGATGCAGACTCACTCTATCTTCTAGCCCAGTATGAAGCATCTCATGAATTAGAAAATGAGGCACTGCTGCATTACCAGCAAGCTCACGTTGGAAATGGTAAAAAGAAGAATGCATCGCTGTTAGAAAGAGGAAAGCTATTAGTGAAATTACAACGCTACCAAGAAGCTCTCAAGGATCTTACCGCATACTACAAAAGTGCCGAAGGCATCCAATTGGAACAGCTACGGAGCTACATTTCTGCGGTGAAAAATCTGCAGAAATCTAGTCAGTAAATCTCACAGACCACTCTGCTTTTTCAGAACTGCGCGGACATCGCCGATGAAGACCTGGGTTCTAAGCTCAACCATGATCCTGTCCACGTCATCGCTGATCCAGAGGGTGGCCTTTTTGAGTTTCTTGTAGATTTTAAGATGCATCGTGGCTTTGTCTATCTTCTGAAGTTTGATATCGAGTTTAATGCACGCTCTGCCGTTATGACTCTCTCTCCCTAGGACAGTGATTTCTGAGAACATTGCGGAGTTAAATGGATGCAGACAGAGGTGGATTATATCCCCATCATTAAGCGGCTGTCTGCGGATATATTGGATAGCAGAGATCGGGTCATGCGAATTCGGATATTTGAAAAAATGGTCGCGGTTCTTAGTGGTTTTCTTGATGAGATGATTCTTGGTTGATGTGTGCGCCACGCCATCGGGCTTAAAGGTATTAGTCGTCTTCACTTTATCACGTTTGTCTTTCTCATCTGCCACAAAGATGAGCGGCTTATGGGTCGATGTCTTCGTGAATGATGTCATACTAAAATGGTAGGGGAATACCGTGTAAGCTAGATACTGAGACCGACCATATACTTGGCTAATATCGAGCCCTTTATAACGCTTATCCTTTTTGTTGAAATCAAAAGTGATAGTCCCCGCCTTAACGGTGCCTTTCCAGCTAAGCTCGTATTCCAACTTAGTAGGTTTCATTTTAGGATGCGGTCCAATCTTAAATGGCTTCACCTTTTCCATCCACGAAGTGTCTGCATTGGCTATGGATCCTAAAATCACGAATGAGGTGATTGTTGCAGTTACAAAATTGAGTGATCTCTTTATCATAGGTGTTAGTTTCATGTTAGCTAATCTGACCTCGCGTGAGCATGGATTATTAAAACATTCTCATAATGAGAGTGGAAATGAAGCAAAAAATGATATATATCCTGGTGTAATTCACTCACTAATCTTCTTCCTCAGCGCAGGATAAGCTATTATTATTTAGTCTCTTGTTTCTTGCCCACTATCGTTTTCCGATGATCTGACTCTCTCTGTGGAGTGTGTCTACCCTCGATTACTGAAAGTGGATTGAGCATAGTGGAGCAAGTACTGAGAGATAGAATAAGGACTGTTTAAAATAGAATCAGTGAAACAGCGCGTGATTTTGATTTGTATGGCATGTGATATGTGACGACACGACTCATTCACTTATTCATGAAAACATGAGATAATGGATCATTTATATTGTGTCCATAACTGTAAGCTGTCTCGTGATTAGCCCTAGATCTTGCAATTAAGAGTAAGCTCTAAATAATATGCTCAACAACGGAATCCACTAGTAGGCTTCCCGCAGATGTCAGGATGAGTTGTCCAGCGGAAATAGTAGCTAGCCCTTCCGAGACGAGGATCTGCACTTTGACCATTTCCTTCTCCGTGAAAATAGAAACTGGCAAGCCCTCAGTCGTTCGCAGCATCAGGGCGATACGCTCGATACGAAAGTCCTCATCGCTCAGGTTCTCAATCTCGGTTTGCGCGTGTCCCACTGAGCCGATCTGGCGGATGTATGCAGCCGTGTCGGGCACGTTTTTCCAACGGTTTTCATTGATAGTGGAAACAGCAGATGGCCCTAGACCGAGATATTCAGCGCCCTGCCAGTAGGATTTGTTATGCGTTGATTTAGCACCACTTTTCGCGTAATTCGATGTTTCATAATGATCGAACCCTGCTTCGGTGAGCATCTCGTGGCCTAGGTGGAAGAACTTAGCATTGGTGTCGGGGTCATCGATGTATTCGCCCGTGGTGTATTTTTTGATAAACTCGGTGTCCTCTTCGTAGGTGAGGTTATAGGCAGAAATATGGTCCGGTCCGAGTGCGATAGCAGACTCCAGAGTATCGCACCAGCTATCTAGCGACTGACCAGGAATGGAAAACATCAGGTCAATGTTGACCTCTGATATTCCAGCTTCGCGCAAAATAGGAACCGTCTTCTGAGCATCTTCACGGCTGTGCTCGCGACCCAAAGTCTTCAGCACCGCGTCATCAAATGACTGGATACCAAGTGAAATACGACTGATCCCGAGCTCTGCGAAATACTGCGCTTTCTTTAGATCAAAGGTGGCTGGGTTGGCTTCAAAAGTGAATTCTTTGAGCTCTGAAAGATCAAAATGCGTATTGAGCTGAGTGTGCAATTCCGCGAGCAGAGTGCGTGAAAGCATAGAGGGAGTGCCACCACCCATATAGAGGGTATTGATTTTTCTTGATGGAAACTTTGTAGCATAAAATTCTGCCTCAGCACCGATGGCGCTGATGAATGCCCGCATGTCCGTATTGCCAGGGGTATGCTTATAAAATGAACAATAGGGGCAAATCCGGTGGCAAAAAGGGATGTGGAGATAGAGTTGCATGAAATGTCGATTTGTAGTTGAAAACCATGGCCTCTCTGGCATAACAGATCTTATGCAGCAGAAGGTTGACCTAGGCAACGCCGTTTTAAAGGGCGTTTCAAGATCATTTTACCTCACTATCAGGCTATTACCAAGACTGATGAGGGAGCCTGTGTCTGTAGGTTATTTATTAGCAAGGGCTAGTGACACTATTGCCGATACTGAGGCAGTGCCCGCTGAGCTGAGAAAAGAATGTCTTTCTATCTTTCATGAGGCTCTTAACGATGAGGATATACGTGAAAGACTTTGCTCACTGCTCGAAGAAAAATTTATCGACCACCAAGAAAACCAGCGTGAAAAGCTGCTGCTTACGCGTATAGCAGATGTCTTCGGCTGGTATGATACGGTCACGGAACAAGACTGGATCGCCATCTCAAACGTCATGGAACCGATCCTCCAAGGCCAACTATGGGATGTGGATTTCTTCGCGATCCAGAAGAAAAAACAGATTGAGTCTGCTGAAGACCTAGAAAATTATTGCTATCAGGTGGCCGGCTCAGTTGGTGTGTTCTGGGGAGTAGTGGGGAGGAATGCTAACCACAGATATTCAGAATATGATGAAGAACAGCTCGAGGAAAATGGCATTAAATACGGCAAAGGCCTACAGCTGGTCAACATCCTGCGCGACCTTCCTGCTGACCTAGAAAATAGTAGGTGTTATCTTCCTGGCGTTGACCCTAAGGACACAAAAGCAGTGATGAAGGCTTCTAGAAAATGGAGGGGAAAGGCGCGGCGGTATCTGGAGCAAGGTCTCAATTACAGCAGCGCACTCAGACAGAAACGGACTAAGATTGCGACTGCTCTACCTGCTATCATTGGGCTGAAGACTCTTGACCTTTTAGATGAGGCCACTTGGGAGCAGTGGAAAAAGGGGATTAAAATCCCACGAAAAGAAATCTACAAATCCCTTTTGCAAGCAGCCTTTCATTAGGTATAGTTGACTAACAAATTAATATTAATCATGGACACAACAGTATCAAAAGAAGCACCTCAGCAACTCCCCGATTCCTCGGGCCATTTTGGAAACTATGGCGGTATGTTTGTGCCGGAAACACTCATGGCACCACTGCAAGAACTAGCAGTCGAATATGAGAAGACTAAACGAGACAAAGCATTCCAAGCCGAGCTCGACGACTTACTGACAAACTATTGCGGCAGACCGACCCCGCTGTATCTCGCGGCGAGATGGACTGAGAAGCTCGGTGGGGCTAAAATTTATCTCAAACGCGAGGACCTGCTGCACACTGGCGCGCACAAGATTAACAATGCCATCGGGCAGATCTTGCTCGCCAAGCGTATTGGTAAAAAGCGCATCATAGCAGAGACTGGCGCTGGTCAGCACGGAGTCGCCACAGCTACAGTCTGTGCCAGATTCGGTATGGAATGCATTGTTTACATGGGTGCCGTGGATATAGAAAGACAGGCACCAAACGTTGCACGAATGAAGCTGTTAGGCGCAACAGTTGTCCCCGTCACATCTGGACAAGCCACACTCAAAGATGCCGTCAACGAAGCCATGCGCGACTGGGTAGCAAGCGTAGATCACACTCATTATATTTTAGGTTCAGCCCTTGGATCACATCCATTTCCGATGATGGTTAGAGATTTCCATAGGGTGATAGGGCTCGAAGCCAGAGAACAGATTCTAGAGAAAGAAGGCAGACTGCCGGACCTACTTGTCGCCTGTGTAGGCGGTGGTTCAAATGCCATCGGTCTATTCCATCCCTTTATTGATGATGAGGATGTCAAGCTCATGGGAGTAGAAGCAGGAGGCGATGGTATCTTTCCAGAGCGCCACGCAGCTAGATTCCAAGGCGGCAAACTCGGTGTCCTCCAGGGAACGAAGACCTGGTTGCTTGCGAATGATGACGGCCAGATAGAGCTCACCCACTCAGTCAGTGCTGGACTAGACTACGCCGCGGTAGGTCCTGAGCATGCATACTTGAAAGAGATAGGTCGCGCCGACTACAGCTACGCCACAGACGACGAAGCGCTCGCTGCCTTCCAAGATCTATCAGCAACCGAAGGTATCATCCCTGCACTAGAAAGCGCACACGCCCTCGCATACGTTAATAAAGTAGCCGGAGACATGCCAAAAGACTCCATCATCATCATTAATCTCTCAGGAAGAGGCGATAAGGACATGGGCCAAGCGTTGAAATTGCTAGGTTTGGAGTAGCTGATAGCGAGGGGGAAAGAAGCTGGGGAGCAATTCTCCAAATAATAGTAACTTAGCAGAGAGCACTGGCTTCATCTCAATCGAGGAAATTAAACTTGGAGATACTAGTATTGCTTTGAACCTAACGCCGGCGATACGAACCTGAATTTTGGTCCGACTCGAAACCTGTTCAAAGGGCTTGATTTCTAAGGGCGGGTGAATGAGCCGTAACTGTAATTAGCTAATGGTTTGGCTTATTTTCCTTTGAGGAACGATTGGTATTTCTTCTGTTCTGGGTCGTTTTGCTTGATCATCCAGTCGGTCATTTCCTTACGGAATTGGAGTAGTTGCTTGCGGTATTCTGGGCTTTTGGCCAGATTGTTTAGTCCATCGGGGTCTTTGCCAAAGTCGTAGAGTTCCTCGGGGATGCGTGTCAGGAAGAGTTTCACGCGTGCCTGGATCGCGGCATTGGAGGCGCCGGCGGCCTGCATGGCTTTGTATGTGCGGCCATTCATCGATTCATTTTTAAAGGGTGTTTCCTGATTTGCCCAGGCATTATAAATGTAGCCAAACTGAGTCGTCTGCACAGTGCGCATTTCATACTGTCTCTTGGCAGCTGTTTGGTGGAACTGAGTGTAGACGCGGTCACGGGCAGGTTGCTGTTTGCCTTGGCAGATCGACAAGAATGATCGGCCGTCCATGCCGGCGGGTTGTTTTAAGCCTGCAACCTCTAGGATGGTGGGTGTGATGTCTATTCCAGAGACCATCTGAGTTTGCTCGACGCTGCCGGCCTTAATATTTGCTGGCCAGCGAACGAGAAATGGGGTCCGTGTGCTGTGCAAGTAGCAGTTAGTTTTGGCGAAGGGAAACGCCATGCCGTTATCGGAGAGAAAGATAACCAGAGTGTTGTTTGCGACACCGGTTTCGTCGAGTATGTTGAGTAGGGCCCCGACGGTATCGTCGCAGCGTCTAACGGAAGAAAAGTATTCGGCAATTTCCAATCTGACATCTGGGATATCTGGAAGGAAACCGGGGATCACGACCTCCTCAGGTTTAAATACCTTCGATGGCTTGAGGGCAGCGGATTTCTTAGGTCCTTTCTTGGTATACCATTTTTTCGGGTCGTTGCCGTAAAACGGGCGATGGGGGTCGTGGGAGTTGGCCATCAGGAAAAAGGGTTTCCCTGACTTGGCTGCTTGCTCAACAAATGTTTTAGCCCGCGCTGCATAGATGGTTGCATTCCTTCCGGCTCCGAGCTGGAACTGGTCAAAATTCATATCCCACTTAAACTTGATCGGTGTGGAATGCCCTGATTTACCGAGGATACCGACCGTGTATCCGCCCTTGCGGAGAAGAGCCGGCAGGATAGGGATATTAGGTTTACTGAGCTGATGGAAGCCCTCGCCGCCACTGTGCATCGGGTAACGTCCAGTCATCCATACTGACCTGCTTGGCTGGCAAACAGCAATCGTGACATGACTATGGTCGAAACGTATCCCGGCGTTAGCTAGGCGGTCAATGTTAGGGGTCGAGTCCTTGGTCTTACATCCATAGACGCCCACCGACGAGCAGTTCAAATCGTCGGCGGTGATAAGCAGTATATTGGGAGATGCTGCTATGGCCGTGGTACCTAGGATTCCGGTTAAAATAATGCCGCGTAGTAATGTCAGGTTGATCATGAGTTGTAACTGCTGGGGTGATCAAGAATCGGCGGGGACTTGATAAAGTAAGCGCAGTCGCTGTAGTTCTTTTTTCAGGCGCTTTACCTCTACTGCGTATTCAGGATTACTGTATTCGCTTTTCATCTCGGCGGGATCCTTCTGAAGATCATAGAACTCCCATTCCTCTCCGTTCTCGACGTCCTTGCCGTAGAAGCGAATTAGTTTGAATCGTGTCTCCGAGACTCCTTCGTGACGTTTGACGGCGTGCCAGAATCCGGGGTATTCGTAATAGTGATAGTAGATTGACTTTCGCCAGTCGGCAGGGGTTTCTCCCTTCATTAGCGGGATGATGTTTTCTCCCTGCATTTCCTCAGGGGCATCGACGCCGGCCATGGCGAGGAAGGTTTCTGCGAAGTCGATATTCTGAACCATATCGGTGTTGACCGAACCTGCTTTGATGGTGCCTGGCCAGCGGGCTAAGAGGGGAGTCCGGAATGACTCCTCATACATGAAACGTTTATCAAACCATCCGTGTTCACCCATGTAAAAGCCTTGGTCTGAGCAATACATAACGATCGTGTTTTTCTCTAGTCCGGATTCCTTGAGGTAATCGAGAACTTTTCCAACGCTCTCATCGACCGCCCAGATACAGCGGAGGTAATCTTTCAGGTAAAGCTGGTATTTCCAACGGACGAGCTCCTTGCCGGTAGGTTTGTTTTTTTGGTAGTAGGTATTCCGTTTTGCATATTGAAGGTTTTTACTGCCCTTTTTATTGACCTTGAGGTCATTGAGCAAATGCATGGTTTTATCGATGGTCATGTCCTGCGTGTGGGCAGGGGTTCCTCGGCCTTGGTAGTCGTCGAAGAGGTTCGGTGGCTCCGGGATGGTGATATCTTCATACTTACTCATGTGACGTTTCGCAGGTGTCCAATTCCGGTGAGGTGCCTTGTGATGCATCATTAGCATAAACGGCTTATCTTTATTGCGCTGTTCCTTGAGCCATGTGAGGGTTTTATCGGTGATGACGTCAGTCACATATCCGGTGTGTTTGGTTTTGCCTTTTTCTGAAATGAAGTCGGGATTGTTATACTTACCTTGGCCAGGTAGCACATCCCAGTAATCGAACCCCTGCATTTTTCCGTTGAGATGGATTTTCCCGATCATCGCAGTTTCATAACCCTTTGTTTGCAGGATTTTGGCAAAGTTCATTTGGTCGTGATCAAATTTGTCATGGTTAGTGCGCTTGCCATTAATATGGCTGTGTTTTCCAGTGAGCAGGACAGCTCGACTCGGGGCACAGATCGAGTTGGTAACATAACAGCGGTCAAAGCGCATTCCTTCCTTGGCAATACGGTCGATATTGGGAGTGGGGTTGAGTTCCTTATATCGGCCACCATAGGCACCGATGGTTTGAAACGAGTGATCGTCTGAAAAGATCCATAAGATATTTGGCTTACTGCTGGCGGCGCTGGCTAGTTGGCAGCTAAGCGCTAGACTGAGGGCTAGGAATCCACGGGTAACAAAGGAATATAGGTTGGTTTTCATAAAATAAGTTTGGGTTTAGCCTGATAGTAATGGACTGGATACCATGTTTATAGCTTCGAAGTGCTAGGTGAAGCTAGGGTGAAGAAGATGATGTTCTTTATATTATTTCTCGCTTTGTCTTCAAGGAATATTCTCTGAGTTCTAAAAAAAATACACATTAAACCCTATGAAATCCACCTTTGCTTGCTAAAATGGAGTTAATTTAGCTAATCTAATCTATGGTTAACTCTAAGAGAGCTTACACAATTTTACTTTGCACTTTTGCCTGTATCACAGGTTTCTTCATCTATGCGCAGTCAGCTGAAAACACAGAAATTGGGAGTGACGTATCTGAAAATCCGCGACGAATTGAAGTTTTATTCCTAGGTAGTCCTAATAGCTCTCACCAACCACTAGAACGATTCCGAACTATCCGCCGCGCTCACGGGATCAAAGGGATCAATTATACCTATGCGAATCAGCCGACAGCTTTGACGAAGGAAAACCTAGCCAAATATGATGCACTGTTAGTCTATGGAAACCATGACGTCATCTCTAAAGCTCAAGAAGAAGCACTGTTAGATTACTCTAGTAATGGCGGAGCCTGCGTATTTCTTCATTCAGCTTGTGGTTGCTTTAGAAACTCTGATCCATACATCAAACTTCTAGGAGCTCAGTTTAAATCACATGGAAGAGGAGTCTTTCGTACTAAAATAGTCAATCCAGAACATCCAGTGATGAAAGGATTTCCTGGCTTCGAGTGTTGGGACGAATCCTACGTGCATCAGAAACATAATCAAGATCGGATCGTACTTCAGAAGCGTGAAGAAGAGCCATGGACTTGGGTGCGCACCAATGGCAAAGGTAGAATATTTTATACCGCAAGTGGGCATGATGATCGCTGCTGGGGACTGCCTGAATATCAAGACCTCGTTTATCGTGGACTTATGTGGACACTGAATGAAAAGGCAGATCTGGTCAACAAGCTCAAGCTTCCTAAACTCGAATACTACACTTCGGAGGTCAACATTATCCCAGGTAAAGGCTGGGGGACTCCACTAGACCGCAAAGTTCCACACACACAATTTCAAAAAGCACTTTCTGTAGCAGACTCTATGAAGCTAGCACAGGTTCCCGCTGGAATGGAACTACAGCTATTCGCCTCTGAGCCTATGGTCGTTAATCCAATCGCCATTGGCTGGGATGACAAAGGCAGATTGTGGGTGGTGGAAGCCTATGACTATCCTAATAGTTTCGTCATGAATACTCCGGGACTCGATAAAATAAAAATTCTCGAAGACACAGACAAGGATGGCAAAGCGGACAAGGTTTCTGTCTTCGCCGAAGGACTCAGTATCGCCACTACTGTGTTGCCTATCGACGGCGGTTGCATCACTACCAACAATGGTGAAATGATCTTCCTTGAAGATACGGATGGCGATGGCAAGTCAGATAAACGTAATGTGATTTTTGGAGGGATTAGTCTTAGTGATACTCATGCAACAGTGTCAAATGTTCGTCTAGGATTCGATGGCTGGATCTATGGGACCGTAGGTTACTCAGGAATTAAAACTAAAGTAGCGGGAAAAGAGCATAACCTAAAAAAAGGAGTATTTCGTTTCAAAAAAGATGGTTCAGACTTTGAGATCATACAATCTACGACTAATAACACGTGGGGTCTTGGGTTTAATGAACAAGGCAGGATCTTAGGCTCTACGGCGAACAATAACGCATCCTTCTTTGTCGGTATGCCGTTGCGTCACTACCAAGATGCGGGAGCCAAGCCTCAGGTGACTCCACGTGCGGATGAAGAGAATCTCATTTTTCCAACCACCTTTGACTACTTCCAAGTAGATCAAAAGGAACGGTTCACCGCTGCTGCAGGTCACGCTATCTACACTGCCAGACTCTTCGATAAAGAGTGGTGGAACCGCCGCGCTCTTATCTGTGCACCCACTGGGAAACTTGTTGCGGCACCTATCGTCCAACGGAATGGTGCTGGATTTAAAACCACCAATACAGAGCAGAATATCTATGCATCGGCTGATGCTTGGTCCGCGCCTGTAGCCGCAGAGGTCGGTCCAGATGGAGCTATCTACATTGCAGATTGGTATAATTCCATCGTCCAGCATAACGTCTATGGCCCTGACCAGAAGCGCGGGAAAGGTAACGCTTATATTAGCAAGCATCGCGATCGCAAACACGGACGCATCTATAGAATCATGCCGAAGAACGCCACTGTGAAGCCATTTCCTAAACTAGAGACAGCCAAGCAACAACTAGAAGCTCTCAGCAATGACAACCTATTCTGGAGACTCCAAGCTCAGCATCTTTTGGTCAAAGGTGGCAAAGAAAATGTTGCGGGACTCACGCTCATCGCAGCGAGTAAAGCAAAAGCCTCCTACGCAATCGCTGAAATCCATGCTCATTACGCACTCGCACAACTTGGTGTTAATGTGTCTAATCTCTTTCACACTGCTCCTGACGCTAGTATCATTAGCACTAGCAAGCCTACACTAGAGAACGCCAAAAGGTGGCTTGCAGGAATGGAAACTTATAGTGCGGATCAGCAACTAGCAACATTACTAGTGACTTGTGAAGTCCCTCGGAGCACGGAAATCCTAAAGATCCTCAATGACAAAAAAGCGGCAATCAAAGATAGCTTGAAGAAAGACACATATCTCAGTCACGTGATGGAGATAGCCATGCTTAATCATGGTAAGAAGCCAGAACCTGCCGTGGCACCTAAGAGAAAGAGACTCTCAGCAAGTGCCTTAAATGGGAAAAAAATTTATCGAGAGACTTGTGTTGCCTGTCACCAGCCCGAGGGCGAAGGTACACCAAGAGTCTTCCCACCACTATCGGGCTCAGAATGGCTCACCAGAAACCCTAAGCACGCCATCATGGTCGTGGCTAAAGGTCTCACAGGACCAGTCACCGTATCCCGCAAAAAATACAACGGTGTTATGCCCGCTCATAACACTCTAACAGACCAAGAAGTCATGGATGTTGTTAATTATGTGCGCAATGCATTTGAAGTGCAGTTAGGCGACATCAAGATCGACCTTGTGAAGCAGGTAAGAGAAAAATACAAAGACCGTAAGCTGCCGTTTACAGAGAAAGAAATAGAAGCTGAAAAATAGTTAACGCCAGAGACTACTAGGATTGGCCTAAATCACCCCTGTAATCTGATGGGGTAAGTATGAAGAACTTCTTAAAGGTGCTGGTGAATGTATTGACGTTGTTATAGCCACATTCCATACCGATCACTTCCACCTTGTCATCGGTGCAGATAAGTAGCTCTGCAGCACGTTGCATTCTTAGCCAGCTCAGTTGCTTCATCGGGCTTCTTCCGTAAGTTTGAGTTGTCAGTCTTCTGAGATGTTCACCACTTAGAGAAGCTTTTTGTGCCATCTCATCTAACGACCATGAAGTTTTAAGTTTTTGTCCTACTTCATCCCAGAGCTTCCACAGCCGGTCATCAACTAACCACGGCTCGCAGAAATCAGTAATACTTAACTGAATCAACTGAAGCCATTGCCAAATGTATTTAGCTCGGTTTTCGGAATGTACTTCAGCAAGAAATCCATCCATCATGAGCGAAAATGAGCTTGTCGAAAAACTTGAAATCACAGGTTCTTTACAACGAATGAATGGAATTTGCCCTTCTTCCTGATGGTATCTAACATAATGAAATTTCCAGGGCTCGTCTGTGTAGGCTCTCAGAGCATTTAAACGATTCGGTGGCAGAACCACGGCCTGATTTTCTCTGCAGATAATCCATTCGCCATTCACTAGCACTTTCCCAGAACCTGATATGGTAGAGAGGAAGAAGGCAGCATCTTGCTCGTGTCTGATGACTGAGTAAGGTTTGCTGGCGATGATTTCTCCAAGATGATGGATTTGGAATTGTGCGAGAACGCCGGAGGTCTGACGTTCCATCAGCCAGTCTCTCTCATCTTGTATGCCTGAATGTGCAATGCGTGTGAGAGTCTGGTCTCCAAAGACATGTTTGTATTCCTGCTTTTCTATTTCATTATTCATTCTCTTGATATTCTACTATCCATTAAAATCCAAATTACACAATTATTTATCGTTAGCTGATCAATGTGTATTTTTCGTGCGTTTATGTGTGTTAGCGTTTGGCGTTCTGGCTGGCGTAGAATGATTAAATAGTTACTTTCCTAACAATATGCCAAATCCATGGACAGGAAAGGGGAATCCCTACACAAGACAAGAGGTCATCGATCGACTTCACGAGACACTTAAGAATAACGAATCCATTATCGCCGCTGGAGCTGGCACTGGAATTAGTGCGAAGTTCATTGAAAAAGGCGGCGCGGATCTGATCATCGTCTATAACTCAGGTAGATTTAGAATGGCTGGTCATGGCTCCACTGCCGGACTGATGGCCTATGGTGATGCCAATGCTGTAGCGATGGAAATCGGTGAATACGAGGTGCTTCCAATCGTTGAAGAAATCCCCGTCATCGCGGGTGTTCATGCTACTGACCCACGCAGAAGGATGTGGCACTGGCTTGGCAGGATCAAAGAGATGGGATTCTCAGGAGTGAATAATTTCCCGACTCACACGCTCGTAGATGGACACTTCGGTCAAGTCCTCGAAGAGACGGGGATGAGCGTGAAGAAAGAGTATGAAATGATCGCGCTAGCGCGTAAAATGGATTTATTTACTACCGTCTATGTCACCACCCCAGAGCAAGCAGTAGAGATGGCAAAGGCTGGTGCAGATTCAATCATCGCTCACTGCGGAACCACTGTGGGTGGTTCTATCGGGGTGACTGGTGCCGTCATCACCATGGACGACTCAGTGAAGCAGATTCAGTCTATTATTGAAGCGGCGAGCACGGTGCGAAAAGATATTATTTTTCTATCCCACGGTGGACCTATCAACACTCCTGAAGATGCTAAATACATCAATCAAAATACAGATTGCGTTGGCTTTGTCGGAGCCTCAAGTCTTGAGCGCATGGGAGTAGAAGAGTCGTTGACCAAGCTCACGAGGGAATTTAAAAAGATACCACTAAAATAACACAATCATGTTCATCAAAGCAGAAGACATCCAGATAGAAGGTGACGACAAATGTCAGAACGAATTCATCTCATCGCTTGGTGAACATAAGGTTCCCGCTAAGGATGTCATTCTAGTGCGTGCTACTTTCGCTGTCGGGGAAGGGCATCACTTCCACTACCACGATGACAGGGAAGAGTTTCTCTATATTTTGCAAGGAGAGGTGGAGCAATGGATCGGTGAAGAAAAGAAAATCTGCCATGCAGGAGATGTGATTTACGTCCCTCCCGGCGTAGTGCACGCTTCCTTTAATGTCGGTTCAGACGTGGTAAAACTGCTGGCTATTTTCGGCAATAAATCATCTGCGGCAGAACTAGCCGTGGATGTGTCTGAGGAAGAACCTTGGAAGAGTATTCGATGAATCAGGATTTTCTAGTTAGCACCGCAGCATAAGCTCCATCTGTCTGGTGCTCGAAGGGGTAGATCTGTTGTTCCTCTGTTAATTCGAACTCTGGGTGGTCGATTAGGAATTGTTTGATTAATTCTTTATTCTCTACGGCATCGATCGAGCAGGTCGAGTAGACGATCCTACCGCCTACTTTTACGCAGGGGAGAGCGTTGCTGAGGATCTTGAGTTGGAGTTCGCGGAGCTGAGTAAAACTTTCTGGTGTCATTCTCCAACGGGCATCTATACGCTTGCGTAGCACGCCGGTATTGGAGCAGGGGACGTCTAACAGGATGCCATCGAAATGGTTATGCCATTTTTCTGGGGCTGGATCGGTCCAGTCGAAGACTTCTGTCTCGGCGATTTTGACGTTGAGGTTTTCGAGGTTTTCTAACAGGCGGGGGATTCGCTTTGGATTAGAGTCGGTACAGAGTAGTTTGCCTTTATTCGACATAGCTGCGGCGATTTGTGTGGATTTTCCGCCGGGAGCAGCACAGGCATCGAGGATGGTCTCACCCTCCTTTGGATCTAACAGATTAACTGCGTGCTGAGTCGCTGGATCTTGGATGTAGATGTAGCCTTGGTCCATCCATTCGTGTTTCGGTAATTTCAATGAGCGATAAAACTCTGGATGATCTTCTAGCTGATCGACATTCGGTGAGTTACTGACTATTTCTTGCGCCTCTGGGACGAGCGAATTAATCCTAAAGGTGAGCGTGGTGGGGGTTTGGTTCCATTCTAACAGGTCTCTTAGTTGCTCGGGCGTAAAGGATTCTTCCCAGCGCTGGCATAGCCATTTGGGGTGGGAGAACTGGACTTGTAGTGGTAGGTCTTTGATTTGGCCTAACAGTTCTTCTTTCTCGCGAAGGGTTCGTCTTAAAACAGCATTCACAAGACCTCTGAGCCCTTTGCGTGTGCCTTCTACAGTTTCATTAACAGCGGCGTGGTCAGCGACGCCCATGAAAAGGATCTGGAAAATACCAATACGCAGAACATTTCTCAGCTCCATATCAATTTTCCCCTCACGGAGCTGTGCGATGAAATGATCTAACAGACTCTGGTTGCGGATCACTCCGATGACTAGCGCGTTTAGCAGATTTCTATCCTCAGGTGATAACTCTTCCTCACGTTTCCATCTGTTAATGAGGCTGTCAGCATAGTGCCTGCCATCTTGCCAGTATTCTAGGATGTCTGCTGCGTGAGTTCTGATGTTGATGGCCATTATATTAGTGAGATTAGTGGAGTTCTTTTGGAAGTTTATTGATAAGCTGCTTAATATCATCCGCTTGATGACGATTTGCCACAAGAATAGCATCGTCTGTCTGCACGATGATGAGATCATCTACTCCGAGCAGCGCTACTTGGGTGCTTTTTGATTTGGTAAAGACGATGTTGTTCTGACTGTCTATTTCTACTAGTGGCGAATTAGTGGCGTTGTTCTGGGGTTCTTGATGAAGGTATTTAGAGACTGAGATCCAGGAACCTACGTCATCCCAGTCGAAGGTTGCCTCTATGTTCAGCACACGCGTTGCATTTTCCATCAGCGCGTAGTCGATAGAGATGGCATCTAAGTCAGGGAACTGCGCGTCGACTGTCGCCTGGACATCACTAGATTTACGTATTTCAGAGACGAAGTTGGCTAGTTGGGGTGTGTGGCGGGTGAGTTCATTGATCACGGTAGGTATGGACCAGATGAACATCCCTGCATTCCATGCGAAGTTACCCTGCCGCAGGAATTGCTCAGCAAGTTGCGGATTTGGCTTTTCGCGGAATTTCACCACTTCGTGCGGTGAGTGAATGAGGCTTAGTCCGGAAATAGTCGCTTTTTTACCTCGTTCTATGTAGCCAAATGATGGGCAGGCCCAAGTGGGTTTGATCCCGATGGTGACAAGCGCATCCGTGTTTGATGCAGTTAGGATCGCATCTGCCATCACGTTATGAAATTCTGTCACATCCTGGATGAGCTGGTCAGCCGGGAGTACCAGCATGGTTGCCTCCGGATCTCTGGCTGCGATGAGTCCAGCACCCAGCGCTACGGCTGGTCCAGTGTCACGCTTGACTGGTTCTGCGAAAATATTCTCTGGAGGCAGATCAGAAGCGACTTCTCTTACGGCATCCTCTTGAAGCTTATTAGTGAGAATAAGGATGTTTTCCTTGGGGATAAGACCAGTGAGTCGGTCGATGGTTTGGTTGAGTAATGTGGTGTCGCCAAAGAGGTCTAGCAGCTGTTTGGGTCTGGAATCGCGCGAGAGCGGCCAGAAGCGTGTGCCGCTGCCGCCAGCGAGAATGAGTGCGTATGTTTCTGCCATGCGCAGACGATGCACATGAATCTGACTTAGGAGAAGTAATAAAAGATAAAGAATTTGGTTTTTTTATTCTCTAAAATGAGTTTTAATACAGCCATGGAATACGCACAGCCTAAAGTCAGGAAGAATTGGAAGAAAAAATCATCAGCTGCAGCACCTACTGTGTTAGGAGTGGCAGCAGGTATAATCCTAGGTGACATGATGCATCGTGGCGCAAGGAGACCAGTTGCATTTTCTCTAGCTTGTCTCGGAATGCTCGCCGTCACCCCTACAGTAGTAGGTGCGGTGAAAAATAAAGTGGCTGGTCCTCAGACCGCCCGCGGAAGTCGCAAGACGCTAGATAGCATCAGAAATGGTGGGATGCTAGATGAGAGCACCGCCACTAGCTATTTAGGTGAAGATGTCTCTGAAGGGATGTATATGGGCTAATTTAGAAAACAAAACCCTAATACTAAAGAAACATCTTATAGCCGTTATGTATACGCATGGCGGCTTTTTTTAATGAAAAAAATAGTTATCACCGGTGCTCAGGGTTTACTTGGTGAGGCGTGTTGCCGATTATTGAAGGATGATTATCTGATTATTCCATTGACGCGAGCTGATGTTGACCTCAGCGATACGATCAAGTTATCAGAGACTCTCAGTAGGCTAGAGTTCGATTTCTTGATCAATAATGCGGCGATGTCTGGGCTGGAGCAATGCCTTGATCAGCCAGAAAAAGCGATGCAAGTGAATAGTACTGCGCCACGGGTCATGGCAGAAATTTGCCATCAGAAAGGCTCTAAGATGCTTCAAGTCAGCACCGATTATGTTCTAGAAGGTAGAAAAAACATCATCCATGAAGAAGCATCCCGCACCCACGGAAGCGGAGTTTATTCTAAGACGAAGCTGGCTGCTGAGCAAGCGGTAATGCAGGCGTGTGAGAATAGCGTGATTGGGAGAGTCAGTTGGTTGTTTGGTTATGGACGAGAGACTTTTGTGGATCAGGTGGTAAATACCGCGATCGCAGGCGAGCGGGCATGCTATATCTGGGATAAGTTTTCGGTGCCAAATTTTAGCGATGATTTGGTCCCTGTATTAAGTGAATTACTAGAATCAAAGTTGAAGGGCGTGGTTCATTTGAGCAATGATGCCATACCTGAATCGTGGTTCAGCTATGCTAGCAAAATAATGCTGATAGCTACGAAACTAGGCATAGTGAATGCTGATTTGAGTTTAATCGATAAAACTAACCTAGATGATATCACCTTTTTCAGACAAGATCGACCGAGGTTTACCGCGATGAGACCAAAGCGTTTATCAGAGGAATTAAATACCAGGGTTAGGAATTGGGAGGATGGAGTGAAAGAGTATTTACTTAGAAAATATGAAAATTCTTTGACCAATAAGGAATTTTAGAGCATATTTTGAATAATGAAAACTTTAAGAAGTCTCCCTATTATTGGAGTGTCTGTTGTGTTTGTTAGCTGTGGTGCACTGGATAAGCTCAATCAGCCAATTAGCAAATCAGATTACAATCCTTTAGACTCTTTTGGGGGGGGATCAGGAAGTGGTAATTTGTCTGTAAATGGCTCCGCTTTAGTAAATTCAAATAATCATGGATTTAACCATGGTGACATTGTTGAGGTAGTGATCCGCAATACAGCGCTCTTTGAGAAAGTCCCTAAGGCTGGCGACCGCTTTAAGAAAGTTCTCAAAGTAGGTGACATACTTCGCGTTATCGGTGGAGAAAAAGACTTTATCGAGGTTGTCACCGAGACTGGCGAAACTGGATTCGTTTCTAGCGTCATGGTTGTGACCCAAGGCTTGCTGACTAACACTGTGCCAATTGATCCTAGCGTTATCGCGCCGGGAGCAAATGGTATTCCAATCGTCCCAGACGTGGCTCCAGATCCTCTTGTGCAGGGAATCGGCTCACCAGATCCAACACTTGGTATAGCTCCGGAACCCGTGCCTAGTATCACTGCTCCTATTCCAGTTGATCCAAAGGCAGGTCTTATCGTTCCTGATAATATAGTAACTCCAAATCCTGTGGTGCCAGACCCAACTCCTGTGGTGCCTAGTCTTCCAGATGTACCCGCACCGGAGCCATCAAGCCCAGGGCTTTCTGAATAGATACTCAGCTATGATTTTTAAAACCTCAGTAAAGTTAGCCACCAGCTAAGGCTTTATCTGGGGTGAATTTCTGTTCTAGCACCTCGTGTTTTATAGTTGCCTCTGGGGTAGATCGAGTTAGTGTCTGGAGTCTGTTAGATTAGAAACAATGAATATAGAATTTTCAAAATTTGGTGAGAGACTTTGTCTAGGTAGTGGCATCGAGGAACTCATGAGTGATCTCGGGAATGCCCTTGCTGAGGGTGGTGAAGAAATGATCATGCTGGGTGGTGGGCAGCCCGCGCACATCCCAGAAGTTGATGCCATTTGGCGTCAGCGGATGGAAGAAATCATGGCTAAGCCGATTAATATGCCAGGCAGTATGGAAGTGATGCTGGGAAACTACGACCCACCCAGTGGCACTCCCGCATTTCTTAAAGCCATTGCTGAAATGCTAACGAAGCACTTTGGTTGGGATGTTACCGAAAAAAATATTGCCATCACCAGCGGGGGACAAACCGCATTCTTTTTCCTTTTTAATGCCCTCGGTGGAAGAATGTCCGATGGCAGGAGAAAGAAAATTCTTTTACCCGTAGTGCCAGAATATATCGGCTACGCAAATCAGTCAGTGGGGGAAGATTTCTTCAAGGCATACAAGCCGATTATCGAAGAGATTGGCGACCACCAGTTTAAATACCGAGTTGATTTCGATGCTCTAGAAATCACCGATGACATCGCCGCGATTTGTGTTTCGCGGCCTACGAACCCCACTGGGAATGTAATCACTGATACCGAGATGACGCGTCTAGCTGATCTTGCGAAACAACACGGCATCCCATTCATCATCGACAATGCTTACGGAGCACCATTCCCTAACATTTTCTTCGCAGAGGCAAATCCAATGTGGGACGAGCAAGTGATCCTTACGCTCAGTCTTTCTAAAATTGGACTACCTGGCACGCGTACCGGGATCGTTGTCGCGAGTGAGGAGATAGCCGCTGCCGTTTCATCTATGAGTGCGATCATCGGGCTCGCGAATAACAATATCGGCCAAGCTCTGATGCGTCCGCTCCTGGAGTCAGGAGAAATCCTCAAAATCAGTAACGATATCGTGAAGCCCTACTATAAAGAAAAATCTCTTCAAGCCCAGCAATGGGTGGCAGAGTTTTTTCCGGACGAGTTACCCTACAGACATCATGTTAGCGAGGGTGCGCTTTTCCTGTGGATCTGGTTTAAGGACTTACCCATCAGCACGCAAGAGCTCTATGTTAGACTAAAAGAGAGAGGAGTGTTGGTTGTCTCTGGACATCATTTCTTCTTCGGCCTAGACGAAGAATGTGCAGACTGGAAGCACACCGATGAGTGCATCCGCGTCACCTACACCATGCCTGCTGAGAAAGTGAAAGCTGGTCTAGCCATCATCGCCGAAGAAGTGACGTTGATCTATGCTGAGCAATAAGCTTTAACTATACTTCGCTACCACCGCTTCCATCGCACTCATCTGGTTTTCGATGGATTCAGCGAGTGCTATTTGGGACCTAGTACGGTCGAGGTTGTGAACCGTCCTTGTGTATTTTGAAGGGTGCTACGTTGAGCGCTTACCTATGGTTGATACGCTGGTGAATATATCGAATACGCAGACCAGCCTGATCATAATAAGCGCAATAGGTGTCATTTATATGCCCAGAGCCATAGGGCGCCGCACTGACGATAGTCTGCACTTAGAACGAAGAGATTAGCCACAGCGGCCAAATCATGACTATTTATAGATGATGACTTAATATGAAATGATTTATCCCCAGAGCTTAGTGGGGTATTCTCCAGATTCGACGAGATTTTTGATGCTCTCCACGCAGGCTTCCTTGTCTTGTGGATAGGTCACACCGAACCAAGAACTCGCAGTTTCTAGGATGTTACAGTCTGCTTTATTAGTGGTGAGTAGTTCATCTACCACAGTAGGGATGTAGCATTCAGAATCCATCTCGGTGCCGCGGACATTTAGAAATTCTATGAAATGAGACTCGAGTTGCTGCATGAGGTTTCCTGAGAAGCCCCAGAAGTTCATGGATGCGATTGCAGAGGTAGAAATTTCTACTCTATCGCCAGCCATGTTATTACCACGGCAGACACCATCTTTCTCGATGAGTATTTCGGTGTGCTCTTCCACTGTGTCGAGAAACCCATTAGTATTCGTGCAGATTCCTCGGTTCACATCACCATGATTAGAAAGTGTGTTACTTAGTTTGTAACCGACCATGCAGTAGTGATCTTTTGAACCTGTAGATTTTTCATGTTCTTTGAAATAAGAGGTGATCTGCTGGAAAGAATCACTGCCGTAAAAATCATCCGCATTGATTACAGCAAAATATGAATCGATAATATTTCTAGCTGCTAATATAGCATGACCAGTTCCCCATGGTTTGATTCTTCCGGCCGGAAGATTGAAATTCCCTGGTAAATCATTGAGATCCTGGCAGCAGTAAACCACCTCTATTTGACCCGCGAATTTATTACCTATTTGGCTTTTGAAATCATCTGCGAAATCCTCACGAATAACGAAGACTACACGTGTGAATCCTGCGCGAATCGCATCATAGACTGAGTAATCGAGTACGGTTTCGCCATTCGGCCCCATAGGATCCATCTGCTTGAGACCGCCGTATCGGCTACCCATGCCTGCGGCTAGTATTAAAAGTGTAGGTTTCATAAAATAATATTCGTGGGAAGTCCGTTCAAGGCAGAGGGGTGTTATGCCTCATTATAGCTTTATTATGCAATAAAAATTTAGTCTGCAATGTTATTTTTCTGGATTGATTTTTATTAGTGTTGGAAAATGTTTGCGGTGAGCAGAAATAAAGTAGTAGTCTTTGCCCAGCGTCATTCCTGGACTATTTCAATAATAACGAAGCACAAGTCAGACAAAGAAAGATACAATGGATCTAACAAAAGAACATGCACGTAAAGTCTATCACGCCATGGTGAGAGCTAGACTGTTAGAAGCGAAGTTCAGTTCTCTCTACAAGGCTGGAAAGATCGTGGGTGGTGTATATTTAGGACGAGGACAGGAGGCTGTAAGCGCCTCAATAGGTGCTAGACTCGAGCAGGGAAAAGATATTTTCGCCCCACTGATCCGTGATCAAGCAGGGAGAACCGCTTTCGGTGAAGAGATACTCGATGCCACTAGAACCTATCTAGGGTCTGTGAAAGGTCCAATGAAAGCACGTGATGGGAACATCCACCGTGGTAGACCTAAAGAGGGCGTAGTCGCCATGATCAGTCATTTAGGCTCATCTCTCTCAGTATTGGGTGGGATGCTCAAGGCTCGGCAACTTCAAGGGAAACTAGATGGTTGCGTTGGTGCCACATGCATAGGCGATGGTGCGACATCTACTGGCGCATTCCATGAAGGTTTAAATTATGTTGCGGTCGAGAAACTGCCCGTAGTCGTTGTCGTGGCTGATAACCAGTTCGCTTATTCCACCCCAAACAGCAAGCAATATGCATGCGATGATCTAATAGACCGCGCTAAAGGCTACGGAGTGGCCGGCCATTCTGTGGACGGGACTGACACCCTCGCCTGTGCCACAGTAATCGGCCAAGCAATAGACTCTGCTAGGAATGGAGCAGGCCCGCAGATGGTGGTGGCGAAACTTTTACGTCTCAGTGGCCACGGCGAACACGATGACGGCTCATACATACCGGAGGAAATCAGAACCAACCACTACGGTAGAGACTGTATGGATGTTGGGAAACAGCAACTTTTAGAACGGGGCTGGCTTACAGAGGAAGAACTCGCAGATTGGGAAGAATCAGCTAAGCAGGAAGTCCAGCTGGCAGTCACCACCGCCCAGAAAGAGGATGAGCCAGATCCTTACAAGGAAGATTGGTGCGCGTTAGCGAGAGGGAGTTATCGTAATTGGTAAGTAGCCGAGAGAATCAATTAACTAAATTTTTCATATGTCAGTTACTTATATAGATGCCATTAGAGACGCTCAGTATAAAGCGCTCGAAACCGATGAGACAGTGTTCATTTACGGACAGGATATTGGGGGGTTTGGTGGTGCATTCAAGGCCACCAAAGGACTTCAAGAAAAGTGGCCGGATCGCGTCATGGATTCACCCATCAGCGAAGATGCAATGGTTGGCATGGCCATCGGAGCGGCTATTGAGGGCATGCGGCCTATTATAGAAATGCAGTTCGCTGATTTCTCTTCAGTCGGATTTAATCAGATCGTTAACAATGCAGCAACTCACTTCTACCGTACTGGTGTGCCAATCCCTATCACCATAAGGATGCCTTCAGGAGGAACTCCAGGGTCTGGGCCATTTCACAGTCAGAGTATCGAGGCCATCTACAGTCACTATCCAGGATGTATCGTCCTGACTCCTGCCACTGTTTCAGATGCCTACCACATGCTGTTAGAGGGGATCGCGATGGATGATCCTGTCATCTACTGTGAGCATAAATTTCTCTACCGTTGGCTTAAAAGCGATAACTATGACGGGGATGGTATCCGTCTCCCTATCGGCAAAGCCAGAATCACTCGTCCGGGTAAGCATGCTACCGTTGTGACCTACAGCGCGATGGTGCATGAAGCAGTGCGCGCCGCCGAGATGCTACAGGCAGAGGGGTGGGAAATAGAAGTCGTAGATCTGCGTTCCGTGAAGCCGCTGGATACCGATACTGTCATTGCCTCAGTAGCGCGCACCGGCAGACTGTTAGCCGTAGGAGAAGCCTTCCCTTGGGGCGGGGTCACTGCGGAAATTGTCGCACGTGTAGTTAAAGAAGGGTTCCATCTTCTTGATGCACCACCGATGAGACTCAACGCCAAAGACACTCCTATTCCATATCACCCTAAGCTCTGGGCTGCGCATCGGCCGACTCCAGAATCGATCAGTCACGCACTCAAACAGCTTCTAGCTTACTAAAATTCACTTACTAAAAAATATGCCTAGAATTCCAATCGTCATGCCTCAACTCGGAGAATCAATCGCCGAGGCCACCATCATCCGTTTCAATGTAGCAGTTGGCGACACTGTTGAGATGGATCAGGAAATTATCGAAGTAGAAACGAGCAAAGCGATCATGGGGATCACCACACTGTGCGGTGGAGTGGTGAAGGAAATATTCGCAGAGGAAAATACGAGTTATGCTGTAGGTAGTGTGCTAGGAACTGTGGAAGCCACCGCTGAAGAGATCGAGCGAACTGGTGTATCTACTGTGAGTGAAGGCGTGAGTGATGCTGTGGATAACCAAGGTAGGCAGTCAGAAGAGGAAACGAATCTACATTTTAAGACCGAAGACGGTGGCTACTTTGAGCCAAAAGACGTAGCCCCAACCGTTCAAGGTCTCCCTGTTCCAGCAGGTAAAAAAGGAGCTCACTATATCTCACCAAGAATGCGTGCACGGATGGATGAGCTTGGCCTCCGCGCGGCAGACATTTCAGCCATAGCGGGAAGTGGTGGCGGAGGACGTGTGACGGTAGAGGATCTAGAAGGATTCCTAGAATACATCAGCGAGTGGCCAGCCTCACCGGCCTCACCGATGCGTCTTGCTGTGGCTGATGCCATGCGTAGATCATGGTCGCGTCCTCTAGCATCGGTTGGACATCCACTTATCATGGATAAACTGTTAGATCATCGCCGTGCACAGAATCCTAAGCCAGGACTCACGCTCTATGTCCTACGCGCCTTTGCCCTCGCATTGGCGGAATTCCCCTCGGCAGCAGGATTCCTGATCGGTGAGAAAATAGTTCATCCTAAAAGTTTTGATATCGGCTGCGCAGTGCAGGTCGAAGATGGAGTCATGGTCCCCGTGATCCGGCAAGTAGATACCAAATCCGTCAGTGCCCTCAGTGCAGAATACGCAGAATTAGTCGATCAGTCTAGATCCAGGAGACTCCCTGAGCATGCCACCAAAGGAGGCATCGCCACCGTTACCAACTTCGGAACGTTTGGCCTCACCTGGGGCACCCCGATCCCATTACCAAACGAGACTCTCATCCTAGGCATCAGCGCCGGCGTGAAAAAGCCAGTCTGGAGCGATCAAGTGAACGCCTTCGTCCCAGTAATTGAGGCCGAACTAGTTTTAACCTTCGACCACCGGGTGATTGATGGGGGAGATGCTGGTAGGTTGCTGAATAGAGTTGCTCAGCTACTTAGCGAGCCGGAGAAGTTATAAATACCTTATTGATTTTTCTCTATCCCATTATAGTTTTTAGCAACCTCAACTAAATTCATGTCGATTAAACACTTCCCGCTACTCACCTTGTTCACGTTAATCAGCAGCAATTTACTTAATGCCGAACAGAGCATCCCTAAAGACGAAAACTTTAAAATTGAAACGATCAGTGAGGGCTTTGAAGATGCGATGGAGGTTGCGATCACCAAAGATGGCAGAGCGTTTATTATCGAGCGTAGGGGAAAAATAAAGCTCTACCACCCTATAACTCAAAAGACCGTCACGGTGGCTGAGCTAAAAGTGCAATACCGGCAGAGTGGTAAATCTCCTGCTGACCGTGAGACCGGCCTACTCGGTATCGCACTAGACCCAGATTTTGAAAAGAACGGATGGATATACCTCTACTACACACCGAAAGGTAAGGATTTCAGCAATTTATCTCGTTTTACTTTTAATGGTTCTAAATTGGGCGACGAAAAGCCAATATTAAAAGTCCCACGCGATATAGGAAATAACATTTGTCATGAGGGAGGAGGTGTTGAATTTGGTCCGGACGGGTTACTTTATTTGGCCACTGGTGACAACACGAATCCATTTATGTCAAATGGATCTGCACCTATCGACGAACGAGAAGACAAAGAATTTGCAGATGCTCAGCGCACCGCTGCTAATACCAATGACTTACGCGGTAAAATACTCCGTATTAAGCCTCGAGCAGACGGTGGCTATGACATCCCAGAAGGGAATCTCTTTCCAAAAGGGATGGCCAAGACCAAGCCAGAAATCTATATTATGGGCTGCCGTAATCCATACCGCTTTTCCATCGATCCTAAAACTAACTTTCTCTACTGGGGGAAAGTGGGACCCGACGGTAGAAAGAAGAGTGAACGCGGTCCTAAGGGATATGATGAAATTAATCGAGCTCGTAAGGCGGGGAATCATGGTTGGCCCTACTTTTCAGGGAATAACGAGCCCTATGCTGACTATGATTTTGCCACCAAAGAAGTGGGTGAATTTTTTGATCCCAAGAAACCGATTAATGAATCAATCAACAATACCGGACTGAGAGATTTACCAGTTGCTCAGCCAGCCTTTGTGACCCTGAACAGATCATGTAACGCAGCTGGTCCTGTCTATTACTCGGCGATGTATTCTGACTCACCTTATAAATTTCCAAACAGCATGGATTCATCACTTTTTACCTACGACTGGAATAAGGGGAAATTCACTCTTATTCGCTTAGATGAGAAAGGAAACAAAGTGAGTGAAAATAAGATCTTTCAAAGACACCGTTTCGTTCATCCTACTGATATGGAGTTTGGGGCAGACGGAGAACTCTACGTTTTAGAATATGGCTCTAAATGGTATAATGGAAATGATGGAAAGCTAAAACGGATTACCTACTCACAAAAAGCGATTACTATTGATGACAAGAAAGCTGATCCACGGATGGCTGGAATGTCTGCAGAACTACCTGGAACTAACATGATTTCAGAATCTACCTGCTTAGCCTGCCACATGAGTAATCAGAAATCTATCGGACCAATGTATCTCGATATTGCTAAAAAATACAGTAAGAAGAAGAACGCTGCAGAATACCTTTCTCATAAGATTATTCAGGGAGGAAAAGGAGTTTGGGGTGAGCAACCGATGCCTCCGCACCCGCAGCACAATATTGAGCAATCTTTACAAATGGCAGAAGCAATTCTTCAAACACAGGCAACTTCACATGACAAGTGATGCAGAACTGTAGCCGAGACTTTATCTTCTGTGGTTAAACATTAAAAAGCACGCTCCAATTAAGGAACGTGCTTTTCTTTAAAAGTTTAAATCTAGCTTAGTAAGCGAAGATCTCTTCGTCTCCGAAGAATCTCTTGAGCTCGGTAGCGGCTGCTTCAGGTCCGTCTGATGCGTGGCAGACGTTGATCATCATGTTCTCGCCGAGGTCGCCACGGATGGTTCCTGCAGGTGCTTCTGCGGAGTTTGTAGGTCCCAAGAGGTCTCTTACTAAGGCAATAGCGTTCTCACCTTCGAGGGCGAGTGCTACTACGGGTGTACGCTGCATGAACGCGACGATCTCTGGGAAGAAAGGCTTATCCGCTACGTGTGAGTAGTGCTCGGTGAGGAGCTCATTGCTCAGTGTCATCATCTTGATGCCACGGATAGTGAGTCCTTTGTCTTGGAATCTGCCTAGAACGTTTCCTGAGAGGTTTTTTTCAACGCAATCAGGTTTTAGAAGAATCAGTGTGGTTTCATTTGCCATGCGCAGGAAGTAGCGGGTCACTGGGTGCGTTGCAAGGAGGAAATTACATGAACTGAGCTTTACAAAACCACTTTAATCACGTAGCTGATAGACATGTCAGATGTTGATCGCAAAAAACAAAAAGGTAAAGCGGGGAAGAGTCTCAAAGATGCCATGGGTTTGTATGGTTACATGGATCGCTACAAGCACATCTTCATCCCATCACTCTTCGCGCTCTATACGACTGCCGCTCTCTCATTAGCATTTCCCTATTTCCTGTCTAAACTCATCGGCAAATCGATGGTCGCCGGTGGGAGCGGGGGCGATGCCGCTGCGAGCAAAGCTGACATAATCGCGAATGTGAATGTGATTGTGCTATGGTTGATTGGGGCGCTATTGTTGCAATCATTTATTACGTATTGGAGAGTCCGTGGATTCATCAATTCTGGAGAAGGTGCGCTGAACGAGATCCGTCGTTCGCTGTTCAGTAGAATGGTGAGGCTCCCTATGAATTACCTTACCGAGAAACGCTCTGGAGAGCTTAGCTCTCGTATCGCTGGTGATCTTTCTATCATGCGGGAAACTCTCATCACCACCGTGCCTAAGTTCGGCCGGATGATCGTCACACTGATCGGTGGCTTGATTGTGATATTCATCTGCTCATGGAAGTTGTCGCTCATCATGCTGGGCAGTGTGCCTATAGTGGTTCTTGCTATTGCTGTGTTCGGGAAGAAGATTAAGAATTTTTCCAAGGCGACTCAAGATGCATTAGCTGATACGAATATCGTGGTAGAGGAAACGATTATGGGTATCTATGATACCAAGGCATTTTGTAATGAAGAATATGAAGAATCCCGATATGATTCAGCGCTGGCAAATTTTTTAAATATCACAATTGATGGCGCGAAAGCTAGAGCGGCATTCATCAGCTTCATCATCCTTGTGCTATTTAGCACCGTGGCATTCATCGTCTGGTATGGAGCACAGATGTTGGCGAATGGGGAGATCAATATCGAAAATTACGTTCGCTTCATTCTCTTTAGCGTATTCGTGGCTGCCTCACTGGGCTCTGTGCCGGAGATCATGAGTCAGCTTCAGATCACATCGGGAGCTACCGAGAGAATCCGTGACCTTATTGATGAAGAGATGGAAGAGAACTATGATTCTCAGTCAGATGGTCCACTCGTAGGCAGTATCACTGCCCAGAATCTCAGCTTCGCTTATCCATCTAGACCAGAGGGGAAGGTGCTGAACGGCGTTAATTTCGAAGTAAAAACTGGCGAACGTGTGGCATTAGTAGGGCCAAGTGGTGGTGGTAAATCTACGATGTTCGCACTTCTTTTAGGCTTTTATCAGGGCCATGAAGGCGATCTTAAATTTGATGGGAAAGCTATTTCTGAAATAGGTCTCAAGAAGTTGCGAAGTTCCATCGCAGTGGTTCCTCAGGAGGTGTTGCTTTTCGGTGGTAGTATTGAAGAAAACATCGCCTACGGTAAACCAGGAGCTGCTAAGGAAGAGATCATCGAAGCCGCTAAACAAGCTAACGCGCATGACTTCATCACAGAATTTGAGACTGGCTACGATACCACTGTGGGGCCACGTGGAATTAAGCTCAGTGGAGGACAACGGCAACGCGTTGCTATCGCCAGAGCCATTCTAGCTGATCCTAAAATCTTGCTCTTGGATGAGGCGACCAGCGCGCTCGATTCTGAGAATGAAAGGCTGGTGCAAGCTGCGCTCGACACACTCATGAAAGGACGGACATCGATGATCATCGCCCATAGACTTAGTACTGTTAGAGACGCAGATCGCATCTTAGTGCTACAGTATGGTAAAATAGTAGAGAGCGGTAGTCATGATGAACTCATGTCAAACAATGGCACCTACAGGTTGCTCGCCGAGACTCAACTAGGAGTCTAAATCAATACGATAAAAGACCATGCCCGTAGAAGAACAACTTGAAGAAATCACCAATATTGCATGTGAGTGCTGTGGGTTTATGACTGTCTATTCATCTGGATTTGTCTATCTAGATGATGAAGAAGAAATGCCTGATATGGAGTATGTGGCTCGCTGGACGGATGGCAAAGGTGATCATGGGATTGCTCTGCTAGTTTATATCGAGGCATTTGAGAAATACGCCAGTGTGATGTTCGACTTCGAGCAACACGCATTTACCGTCATTAATCCAGCAGATAACGATTGGGGAGACGTAGAGGAATCAGAGCTATTAGAGCGCGATAACATCATTGGCACAGAACATGCTGATATTTTGTTCAAAGCCCTCGACGAGATTTTGCTAAAGGATAAATCGCTTATGAAATTCGCCGAAATGGTGATGGTCGATACCGGGGAAGACGAGTAAAGGGCAAGATGATTTAGAAGTGCTGAGGGCTCTCTCAGCTTTTAGATACTCTTCGCATCCAAAGCCCTAACATCGTCAAAACCCTGGCAGAAATCTTCTCAAAACTTACCCCCAGCAAAAGGCAGAATTGCTTAAAAAATCCCCACCCTCATGAGCGGTGACAGGCCACAATACTTTTAGAGAGGTGAATGGCTAATTAAAATCATCATCATTCCTTTGCCCTTGCTAAATCATTTATCACTGGCATTTTCTCCCCGTGCAAGGAGCAGGAAGAGCGGTAAATGTGGTGAATCCAGAGGCAATCAAGGCGGAAGCCGTTGATCTGGGTGGACGGCTTGGTGGCTTGACTCTTAACCAGCAAATCATCTCGCTCGCGATGTGGCCATTACTGCAAAATCTGATGAGCGTGCTGGTTGGCTTCGCGGACAGAGTCATCGCCGGGCATGTGACTCCGGCAGCAGAGCTGGGTGCCGTGATCGATATGATGGGGCTGATGATGTACATGGGCTGGTTGATGATGATCATGCAAGGAGCTATCGCCACTGGCGCACAGGCACTGGTAGCAAGAGCCTATGGAGCTAGGGATTATGTGCTCGCCGAGCGTGCGGTAGGCCAATCCATTTTCCTGGGGCTGGTGACAGGGGCGATGGCAGGCTTGATGCTCTGGTTATTAGCTCCTAGCTTAGCAGATTTCTTTGGTCTAAATGCGGCGGCTAAAGACTACTTTCTCGCGTTCATCCAGATCCTAGTCTTCTCTGCGCCCATGAGTGGCGTGGTGTTCGTCCTCAGTGCCTGTCTCCGCGGTGCTGGGGATACTTGGACACCATTTAATGCGATGGTGGCTGTGAATGTAATCAATGCGATTTGCAGTTACATTTTTGCAGTGTATCTAGGTATGGGGCTGGAAGGTATCGCTCTTGGGACAGTGATCGGATGGGCAGGTGGACTGGCGATGATTATCTGGAAAATCTACCCGCGCGAAACGCAGAAAAGCTTGCTCGTTTTACATCGAAAATGGTTGCGCTGGAACAGGGATATCAGCATGCGCATTGTAAGGGTGGGGGTGCCTCAGTTGATAGAAATTCTAGGCATGTGGTCGATCCACGCCTATGGACTAAGGATGATCGCACTAATCGGTGATAAGGACGAGGGACTCATCGGTGCTCATGGTCTGGCGGTGCAGATAGAGTCTATTAGTTTTATGCCAGGCTTTGCCATCGGCACAGCAGCAGCAACCCTCGCTGGCCAGTATCTGGGGGCGGGATCTAAAGAACTAGCACAGCAGGCGGTAAGAACTTGCTGGCGATTGGCGCTTGTCGTCATGAGCGTGATGGGAATAGGGATATTTTTTGCAGCGGATTTTTTGGTAAATGTGATGAGTCCAGGTGGCGGACCACAGGCTGATGCCGCTGTCTCGCTGGTAATGATCGTCGCCTTTGCTCAGCCATTTTTCGCGACAGCAATGGTGATGAAAATGTCGATGCGTGGTGCGGGTGCGACAGGAACCGTGATGTTCTATTCGTTCGCTACCATGTTCGTCTTCCGCGTAGGATTACTGACGCTCATGGTGAGTCACTACGGTGCAGATCTGAAAATGATCTGGTATATATTCACTCTAGATATAGTCATTCAGGCCTCGGTGTTTAGCTGGGTTCACTACCGTGGTAAATGGATGAATAAAGAAGTCTAATACCATCCTTATGGAGTTACGCCGGTAGCCGTCTTTGCTGTGGGCAGATTTAAATTTTCGTCGCTTAGATCACAGATAGTCTGGAGTACTTCGATGATTGCATAGCTGATCGCTTTAGCCCCTAAAGCAGTAGGGTGGAGCATATCAGCCTGGAGGAAGTTCTTGGTGGTTCCCTCAGGGTAAGTGATATTCTTTAGTTTGATTTCTTTATTTGAAACACAAAGCTTCATAAATGAGGCTAGGTCAATAATGACAGTTTTCTTTCTTTTTTTCACCCATTTCTCGAGGATCTGATTTGCTTTATTGATCGTCTTAATTTTAGGGATCTGAGTGCTAGATAGCATTTTGTTTATTGAACGTGAGGCATCTGGGATGTTGCCTATCACTAGCGGACAGGTGATAGAATCCAGCTCAGCGAGTGCGGCTTTAAAGGTGCTGAGACGCTGTTCTGCAGAGGCGAAGTTCCCATAGAGTTGCCAGAACAGCTGGTCAACTGCGAAGATCACGCTAGGCTTAGATCCCAGCGCATCAGCCACTTGCTTATGTGAAATACCAAGCGGGTAAATAAAACAAAATCGGTTGCTAAAATTAGTAATTCTTCCAGCAGGAAGATTGGTGGCTTGCTGTAGGTAGAGATCTAGCGCGAGAGCATCTGACTTGGGCCCGCCAAGTCTCTCGGTATGCTCATAGCCATCAGAAAGACTCGCCCCGATGATGACCGGACGTGACAATGATTCGTGTGCATTCGCTGAAAACAGCGAACAACAGATGAAGATGATGGCTAGAAAAAGACGATACATTTTATAAACTTTTATAAGCTATAAATAGAACGCTGTCAATGAGGTAAGATAGATTCAACTATAGAAGGCAGGTCTTGAGCAAAGGCACTTAAACTAAAAACTGAGCAGATTAAGATGGGTATTAGTGGGGTTTTGCTCATGATTTAAATTATTTATGATAACTAGATTTGATCCAAAATATCTGCGCAGTACTGAGACCAGGATTCTAGTGAGTCTCGCATATCGCCCTGGAGTTCGGCGATGGTGCTGAACTTTAGATCTGCAATGGAGTCTTCGTTGGCAGTGACTTCATCTGATTCTAGCTCGAAGAGGTGGACGACACCTAGATGGACTTTTCCCACCTCGTTTGAGTCATCGTTGAGGACGGCGACTATTCTCTGGCTGTGCTTGCCGCTGATGTTGAGCTCTTCTTCTATTTCGCGCTCTACTCCAGCCATGTAGGTTTCGACGCCTAGATGATCGTCACGGGTGTCAACGGGATTGATATGACCGCCTATGCCGAGTGAGCGTTTCGCATGAAGTCGTGCTTCACCGCCAGATTTCCCACGTTGATAGTTGAGGAATTTACCCTGGTAGTGGAACAGCGCGTATGGGATGAGCTGTTTGTGAGTGGGGTCATCTTCGGCCGCTGCACGGTCGATGAAGAAGTTGTTAGACGGATCTAATAGTGCCGCGTGATACTGATGAACATCAGTATTGATGCCTTGGAAGGCACCGAGTGAGTCGAATAGCTCACGCTTGACGACGAGAATTTGTTCTCCTTTATAATCTTTCATGGGGTAGTGGTAAGTTTTACGCAGAGTAGTTCTTCACGTAGCTGGCTATTTTTAGATCATCAGTTCCCGCTGCCCAGACATTTCTCAGAAAATCTGCTGGTGGTATATTTCCATGGTCTTTGAGGAATTTTCTATCCCCACCACAGCCATACATAACATCTGGGTCTAGCTCGCCTTTGAGTTTGGCACGTGCTTTTGCGATGATCCTAGGCAGATAAGTAATATCTGCGAGCGTTTCGCCAAATGAAGGGAGACTATCACGAGTGATTTCTTTGTCGCTCGGCAGTCCTTCCTGAGCCACTAGAAAGTAGTCGCGTCTAACAGATGCCAAAAGCAGAGCAGTGGATTCTGACGGGACACCCTCATCCCCGAGGTCTTCTACAAAGTCAAATAGCTCGCGGGGCTTGTATCCGATAGAGCTGAGGAATCTAAGGTTTTCTTTAGTGTAGTAGCTATTGAAATCAGTATTGCCATTATTGAATTCATCTAAACAGCTACGAAAAAGGTCGAGAAATTGATCATTCCATGTCATATTACTACACTGCATTTTCAGAGTGGCCTTGTCAATCTATGAGGGCGAAAAACTGAAGAACTTTTAGTTTGGGAGAGGGGAACTAGCACTGTATTACTAGGTCGCAATACAACATTATGGAATACAATACTTTTTATTGCTTAAAAGTGAAGCGTGCTCTATATCAACGGGTTACTTTCCTTTTAGCTCGTTCATATAACGAGTCATTTCTTTCTCAGGATAGTAAGTGTCGATGAGGGTCATTGTTAGTTTTATCTTTGCTTGGAAGCTAGTCACTGCTGGTTGGATCATCTTGTTTACCTCCTTAGAGTTGGCATCTAGTGTGCTCGTCATTTTTTTGATGATGACAGATACTTGTGGTCCATATTGGAGCATTTTTTGTGCGAAAGCCTTTTTCTCCGCGACAGTGGGCATCGGTGTTGCCTTGAGAACTGCTTGGAGTGCCACTATCTTTTCCGATATAGACTGAACGTCGGCAGCGGCCTTGGCTGCCTTCTCTATATCAGTGGCAGTGGCGGTGATGGTGAAAATACTTTTGACATGGTTCAGCGCTTCAAGCGCGACATCATTGGCTGTGATCTTGGTCTTTGTTTCAGTCTGTTTTTTAGCAGCAGGAGCTTGAGCCAATATAGGCATATTGATCACTGATAACAAAAGTGCGGTGGTAATAAATATTATTTTCATATTAAGTGAAATTTAAGGATTTAATGAGTATTAGCAAGTGAATATGGAAATGCGTTAAGCAAGAATCGTCCTTAGTTGAGATGCGATAGCATCGTCTTGCCAGGGGAAGATGGTGCGCAGATCTAGGCAGAATTTCTCTTGGTCTGTATAGCCTACGATGGCTGGTTTGCCTGTGCGGAGTGATCGAGAGAGCTGATTAAGTGAGATGCCAGTAGGGTTTACCGAGAGAGCGATCGATGGAATCTGTGAGGTGGGCATAGTTCCTCCGCCAGTGGTGGCGGTGGAGTTAGTGCTAGTGATTTCACCTTTGGTGATTTCGCCAATTTTACTGAGGATTACATCTGCTCTAGCTTGAAGTTTTTGCGTGGTTTCGGCAAGATTTCTGAGTGTGGGGATGTCAGTCTGGCTAGGGTCTGACTGGGTGCGGAGGTATTCATCAATGCTTTCTTGGAGTACAGTGAGGATGAGTTTGTCGCAGCGGACGGCGCGGAAGAAGGGTTCATTCTTGATGCCTGCGATGAGGTCGGATTTTCCTGCGATGATGCCAGATTGTGGACCACCTAAGAGTTTATCACCAGAGAAGCAGACTAGGTCGATGCCATTTTTGAGTGATGCTTGTGGGGTGGGCTCGTGGTCAATAGGGGCGAGTTCATCTGTATTCATGAGGGCGCCTGAGCCGATGTCCTCGACGAGCGGAATACCGTGCTCATGCGCGAGTGCAGATAACTCGCTTGCTTCTGGCTCGGCGGTGAATCCTCCCATGTAAAAATTAGATCGGTGGACTTTGAGAATGAGTGCGGTGTTCGGGGTGATGGCGTTTGCGTAGTCGCTGAGGCGGGTTTTGTTTGTTGCTCCCACTTCTACCAGTTTAGCGCCGGATGTTTCTAAAATTTCTGGGATACGGAAGCCACCACCTATTTCTACGAGTTCACCGCGCGAGACGATGACTTCGTTTTTCTCACCATTGGCCAAGTGGCGAAGGATGACGATGAGGGCGGCGGCACAGTTGTTTACCACCGTGGAGGCCTCGGCATCGAGCAGGCAGGCGAGGGCAGTTTCTAAGTAACCAGCGCGCTTTCCTCGGGTGCCTTCTGGGAGGTTGAACTCTAAGTTTGAGTAGCCTGTAGCGATATTAACTAGAGCATCAGCGGCGGTCTTACCAAGAGGAGATCTACCGAGGTTGGTGTGGATGAGGACTCCTGTGCCGTTAATGACAGGCTTGAGTTTTGAGGCTGCGAAATGGTTTAGATTTTCAGTTATAGAAGTCTCTATTTCCTCACGATTCACTTCTTTTCCATCTAGGATTTGTTGTCGCCAGCCATCTAGTTCACGCCGGACGAAGCCGATAATCAATGGCTTTGGTAGGGAGATTATTTTGCTAAGTGAGTTGGCGAATTTCTCGACTGATGGTAGCTCTCTGAGTGACATGGTAATCATATAATAGGGATACGTTTAGGGGTGTAAAGTTTAGAGGTGTGAGAAATGAAAAATATTCTAGGGCTATCAAACGATCAAGAATATCTCTACAATTAACACGAGTTACCAGAAAAGGATAATTTTTTTGTAACGAAACTGGTTACAAATGGGTTATACATTGAGCATGTTTTTAAAACGTAAAGATCCCAAAGAACTTCAGGCATTTATTAAACTCCTGACGGAACATCAGGCAAACTTGCGTGCATTCATCGTGTCACTCATGCCGGGAAGCCCTGATGTCGCTGATGTGTTGCAGGAGACGAACGTGATACCGTGGTAAAAGCGTGATAAGTTTGAAATTGGCACTAATTTCATAGCTTGGAGCTTCCAGATCGCACGCTACGAGGTGCATCACCAGCGGCAACGTGCCCGGCGGCATGATAAGATCATGTTCTCTGAGGAACTTGTGGATCTACTCAGTGATACGAACTCGCCATCTGCTGGGGAAAAAGATCTCCACGCGGCTCTAGATAATTGCTTGGGCCAGTTGAGCGAAGACCAAAAAGAAATGATACAACAGCGCTACACTCCCGGTCACTCGCTGGAGGAATACGCGGCCACTAGTGGGCGCTCAGCGGGTAGTCTTCGTATTGCTTTACTCCGTATCCGTGAAAAACTTAGGCACTGTGTCGAAAAAACCTTAGCTATTAAATCGTAATGAATCCTACCGGTCAAGAATACCAGATGTTTTGCTGCTCGGCTTCCTCTTTTTCTTTTTCGTGAGATTAGCTATAAATTTAGCTTTTCAGATGGGGGCGGGTGTATAGTGTCTGTGATGTGATCACGATAGGAGTTTCTAGTCAGAAAGGTGGAGTGGGGAAGACCACAGTTTCGATAAATTTGGCATATGCCTTTGCGCGCTCTGGGCGGAAGGTTCTCGTCATCGATGCCGACCCGCAGGGCTCTGTAGGCTTGTCGCTGACTAAAAAAACGCGGACATTGAAAGGTTTTTTTGATTATTTGAGTGATGCAGGAGAGAGCTTCGAGAGCGTGATCGTACCCACGCGAATGGAGACATTGTCGCTCGTGCCAGCAGGGCAGGGTAGCGACTATGATGTGAGCTTTGGCTATGAAGCTGAGCCCAGCATGGGTGCTGGTGTGAGATCATTTCTAACAGATGCGGAAAAAGCAGGCTATGATATCTGTATTGTTGACACGGCAGCGGGGCTATTCGGGATTACCAAGGATATCTTAGTAGAGGTGGATGCTGTATTAGTGCCACAGCAGTCGGAGCCACTTGGAATTCGCAGCATGCCAAAAATGTTAGAAGCCTTAAGAAAGGTGAGGCAGATGAACCCTAAGCTACATATCTTGGGTGTATTGCTGACGATGGTGCAGAGAAACCTCCGTGAGAGTGTGGATGCGGGTGAAGGATTGCGTTCCGTGTTGCCAGCAAATCTGGTCATGACTGCGGAGATTCCGCGAGATGATCTATTTATAAAGGCGAGTGCCAGGGGGCTTCCTGTAGGAGTTTTAAGAGAAGGAGCAGAGATTCTTGAAGAATTTAATACACTGAGGAGAGAAATAGAGCTGAAGCTCGAGAAGCGGAATACAGCTGGCAACGAAAGGATAAGATAATGAATTCGATAAACTCATGGATAAATGAAGACGAGGTGCGCAAGCTGGCAGAAGATTTGACAGCCAGTCCAGAGGAAATGAAGGGATGGCCGAGTGATGATTTTGATGGTTGTGATGGTTTCGCAATTCCTGAAAAGCAAGGTGAGGGCTCTAGTAATACAGTGAGCAAGGAACTGGAAATATTCTCAGAGAATGATAGCAAAACTGAAATAGACATAGGCCAAGAAGTCAAAGAAAGTAAGTCTAGCTCACTCGCGATAGCGAGTGCAATGGCTGCTTCTGTTGGGCTAATAGGAAAGAGACAGTCTGAACCTGTAAAAGAATCTATCGCTGATACTAGGCCGGCGGAACCTGATGCGGGGACATTTCCTCCAATCTGTGACCATTGCCTCAATGAGGTGCCCGTCAACCTAGATGAAAACGCTAGGGTTTCCCTACCGAGTGTGCATCCGGATAAAGGAATAGGAACCTTTGAACAGATCGATAAGCAGCTGGCTAAGACCGTAAAGGCAAATGGTATCTGTGTGATTGATCGCGATGGTGATGTGTTATATTCCAGTATGAAAAATCAGAGTTTAGTAGCATTTACTATCAATGCAACGGTCGGAACGAAACTCATGAGGACTCAAGATGGTGAGTTTGCTAATATTCGTGTCAAGATTGCCGCAGGAGAATATCTGGAATTTGTCTCAGTGAAATCTACCCGTGGCGTGCTGATATTAGCAGCGTCAATGGATCATGTTCTAGGTAATACCAATGCTCAGTATGTAGCAAGTGATGTGCTTAAAATCGCCAACTTAGTTTGATTTTAATTACTTTGCTGAACATGTCTCGGTAAGGATGGAATTGAATATGTGTCAATCCTACTATGTGTATCCAAACCAGAAGCTAGATTGCCATTAGGTATAGCCAGGAACATAGACCGTGAATTTATCTGGATTTTAAAAAGGAAATAAACAAATGATTGAATGGCTAACATTCTTTATGATCATGGCGGTAGGGCAGTTCAGCCCGGGGCCAGACATGATATTACTGACGCGGGTATCACTAGCCGAAGGCAGACGGGCTGGCTGGGCGACAGCTTGTGGCATCGCTTCTGGTCTGATGATCCATGCGGGCATTGCTGTTTCTGGTCTAGCCTTTGTCTTAGCAAGAAATGAGGCGGTCAATCGCTGGATCAAGTATCTTGCATGCGGATATCTAATCTGGCTTGCTTACCAGTTGATGAAATCCGCAATGAATAAAGTTAAATTTAAACTAGATAGCGGACCACCCACACGCTCACAAACGAGCTTAGCTGGATACTGGAGAATGGGGTTTCTGTGCAACATTCTGAACCCAAAAGTAGCCATCTTTCTGGCAGGCGTGACCTTGCCTTTTTTAGAGCTAGGGATGAAGACAGATCTAGAGATAAGAGATTCAGCCTGGGCGGCTATCCTATGGGCGACTATCTTCCTAGAAGGCTGGCTACTCTGGAGCATCTGGGTGTGGATGCTCCAAGTCCGGATGATTAAGGATCACTACCAACGCAATGCACACATCATCGATGGTGTGTTCGGAATGTGCCTCATCGCGCTCGCCGTGATGCTAGTCTTGTCATGAATCTTATTCTATCGTCTCAGCTTTATTGAATCAACCGTGGTGTTCTCACTCTGGGTGTATCGTGTTCGATTAGAAGCTTGGGTCAGCCTAGAATTATTTAGGATCAGACTTTCTTAATCCGGGATGATTGCCAGAGCTGGAAAAAAACTCCGGACAGGGCGAGTGCGGCACCGAAAAATTCGCGGGTGAGTTCGACACGTGGATCTTTAGCGGACATCGAGGTCTGGGCTATATTGAAGGATTCTTCGCTGAAGATGTTGGACCAGAGGCCAGGAGCGGTCGTGATCATTTCAAAGAAGCAGGCGGTGATGGCGACGACAAAATACCAAGCCGGCAGTTTACGAAATGAAACCACAACGAATCCGATTGCAATGATCAGGTAGAAAATAAGCCAGAGGGCAGAATCGACGGTCGAGTTGTTAAACGAGGGCTGGCTGTAGATGCCAGGATCGACATCGTTGCGCTGGAGCCAGGCAAAGAGGGCAAAGAGGGCGGCAAACAGAATATTAATGGCAAGGGATTTATTTTTGGTATTGCCTATGGGTTTCATGTCGGTTGTTTTTAATTGGTTTCTATAGAGATGTGGCTTTTGGCTGTGTCTTCTGCCAGAGAACTATGATTATACTAACCGTAAAACTAGCCGGAGTAAAGTAGGGAGTCGAGTCTTGGTGCCTTTCAGGCTAGGTCACTAAATAGTGCAGGGGACTGAATAAACGATTATTATTTCCCTTCAGCCGCGGTGTACCATTGCTGCTGGAATCGTTCCCATGCGTTTTGCGACTCTTCTCGTTTCCCCAGTGCTTTGGAGACCAGCGATTGATGGAATGCCCCTCCTGCGATGGCAAGTCGTCGGCTCGAAGGAGGATGTCCAACAAGCATGGGGTCGATGGTGATCGGAGACTCTAACAAAATTTTGGTAATCATGTTCGTGAGTTTAGGTCCGACCATCCAAATCACCTTATCTTTTGCCGCCACCTCACGAAACAGCAACGGTGTTTGATATTCGATCATCGGTTGGTCGTCAGTGTTGATCGGATAGGAAGCGAATAGACGACGAGCTTCCGTCAGATTACCAACGTAGTTGAATAGTATCGTCGATGGTGATGGGGTCATCATCATTTTGGCGGAGGCTTGATGCCAATTCGCATTCGCTAGTGTTTCCAGCATGGTATCACGTTTTACGGGTGGTGGAATCGGTAAAGGCTTCTTGTTTAGTTGTCCGATGAAGGCAACCTTCTCATTGCCAGGGGTGAAGTTGTTATGCCACATGGTGACCTGGTCGAATGCTTCTAGCATCGTCCTCGCGATGACGCCAAATTCGGTCTCGGTGATTTGATACAGTGGCAGCCATTGGACGAAAATGCCATCTGGATTAAGGCGCCTAACTGCGGACTGATAGTGGTCGAGACTATAGAGGCTGCCTGCACCGCGACGGTAGGGAAGAAATAGATCAGCATTGATCATATCAAATTTCTTATTTGATGCCATCAGGTAGTGGCGGCCATCTTCTATCAAAATGGTTGAACGTGGGTCGGTAAAAACGCCGCCGGTCATTTCGGGTGGGATATAGGATTTTGCCGCTTCCACTACCGCAGGCGTGAGTTCGGAACTGACTACATTACTCACATTTAGGAATTCTGGACCGAGAGAAGCACCTGCCGACATCCCGGTTCCGAAGCCAATGTTGAAAATACTTTTTACCTTCGGGTAAGCGATCAGTGGGATACGCGATTGATTCGCTTGTTCGGTGAAGACCTCAGTTGACCCCAAGGAATATGAGCCATTAATTTTGATGGCGATATGACCGTTAGTTTTTTCGATAGCCGTTACCGTGCAGTCGCTGCCTTCCCATGTTTGAAGAACTTTGACGGGCTTTAATTTCACGTGCTGTCCCTGTGTTGGAAACTTTGTTGGATTCAGCAAGGTGAATAGTAGAATGAGGCAGACGGCGGCTGCGGATCGGGTGATGATCGCTGCACGCTTCCAGCCCATTGGGAATAGTAGTGCAACGATCAGGTAGCCGGCAGCGAGTAGTTGCATGCTGCCCCACATGCCGAAGGATGGGAGTAAGATGAACCCACAGATCAGAGCGCCCATGATAGCGCCCAGCGTGTTTGCGGCGAGTATGCGACCGAGCGTGCGGCCGGGCTGATTGGCGTGCTGCTCAGTAGCTTTCATCAGAAATGGAAAGACCATGCCCAGAGCCAATACCGTTAAGCCGATGCCACGAAAGCCGATACTGAAAATTCGGCTCACGTAGTTGTCCCAAGACTCGAGCTTGTAAACCGGCTGCAGGTCATTTGTCACCTGCATCAACATCCAAGGGTTAAGCAAGAGTAAGGCGCCACCAATGAGCACTAGCACTCCAGTGATTTGTAGTGGTGGTAGTTTTAGTCGTGATAAAAGTGAGCTGATCCACGCGCCGATTGCGAGGCAGATCAGGACAACAGTTAGGATGATCGCAAATGAATAGACTGAATTTTCATGAACCTGTGCGAAGATACGAGTCCAAAGAACTTCGAGAGAGAGCACTGAGAAGCCTGAGAAAAAGCAGAGCGGTAGGATGATGCGGTCACTGAGTGAATTATCTTGAGGTTCGGATTGCGATTCGTTTTCTGGCTTATTATCTAGCAGATGATTTGATTTAGTTGGATCTATCGTTGCCTCGGGCCGGCGTGATAGCCACCATGAAAGGCCAGCGACCGCTGCTGATAGAGAGATCGCTATTGTGTAGGTGGTTTTGAAGCCAAAGGTTGGGATGAGAACAAATGCTGCGTAGGACACCCCTAAGGCGGCACCTAGTGTGTTAGTCCCGTAAATAAAGGCTGCCATGCGGCCAAATCGACTGCGATCGTGGATAATGGCTTGGCCGATTGCTGGAATCGTGCCGCCCATGAAGAACGCAGCAGGGAAGATGAGTAGCAGCGAGAGAGCAAACTTGATGATCAATATCCAAGCGGTGCCAGAGACAGACTCGTAAACATGTGGGTAAACCCCGTAGAATATCTTCAGGATCACGAAATAGATCAGTGCGGTCAGCAAGATGCCTACTTCGAGTGCTGCATAGAGCCGCAGTGGGTTAGCTGAGGCGCTAGTGCGCTTTCCCCACCACCAGCTACCAAAGCCGATTCCAGCAAAGAATGCGGCCAGTGTGATGGAGGTAGCATGGGCTGTGTTTCCGAACAGCAGACCGAGTTGTTTCATCCACAGGACTTGGTAGATTAGTCCAGCAAATCCCGATACAAACATCATTACCATAATTGGCAATAGCGGAAGATCTTTCCGAGCTACTTTAGCTGCTGCTTGTTGGCGCTCACGTTGGTATTTTGATTGGCCCTTCATCGAGAGAAATTGATAGCTAGAGGAACAATTAACCGCAAGTGGAATCGGGACTATTTAGCTTACTTGATTGGCCTCAAAGCATGTTGGGGTGGGGGCAAAGACAAAATTAAGTCATGAACTGTTTTATTGAACCGGTTTGGTCGAGTTTTTTACGTGCCATTTCTAGGTCGAGATCACCGTAGTGTTCCATCGGATTTCCGTGGGCGTTGAGCAGTGTGGTGTAGAAGTTGCCGAGGGTCTTGTGACCTTCGGTTCCTAAAACTGGTAGACGGATATAGCGTCCTGCGATATCAAGATTGCAGTCCTTGCCAGACATAATGAGGAAGGGGGTCTCCAGGCCAATGCCATGGTGAGTCTCCCCATTTTCCGGAAAGTACATGATCATCGTGTTATCGAACATGGTACCATTTCCCTCAGGCGACTGCTTGAGTTTTTCGACAATAGTCTTGATCTGATTAATGTGACTGATACGGATTTGCTCCCTAGTCTTCCATGCTGGCACACCACCGAAGGCTTCGTCATGACCTAGCGGGTGGATACCGATGCGGTCTGTTTCATTTCCTGGTAGACCAGTTACTGGTGTTCCTAGATCATCAATCGTATAGGTTACGACATTAGTTAAACCGGCTTTCAGTGCAGAAACGAGCACGTCTGTCATGGCTGCCTGTTTCTCTGGCGTGCTCGCATTAGCGCCACCATTAAGATGCACAGGCGGAAGATCTGGTAGATGATTGGCGAGTGAACCGGAGAGATCGATCAGCTTCTTGTTACGGTTACGAATCGCGTTAATGGATTCGATCTGCGCCTCCTGACGTCTCATTTCATGTCCTTTTATCCCACTCAGTTTCATGCCCTCTTTACCCTGTAGAAACGACAACATGTCATTATCAGAATTAACCGCATCTGGGTTTAAGACGGATTTGAAAAGTTCACTACGTGCGGTGTCCGGATCTGCATAACAGTAATTACGGGTCTGTGCTGATGGCGCGGAATAGCCAGATACAATTCCTGTGCGTCCTTGGGCGAATGACAACTCGACATGTCCGAATGCTGAGGGGAATAGCTTTGCGAGTTCAAAGTCGATCGTCGCGCGTTTGATGGCACTTAGCGTATTTCGGTTCGATTTGAAACAGCCCATTACGGATGAGAAGGAGTAGTGGACGTTTTCGCTCATCTTGGCTGAAAGTCCCTGAAGGATGGTCATGTTCTCCTTGTGTGCGTCCAAGCCACGAAGCCACTTGGGCAGCTCATGCTTGTCGAGAGCGACTTCGAATGGTTGCTTCTTCTCATCAAGTGCTTTGTCCTCGGCAGAAAAAGAGGGGAGAGCCATTTCAAGAGGACGGATACCACTAGATTTCCGGATAAAAATGAAGCGCTTGGGTATTCCGTTGCCCGCTATACTCTCAGCCGCAAGCAACTGATTAAAGGATGGCGCTAGGGACATTGCCCCTGCGCCAAGTGCTGAGGTTTTTAAGAAGTTTCTTCGGTTTGTCATGGTTCTAGTTTTCTGTTGGTTTACGGTAAATGAATGAATCTGATGTGAGTAGTGATACGATTACGGCATCAAAACTGCCACCACTCTCGGTATAGGCCTTTTCAGCATCGATGAGCGACTTTGAATCCGAAAGAAATTCGTTGCGACCCAAGAAATAACGGAAGGCATGGCGGATAATGGATTGACGAACCCGGCGGGATTTCCCTAGGCGTTCAGCTAGGTCAATCGCATTCTTTAGTTCTCCATCCAGTGAATCGTCTCCTGTTCCCTTGAGATATCCTTTTGGATCGACCGGGCTAGTCTTGTAGATGTCCCGAAGATCGATGAGGTGATTGCGACCAGGAGGTTTATCAGGCTGTTTTTCAATGAGGTTTTTAGGATACTCGAGCGATTCCTCAGTGCGGAAGCGGCCAAAGTCATCATAGCTTTCAAATACGTAACCTAGCGGGTTCATTGCTTCGTGGCACCTCCAACAGTATTTTGCTTCAGTCTTACCAGCTAAGCGAGAACGCAGAGTTCTTGTGTGGTCCTCAGGAATGACGGCATCTACGGTGATTGGGATGTTTGGGATGGTGCCAGCGAGTAACTTTTCGCGCACCCATTTACCGCGGTGAACGGGATCGGTTTGGGTGTTTTGTGCAAAAGCGATGAGCCAAGAAGGATGCGTGAGCAGACCTTTGCGATTGGGGACTTTTGCCGGCTGGACGGCTGACCAATTCCAGTTATCCTTACGATAATTAAAGAATTTAGCCACATTTTCTCCCGGCATGAAATCAGAGCCATATCCTCGATACATGTCGAAGGGAGCAGCATCTTCTTGTCCTTTGTCTAGTCTAGCTGTAATTGTAGTCATCGACTTCTTGAATAGCTGAATTGGTTTGCCTTGTCGGTTTCCTTTATTCAAATTATCCGTGTTAATACTCCGCATATTTACTTTTTTTAGGAACTCCTTATGATCGAGAAGGTCTTCCTTCTTGAAGTCCTTCCAGTTGGTATCTTTGAAGTGCTCGTAGATGCTTTTGATTCTGTCGGAGGCCTCCTGCATCCGCTCGTTGTCTCCGTCATGATAAACATAGAACTTTTCGGTGGTCAGTAGTTCTTCAAAAACGTTTTTGTCGTTTTCCAAGATATATTCGACGAGCCGGTCTGTCTCGTTAATCAGACGTGATGTCGCATTTCCAAGCCTATCCCCTCCGAATCTTTTCTCATCCTTGAAAACAGCCTGTGCGCTGGGGTATCCAAAAAACTCGCGGAAGAACCGCAGCTTACGGATAGTGGCATTAGTGGAATTATTATTATAATTTTTGTCTGCAAGGATTGGATCAATGAGATAATTGATGTCTCTCTTTTTCAGCATCCGCAGAACTTCCCGTTTGTAGTCCTCCCGGGTATCCAGTCTGCCACTCTCAGCCGCCTTGACTAGTTCCTCATCGGGGCTTTGGTCAGTGAGGGCATAGGCAATCGCATAGCTGACATCACGCGGCGAAAGCAACCTACGGCCATGCTTATCTGCCGTTCCCTTACCAAATTCCTGACGATAGGAAAATTCACCCGATAAAATGAAAGTTTGGATGAGCTTCTGAATGGCTTTGAGTTTGCCCAGTTTGGTGATGTAGGATTTTGATAGAGCTAGATATTCTGCTGCTTCCTTAGTCGTCGGAGAGCGCTCTAGAATTTGCACAGACAGCTGCTGAACAAGATCTGATAGGAGTTGATCTGACGGAGGTCCAGCTTCGATACGTTCCTGTTCAAACCCTTTTTTCCAATCGGCCAAGCATTTCTCAATGACCTCATTGTAATGATCGCCTTTCTTACGATGCTTCATGACCGATGCTCGCACCACAACCATTTCAGCATCATCTAGAGCTTTATAGACAAGCGGTTTGATTCTGCGGCCATTATCATTGATTACCTGTTCGCGGAGCTCGGGCATATAATCCCGCAGAATGGTCATGCGACCCTGAATGTCGCGTTCGTAGTCACCGAAGTAGAACCAGGCTCGTTCGCACATTTCCCTAAGTATCTCATCCGCTTTTTTCTCGTGTTGTGAATCTAGCAGGAACTGATGAATCACGCCATCTCCATCAAGCTTTTTCATCATTCCTAAGGCAACGTGGACAGGTGCTTTTTTGTATTTCTCACCCTTAGCCAATTCCTTGATCTCCTTTAGCACTACTGGTATAAACGTCGGTAGTAGGGCCTCATTTTTGCTGCCGTAAATCTCATCGCAATATTGTGCGATAAAGGTTTCAAGGAACTCTTTTCGCGTGGTCAATGTCGCATGATGTTGGTCATCGAGCGCCATGATTGTATCGATGGCGGGAAGATATTTACCATTTTTCTCCGGCACTAGATTGTTGGTAATGTATTTGGATGTATTCTGAGCATTTGTCAGCATGCTAGACAAGTGGCCGCCAGTGAAGTCCTCGGTGGCGTAATACCTAACGCCGGAGGCGGTTGGCAGGAGAAAGGGGTTCGCAAGGCTAAGGTTCGTTATTTTGCTGCTGCCCATGACAACAGATCTTTTTTTGCCTCTTTTTATTTGGGTGGTGTTCTCCAGCATCCGCTGGAATTTCGCGTTAAAAATATATTCGCTGATTAACCAGCGTCGGTCATAGGTGAAACTAGGTAAGTCTTTGTATTCACCGGAAAAGAGCTTTTCATGGTCGACGTAGTTGCCAAACTCGGGCTTCTGAAGCTTTCCTTCTAAGGTAGATGCTTTGTAGACATCTAGTTCAGCCGAAACAAAGTCTAGCAATTCTTTGCGCTCTGCTTCCGTTGGCTGATCTTCTTTCTTGGGAGGCATGTGCCCAAAGTAGAGTTGTTCTTGCATCCGGTTCAAAAGATTGAGACGCTGTGGGACCTTCAGTTCAGCCAGATTATCTAATCTAATATCACCTTCCTCCATTCCCGACTCGTGGCAGGTGTAGCAGTAGAAAGCTAAATTATTATCGGTTTTCTCCGGTATGCGGAAGACGTGTTCTTTGCTGGTTTTTACCTCCACGGCAGATGCCCGTTCAATGGCGCAGAGGCTCAGGAGTGTGCAGCTTAACGCTACTGTTAATTGGGATCTTCTCATGTTGAGTTACTAGGAAATTTTTGATAGAATGTTTTACTGGATAAAATGAATAATATCCTTTGCTTACGACTTTGAGCTATTAGCTCTTTCAATGTAGTTGTTATTAAATGGTGGAGGGATGAACTCGTCTAAAAACTCTTTTTTACATTGCGGTGGCTGATTCTATCACACTAGCTGAAGGGGGACCTGCAGAAAGTAGGAAAATAGATACGATAGAGCATGCTGTGAAATAAATAACCATTCATAAATTTAGACGCCTCAACAAAACAAGCAAATTAAATAATTGTTATTCTTCTTGAGGCATCTGAATATTAGGCTGTGATTAATAAAGGTCTCAAAAAATCAGTTAGCTATTCATTTTTTTCATGGTTTAAAAGTGACACTCAGCTTCATTTCATCAGCGATAGGAGCTGTGAATGACAAAATTTGGTAATTCTCGTTCTGCTCCTCCTCAGTGGTCGGCGGCTTAGCATCCAGGACCTTCCAGACCCCGCCGTGATTATCATTTCTCAGCACTTGTAGAGTTTTTCCGTTTCTCTTCAAGGTGACCATAGAACCTGTTATTTTTATCTCAGCACTCGTCATGATCGCCCATCTTACCGCCTCTGCTGGCGCGGAAATAGTATCGGTGATTAATGTGGTCTTACTTTCTCTATTGAAAACAGCTCTCCGCACGACTTTATCTGCCTGGCCTTTATAAGCTGGTGACATATCAATCGTAACATGGCCACCTTCTGGCTTGCTCTCAAATTCAGTTATCGGTGAAGTTTCCGCATCCATTTCCTGTAGGTTACCGCCGATGACTAGTGTGTTATGGCTAAAATTATTGAGGCGAAAATACTGCCATCGTTCTTCATCAGCACTGAAGTATCCTGGTAAATTATAATTTTCAGATCCTAGATCTTCTACCCAGCGGACTCCATCTGATTCGAAAACGAATGAGCCTATATCCATATGGCCATGACTCGCTTTAGGGAGCCCACCTTTAATGGCTAAAAACATCGTTTTAGGATCGTTCCATGAGCCACGGAATGTCGCGATTGGCTGACTTCCCAGCCACTTAGAATCAATTGCTATCGGTGGTGCAGTTTTTTTTGTCGGTTGAGGGAGCCAGAGTAAATGAAAGGGAAAGAGGCGACCTAATCGAGATGATGGATCCTTCTGAGCAACAAGAATATCTCTCTCTATTGCCTCTCGAATATAACGAACAGTAGAGGGATCATTAAATTCTCGCGCCATCCATGATTGCGCGGGACTTATTTTGCTTTCCTGAGCGGTGGATCCGGAATCAGCAAAATTATAAAGAATCCCTGTAGGACCTGCGAGCCGAACTGGAAATAAGGTGGATCGTTCAAACTCAGGTGGTGTAGGGATCACCATTTCTTTCTGGTCAGACCTGACAGCGGCTAGTCCGAGTACGTGGTAGTTTGACCCGTAGTGCCAGTAAGATGCTCCTTCAGGGTAGCCTCCGTTTGGCTGGTAGAATTCGCGGCATCTTTCTAGGACCGCTCTTGCTTCAAGCCTCGCTCGATGAATCGGCTCACCTTTTTTTTCCAGAACACGTTCGGTGATCAAAAGACCTGTGGCACAGACTTGGGTCCAGTTATTACGCAGATTTGACCACCAAGCTTTGTTAGATCCGGTGTATCCTGCTCTTGCTGGTTCTCGTCCTAGTTTAATCAGTGCTTTAGAGAACAGATCACGCTGTTCTAAGCTAAGGTCATGGTAGAGCCAGTCATAACCTATCGCAACTGCGGTGGACATCTCAGCAGTATCGAGAAAATGTGAAGGGTTCCAATCCTTGAAGCGACAGGCAGTATCTAACTCTAGGATCGCTCGGTTTAGATATTTCTTATCACCAGTCAGTCGCCAAGCCATGGCAGTGTGAAGTATATTACCCAGCGCGTGACGACTCTCACCTAGCAAGCGTCTACCGTCTTTTATTTGGTGCTTAGTAGGACGAATGTTGAGGATCTTGTCAGTTCGTCGGATGAGTTCATCATATAACTTCCCAACTAAAGGTTCAGACTTAATTCTAGCCTTTAGCTGAGTCTCTTCTGCTTCAGAGAAAAACAACCGCGGGTGAGTGTATTGATCAGCATGAGCTAAGTTACTAATGTAAAGCATCACTCCTAGTAAAGTGATAATGTATCGATTCATTATTTTAAGGCTCATAGACTCAATATTACGCAGTCTAAATAGAGATTCTTTCTAGCATATCTCAATATTAACAGATAAGTTTAACCCTCAAATTGAATCGCTACAGGCTACAGATAAGCGGAAAGTATAGCCACGATTTTTAGCTACATTTAAGAGATCGATTACTCCGTCAAATAGATTAGTTTTGCTTCGTCAATTAAGTTCCGTGAATTAGGTGACTTCGTGGTGAGCACCAATGTATAACCGCAACACGTTGAAGAGACAAAAAAAACCGAACCGCCAGATGATGGCTTGTTCGGTATTTTGCATCAATTGATAAGTTTACAGCTGGCAGAGGGGGAGAGATTCGAACTCTCGGTGAGTCTCCCCACGTCGGTTTTCAAGACCGGTGCATTAAACCACTCTGCCACCCCTCCGATGAAGCTGCAAATGTTATTGGTTGCGGCGGAAAGAAAACGTGAAACGCGATGAAACGCAAGAAAAAACTGTCGCGAATTTTGACTTTTTTCCTATCGCTTACGACTCGGGCCAGTTTAACATACTCATCTATGAGCAGCGCAGTGATATTATTTTCAGGACAAGGAGCCCAGAATGTGGGCATGGGCAAGGATTTAGCAGAAAACTACCCAGTGGCAAAAGCACTGTTCGCTGAGGCCGATGTGGCACTAGGTTTTTCGCTTAGTGAGATTATGTTTGAAGGTCCATCTGATGAACTGATGAAGACATCTCACTGTCAACCCGCACTCTATTTACACGGTCTGGCATGTTTAGCAGTTTTAAGGGAGCGCGTTCCTAGTTTCACGCCAGTGGCGGCAGCTGGGTTATCACTGGGAGAATTCACCGCACATGCGGCGGCAGGGACATTTAGCTTTGCTGATGGACTGAAGGTAGTGGAGTTGCGTGGTCAGTTCATGGAAGAGGCGTGTGATGCGACCAAGGGCGCAATGGCCGCAATGATTGGGGGGACTCCTGAAGCGGTGAAAGCACTTGCTGCGGAATGCGATGTCGATGTGGCAAATTTCAATGCACCGGGACAAATCGTCGTTTCTGGAAGCGAAGAGGGGGTCGATAAAGCAGTGGCAGGAGCCAAGGCAGCTGGCATTAAGATGGCAAAGAAACTCAATGTAGCTGGAGCCTATCACTCACGTCTGATGCAGACTGCGCAGGATAAACTAGCGGGAGTGCTGTATGGCACAGCGGTCAATGAGTCAAACATCCCAGTGGTGAGTAATTTCAAAGGTGGGATCGTGAATGGAGCTGATGAGATCCGTGAGACGCTTGAAAAGCAGGTCACGGGATCGGTGAGATGGGTGGAGTGTATTGAGGCATTGATTGCTGAAGGTCACACCACATTCATCGAGCTAGGACCAGGCAGGCTGATCGCCGGAATGATGAAACGTATTAATAAAGAAGCAACCGTGATCTGTGTGGAGGATATTGCGTCTCTTGATGCGGCGGTAGTGGCGTTGAGTTGAAAATGATAAGTAATCTAGAACGGGCATTAATTTTAACCGCAGTCATTTCATCTGGTTTAATGGCTGGCTGCGTGAGTAAAGCCGAGCTTCAGCCGAAGAATAATTTTATCAGTCCGATAGAAGAAGAGACAATAAAAGAGAGGTTTAAATCGATGATTACTAAAATGAATCAAGCCGGCGATTACGCAATCTCACGCGATAGTATTGCTACAAGTTGCTATTTGGGGGCGCTTAGTCGGGAGAAGCTTCAGGTAGAGTCAGCAAAATAGCGATTCCATGTAATGGCTAAGGATAGTGGGGGGTGGCAAGCACCCCGATTTACGGCATTTATGTTTGAGCTATCTATACTCTATTCAAGAGGAATGTTGGTGTTTAATCATTGGAGGAGTTTATTTAGCCATTAGATTGTTTAGAGGTGCACCGCGGTTTGCTCGGCAATCAAACCCTACCGCTGTTATATAAACCTGAAATACTGTAGCCAATGACTATTGACAATTCACTAATGCCGTGGCAAATGCTAACTATCAATTATGAGTGACCAAACATACCGCATAGCAGTAGGCGCCGATCATGGCGGAGTAGTTCTGAAAGACACTGTAGCTCGTTACCTCAAGGATAAAGGCCATGAGGTGACTGATTATGGGACGCACTCAAAGGACTCCGTAGATTACGCAGATTATGCAAATGAAGTGTCGATCGAAGTTGCGAATGGAACTTTTGATACCGGTATTCTGGTCTGCACTTCTGGAGTTGGGGTCTGTATGGCGGCGAACCGTCACGTGGGAATTAGGGCGGTGAACGTTCGCACTCCTGAGGAAGTGATTATCACGCGCGAGCACAATAATGCTAACATTCTTTGTCTGGGGCAGAACGTAGTCGATGAGGCTAACGTGGCAGCGATGGTTGATGCATTTTTAAACACAAAATTTGAAGGAGGAAGACATGAACCTAGACTCGCTAAGGCATCAGGTAGTGCGCTTTCGGTTGCTGACCCAGAGGTTTTCGCGACAGTTGCTGATGAAGGAAAAAGACAGCGCAGCCATATCGAACTGATCGCTTCAGAGAATTTTACTAGTTCAGCTGTGATGGAAGCGCAGGGTAGTCTGCTCACTAACAAATATGCAGAAGGCTATCCAGGCAGACGCTGGTATGGTGGTTGCGAGCATGTTGATGTTACGGAGCAGATCGCGATTGATCGCCTCAAGAAGCTCTTCGGAGCAGATCACGCAAACGTGCAGCCACACTCAGGATCGCAGGCGAATACTGCGGTTTATTTTTCAGTGCTCAAACCAGGTGATAAGATTCTCACCATGGATCTAGCGCACGGTGGGCACTTGACTCACGGGCATAAAGCTAACTTTTCAGGGAAATTTTACGACGTCACTCATTACGGCGTCAGCGAGGACGACATGCAGATCGACTACGATGCGCTTGAAAAAACTGCTATAGAGCTCAAGCCTGCACTGATCACAAGTGGTGCAAGTGCTTATTCACGTGAGATTGATTTCGCGCGGATGGGTGAGATAGCCAAGAAAGTGGGAGCATACCTCCTCGTGGACATGGCGCACATCGCAGGGCTCGTTGCTGCAGGAGTGCATCCTAATCCGGTTCCTCACGCAGACTTCGTGACTTCTACGACCCATAAATCATTACGCGGACCACGTGGCGGAGTGATTCTTTGCAAAGCAGAGCACGCTAAAAAAATCGATTCCACTGTGTTCCCCGGAATCCAAGGCGGCCCACTCATGCACGTCATCGCAGCGAAGGCAGTGTGCTTCGGCGAGGCGCTCAAGCCTGAGTTCAAGGAATATTCAAAGCAGGTCATCAAGAACGCACAGGCAATGGCGGCGAGACTTATCGAGCACGGCTACAGCATCGTGTCTGGCGGCACGGACAATCACCTCATGCTAGTTGATCTTAGACCATCAGGTATGGACGGAGCTATCGCTTCCGATGCACTTGACAAAGTAGGGATAACGATCAATAAAAACTCAATCCCATTTGACACCGCAGGGCCATTCAAGCCAAGTGGTATCAGACTAGGGACACCCGCTGTGACCACTCGTGGGATGAAAGAGGAAGACATCAGAAAAGTCTCAGACTTCATCCACGCAGCTCTTGAAAATAGAGCGAATGATGAAAAGTTAGCCGAGATCAGAGAAGAAGTATTCGCCTTTAACAGAGCGTTTCCTTTACCTAGATAATTTCATTTGAATAGGGTGGCAGTATTCTTTAACTAGAATACTGCATTAGAGGTTCAGCGGGGGGTATCATACCATCCCCACAGTGATACTGGATTGATCGTTTGATGGAATGATTTGAAAGTGCAGCAAAGCTGACTAGGGAAATGGTATTATTACTTTGTTTTAATCAATGCGTTTGATTAGCCAGCCGTTGGTTTTTCTCGTCAGTTGGTAAGTGTAGGAGTGAGATTTGAGAATCATCCCTGGATTTCTCCACGAATAAACGACTTCTACAATGGGCTCTTGATCTAGCGAGTAGCCAATACAGTGCATCTCTGTTCCGTTCTCAGAGGTAGGTGAAGATCTCCACTGAACAGTGATTTGTTTGTCTTTTGTGATGCATTTGATTTCCTCGTCAGCCAGAGCAAGCTTACGAAGTGCGTTGCTGAGAGGGAGGACTTTTTTTGGTAGTAGTAAAAAAAGAGCGAGTGTTTTTTCTGAAGTGAGAACCTCAGGAAGTGATCTATCCTTAGCTTTTGGTTTCTTGACTACTGGTAATTCTGGGTCGGTGATAAACCTCGTTTGCTCTTCACATGCGATGGCTGGGATGCTTCCCACAAGGACTGAAAAAATAACGATAATCAACAAGAACTTCATAGATCTATTACGATCTTGATCACAGTTTGCTTAGATTACTGGGCTCAATTAGCGGGATTTCTAGGTCATTGACTCTTTTTGGGGGGATGACCAGACATCGTATCCTCTGATGATGAGGTGATCATTCATCCATTAAACATCTTCAATCATACCGACGGAATCACATTTCTCACGTTTAATTTTTTAAAACCCCATGCTTTGAACGTTTAAGTTATGTCAAATCACCCTTTTCGTCGTTGGAAAGTGGCTTAGTCGTAGCTTCATTTTGAGCTGGGAGGAAGACTTCCACCAATGGGTGATCAATGGATCACGGGTGTGCCGAAGAGGGTGAAGCCTGAGGAGCGTTCTATCTTAATCGGAAGGATTTTACCACTCATCCGCTCTGCTTTACCATCGAAGATCACGATCTTGTTCTGGCTGGTTCTGCTGGTCATTCTGTTGGGGTCTTTCTTTGATCCTCCAGTGCAGAGGACTTCTTGAGTGGTGCCCACTTGGAGCTCGTTCTTATCGATGGCCATCTGGTTCACCATGGCAAGTAGGTCCTGGTTGCGCTCCTCTTTGACGGTCTCAGCGATCTGATCGATCATGTCTGCGGCAGGAGTGTTTCTGCGTTGTGAATATCGGAAAACAAAGGCGTTATCGAAGCCGATGTCGCGCATGGTTTCCTTAGTCATGAGGTAGTCTTCCTCAGTCTCGCCTGGGTAGCCTACGATAACGTCAGTAGTGATGGCTAAGTCCTTGCGGGCGGCTTTCATTTTGTTACAGATTTCGACAAATTTCTCGTTCTTATATGGCCTGCGCATCCGCTTGAGAATACGATCACTGCCGCTCTGCATAGGGAAATGGATGTGTGAGCAGAGTTTGGGAAGATAGGTGAAGGCGCTGATGAGATCATCGCGGTAGCCAATAGGGTGGGGGGAGGTGAAACGAATACGTTCAATACCATCGATCTTATGCACTGCTTCTAAGAGCTGCACGAATGGTGACTTGCCATCTACTTTAGGGAATTCTGTTCTGCCGTAGAGATTCACGATTTGCCCGAGAAGTGTGACCTCAACCACGCCCTTATCTCTGAGCTGCTTGATCTCATCGATAATACTTGTAATCGGCCTGCCACGCTCGCGCCCACGTGTATCTGGGACGATACAGTAGGAACACTTCATATTGCAGCCCTGCATGATGGAGACGAAGGTCGCGGGACTCATTTCTTCATCAACGTGATCTTTGATGGTGTTTTGAGAATCTAGTTCTTCGTCCGTGTCACAGACACTTTCACCGATCATGGAGAGCTCCACATCATCCATCCTACGTTCCAGCCTTTTGCTGAGAATATCATCCACATACTCGAACACTTTGTGGTATTTCTGAGTGCCTACTACGACATCTAGATGGGGGATATTATCAAATAATTCGGCCCCACGGCTCTGAGCCATACAGCCCATGAAACCATAAACAACATGTGGCTTCCGCACGCGGTGCTTGCCCATATGGCCCATTTTACCAAGTGCCTTTTGCTCGGCCTGATCTCGCACCGAACAGGTATTGACGAGGATGGCGTCAGCATCAAACTCGTCCTTAGTAAGCGTGTAACCTCCTTCAGAAAACATCCGAGCAACCTGCTCAGAATCGCGTTCATTCATTTGTCATCCGTAGGTCTTGATAAATACTTTAGGCATTACAATTAGGTAATAGGACTAGCGGACTAAGAAATCAAGCCTTATGGGAATCTCTTTTAGCGATGAACCAAGCGGATTTGATACGCGTGGAATTCCTCGGTTTCATCAATGGATAGGAACATTGCTTGGATGTTATGTTTACCTTTCGGGATGTTGATCCCTTGGAATAGGTAGTGAGTTTCCTTGCCGAGTGGTTTTCCTTTGTAAACCGTAGTGCCAATCTGAAGCATGGGGGTGAAGCCCTCAAACGTCAGATCTTTCATCTGCTTTGCTGGTGCGACATAGACGATGATATCGGCACGAGTTTCAGCAGCGAAAAATAGCTTCCAAAACCCATCGAATTTAATTCCCCAGCTCTGAGAAATCCTCTCCTGCCAGGTCAGCACGAGCGGGTTTTCATGTTCTTTATCCACGACGATGTATGGGATACCTTTGTCCCTGACACGAGTCATGGTCACATCATCATACCAAGCATCATAAAGCTCAGTGAGACGCTTCACTTCCTCTGGGTGCATCTCCGCGAGGTTATTAGTCTCTCCTGGGTCATCAGTCAGGTTGTAGAGTTCAAATGCTTTTCTCTCTTCCAATCTCGTATTACTAAATCCAGAATTATTAGAAAGTTTCCACTGCTGGTCACGGATCATAAAGTTATGATAACGGACTAGCTTGGCGCCTCGGTGTGCTTGGATGACGACTGGCCGGGGAGCGAGCTTAGCATTCTCATCGAGAGATTTTTCTAAGAGACTTCTCCCATCAAACGCGAATGCCTCAGGCACTCCTAGTTCACAAGCATCCATGATGGTAGGCATGATATCGATGTGGGCTGCGATGTTTGAGCTGATTTTCTTTCCGGTTTTAAATTTAGCTGGCCAGTGAATCCATAATGGCGAGCGGATTCCACCTTCATAGACGTTACTTTTCATACCACGGAATTCCCCCGTCCAGCGCTGCGTATTCGGTCCGTTGTCGTTGAGATAAATAATGATCGTATTCTCTAATAATTTATTTGTATCCAGCAAACTGACTAACTTACCGACGTTCTGATCAATATTCGTGATCATGGCCGCGATCCGTGCAACTTTATCGAGCTGTTTTGTATTATCACGCTGACCTTCAGGCAGGATAGAAGCAATATCCTTTGTCTTGTAATACTCTAATAATTTCTCCGGGACATCACCGAATGGACCATGCGGTGCATTCGTAGCGATGTAAGCGAAGAATGGTCTCTTAGCTGTCACAGAAATGTTGATGAACTTGATTGCTTCATCAAAGTATAGATCAGTGCAATACCCCTTAGTGGCAACCTCGGAGTTATTTCTAAATAAGATAGGGTCGGTATAGCGCTGTTTATTCTCGATAGGTTCGGATGGTTGACCTAGTCCTCCGCCTTTGTGAATAAATGAATACTCAAATCCTTGGTCAGATGGGCGCATCGGGTAGTTATCTCCAAGGTGCCATTTGCCAAAGATCCCGGTAGCGTAGCCTGCGCCCTGGAGTGCTTCTGCAATGGTGACCTCATCGGTCGCCATCATGGACCTTGCGAGATAGGTATCGAGGCACTTGGTGCGCTGATTGTATCTGCCGGTCATCAGCGATGCTCTGGTGGGCGAGCACACTGGACTTACGTAAAAATAATCCCAACTAACACTATTATCAGCGAGTTGATCGATATTTGGAGTTTCGATAATGGTGTTTCCATGGACACCAAAATCGCCCCAGCCCTGGTCATCGCTCATGATCAAGATCACATTGGGCTGATTTGAAATCTCTTCTACTATAGGTTCAGATTCCTGATCTACTTCTTCAACTGCTGGTATTTCCTGAGCATAGATCGGCATGTGAGGAATGAGGAGGCTACCAAAAATGATACTAGGCTTTAAAATGGCTGATAATTTTGAGGCAATCATGATTTATAATTTAATTATGTAAAAGGATTTGATCAAGGTCAATGTCAAGATCAGGGATGTAAGATGCCGGATAATTGTTCTTACTTGAAATAAACCTGATGGGCTAGTGTCAGGTAAGTCTAAATCTATGCGGCTAACTTCATTCGATCTTTTGTTAATTTTTGTAGTTGATCTTCTATACAGCTAGTATTTACAGCTAGTTGATGAAGTAGAATTTCATACACAAAATAGGCTCACGATTTCTCGTGAGCCTATTTTTATTCTTTGTTGGAAAATGATGGTGCAAGATACTGGATTTGAACCAGTGACCTTTACCATGTCAAGGTACTGCTCTACCAACTGAGCTAATCCTGCACTTATCGGTGACGGTCATGCTGTCACAACGGCTGGAAGTTAATCTCCTCGTCGCGATGTTGCAATCTTTATTTACATCATTTCTTAAATTTCAATCGCAGTCACTGAAATGACTCCTTGGAAGGTTTCTAGTTCCTTGATGACTTCAGCACTTGGTGTGGTATCTAGCTCGATGACGTTGAGGGCGTTACCTTCAGATTTATTACGAGCGAGTGAGAGGTTAGCAATGTTCAGGCTGTGCTTACCTAGGACAGTGCCTACGTGACCGACGATACCAGGGGAGTCGTCATTACGAACGATGAGAAATTTACCGTTGATGTTGGTATCGACGAATAATTTATCGATCTCCACGATGCGGGCTGACTTTCCAATGATGGTTCCAGCGAGACGGAATTTCTCTTTACCTTTGATGAGTTCCACCACGATGAGTTCAGAGAACTCGGTGGTCGCGTTAATAGTGGATTCTGTTAGATTAAGTCCCATGTCTTTAGCAATCGCGGTGGCATTGACGATGTTTACCTGACCGTCTGCACGGGCTGCTTCGAGGTAGCCCGTTAATGCGGTGCGGGAAATAAGCGCTGTGTCTTTTAGGCCGATTTCTCCGTGGTATGAAACGCGGAGTGCGTCTGGGTTCGCTGGTCCTAGCTTAGCGAGGAATTTACCAAGTGAGCTGGCTAGTTCTAGGTAATGCCCTACTTCTGCAAGTGCTGCGGCATCTAGTGATGGCATGTTGATCGCATTTCTGATCTCGCCGGTGGTAAGGAAGTCGCGGACTTGCTCGGCTACCTGGATACCCACATTTTCCTGAGCTTCATTGGTAGATGCTCCGAGGTGTGGGGTGAACGCGGTGTGCTTAGCGAGTGTGAAAAGGGGGTGATCTGCTGATGGTGGTTCGTCTTCAAAAACATCGAGTCCACAGCCAGCGATATGACCAGAATCGATAGATGCTTTGAGGGCTACTTCATCAATGAGTCCACCGCGTGCGCAGTTGACTACGATGGCCCCTTTATTCATCAACGCGAGTCTATCTGCATTAAGAATATGCTTGGTGTCATCAGTAAGCGGGACGTGAAGTGTGACGACGTCAGCTCCAGTTAGAGCCGCATCTGGTGTCTCTGCTAGTTCTACTTTAAGCTGCTCAGCGCGGGCTGCTGTTAAGAATGGATCGAAGGCGACGATGGTCATGTTAAATGCTTGAGCTCGCTTAGCGAACTCTGTGCCGATTCGACCCATACCGATGACCGCTAGACGCTTCTCGTTGAGTTCGATTCCTTTGAAGGCTTTTCGGGCAGCGGGGAAGTCACCAGAGATGACTCCGTTGTGACCGTGGGCGATGTTTCTGGCAGTAGAGAGCATGAGCGTGAACGCTAGCTCGGCAGTAGAAATAGTGTTTCCCGTAGGAGTATTCATGACGATAACTCCGTGATCGGTGGCGGCTTCGCGGTCGATATTGTCCACACCTACACCAGCTCTACCGATTACTTTTAGCTTGGTAGCGGCGGCGAGAACTTCGCGCGTCACCTTAGTTTGCGAGCGGACAACTAGACCATCGTATTCACCGATGATGGCGATGAGTTCTTCAGGGCTAAGACCTGTTTTGAAATCAGCACTTAGATCTGGATGGGCGTTAATGGCGTCTACTCCTTTTTCAGAAATAGGATCGGATACAAGGATGCGTTTTGAATGTGTAGTAGTCATAATGGTAATTTGTGACTTCCAATATAAGCTTAGCTCTATTATGTCAAAGCCATCATGTGACATTTTCACAATATCGCGCGGAAAGGCATCTGCGCCCTGAATTCTCAATCGATACTAAAAAGCAAAGATCGCAGTCATGCTATGAAATTCCTGAAAACGAAATGGAGAAATGAATAAAGTGAGATCATCCATCTCTAAAACGCCCGCTATTTTATCTAGCGTTTCTTTATCCATCCACTTTCTGACAGATAGAATAACAACTTTAAAGATACGTGGTAATCCAATGATTTACTCTACATGATTTTTACTCCCACTCGATACTCGCAGGAGGCTTGCTTGAGATATCGTAGAGGACGCGGTTGATACCGTCGACTTCGTTGAGGATGCGGTTGGAAACTTTTCTGAGGAGTGGGGTGGGTAGGTCTACCCAGTCGGCAGTCATGGCGTCTTCGGAGATAACCGCACGGAGGTTGGTGGCGAACTCATAGCTGCGCTCATCGCCTTTGACTCCGACGGTTTTCACGGGGATGAGCCCGGCGTATGCCTGCCAGGTTTTTTCATACCAACCGCTTGCTTTTAGTTCTTCGATGAAGATGGCATCGCAGTCACGGATGATGTCTAGTTTCTCTTTGGTGAGATCTCCTGGGCATCTTACTGCGAGGCCTGGCCCAGGGAATGGGTGGCGGTTTAGGATGTCTTGAGCGATACCCAACGTGGCACCTAGTTCGCGGACTTCGTCTTTGAATAGCTCAGCAAGTGGCTCTAACACTTTACCCTGCTTTTGCATTTCGAGGATGCGTGGGACGCGGTTGTGGTGGGTCTTGATGGTGGATGCTTTTGAATTTTCGTTTGAAGCAGACTCAATGACATCTGGGTAAAGTGTTCCTTGTGCCAGCATTTCTGCATCGCCAACTGCATCCCAGAATACATCGATGAACATGTTGCCAATGATCTTGCGTTTCTTCTCGGGATCTCCTTCACCAGCGAGTGCGGTGAGGAATCTTTCTGAGGCGTCAACTACGGTGATAGGCACGCCCATACGTTTGAAGTTAGCCTCTACTTCGGCAGTCTCGTTTTTGCGCATAAGACCCTGATCCACGTAAATGGCTTGCATGTTGACGCCCGCTTCATTGAGCAGGACGGCGAGGACTGTGGAGTCCACTCCGCCAGAGACGCCACAGACTACTTTCTTGTCGCCACAACGCTCTTTAATGCCTGCAATAAGTTCTTGTTTAAAGTCTTCAATCTTGAATTCAGCAAGCTCTCCCGCGGTATCGAGGAAGTTTTTGAGGATCTGAGTTCCCTCGTGTGAGTGGGTGACTTCTGGGTGGTATTGGATTCCGTAGAAGCGGTCATTCCACTGGAGAGAAACGGGGGTGCCATGTTGGTTAATGGCAATGATCTTACAGTTGTCTGCAAGGTGATCAACCGTATCTGAGTGGCTCATCCAGACTTGGCTTTCTGAGGAAATACCAGAGTAGAGGCCTTCGCTGGTTACGGGGAAAAGCCCTGCCTGTCCGTATTCGCGGTGCTTGCTGGATTTGACTGATCCACCGAACTTGATGTTAAGTAGCTGCATCCCGTAACAGACTCCTAGAACGGGGACATTGTAAGATTTCAGTAAATCAAAGTCGATATCTGGTGCGTCTGGATCACTGGTAGATGAGGGACCTCCAGAGAGGATGACGGCTCCAGGTTTGCCTATCTCTGAGAGATTTTCTGGCTGGTAAAGTTTAGCGAAGTATCCCAGCTCGCGGACACGGCGGACGATGAGTTGAGTGTATTGGGAGCCGAAGTCGAGGACGGCTACGTGATTGATTTCTTGCATGGAAAAGGAATGGAAATAGATGAATTTAAATAACCTGAAAGACCTAACTCAGAGGCTGATAATTGGTAGGCTCTTCGGTGATGGTGATGTCATGTGCATGTGATTCGCGGAGTCCACCGGCTGTGATGCGGGTGAATACGGCGCGTTCGCGGAGTTCGTCTAGCGTGTTAGCTCCTACATATCCGAGGCCTGATTTGAGTCCACCCATGAGCTGAAAGATGACGTCGGAGAGCGGGCCCTTATAGGGAACACGACCTTCGACTCCTTCTGCAACCATTTTGCCTGAAGCATTCTGGCTGTATCTATCTTTTGATCCTTGGTGCATTGCTCCTAGTGAACCCATCCCACGGTAGGATTTAAATCTACGGCCTTGGAAGTGAACCATGTTGCCTGGTGACTCGCGGGTGCCTGCAAGGATAGATCCGAGCATGACGAGATCTGCTCCGGCGGCGATGGCTTTTACCACGTCTCCAGAATAGCGAATACCACCATCTGCAATGACTGCGACTCCTTTATCACGGCAGTAGCCAGCGACATTTTGAATCGCAGTGAACTGAGGCATCCCGACACCTGCCACCACACGAGTGGTGCATATGGATCCTGGTCCCACGCCTACTTTCACAGCGGACGCACCGGCATTCACTAGGTCTTCTGCACCCTTACGAGTGACTACATTACCTGCTACGATAGGTGTGTCTCCAAGACCGCGTAGTGTGGCAATAACCTCTAGGACGCGGCTAGTGTGGCCGGTAGCGGCATCGATAAACAGAGCGTCTACACCTGCATCAATAAGTGCTTGAGCGCGTTCTACACATTCTGGTCCTGGACCAACGGCAGCTCCACAGCGGAGTTGTCCGTTGGTGTCTTTAGCGGCGCTGGTGAAGAGTAAGCGTTTCTCGATGTCAGCTCCGGTGATTAGACCAGCGAGGGTGCCGTCACTATTTACTAGCGGTAGCTTTTCAATACGATTTTCATAGAGGATACGACGAGCTTCTTCGATGGTCGTATTTGCTGGTGCTGTGATGAGCCGATCAAGTGGAGTCATCACCTCGGAGACCTTGCGTTTTTCGTTAGCACTATGGCGCACATCACGCTCGGTGACCATACCTTCTAGTTTCCGGTCTGGAGCTACCACGGGGAACCCTGCGAATCCTTGATCATTCATGATCTGGCGGATCTGAGCCACATTCATATTTCTAGTAACCGTGTAGGGGTCATAAATGACGGCATTTTCTGAGCGCTTCACCTTAGATACCATCGCTGCTTGTGCCTCGATGGTGTTGTTACGATGAATGACGCCGATGCCGCCCTCGCGTGCAAGAGCCATTGCTAAATCAGCTTCAGATACTGAGTCCATAGCCGCAGAGACTACTGGGATATTAAGCCCAATATTCTGTGTGAGCCATGATGAAATCTTCGTCTCGTTCGGGATCACAGCGCTATGCTGGGGAACGAGGAGAACGTCGTCAAATGAAAGACCTAGAGAAATTTCTGCCATGTCGAAGACAACTCGAAAGAGGGGTGATATGCAAGTCTAAAAACATCGATTTTGTTAGGTACTTGTGTGGAGGCGAGCATTAGCTCTCCGAGAGCTTTAGTTGCTATAAGAGCCGTCATTGCTTAGCTGATCATTAAGTCATTGATCGGAGTCTCTGCTTCAACGTTCTGGACTAATGACTAATCAAGCAATGACCAATCAACAGCTAGCTGAGCCACTAATGGTGGATTGGCTCTTGTTAATGTTTCTCAAAGTTAAAATATAAATCTTGCAAATTTCATACATAAGCGATAATCCCAAGCCGCATCTAGCACTTCGTGGCGCTTTTTTAAGCTCGATCGAGATGAATAGAGGGGCATTAGCTCAATTGGTAGAGCGCCTGCATGGCATGCAGGAGGTCAGCGGTTCGATTCCGCTATGCTCCACCATTTTTTCGCTCTATTGAATTCAGAGGGGAGTGGTAATAAGGGGTGTCGGATCAAGTGAATTTTAGTTAGTAAAATGGCCTGTTTTTTTGATCGCATCTGGAGTATAACAGTTTAAAATATTGATTAAATGATAGCAGGAATAGAATTGGCAAAAGCATGTGCCCTCGCAGCAGACGAAAATAAGGCAGAAGACATCAAGGTATTAGATGTGAGTGGATTATCTCCAATCACAGATTTCATCGTAATCTGTTCTGGCACTTCGATGCCACACCTAAAGGCGATCATGCGCGATATTGGTAAGGATGTGCAGCAGAAGCTAAACGAACAACCACACAGCTCAGACGGAAATCCGGATGCCCGTTGGATCGTCCTAGACTATGTGAATGTGATGGTCCACGTGATGCTTGAAGACATGCGCACCCTCTATGCCCTGGAAGATCTTTGGGAAAATGCAGTGACTGTGGACTGGGAAAGCTAATGGCTGTTCAAAATGTTGTATAGCATAGGATTTTTAGCAGGTAGCAGGTAGCGATTACTTTTAATGGCAAACGCTCAAGAACTAATCCCGACAGCGCAATGTGTGGCTACTTGCTACACATTGCGGTTGTTTTTGTAGTTCACATTAGTGACAATCATTGAGGTAATACCATCCTCACAGTGATGCTGGATTGATCGTTTGATGGGATTATTTGAAAGTGCAGCAAAGCTGACTGAGGAAATGGTATAACATCGTTTTGAGTGATGTTGTTATATTTTTATTCGATGACGGATCTCGGCATATTCATGTATGATCTACATTATGAATCTGTCACAACAAGTCAAACGTATCGGGGTGCTCTCACCACCATTTCCGTGGGATAAGTCTCAAGTGAATGAGCAAAATGATCAAGAAGTAGTGATCATGCTACATGGTCTGTGGCGTTCCATAAGGGCGATGCAGCCGATGGCTAAGCATCTATCTGATCATGGCTATACCACGGTGAACGTTCCTTATTCATCATTTCGCCATGACCTAGATAAGCTTGTGAGTATCGTGATTGAGGAAATTCGTCCTTGGGTGGAGCAGGGGAAGACAATCCATTTTGTCACTCATTCGCTCGGTGGAGTGGTTGTGAAGCGTTTGTTAGAGATACTTGAGCTGAGTCAGATTGAGAAGATTGGTCGTGTTGTGATGCTAGCGCCCCCTCACAAGGGGAGCGAAATAGTGGATTGGCTCAGAAGCTCACCCCTTAGATCGATCAAGGGTGTGTTAGGTCCTGCGGGAGATTTTCTGAGTAGCGTACAGATGGCTAGGCAATCTGGGGGATTCCCCTCAGGCGTGGAAGCTGCTGTCATCATGGGAGAGAAGAGAGCCATTCCATTTTTCAGAAAACTTCTCGATGCATCTAATGATGGTATTGTCTCAGTTGAAAAAGGCAGGTTATTGGGTATCAAAGAATTTAAAGTAGTGAACTCTGATCACACATTTATCAGCAGTGATCTTGTGGTGATGCAGTTGACAACTAATTTTTTCGATCACGGGACGATGGTAGATGAATCTATCAACGATTGATACTTGATCAGTAAGGGGCAAATGGCTATCTTTCGGATATGTCAAAAAGCCCAACAAAATACACGCTAAAAGTTTTTCTCTATGAGATCTCGCCACAGATCTGGCGGAGGTTCACTATATCGGGCAGCGCAACCTTTGCTGAACTGCATGATACGCTCCAAATTGCAATGGGCTGGGAGGATAAGCAACCCCATGAGTTTCGCCATGGGAAGGGGAAAAACCTAACCAATGTGATTGCTTCGGTGGCTGAAGATGTTGTGGTCGAGGGGGAATTTACCGATGAAAAGAAATTGACGATCGATAAGTTTCTCAGCCATAAAAAAGTACCTACACGCATATTATACCGTTATGATTTTCTAGAGGATTGGGTCCATGAGCTTGTATTCGAGAAAAAACAAGAACTTGAAGAGGGGGCAACGGTGGCTTCTGAACTTTTAGAAGGCGAGCGCGCCTGCCCACCCGAGGATTGTGGTGGAACTTGGGGGTATATGAGCGCGCTTGAAGGGGATGTTGACTGGATGGATGATAATTTTAATCCAGAACTTTTTGACCCAACCGCGGTTGTATTAAGCTAATCAACAAATCATGAAAACACGTGAAAAAATTCTTAATTCTGCTTGGGGATTATTTGCTAAAGATGGCTTTGAGACCGTTTCTGTTAGAGATATCACACAGCATGCAGACGTGAATCTGGCATCTGTAAGTTATCATTTTGGAAGCAAGGATGGCTTAATCCAAGAGATCGTCATCAAGGCTCTAGTGCCAATGAATAAACAACGTGTAAAACTGCTCAAACAGGCAGGAGATTTAGTAGGAGGGGTAGAGAATGTGCAGATGCGTGCGCTAATAAAATCATTTGTTCGTCCCGTAGTCTGCCCAGAAGAATATGGTGGGTGCTCAGATATGATGGCAAGGCTGATGGCACGCTACCTGATCGATAGAGATTATGAAGTGCCAATGAAAGTAATGGACTCCTTTGGCCATGTGTATCAGATTTTCGGAATCGCTATCCGCGCACAGTGCCCGGGGCTTAATCCGAAGAAAGCGCTGGAGAAACTTATTTTTTCAACGGGAGCAGTCTTTATGTTCCAATCGTTTTCGGGTCTAGCAGCAAAGGCTATGGGGGGTGATTCAGCGCTTTATGTGGATGATTACCTCGAAGATGCCGTGGTCTTTTGCGAAGCTGGATTTAAGGCAGAGTGACTTGTTAGAAGACAGCTCTCCAAACCTTAACGAACGACCCTTTTATTTCCTCGCCGATCATGTAGATACATGGGATGAAAATCAGGGTAATAGCAGTAGCGAAGAGAATACCAAAGCCTAATGAGATGGCCATTGGAATAAGGAATTGAGCTTGGATTGATGTTTCAAACATCAGAGGCATAAGCCCCACGAAGGTAGTGATCGAGGTAAGAATGATAGGGCGGAATCTTCGCGCTCCTGCTTCCATTATGGAATCCCTGAAAGGAATCCCTTCCAGTCTTCTGGCGTTAATGTAGTCAACTAACACAAGTGAGTCATTCACTACGATGCCAGCGAGCGCAAGCATTCCAAATGTGCTAAGAATAGAGAGATCAATCCCCAGTATAGCATGGCCCCAGACTGCTCCTACGACACCAAATGGAACTGCTGTAAGGACATATAATGGCTGGAGAAATGATTTAAATGGGATAGCTAGTAGTGCAAAAAGAGCCAGTATAAGAAAAACAAATAATATCAGAGTTCTACTGTTTGAGTTCTTATATTCTGCAACTTCCCCTTGATATGCCCATGAGACAGACGGATAGGCTAGACATAGTTCATTCATCTTGTCGGCGATTAATGGCTCAAATTTAATGAGCTCGCTCATGCTAGTAACGGCCGCGCCAAAGTCAAAGACCCTTGAACCGTCTTCTCTGTCGATCCTTGGTGGTGTCATGGTTTCTGTGATGTTAGCAAACTGCGAGAATGGCGCTGTTTGCCCGTTTTTGAGGTTTATCCGGAGGGACTCAAGAGTGTGCATAGATGTTCGCATCTCTTCTGGTAATTTAAGCATTACCTTTATCTCATCTTCGCCTCGTTGTATCTTCTGAATTTGCTGACCATAGAATGCCGAGCGAACTTGCTTGGCTATATCATCTTCAGACAGCTGAGATTGTTTTGCGATCGGCTTGAGCGATATCTGTAGTTGGCGGTTTCCTCTGGGACGTTTACCCCATGTAGAGGTGACCATTTCTTGCTCCATGAGCCATTCCCTCATCTGTTCTATGACCTTGTCTTTATCAGCTTCATTACTCCCTCTTAGCTCAAACTCAAGTCCGTCTTGGTCTCTATTGGAGTGTTTACCCTGCGTACTCTCACTTCGGATGACGAATCGTTCAGCACCAGGGATCTGACCATTGAGTTCACGCCATCTAGCTGCTATTTCTGAGTTCTTCACCCCCTTCGAGGTGCGCAGACTAGGTGGTGTTATCTCTAGCATCACGTATGCTATATGATCACCAGTATTTCCCCAGTTTAGTCTGCCTCCCAGTGTGCTAACCACATTTCCGATTAGACTCTTTCCTGTGCCATCATCGATGAAGGATGCTTTAAGCGGATCGATGGCTTCAAGTATTTCATTGAGTTTTGCTTCAGTAACCCCGCGTTCAGTGCCAGATTTCATTTCTAGCTTAGCAGACAGGAAGTATCGCTCGGTGGAAGGGATGAACTTAAATTCCATACGGTTAGTTTGGTAGCCACGGGTGATGGCTAAGATACCTACAAATAGGAATAATACAGCATAGCGGTGAGAGATAGCGATTTTCAGTAACGGCATGTAGAGCTTTTTAACAATAACAGTCATCATGTTTGCCACAGAGTCTTGCACCTTCGCAATAATATTGCTGTCAGGAGAGACTGGCTTTAGATTTTTGAGGTGAGAGGGTAGGATTAATTTAGACTCAATCAAAGAAAAAATCAGCACAGGAATTACCACCAGTGGAATTTGCTTCGCCATATTGCCGATATAACCATCATCAAAGTACATCAGCGGAAGAAATGCGACGATCGTGGTGATGATTCCAAAGGTAACTGGAGTTGCTACTTCCTTAGTGCCGAGCACAGCCGCTTCCATTGGGTCGTATTTTCCTGATTTTACTTTGGCGTAGATATTTTCACCAGTCACGATGGCATCGTCTACCACCATGCCCAGAACAATAATGAAGCCGAATAGGCTCATGTTGTTGACGGTTACTCCGGTGTAATACATCGAGATGGCAGCTCCCGCGAAGCTTACTGGGATGCCTATCGTTACCCAGAAGGCTATTTTTGGACGTAAGAATAGTCCAAGCAGGATCATCACTAAGACGGCTCCTTGAAGTAAATTAGTAAATAATGTGTGGAGCCTTCCTCTGAGGCTTATAGAGTCATCGTCCCATGTGGCTAGGTTTATCCCCACAGGAAATGTATCGTTGGCTCGATTTATATAGTCTTTCACTATATCTGCAGTATTGAGCGCGTTTTCTCCATCTAGCCTCATTACATCAACCATTAATACAGGCATTCCATTGAACTTAGATTCCTTTTCCTTTTCTTCAAAACTATCGATTACCTTTGCCACGTCAGAGACTCTGATCGATGATCCTTTCACCGACTTTATAATAAGGTTTTCAAATTTTTCTCCAGTGAGGGCTTTATTGTTAGAGCGGATCGTGATGTTTTCTCCGTTCGCTTTGATCGCCCCAGCAGAGACATCTACCGAGTCGCGTCGGATACCGTTGACCACGTCAGCAAAAGTTAGACCATAGGCATCCAGCTTATCAGGGAGAACCTCGATAGAAATTTCTTTTGAACTATCTCCTACAACTCTCACCTTTGAAATACCTGGTAGAGAGGTTAGATCATCTCTTACTTTTCTGGCGGCTTTGAGTAGAGCTTGGTCAGAGAGATCACCATAGACTGCCACTGAGATAACAGATTTATAGGTTGCTGTGTCTAGAATATAGATTTGTGGTTTATCATCATTTTGTGGGAAGGTAGAGATTCTCTCCACACGAGATTCTATCTCGATTTTCATGTCATTGATATCAACATTGTCTGTGATATAGACTTGGATACGCGCATTACCTCTCTGAGCAATAGCCTTGATCTGTTTTACTCCTGCGAGGTCTTCTAGAGCTTTCTCCACGGGCAGTATGATCTTCGCTTCGACAGCATCTGGTGAAGCTCCTTTGAAGGGTATACTAATGTCTACTCTAGGAAATGTCATCGCGGGCTCTACTTCCACACCTAATTTAAAGTAAGACAAGTAGGCACCGTAGAGTAATATGGATAACATTAAGACGTTAGCCGCTACGTGATTTTTTGTGAACCATCTGATCATAATTTTTTTTGTTTTACTAAAGGAATTGTTTAAACTTCCTCCGGAGACTTATGTTGCGCCGCCCAGTAATCTAAACGCTCTTTGATACGTTTTTCCATTCCATTTTCTGTCGGAGAATAATACTGTCTTCCCTCAGGAAGATAGGCTTGTGGCACGTAGTTCCCTTCAAATGAATGCGAATAATGGTATTCTAGCTCTGAATCCTTGGCGCCAGAAGCTGAGGCTAGTTTTTTTCTAGTTGGGGTCCGCAGGTGGACTGGCACTGCAAGCGTCTTACCATTTTCTACGTCTTCTATCGCTGCATCGAGCGCTTTGTAAGCACTGTTAGATTTGGGTGCGGTAGCGAGATAGACTGTCGCGTGGGCGAGTGGGATACGTCCTTCTGGCATGCCTAAAAATTCAAATGCTTGTTGAGCATCCATCGCCACACGCAGACCGTTAGAGTCAGCTAGGCCGATGTCTTCGCTAGCAGAAATAACCATCCGCCGCGCGATGTAGCGTGGATCCTCACCAGCGACTAACATTTTCGCCAGCCAGTAAAGTGCTGCGTCCGGATCTGAGCCTCGGATGGACTTAATGTAGGCAGAAATGGTATCGTAATGTGTGTCTCCAGTGGCATCATAGACGATGGCTTTTTTCTGGATAGATTCTGCGGCAATTTCTAATGTCAGATGAATCTCACCCGTGTCGTTTTCAGGAGTGGTTAGAGCGGCGAGTTCCAAAGCAGTCAGAGCCTTACGGACATCACCATCCGCTTTCTCTGCGATGTGGCGGAGAGCTTCTGGATCAGCCTTTATCGGTTCATTCCCCAATCCCATTCCGGTATCAGCAAGAGCCTTTTCTAGCACTGGAATGAGATCATCCACACTCACGGCATCTAGCTGGAATATCTGTGAGCGCGAGGTGAGAGGGGAGTTTATGTAATAATATGGATTATGCGTTGTCGCACCGATAAACCGCACCGTCCCACGCTCAATGTGAGGTAAAAGCACGTCTTGCTGCGCTTTGTTAAATCGGTGGATTTCATCGATAAATAGTATCGTGGTCTGGTTTCGCAATTGCTTCCAAGTACGCGCCTGAGCGATCTTGTCACGGATTTCGCTGACGTTAGACTCCACGCCATTAAGCATTTCAAATCTAGAGTTCGTCGTCTGGGCGATCACCGTTGCCAAGGTCGTCTTGCCAGTTCCCGGAGGCCCGTAAAAGATCAGTGATGAGAAGCGATCCGCCTCTATCGCTCTGCGTAAAAGCTTACCCTCACCGAGGATGTGCTGTTGTCCAGCAATGTCATCGAGCGTCTTTGGGCGTAAACGAGCGGCTAACGGCTGGTCAAAGCTAGGCGAATCTTGCTCACTAATGTTGCCCTCTGGATCACCTTCTGGAAATAGCTCGCTCATCAGATTAAATAGAAACTAAGATTCCTTGAGCTTCTCCAAGCGTTTTGTTTGCTCATCGAGGATGAAAACCGAGCGTTTATAATCGATCAATGATTCTAGTTTCTCCGCTTCTTCACGTGATCGATTATCGATCTGGAGCACCATCTTCCCCATCTCCACACCTGGGATTTCTTCCACTAGTGACGGATTAGCGATGCGCAGGATAATATAACGGATCTTCCACCATTTCTTACGCAGTTCCACATGTTCAATCTGGCCATAGGGCATAGAAATAGTCTCTACCTCGGCATTGCCACCACGGAAAACATTACCTCTAACACGCCAATCAATCTCTACCTGATCTGCCATGAAGCGCACTTTCCCTTCTACGTGATCCTTGCCTAGGTGATCGGTCGCGGGGATTTCAAATTGAATCGAGATGGGTTCTGTATCAAACATTATTCTTTGTTCTTGGTATCGATGATGATGGTCACTGGACCATCGTTCGTGAGTGTTACTTGCATATCTGCTCCAAACTTACCAGTCTGACATGGTGCTGAAAGGTGGTTATTTAGCGTCTGGATAAATAAATCATAAAGTGGCTCAGATACTTCTGGCCGAGCAGCCTTAGTATAAGAAGGGCGATTACCCTTCTTATAAGATGCATGAAGGGTGAATTGTGAGATGACCAGAGCCTCGCCAGAGACGTCTAAGAGAGAGAAATTCATCACGGCAGCCTCGTCATCAAAGATCCGCAAGTTTGTCACCTTTTTACATAGCCACTGCACATCCTCATCACAGTCACCATGCTCGATACCTAATAGAATGACGACTCCTTGCTGGATATTGCCATGGATGGCGCCAGAAATTTCTACTTTAGCAGATTTAGCTCTTTGTATGACAACTCTCATTTAAAACGTATCTAATTCAAAAATGGATTCTCCGGAGTGAGCGATATGATGTGATGGAAAGGAGATAGTGCCTGCATTGTGTTCTTCCAAAGCGACTCATCCTGCGGCATACTCATCACCTTAGGAATAGCAGGGGCGACGAACCAGACGTAGTTGTCCAGTTCATCTTCTAGCTGACCTTTAGTCCAGTTAGTGCTCCCTAAGTAGGCGCGCACAAGTGATCCATTCTGGTGCATCGTCTTCATCGCTTCCTCGGCAGAGATAGATGGCTTGCACTTGAGTTCACCATTCTTCTTCCAGCGAAAACTCGCAAAGCTAAGCTGATCTTCAGCGACAGGACCTCCATAATATAGAGGTAAGTTTTTTAGATTCTCAAAATGGTTACTACACATGAAATCTCCCACGGTTTTCCCTGTAGGCCGATTCAGGATCAGCCCCTCAGACCCCGAAGCACGGTGGCTGTGTATCAAGATCACTGAGTCATCAAACACCCCATCTTGGAGCGATGGAGAGGCGAGGAGCAGCGAGCCATTGATTGGAGGCTTGAATGAATGGGCAGAATTATTCACGTGCTTAGTTTAGATCTGCTATCACCTCAGGTCAAGCGATAGCGCAGTAGATAGAGAACTTATTCCTTGTAACCACCCTAGGTAATCAGCGTATACTACAGTATAAAGTAATGTTTATGAGAGCTACCATCGAGAAACTGCCTAAAGCTAAGTGGACGCGACAGCACGCGGCGCATTTGCTCAAGCGCGCATCATTCTCTGGGAGCTCGGTGGAGATCAATGAGTGCTTTCATCTTGGACTAGAAGCATCGGTGAAACTGATCTTAGCCGGCCGTCAGCCCGGAGCGGTATCTTCACCCTCCAGAAAAAGGATAGACCCTCAGTTTCTAGCTGAAATCCCCCAACTCCCTAATCAGAAGCACGTTTCTGATGATGGAATGAAAACTGCTTATCAAAAACACCAACAGAAGTTATTCACGTTGCAGATGCAGTGGCTTCAGCGCATGTTAGATAGTGGGGGGCCACTTGAGAAAATAGTCCTGTTCTGGCACGGAATGCTCACTAGTTCATACACTAAAGTGAACTCAGCAGGATTTATCGTGCGCCAGAACCAGCTCTTCCGAGAGTGCGCATTTGGTGACTACCGTGCGCTGGTGAAACGCGTCTTATTGGATCCAGCAATGGTGGTGTATCTCGATATCGATAAAAACAAACGCACCAAGCCAAACGAAAATTTTGCACGTGAGTTATTAGAGATGTTCACCTTGGGCGAGGGGAATTATCAATCTGCGCTGATTAAGAAAATCGCTCGGGAAATAGTCGGACTGAGGCTGAAGCGAAGAAAAGATAAACTACCTTACGAGACATTAGACCTCAAAGGAATGGAAGCTAACTCAGGGTTTTCTGATCAAGAAAGACGTTTATCTAGGCTCATTGACTCGGTATTCGATCTTCCTGTCTGTGGAGAACTGCTAGTGCGGAGGTTATGGAAATTTTATGTCAGTGAGGATCAGGTAGATGAAGATAGGGTCAAATTCCTCGCCTATGAACTGAGGAAGTCTGGCTGGAAAATTTCCGTAGTATTAGAGCAGATTTTTCTAAGTGAGGCATTCTTCGATACATCAGTCATCGGCCAACAGATCAAATCACCAGTGCAATATCTATTACAAGCTCACAAGGAAGTAGGGGCAGTAACAATAGATCCTCAAGCCGCTCTCTATACGATGCAGAAGCTCGGTCAGTCACTCTTTAACCCACCTAATGTCTCCGGTTGGTCAGCAGGGATGACCTGGATCAATGGGACCACACTCTCAGCCAGATATGAACTATCCAAGATCATGGTGAGGGTGATGGGCCGGCAGAGTAATCCAGCGAGCAAGGCCTTCTATGAGCTGATGAAGAAGAACCGTGACCAAGGATTATTGATCATGTTAGATCATTTTATAGCGACTTCACTTCCTGCTGTGAAATCCGAATTATTCGTAGCAATGGCTAAAAGAGTAAAGAGCGAAGAACATGTAGAAATCTTTATTCTCTACCTGATGTGTATGCCTGAATACCAAATGTGTTAGAAAGGAATCACCTTATGAATAGCGAAAATGAAATATCCCTATCCTTAGCGCGGAGAGAATTTATGAAGACTGGACTTTTAGCATCGTTCAGCCTGCCTACTTTACTTAATTATTCCGCCCTAGCTGGTCCAACCCCCAAAGTTACAGCCAAGCATAAAACATTAGTGATCATCCAGCTAGATGGCGGAAACGATGGGCTCAACACCGTCGTTCCTTGGGGGAATAGCCGCTACTACCGAGCACGGGAAAACATCGCAATCAAAGAAGCTGATGTGTTGAAGTTTACCGGAGTCAAAGCGGCCGAAGGACTTGGCGTCCACCCGCAGATGGAATATTTCACCGAATTATTCCAAGAGGGTAAGCTCGCGGTGATCAACAACGTTGGCTATGCACAGCCTAACAGATCACATTTTAAATCTGGAGCTATCTGGGAATCAGGTCTAGATGGTGCCGCTATGGCCTCGGAAGATCAGATCAGAAATAGCTCAGGCTGGATAGGTAGATACTTTGATAAGCACTGCGGTGGAGAAAGTAATCTGGTGGGTGCTTACTATGGTGATAGTCCGCTCGCCATGCGTGGTCAGGCATTCACTGGCACCAGTATTAGTGATCTGCAGAGCCAGCCGTTTGGCTTCATGAAGCTGGGGGAAGATATGGCACTGCATCCAGCGTTCCGTAAGATGCAAGAGGCTGCTAAAAATGCTGATGAGTCATCAGGCGAGAAATTAAGTTTCGTCAGAAACGTCGCAGCGGAGACTCAGACCTCGACTGATCAGATGCGAAAATTTCTCGCCGATGTAAAACAACGCGGTGGCGATTTCCCGAGAACCGAACTAGGAAAGCAGCTAGGCATGATCTCAGAACTCATTATCAATGGTGGAGACACCCGCGTCTATCAGGCTAGGATTGGTGGGTTCGATACTCACTCTGGGCAAGCCGCCAAACACGCCAGGCTCTGGAAAGAAATCAACGATGCGCTGCGCGCATTCATAGGGAGGATGAAATCTACTGGATTAGATAATGATGTAGCAGTGATGACTTATTCTGAATTTGGGCGTCAGCTGAAGGAAAACGGAACTGGTGGAACTGATCATGGAGCGGCCGCTCCAGTGTTTATCATCGGCGGTGGGGTCAAAGGCGCAATCTATGGTAAACCGCCCACACTCAAAGGCGACCAGGTCAATAATTACGGCGGATTAGCCTACGAAATAGACTTTAGATCAGTCTACAAATCTATCTTAGAGGAGTATTTAAAAGTGGACACAATTGGCATCATCTCAGACAAGCACCCAGCTTTAAAGTTGTTTTAATAGCGACCGTAGTTCGCGCTGAAACAGTAGGGTGGGTTTGGCAAACACACCCAGTAATGCCCACAATTTTGATCTATCGATCCTATTGTGAGGGAAGATGTCGGCTATTTCAAAAGTCTGATCTAGCAGCACGCTAAAGCACTCTATTTTTCTCAGCGAGAAAGCCAATCAGAAGATAAGCCAAGATGACTGAGATACAAAGCCACAAGTTATTTAGCGTGACCATTTGGGAGTGGATAAAGCGAGCTAGTGACAGAGTAAGGAATCCGTAGCCGAAACCACAGACGACAACGAAGAAAAGCACTCTGAAGACAAAATACCAAGAACGTGCGATCTTTTTGGTTAATCTGACCAGATCAACTCCATAGATTACCAGAAGCGAAGCTGTCCATGCGATGCAAGCTGTCCAGCTGTGTTCTCTGATAAAACCAGCAAGGTTATTGATTAAGTCTTGGAGCATAGGGTAAATTGACGGCTAATGATCTAACAATTGATTACTAAGCACCCGTCAGGAAATTGATGACATCGCCATCCTTGACCTCGTATTCTTTGCCTTCAGCGCGGAGCACACCTGCTTCTCTCGCAGCGGCCACGGTCTTGTATTTCACATAGTCATCGTAGTGGATGACCTCAGCTCGGATGAATTGTTTCTCGAAATCTGTGTGGATCACGCCTGCTGCCACTGGAGCTTTGTCTCCTGCAGTGATTGTCCATGCGCGGGTTTCCTGTTCGCCAGTAGTAAGGTAGGTGCGGAGACCTAACAGGTCATACACTCCCTTGATTAGCTCGGAAGCACCTGAGTCTGCGATGCCCATATCGGTGAGAAATTCCTTAGCTTCTTCAGGTGAAAGTTCTGAAAGCTCTTCCTCGATCTGCGCCGAGAGAACCACTGCTTCAGCACCTTGAGTTTCTGAAGCATACTTACGGACTTTAGCCACCATCTCATGTCCATCTGGATTGGAAATGGCATCAGCGAGTTCGTCTTCAGCTACATTACAGGCAAAGATAGATTTTTTAGAAGAAAGTAAGAAGAACTCGTTGAGGAGAACTTGCTCTTTTTCAGTCATCTCTAGAGTGAGTGCTGGATTTCCTTGGTCCAAGTGGGGGAGAAGTTTCTCAATAAGTGAAACCTCAGCTTTCGCTTCTTTATCACCACTTTTTGCTTTCTTAGAACGAGAATGGAGGCGTTTGTCTAGGGCTGCAATATCAGCAAGAATCAGCTCAGAGTTAATGATCTCGATATCGCGCAGAGGATCCACACTGCCTAACTCGTGGATGATGTCGTCATCTATAAAACAACGGATCACTTGGACAATGGCATCAACTTCACGGATTGTGGCCAAAAACTTATTACCTAGACCAGCACCTTCAGAGGCACCCTCTACAAGACCAGCAATATCCACGAACTCGATCGCAGTGGGGATCAGTTTTTTCGATCCAGAAAGCTCACTGAGCACAGCGATACGTTCATCGGGAACACTAACAACGCCAATGTTCGGGTCGATGGTGCAAAATGGGTAGTTAGCCGCCTCCGCTTTGCGGGTGCGAGTGACTGCGTTGAAAAGGGTTGATTTCCCTACGTTTGGTAATCCTACTATTCCTGCTTGGAGCATAGGCGAGAGGCTAGTAGGGAAATTTCTAGATGCAAGTAATTTCACTACTGCTAACGTAGATTCTACTTCTGATTGGAATTGCCACTATTCCAATCAGAAGAATAAGTTGTAGGGAATTTTAGTGTCCCGTTGTCATTTCCAACAACCAGTCCCGCTGAGCTGTAAGGAGATCTTTTATAGAAGTAGAGTGTCAAGAGCCATTCTGGCGGGAGACTATGCCTGACTTTACTGCCATCACTCTCGTAGATTAGGTGAGCGTTATCGGAGTGATCTGGATCAAGTTGGATGAATTGGAAATGCATTATCTCTTGTTGGCTTAAATTCTTCAAGAAAGGCAAGACAGTCTCAACTCTCGAGGTGTCTTCAGGATCTCTGTGGATGTATTTAGCCAGGGTCTTCATATCACTATTTTTGAAGGCGGGAATAACGGCTTTTAGAAAGACTTGTTGGGAAGCAGTCATTTGTGTGGGCACTTTATTTCCGTCAGCATCCTCTACTAGATTGGCCAGATATTTGTCTACCTTCACGATGACTGTGGATTCTGGGTGTTTTCGGTTTTCTATATGAAGTTGTTTTTTTATCTCCTGTAGGTGTGCAAGGGTTAATGGGCTATCCGATTTCATACCATTACCCATGACGGAAGTGACCAGTCCTTGTTTAAATTCCACAGTTACTTCACCTGCATATTCTTTTGCAACTTTTGAAGTGATCGTGAATCCTCTTGCTAATTCGGGGTGTATAGACGGACCGACTACAACTACCATGATTTCATCGCCATTTTGAGGTGCTTTAAAAATAATCTTTTGAATATTCGAATCTTTTATTACGTGAACGAAGTCGACGAGTTCACCATCAGCAGAAATAACGATGGCAGTTGCATTTGTGTCGGTTACTCCTGTTAAGGAAAGATCAGTTTTTTTAGAACAACCAAATAAAAATATGAGGAGTGAAATTGATAAGAATAGCTTGGGTTTCATAGTGAATGTGACAATGAGGTTCTCAAAACGCATAACGGTGATATCTTGTAGTCATAGTGACTTTTGGAATAGTAGATGTAAATAAAATCACAGCCATCCCATAATACAGCTGTTTAAGATGTAGTTGGCGGCTGATCCCACTTAGTATCGACCTGTAAAAAACTATAAACTAGCCAAAGACAAGTTTGCCAGTGCTCTCTCAGCTCTGCAAGCTCATTCCTCTATATCTCGTTTCTAAGATCGCTAAAAAATATGGTATCGACAAGCAAGTGCGGACTTTCACTGCATGGAGTCACGTCGTCATTCTGCTCTTGGCTCAGCTGACGCACGCCATCGGTCTCAATGATATTTGTGATACATTGCGCATTCATTCTCATTGGCTTGGTAGTCTTCGTGGTGCAGTGGCTCCTGCTAGAAATACTCTTTCTCATGCGAATAAACTCGCTATAGCGAGATGATGGAAGAGCTTTTCTGGGCAACACTGCCTCATCTTGATGAACTTAAAAACCTGGAGGCTTTGGACTTCGTTACAAAGGTGTTCCTAGACGATTTAAGAATGAATTCATGCGGTGGACTCCTCCACCATCGCGCACATTGCTAATTGCATGAGCTGGGCTAAACATCGCCGTCGTAAAGCAGCAGTAAAACTACATCTTCGCCTCAATCTCCAATGTTTCCTGCCTGGATTTGCTATCATTGAAGAAGCTAGTCACCACGATGACACTCGTGCTCCCGCTCTCTGTGCAAATCTTCAAGAAGGAGATAGCCTTGTTTGATAAGGCTTATATTAGTTTCACTCACCTCTACAATCTAGCTCAACGTGGAATCTTCTGGGTGACCGGGTCTAAGGACAACATGTCTTTCACCGTGCGCAAAAAAACTCATCCGAAAACCTAAAGGTAACATCCTTCGTGACGATCTTATTCTGCTCAAAACTCCGAAGAGCACAGAACAATATCCAGTGCTTCTAAGCAGGGTTGAGATGATTGTCACCGTCGATAAGAAAGAGTTGGTGATGGTCTTTATCACCAACAATACGGAGTGGTCAACTAGCTCTGTGGGAGAACTCTATCAGGCACGTTGGGATATAGAGGTGCTCTTCAAGCAGATCAAACAGACCTTGCAAGGCTGCGACTTTTTAGGCCATAGAAAACATGCTATACGCTGACAATTATGGTCAGTATTATTGCTCTACATACTGATGCGCTTTCAAGCTCAGATGGTGGATTGGCCGCACAGCTTTTCACGGCTGGTGGCAATGATTCGCGGAGTAGTCTGGGATCGTATCAATCTAATCGAACTCCTCCGATCCTATGGGGCAGCAGGCGGCTCATATCGAACGCGAGCGTCATGCTAGAGCTCATACTTACAAGGTTATTCACCATGATGCGATGGGACAGCATGTGGTAGAGAATGCTAAATCTACAGCAACTTAACTTCAAAGTTTAAAAATAGAAAACGCCAAATCAACCCAAATACAACACACTATCAGCCCTCATGGCTCGTTTTAAAGATACCATGGGATGGCTGTTTATTATAGTGTTATATGTTTTATTACTTATATCTAAATCGGAAGAATTTTTTACCTTCTACAGCTGGACGAATGAAATCTGCTGTTTCATCTGTATCTATCCAATCGATTAGATTAGAACTTTCTTCTAATTGCAAGCTTAGAGCTACTTCATTATTGATTACTTCTATCATCACACTTCCAACTCTCAAATCCGATATCTCCTCTAGGGAATATTTAGTGTTTGATTCTAATATTAAAGCGACGATTCGGACTACTAGCGAGTTACCAAAGGAGTTTGTTAGAATTGTGTTACTTAGGTCAGCATTTGTTAAATTAGTTGACGATAAATTAGTATCTGTTAGATTTGCATTCGATAAGTCAGCATCAGTTAGATTTGCATTAGATAGATTGATCCCTGTTAGATCACTGTTTCCTAGATCAGCACCTACTAAGTAAGCATTTGGCCCAACTAGATAACCATCTACAAGCTTCCATTCATTAGGCAAGATAAGTATTCCTGTTATTCCTCCTGTTCTAACATCTCTTAAATCTGCTTGACTTAGATCAGCACCATCTAGATCAGCATCTACAAGATTTGCACCTCTTCCAATTAGATATCCTTTGATCAATAACCAACCTTCTGGTAGAATTGGATTGCCTGTTATTCCTCCTGATGTGACATCTCTTAAATCTGCTTGACTTAGATCAGTGCCATTTAGATCAGCATCTACTAGGTTTGCGCCTCTTCCAATTAGATATCCATTAATCAATAACCAACCTTCTGGCAAATTTGTAGGTGCTCCCACTAGCCCACCTGTTTTAACACCCACAAGTACTGTATTGACAAGTTTTGAGGTAGTAAGTGTTGCCCCTGTTAAGGTAACATTTGTCATATTTGCACCATCAAAGTTACCTGTTGTCATATTTGCACCACTTAGATCACTTCCGCTAAAGTCTGTATAGATTGATACAGTTGTTGTAAGGTTTGCATTGGTTAGATTTGCTCCCGTCACAGTTGTATTTTTTAGGTTCGAACTTGTCATATTCGCTCCTGTAAGATTTGCATTTATTAATGTTGCATCTTCTAATATTATACTCGTCATTGTTGCACCAGATATATTTGCATTGGTTAGATTTGCTCCTGTTGCAATCGCGCTTGTCATTGTAGCACCTGTTAGATTTGCATTGGTTAGATTTGCTCCTGTTGCGATCGCACTTGTCATTGTTGATAAACTTAAGTCAGCATTACTTAGATTTGTATATTCTAGATATGTTCCTGTAAGTGTCGCATGGTTTAAGTCAGCGTTAATTAAGTTCGCATTCGTTAAAGTAAATCCGGTATACGTACCTGTTGGTACTAGATCGATTCCCGTATAAGGATGAACGTCCCCATTGTTCTTTTCGATAAGTGTATCTGGAGTATTTTGGGTCAGTGTTTGGTAGTTTGAACCAAATGTTGTTAATGTTGGACTTACTGTAAACAGTAAGATCGTGAGAGTTAGTGCAACTTGTGTATTTCTAGGGATTTGCATGTTTTTATGTTGGTTAGTTTGTTTGTGAAATGTTGCAATTAACATTGCACTAAGTGTCTTACGAATAAAATAGGCATTTTACTAGGATAAAATGCAAATAATAGAGATTTTATATTATTTTCTCTCTATTTATAAATGATATGCTCTTCATTAGGTGGACCGCATAGTTCGACGACTAGCCCCCATTCTAGCCCGCATTCTAGCCTATATTTAGCTAACTTTACGTGGAGGTTTGACCTTCTCTTGATGGTGCTCTGGGGCCTTATCGGCATAGACTGCTGATGGGGTGTGATTCCCTAATACCTCGTGTGGTCGCCAAGTATTGTTGCGCTCAAAACACTTTTCAAGTCCCTCACAAAGCGCGGTTACTGTGCCTGTGTTCGAATAGATAAATTTCCTCATATTTAACACTTGGCCAAAACCGCTCGATGAAGACATTATCCATTCATTACCGTTTGCCATCCAGCTTATTTTAATGCCTAAATCTAATAACTTACTGGTCCATTCTGCCGAGGTGAACTGGCTTCCTTGATCAATATTGAACATTTTGGGGACCTCGCCAGTGCTCTTCAGCGCGTTATCTAGAGCTTCCAAGCAGAGTTCTGTGCCCATGGTATTGGACACCACCCAGCCGAGGACTTTACGCGAATACCAGTCCATTACTGCACATCAATAAGTATACCCAGGAGGCATCGGCACTCGGACATAGGTGATATCACTGCAACAGAATTGATTAGGCCGATCTACTACAAGATTGCTAGGAGATAGGGATATTTACGGTGTCCATCATCCGCGAGACTTGTGCAAGGCATGTAGTAGATAGCTTCTAGGCCCAATTTTAGCATGAAGCGGCTCAAGCTGATCATCAAAAATCTCCTCTGCAGATCATTTCTTAGTTGCTGAAAATACATCAGAAACTCCTTCTGAGATCTTCTTTTTCCAGTCAGAAAACTGGAATGGATGAATATCAAACTACTTTGCTGTTTCTTGAATCGTTTTGATTCGGTTATTTTACCGCTCCTGTCCACCAATTTCATAACTTAGCTACTGGCCTGAATTTCGGGATCCACTTCAGTTATCCAGACAAAGAGAATGTAATCGATGGCAAATAGATTGAAGGTGTTTTCTACGAAAAAGGTTCTTATTCCTATGTAGATGTCCCAGGAGCAAAAAGAACAGTGAAGAGATTCATCTTCCTAGAAAAGCCTAAGAAGAAGTAAATCTAATCAAAAAATGGTCAACAATGCGTCGCACCTAATGATTGAATACGAAGCTCGCAGTAATATACTTGGGTTGAGTAATCAGTGAGTAAGGTTTGGCAAGCGCGCTGATGATTGTAAAATAAGTTTTAGCCACGGGTTTTTGAGAAGTGGGGAATTTGAGGGCGATCATCTAGCGAAATGTTTAGTCTCATTTGAGCTAGCGCGTGAGCGTGCCGAGTTCCTTGTTCGTGTGGTGTCTTAAGCCATGCTAGTTTAAGCCTAAAATTGTTCAGGATTACGCATTTAGGATACTAGCTTGCTAGGGGTAAGTTTTTTGATAAGGATGGCGGTATGGAATTTGATAGAGATGCAGTGAGAGAATTGGTGGTGAAGGTGGGGGAGTTTCAGTTGAAGTATTTTAGGTCGATGAAGAGTGAGTCTACTGAGGTGAAGTCGCTGCGGGAGACGGTTTCGTTTGTGGATGTGGAGTCTGAGAAGTTGCTGATGGATGGACTGATGCCGCTTGTTTCTGGGGCTGGGTTTTATGGCGAGGAGAGCGGTAAGTCTGGGTCGCAAGATCTGGTGTGGATCGTGGATCCGCTGGATGGGACCACTAATTTCCTCAGTGGGCTAGATCATTTCTCGGTTTCAGTTGCGCTGGTGAAGAATGGAAAATCGATTTTTGGGATTGTCTATAAACCTTTCAGTGGAGAAACTTATGAAGGTGAACTGGGTAAAGGAGTTCGCTATAATGGTGAGCTGATGACTGCTCGCATGATTAGTGATCCTTCGGAGGCTTTGTTTTTGACGGGATTTCCTTATCGTTCACCAGATAGGGCTGAGGGTTTCTTTAAGGCTGCTGCTAAAATTTTAACACTAGGACGTGGTATCCGTAGGTCAGGGAGTGCGGCGCTGGATGTGGCTCAGCTTAGTTTAGGCTGGGTCCAGGGGTTCTGGGAGACCGATCTTCAGCCTTATGATATTGCGGCTGGTCTGATTATGCTGAGTGAGAACGGAATCGTTGTGACGAATGAACAGGGTGAGGATTTGAATATGTTCACGGATACTCTAATGGTCGCTGCTCAGCCAGCGGTTCATGCTGAATTGTTAGAGCGGGTGAGGTCGGGGTATTGCTCAGGAAATGATCCAGAACCAGCTTGAAAAATAGCAACCTGCTGGATGGGATTTACTTTTTGTTAGTTTTACTCACTGCGTTATCGAACCAGTTACCACCTAATTGATTGCCATTAGATTGGTTGTTAGATGTTGGCTTTTGTCTTTGATTTTGTTGTGGTCTGTTCGGTGATCCGCCTGATCTTGAACCTCCACCACCTGCATTCATTTCTGGATTAGCCTTCATGGAAAGGGCGATTCTATTTCTCTGAAGATCTATTTCAGTGACGGTGACTTGCACTTTCTGCCCGACCTTGACTACCTCGGCTGGATCCTGGATGAAGTGGTCTGCGAGCTGGGAAATGTGGACTAGTCCGTCTTGATGCACACCGACATCTACGAAAGCACCGAAATTGGTGACGTTGGTGACGATTCCTGGTAGCTTCATGCCCTTCTCTAGATCTGATGGCTTGTCCACACCATCGGCAAAGCTGAATAACTCAAACTGCTTTCGGGGGTCGCGGCCTGGCTTGGAGAGTTCCGCGAAAATGTCCTTTAGCGTGGGGAGACCCACTTCAGCTGAGACGTAGTCTTGAAGTTTTATCTTTTTTCTAGCTAAGTCGCTCTTGAGTAAATCATCGATGGTGCAGCCTGCATCAGCCGCCATTTTCTCTACCAGTGCGTAGCGCTCTGGGTGCACAGATGAGCTGTCTAGCGGGTGGGTGGCTCCACGAATACGGAGGAATCCTGCGGCTTGCTCAAATGCCTTGTCGCCGAGACGAGGGACTTTTTTAAGTTCTGCTCTGGAGGTGAATGGACCGTTCTCATTTCTGTAAATGATAAGATTAGCCGCAATAGACTCGTTCAGTCCAGAGACATAGGAGAGGAGTTGTTTTGAGGCGGTGTTGACTTCTACACCGACTCCATTGACGCAGGAGATGACGGTGTCATCGAGGCTGCTTTTGAGCGAGTTCTGATCCACGTCGTGCTGATACTGACCTACGCCGATCGATTTAGGATCTAGTTTTACCAGCTCTGAGAGTGGATCCATGAGGCGTCGGCCGATGGATACGGCGCCGCGCACGGTCACGTCTTTATCTGGGAATTCATCCCGCGCTACTTCACTGGCTGAGTAGATGGATGCACCGGATTCATTGACGATAACGATGGGGATGGAGGAGGGGAGTCCTGCGAGTTTGATCGCGCCTTCAGCCTCGCGAGATGCGGTGCCATTGCCGATGGCGATGGCCTCGATCTGAAATTGTGACACGAGCTTTCTTACCTGCATGATTGCTTCTTTCGCCTGACCTGCGCTCATGGTGAGGAAGAGCACGCAGTCGTAGAGTAGTGTGCCCTGAGCATCTAGGACGACGGTCTTGCAGCCGGTCCTGAATGCGGGGTCGATGGCGAGGGTGCGCTTCTGGCCGAGTGGTGAGGCGAGTAGTAGTTCGCGGAGGTTTTCAGCAAAGACGCGCACCGCTTCTGTGTCTGCGTCTTTCTTGGTCTTCATTCTAAATTCTGTCTCAAGTGATAATGAAAGTAAGCGTTTGTAACAGTCTGTTAGGGTGAGGTCGAGCTGATCATTGATCGGTGTGGCGGGGAGAAATCTGTCTTTCAGAGCATTCAGTGCAGTTTCTTCATCTGCAGAAATTCTCATGAAGAGGAAGCCCTCTTTTTCGCCACGGCGCATGGCTAGAAGACGGTGTGATGGTACATCACGGAGCGGCTCGGACCACTCGAAGTAGTCTTTGAATTTCTGCGCCGCTGGGTCATCGGCCTTTGACATCAGCACGCGGGATGAGATGGTGCCGGTCTTATGGATGATCTCGCGGATCTCGGATTTCGCCTCAGCGTCATCGGCACATCGCTCTGCGAGAATATCACGCGCACCAGCGAGTGCATCCTCTGGAGTGGCCACGGCTACGTCCTTATCGTCACTGATTACCAGATATTGTTTTAGCACGGTTTCTGGGTCAATGCTGTTGTCCCAGATCAGGTCGGCGAGTGGTTCTAGTCCACGGTCCTTTGCCATGGTAGAACGGGTTCGGCGCTTTGGTCTGAATGGTGCGAAGATGTCTTCTAAGCGCGTCATCGTCTCTGCAGCGAGGACTTTTTTATTTAGCTCGGCAGTGAGGAGTTTTCTCTCATCTAGGCTCTTAATGATGGCACTACGTCTACGCTCTAGATCGCCGAGTTGCTGCATTCTATCCCGTATCTGGGTGATGGCTACTTCATCGAGCAGGCCAGTCGCTTCCTTACGATAGCGGGAGATGAACGGAACGGTAGCACCCTCAGCGAGTAGCTTGGCAGTGGCGGCGACCTGAAGCTCACGAATACCTAGTTCCTTAGCTATTTTCGCAGTGAAGTCTAGTTGAGTAGGGGATGAAGTGACTGGAGGATTAATGGCTGGGGATATCATGCTTGCACCACTCTTAGTGATTTTTGACGAGTGAGAAGCCAGAATTTAAACTCTTGTCATGCGATACATCTGCGGGGTGGTAATTTCAAAAAAACAACCGTGAATTACCTCTAGTGAAGTTGCTAAAGCCTAATTTTTTAAATTTAAGAGACAGCTACATTGATTATATACTTTAATGGAAAATAGGCGGTTCAGAAACATTTTACCATAATCAGGGTGTTCTTATTTACTTCACTGGCCGCTTTAATAGGTCCTCTGGGGCACCTTCCTCATCTCCCTCGTCCTCTGCAGCCGGGGGTTTGGCATTGGAGTCGTAGGGAATCCATTTCTCTACGAAGTGGTCGCTTCTCATGATGGAAGTATTGATGCCAATCGCGGCGTCTAGTCGCTTAACTTGTTCGGGATCAATGGGAAGTTCCAGCGGGCGGTGAAGTAGTGAATATCGACTGACTCCTGCTACTTTAGTAAGCCAGATTTCAGGGTTTAAGCCGAAGAAGTTTTTAGCTTGAGAATTCTTAATCTGCTCCAATCCGAATGCGTTTGCTTCTTGGGAAGTTTTAAATGATTTAATGAACACATATTCTTCTAACAGATTGATGCGGTCACGTAGTCGCTTCGTCGTCTCTGCTGAGATCTGGAGGACATGGGTATTGTAGTCTGTTTCGGTGTCTATCTTGAACACGAGATAAATACTTTCTGCGTCTGAATAGACCTGTAAGATAGACTTCTCCATTGGGTCCTTTGAGATGATCTCCAATGGGATTTTAAGACCAGCAAGGATATCTTTAGTCACCAGGACAAGCTTCTTATCCAGCATGATGTTACCATTCAGCCAGCTAAGTCTATTGATCCATTCTGGTTTCTCTGCAGGGATGAGTGGAAGGTGGTAGCTAGTGAGGATGGTGGATAGCAACACATCTTTATTTTGACTCTGCACGAATCTCGTGATCTTGGCCTGAGTGTTAGGGTCGTCGTGGTTAGCATCTACCGTGTAGAGGATGTCTGCAATGACGGTGGAAGAGATGATGGTGCCGTCCAGCTTAGAGTATTCATTGAGATTCTTGATCTCACGCCATTCGTAGTAACTTCCTTGATTGTCAGTTTCTGTTAGAAAAGTGGCGTAAAATTTCTCGTTGGAGCCGAGAAAAGTCTCATTTGTCTTATTTGCCCAGTCAGGAGTGGCAAGCAGTGGAAGCAATGATACGAACCATAAAATAAGTAATTTCATAATGTCGAGATCATGCCTAGAATGGATCCAGTAATCAAGATATAAATACATCTTAACAATGTGCGATTCCTATAAGCCAGTTTCTAAATACTACGATACGATAAGCTCTATTTATAGTCTGGGCCAGATTCCTAAATGTAGAAATGCGTTTATACGTGAAATTTTAGAGGCTCCCAAGGGGAGGAACCCTACTAGATTAGAGGTATGTTTTGCAGGTGCTGGGCATGCTGTTGAAGCAATCTCTCTCGCAGAAGAGGGGGCGCTGGTCACCGTGGTGGATACCTCTGCTAGTATGCTCGAAGTGTTTCAGCGAAAACTAAGCCATGGATCAGACGACACAAAAGCGCGGGTGAAGATCATCCATGGTGACATCAGAAACGTGTCGAATCGCTATGATTGGGTGGTGGCAAATTTCTTCCTAAATGTGTTTCCTGAGTCTGAAATGGTTAAGATGGTGGATACCTTGTTAGAGAAATGCCGCTCACACGGGAGTTTAGTGGTTGGCGACTTTTACTATAATACTGAGGGAAACGGATTCAAGAGAACACTACAAAAAATGAATTGGGCCCTCGCTCTATCAGTTTTCCGTATACTGGTAAAAAACGCCAACCACCCTATCTATGACTACAGAGAGTATTTAAGCAAACGAGGTTGGAATAGTGACGAGGTAAAGCAGTTTGGATTGCTAGGGGTAAGTTTTTATCAGTCGGAGAAATTCACAAAGATAATGGCATAAGAGCATCACTGGCCGAAGCTAAATCAGTAAGCTCTCATCACTACGCGCAATTGAGAGGAGGGATTAAATCACCTATTTTCAGAAAGTGTCTTGAGTGGTGAGGCGATGCTGTCTAGTTTCTAACAAACAAGCTGGAATTGAGTCCGATGCCGAACTAAATTTATAATCTATGAGTAAAACAACTGAGACAGAAGTCAAATGGATGCTGAAAGCTGCGCCAGATTCCGCCATTGCGGATCATGCTGGCGTGCCCGCTATCCTGCTGCACTTGCTGGCTCAGAGGGGAGTGCAGGATCCGGATGATGTGGATTTCTTTCTAAATCCTAAGCTTCAAGATCTCTCAGACCCCTATGATTTGCCAAACATGCAGGCGGCTGTGGAGCGGATCTTCCGCGCGGTAGACGCGAATGAGAGAATCCTTGTTTATGGCGACTATGATGTGGATGGCGTCACAAGCGTGACGCTGATGCTGCGGATACTTTCTGCCTACGGGCTAGAGGCTAGTTTCTTTATTCCTAAGCGTGGTGAAGAAGGATACGGACTCAGTGAGCTAGCGATCGAGCGGATGCTAGAGATTGAGAAGAATATCCCAGAGAAGGGTGGCGTGGACCTGGTTATCACAGTGGACTGCGGGACGGCATCACTGGCAGAGATAGAAATTTTGAATAACAAAGGGATCGATGTCATCGTAGTGGATCACCATGAGATGAGCGAGGCAGGCACCCCGGATTGTATCGCGGTGGTGAATCCTAAGCTAGGCGAAGATCATCATTACCTCTGTGCAGCAGGGGTAGTTTTCAAGCTCACTCACGCACTACTTAAGGAGCGGATGCTGGAAAATTTCGATCTGAAAGAATGTCTCGATTTAGTAGCAGTAGCGACCATTTCGGACATCGTCCCGCTGGTGGATGAGAATAGATTGCTAGTCCGTCATGGATTGAAAAGATTACCTCTAACAAGTAATCACGGTCTGAAAGCACTGCAAGATATTGCGGATCTCAAAGGCAAACTCACCAGTATGGATGTGGGCTTCCGTATCGGTCCTAGACTGAATGCAGCGGGACGGATGGACCAGCCTGATGAGGCTCTGAATCTCCTGATGGCTGATAATGTGTCAGAGGCTAAGGCTCTGGGGGCTAAGCTAAATGACTTCAACATCGAGAGACAGCAACTTGAAAAACGCATTAGAGAAGAGGCGATGACGATGTTGCTAGAAAAATTTGACCCAGTGAACGATCCTGTGATAGTGCTTGGCTCGCGTGACTGGCATCCGGGCGTGGTGGGGATTGTGGCATCGCGCTTGATGCGGATGTATTACAAACCAACATTTATTATCGCTATCGATGAGCATGGCGTGGGTAAGGGGAGCGGCAGATCTGTGGAAGGAATAAGTCTCGTAGGAGCTATTCGCGCCTGTGATGAGCATCTCATTACGGGCGGTGGCCACGATATGGCGGCTGGGCTCAGCATCGATGAAGATCAACTGAATGCCTTTCGTGAAGGCTTTGGCAGATACGTGTTAGAAAACACCTCGTTATCTGAGCGGACGCCTCGTATCTATGTGGATGCGGAGATTGCTTTTGAGCAGCTTTCATTAAAGTTTCTCGATAGCTATGAACTGCTCCAGCCATTTGGCAGCAAGAACCCACAGCCGTTATTCATGAGCAAGAAAGTATGGCTCACAGAGGCTCCACGCAGGCTGAAGAACCAACACTTGAAGCTCTTCATGCGTCAGGGTGTCGTTGAGCATGATGCTATTTTCTTTGGTGGTGGCGAGCGGGATCTACCAGATCCACCGTGGGATGTGGCATTCACAATCGATAGAAACACCTTCCGTGGCGTGACCTCGCTACAGGTAGTGATCCAGGATATACGAGCTGCCCAGTAGGCAATAGAGAGATAGACGGGAATGGAAACTTGGGCAGGAAATGATGTGATCGCAGAGATAGGGATACTCGTTCCCAAGGAACTGCTCGCTCTGACATCAGTAGCTGTGGAAACGGTCATGGATTTGTTAGATCGGGTGCCTAAGCGTTACGAGGATCGGCGCAGGTTCGATGCATTTCCCACTCAGGCAAGTAGTCAGCCAGTCTGTTTACGTGGCATGGTGGTGGATACAGGTCGAAAATTCTTCGGAGGACGTGGCGGAGTTTACGAGGTGGTAGTTCAGGCTGGAAATGAAGTAGGATTTGGCGAGAACAGCATCACTTGCAGATGGTTTAACGCTCCTTATATTAGTAAAATTTTAGCAGTAGGCCATGAAATAGTCCTGTATGGTAAACCCAAGGATGTGAATGGGAAACTGATTGTAGATCATCCTGAATTCGAAATAATTAAGGAAGGGGAGGAGAATAAAGAGAGTGTCCATGTGGAGAGGATTGTCCCTGTTTATAAGAACATTTCAGGCATCACTCAGCGGAGATTACGCGAGATCGTTTTCCTTCTGTTGGAGGGGGTGGATGGTGATTCCCTTAGCGGAGAATTCATCGTAGATGAAAGTTATCCTCGTATTGATGCCTACCGCGAGGTGCATTTCCCTAATGAAATGGAACAGGTAGAAGCAGCGCGGAGGTTTTTCGCGTTAGAAGAATTTGTAAGTCTGCAGCTAGAAGTGGCTAGACGAAGGAGAAAGTATCACCAACAACAAGGCAGAGTGCAAGCGATGAAAATGCACTTACTCACCGAGTTCTATCAGAGCTTGCCGTTTGACCTAACAGAGGCGCAGAAGCGTTGCGTGAAGGAAATTATCCACGATATGCGTAGCTCGCTCCCGATGAACCGGATGCTACAGGGCGATGTGGGATCTGGTAAAACGTTCGTGGCACTCTGCGCAGCATTACTCGCAGTGGATAGTGGTGCGCAGGTAGCGCTCATGGCTCCCACACAAATTCTAGCGGAGCAACACTATCTCACATTTCGTAAGTGGCTAGACCCATTGCAGGTGAGGGTGGGACTAACGACATCTGATCGGGATGAGCAGGGGGAAATGAGCTGGTCTAAGAAACCGCAGATTCTCATCGGCACGCACGCACTGCTGTATGGAAAAAATGTCTTCGACGATCTTGGCTTAGTCATCATCGATGAACAGCATAAATTCGGAGTCGAACAGCGCGGTAAACTGGTGCGTAAGGGTGTGATGCCAGATGTCCTCGTGATGACCGCCACACCCATTCCGCGCACCCTCACACTGACCATCTACGGAGATCTTGATGTCTCAGTGATCGATGAGCTACCCAAAGGCCGAGGTAAAATCATCACTGGGGTTCGACCCAAGGCAAAGGTCAGTGATGTGACTAAATTTCTTAAAGAACAGCTCGATGAAGGGCGGCAGGCATACATTGTCTATCCGCTAGTCGAGGAAAGCGAATCGCTCAAGGCAGGTGCCGCCACCGTAGAATATGAGAAGTGGCAGAAGCGTCTCGGCCCCCATCAGGTCTCGCTGGTGCACGGTAAAATGTCAGCCGATGACAAGGAGCAAGTGATGAAGGATTTCCGAGGAAACACCAGCCAAGTTCTGGTCTCTACCTCAGTCATCGAAGTCGGGGTGGATGTGGCAAATGCGAGTGTGATGGTGATCTATGATGCGGAGAGGTTCGGCCTATCCCAGTTGCACCAGCTCCGGGGCAGAATAGGCAGAGGCGTGCACAAGAGCTACTGCATCCTCGTGACCAAGGCGAAAAATCCAGAAGCGATAGAAAAACTACAAGTGCTCGCCGATACCATCGATGGCTTCAAGATCTCCGAAGCAGACCTGAAAATGCGTGGTCCAGGTGATGTCCTGGGCACCGAGCAGAGCGGCCTAACCGACTTGCGCTTCATCGAATATCTAGCCGACGTAGATCTCATCCGCGAAGCCAGAAGACTAGCCGATGAGATATTGAATAGTGAGGTTTGAATGGTGAATGGTGAATGGAGAGTGATTGCTGATTTCTGATCGCTGAGGGCTCTCTCTGCTTTTAGATCCTTACGTTACGGTTTAAAAACCGAATACTCCCAGTATCCACTCCGCCATTTCTTATCTGCTGGAGCAGCGCTATCATAGCTGATATAGCTACTCATTACTTTTGATCTTTCATCAGAGTATGATAAATATAAATACCATCATGAACAAGAACCCATCAAAGCTCGCTCAATACGCGCCACTCGTCACCATCATCGGATTAGCAGCTCTGGGCTCAGTCGCTTTATCCAGAACCGAGGGTTACAGCATGGATCGATTCATGCATCTGTTTATGGGGCTATTCCTTCTTCAGTTCTCTGCCTTGAAATTATTTGATGTCAGAGGCTTTGCTAAAGGGTTTGCTAAATACGACCTCCTCGCGATGCGCAGCAGAACCTACGGGTTGATTTACCCGTTCTTAGAATTAACCCTAGCGCTCGGTTATCTAGCGGGTGGTGCAATATGGGTTTACATCGCCACCTTCATTCTCATGGGCTTCGGAGCAGTGGGCGTCCTCAGAGCATTAGCCAAGGGACTCGACACCAACTGCGCCTGCCTAGGCACCACCCTAAAAGTCCCACTCTCCACAGTAGCCATCACCGAAAACGTCTCCATGGCAGCCATGGCCATTTTCATGTTTATTACGCATACGATTTAATCATACTCAATCAAATCCACTAACCAACCATCATGAAAACCAAACAGATACTGGTTGCAGTTCTTATCCTATTCGTCACCTCCTGCGCTTCATCTATCTCACAGCCCAGCAAAGAAGAACTGGCCGCCGCTAAACCTTACCCACTAGACACTTGTCTAGTCATCGACCGACCACTCAGCGAAACCAAGAAAACCTACACCAAGATTTACAAAGGTCAGCAAGTGAAGTTCTGCTGCACCAACTGCATCAAAGCATTCGATGCCAATCCAGAACTTTTCATGCATAAGCTCAAGTAGTAGCACCACTCGTATGCAGTAGCCATCAGAGAGAATGACAACCAATCCAATATTGTGACTTGCACAAGCACTCGTCCCACTCTAACTTCCAATTTAATTCAACACGGAGAGTGATGCATGCCTGGTGGTGGCCGCGGTCTTCAAAACCGTTGTGGGGCTGTTACGGTCCCGGGTTGGTTCAATTCCTTCCCTCTCCGCCGTGTTGA
>CAWVXI010000001.1:0-189538 GCA_963934155.1 uncultured Verrucomicrobiales bacterium | reverse complement strand
AAAAAAACTAAGTAAATAACGCCTTTAATTTATTTATTCATCTAACTACCTGTTTTGAGGCTTACCGTAGTTAATCCGTTGACAGCAGAACTATCGTATCGTCTGGTAAAGGGAATAAAGCTGGTAGGCTCACTAGGAATCGAACCTAGATCTACGGTTCCGGAAACCGTCGTTCTATCCATTGAACTATGAGCCCGTTATTAGCGGTGTGCTTTGTTGGGGGATCTTTAGCACTAATATTTAGATTTTGCTACTCTAGAAACAAATTTATTCATCTCTTCTTCTTTTTGCTCGATACACTCGACGAGTTTCAGCTGAGTACGGCTTCGGACCAGGTTGTGATCATCATACTCAGTCTTGAAATATTGATCTCCTTCTAGGTAATCTGTTAAGAAACGAATCCCTACTTCTAGGGTCATTAATTTTCCACCTATGACGAGATTTTCTATCTCCAGAGGAGTCAGACAGTCACAGCCATCGATATAGCCCTCAGCGAGTGCCTCGAACATTGACATCCGCATTTCTACCTTGCTCAAATCCTTCTCATCCTCCTCGGCTGGAGAAGTTGCAGTCCGAACCAGGTCACCGAAGTCATAGAGCGAGAGTCCGGGCATCACGGTGTCAAGATCGATCACGCAGACGGCCTCATCTGTCTCTGAATCCATCATCACATTATTGAGTTTAGTGTCATTATGCGTCACCCTCACTGGTAGTTTCCCCTGCTCAGCCAGCTCCACGAGGTGCTTGCACAGCTCCTCACGCTGCTTGATAAAACTTACCTCTACTGCCACATTCTTGAGTCTTCCCTTAGGATCAGCTGCGATGACTTCCATGAGCCTCGCGTAGCGCTTGGGGGTGTTATGGAAGTCTGGAATTGTTTCCGCCACCTCTTCTACAGGAAGGTCACTCACCAGATCCTGAAATGATCCAAATGCCTTTGCCGCCTGATATGCCTGTCTGCTATTCTCGACGACGTCGTAGGTATGGCAGTTTTCGATATAGTTATAGCATCGCCAGACGCCACCATTTTTGCCATAGGCAAATGATCTCCCGCCTCGTGCGGGATAAATATTCAGAGTCTGCCCGCCGAGATCCTTTTTCACACGAAGCACTTTCCAGTTAATATGGCGCGTCACAACTTCCACATTTTTCATCACCATGAGCGGGTCTTTAAATACATAGTTATTGATGCGCTGAAGTATGTATTTAGCTCGCTTGCCATCCGCTGTTTCATAAACTACCAGATAAGTACTATTAATATGTCCACTATCTATTTCTAGTCCTTCCAGAAATTCCCCAGCAATGGCAAATTCATGACTGATCGCCTTAATCATTTCTTGGGTCTTCTCAATAGGATGTCTCATGGATATCTAGTATTATAATGGGTGTGCCGATATAGGCTTAAATTGATTTGGAGATATTAATTAACATACAATCACTAATCTACAAACTGGAAACTGCGCCAGCAACAAAAAAAAATCTTAACTAATCATGCGTCTCTCATGTAAGCTAATCATCCTTCTCCTTATTTTTGGGTGTATAGAGACGGGTGAATTGTCTTCCTATTTTTTGCCCCGAGGAAACAAACGTCTTAAGCCAAATCTGCACCTGTTCACCACGACCTTCGACTGACATAAGGCTGCTCATATCTTTTCCAGTAGGCTCTGATGTTTTATTGCCTTTTCCGATCTGTCTCCGCATGGATTTGCTTAGCTCTGTATTTGGGGGTCGAGCTTTTTTAGTTCAGATGACAGCCTCTCAAACTCAACAACAATCTCCTCTAGCCTTGGAGCAGCTAGATCATAACTCTTAGTATCTCTTATTTTTCTTACTAGTCTGTTGAATTTCAATTGAGTTTGCTGGTAGTCATCGATGATTACTTCGTGGGTATTTTCACGCTCGGCATTGACCGTAGCTTCACCATCTTTACAGCTACAGGCGAATAGAGATGAGATGAGAGCAATCATGTAGATAAAAAATTTCATAGCATGTTCATCTGTACCTTTATTATCCCAGCGTCCCGATTTGGTAAATGACCATGGTGCCGCCTTTTGCCATCTCCACTTCTTGACGATTCACCTTACTACCGAGCAGCTGCTCCATCATCCGGATTTCTAGTTTGATGAGGTTTGGGTATTTACGAAAGAGATCATAGAGCGGGTTGTGGTATTCCTCGATACGAAAGCCGTAATCCACATCATATTTACAGCGGCTAAAACAACCTGACTTATCACGCAGATCTGCGAGTCTGGTTGCTTTCTCTACTAGCGACTCTCCCTTATTGATTGTCACTGACCACTTGCTTCTTAGCTTCTCGAAGTGATTGAGGAAGATTTTCTCCGGCGAGCTTTCACCGAAAAACTGCTGCATCCCTTCTAACACATTTAGAATCAGTTCGGACCCCGGCTGGGGGAAAAGTCCGTCGCATTTAGAGGTAAGCTTATAGAGTATTTCTGGCCTCCCTACTCCGCTTCTCGGGACCCGCCAAGTTTTCAGGTAGCCCATAGTTTCTAACTTCTGGCAGTGCTGTTTCACTCCCATATAGCTCATTTCTAGCTCGCGCGCGAGATCTGCCACAGCCATCCCCTGCGACTTCTTAATCGCCTCAATAAGGTTCAGAACTTGTGGTTTGGAAAGATCTCTTAACGCTTCGTTAAACATGAGTTATCTATGAATACACTGTCGGTCTTAATGTCTGAAATGTCTGTGTCCAGTGAAGATCATCGCTATGCCAGCAGCGTCTGCAGCAGCGATAACTTCGTTATCACGGATAGAGCCACCCGGCTGAATGCAGGCAGTCGCGCCAGCTTTGATCGCCGCGTCTAGACCGTCAGCAAATGGGAATAGCCCATCGGATGCTAAAACGCTTCCTTTTAATGAAAGCCCTGCCTCCTCTGCCTTCCAGACAGCGAGTTTAGATGAGTCCACGCGGCTCATCTGTCCAGCTCCGATCCCAAGTGTGCGATCCGCCTTAGCATAGACGATGGCATTTGACTTCACATGCTTTACCACTTTCCAGGCAAACCTCATGGCTCTCATTTCATCTTCTGTAGGCGGGCGCTTAGTAACCACTTTTTCTTCTAAATCATCTAGTCCAAGAGGACTATGATCTCGGTCCATGACCATGATGCCACCGGGTGCTGATCTGAGCATTGGCTGCTCTTTCTCTAGCTTGTATTTATCGACATCCATTCTGATCAGGCGGAGATTTTTCTTCTTCTGAAGAATTGCACGGGCCTCAGTTTCATAATCTGGAGCGATGATCACATCGGTGAAGATTTCACTAATCACCCTTGCTAGTTTTTCTGTTAGTGGACGATTACAGACAATGACTCCACCGAACGGAGCTTGGGTGTCTGTCTCAAACGCACGATTCCATGCTTTGCGCAGACATTCATCATCTTGCCCTATTCCACATGGGTTCGTGTGTTTTAGAATAGCCACTGTTGGCCGGGCGAAGTCAAAGATGATGTCAGCAGCCGCCTCGATGTCTAGCACGTTAGTGTAGCTGAGTTCCTTGCCCTGAAGCTGGCTAAAACACTCGTTAAAGTTACCATACAACGTGGCTGCCTGGTGAGGGTTATCGCCATAACGGAGATTCCGCTCGAAGGTTAGTGTGAGTGAGAATGATGAGCGTGAGCAATCAGATGACTGGCTCAGGAAATTATTGATCGCTCCATCATAGGTGGAAGTGCGGAGGAATACCTTGATCGCACAAGCTTCTCTAAACTGGCGGGTGGTATCGCCATCGTTCTCCTCCATTTCAGTTAACACACGCGAGTAGTCATCTACATCTACGACAACGGTGACGCTATTGTAATTTTTAGCCGCTGAGCGGAGCATGGACGGGCCACCGATGTCGATGTTCTCGATTGCTTCATCGAGAGTGACTCCAGGCTTGGCGATGGTTTCCTCAAATGGATAGAGATTCACCACTACTAGATCGATCTCAGGAATATCATTATCTTTCGCTTGCTGTTGGTGATCCTTGCTATCGCGTCGCTGGAGCAGGCCTCCGTGAACCTTCGGGTGGAGAGTCTTCACCCTGCCGTCAAACAACTCAGGATCGCCAGTGTAGGTGGAGACATCGATCACAGGGAGATCTGCGTCTCGGAGTGCCTTGGCGGTGCCTCCAGTAGAGAGTAGTTTTACTCCCATTTTGTGAAGTCCCGATGCGAATTCGACCAAGCCGGTCTTGTCTGATACTGAGAGTAGTGCGCGTTTGATAGCCATAGGTTTAATATTATTTTATGAGGGAATTTTGAGACTGTCTGTGATCTGGAGTGAAGCAGATAGTAAATTGATTGATTGCTGGTAGCGGATCTAGCTAGTCTGGGCAAGTGGAATATGTGGCTTTGTTTAGTCAGATTGATCATCTGTCTACTATCTATATTTCATAATTTGTCCTCATTGATCGCTGTTGCAGGGTCTAAGGCTGGTGGAACAGGTCTTTTCGGTGAGTTCCTAATCCTCAATGTTAAGGCTTCCTGAAATAACAGCAGCACCGTGTCCCAATCCATTTTGAACCATCACATTTCTCATGGTTAAATTTCCGCTAAAGTAATCTTCCGGGGGTTGAAATGAAAATGCTGTAATACCAACCAAGAGACAAATCCCAACGCACAAACCATACTCATACATATCAACACACTTGCTAATGCCCCACCTCTAAATTTAAATCCAGTTATCCGAGAGTTGATCGATGATGTGTCCAAATTGGCAGCGACGTAAAATAAACGTTACATCAAAATCAGCGAGGATCTTCGATATCACTGATTGCCTTCATCACGATATCTGCAATTTTCTGATAGCCTTCTTTACCACGATATCCCTTGAGAGTCGATGCATCGAAGTAGATAGGGTCACCGACTACTACTGAGATTTGAGCCATCTTCATTTTACCGGAACCTCGCGGCAATGCCTCTCTAGCTCCGAAAATCCGCATCGGCTGCACCGTGGTCTGCGACTTGGCGATGATCAGTCCTACACCGGGAAGTGCCGCGCCTAGCTCTCCAGACATTGTTCGTTCACCCTCAGGAAACATCACCACTTTTTTACCCATTCTTAATGCCTTGATGATCTTCTTCACCCCCGTCATATCAGGGTTATCTTGATCCACTGGAATCGCGTCCCAGTTCGTATAGAGCCATTTGCTGAACCCGGTGAATAATGTTTTACGCGCCAGATACGTCACATTTTCAGGATGAGAAATACCAATCAATGGAGGATCTAAAAAGCTCTCATGGTTCGCCGCCATCATCACTCCACCCTCTCTCACAAGCTTCTCCTCATTGACGAGGTTTAGGTTATAAAATGCTTTTCCTGCGCTTCTAAAAAACGTGTAGCCTATCCAGTAAACTGTCTTCATCTGTTTATTTTAAATGTTAATCTTTTCCAATGTCTTATCCCAACCTATTCCCCCAACATATGCGCTGGTGCTCCGCGATCCCTGAGAACCTCGATGACAGCCGCAACCACATCATTAATACTCATTTCGCTAGAGTCGATCACTAGCGCGCCATCTGCCACTATCAGTGGTGATGTCTTCCTCTTGCTGTCCTCCGCATCGCGCTGCGAGACTGCATCATCCAGCCCTTCAGCCGATCTCCTAGCCAGCCTCACCTCTTCAGAGGCGTCTATGTAAATTTTAAAGGGAGTGTCCGGAAATACCACACTACCGATGTCCCTACCCTCCATCACCACACTACCAAGATCGAGATAATCCCGTTGCTTAGCCACCAGAAGATTTCTCACCTCTGGGATAGCAGCCACTCTTGAAACACGTTGATTTACCCCATCCTGCCGCAGCTCATCACCAGGGTAGAAACCATCCACTAAAATAGTAGAAACCCCCTCTTCCACACCACAGCTAAAGTTCACATTAGCTAACATTTCGATCACCGCAGAGGCGTCATCAGGGTTTACAGAGTCGCGTATCGTTGCCCAAGCCACAGCACGGTACATCGCACCAGTATTCACCATGATCAGTCCCATTCTCTTTGCTAATGTCTTCGCAACAGTACTCTTTCCAGAGGCCGCTGGCCCATCGATCGCTACTGCAATATTATTAGCTACACTGTTATCCTCACTCATGAGCAGACCGTAACTTATTCTTAAAAAATGGAAAGTACTTATCCTCTGCTAATTAAATGAGCTATTGCCGGCTCCGGCTGCAATAACAGCCCAATAGTGACACTTCCTCTGTTTTAAGCGGCGCCATAATTTCATAACAAAAAGGGAGCTAGAATTGGCTAAATCAATAGAAACAGACGCAAAAGAGCATTTCCAAAAATCGAGATAAAGTCAATAATGACTTTATCCAAGGCTCTGAATACCATGGTAACCTGTCTTTATATGCAGGTAGTGTTCAAGCAACAGTCGTCATTATATTGATTGATCAAATCGATGCTAACCAGGACGGGAGCTTTACCAAAAAAGAAATAGCTGTTCATTTACTAAACACAAAAGTAATCCCAGAAAAGCTGCTTATTTCTGAATCTATATAGTGGTTAAGAAACCTTTCAGACGAAGAAGTTACAAAAATATTTTTGAGTCTTAAAGACTGAAGTTGACTCAAATAATTCGACCTCTGGAGCGCTAATACCATCTTCACAGTGATACTGGATTGATCGTTTGATGGAATGATTTGAAAGTGCAGCAAAGCTGACTGGGGAAATGGTATGAGTTAAGCTTTAGTCTATGAACAAATGCTATCAAATCTCTCAAAGTAATCAGGGAATGTCTTTGCCGTGCAACCTGGGTCATTGATGATCACCGCCGTCTCACTCAGAGCCACCAGCGAGAAGCACATTGCGATCCTATGATCATCATAGGTGTCTATTTCAGCAAGCTTCAGCTCCGAAACAGGAATAGGTGTGATCTCAATGAAATCTTCACCTTCCACTACCTCCACACCGAGCTTGCGTAGCTCCGTGGCCATTGCAAACAAGCGATCCGTCTCCTTCACTCGCCAGTTATAAATATTTCTAATCGCTGTCTTCCCTTTTGCGAAGAGAGCCGTTGTCGCAATAGTCATCGCCGCATCTGGGATATGGTTCATGTCCTGATCCACTCCCACCAGTCCTAGTTTACCCGGTTTCACAGAAATATAGTCATCTCCCCACTCCACCTCAGCACCCATATCTGATAGTACATTTGCAAACTGCACATCACCTTGGACGCTAGATTTGCCTATCCCTGTGACCTTCACTTCGCCGCCTTTGATCGCCGCGGCGGCCATAAAATATGATGCCGAAGACGCATCTCCCTCCACCATAAAGACACCGAGTGATTGATAAGTCTGGCCACCTTTAATTCTGAATACCGTGAAATCATCATGCTCAACCTTGACCCCAAATTTCTCCATGATGTCTAGAGTGATCAAAATATAAGGCTTAGAAACTAGCTCGCCAATAATCGTGATCTCACTATCCTCCTGCGCCATCGGAGCTGCCATCAGAAGAGCTGTTAGAAACTGGCTCGAAATAGAACCATCAATATTCAACGTACCTCCACGCATTCCAGAGGCTGAAATTTTCACCGGAGGATACCCTTCATTTTTAAGACACTCCACCTCACATCCTGCCTCGCGCAGGGCATCGATAAGCGCATCGATAGGACGTTCTTCCATCCGCGGCTCACCCGTCAGAGTGTATTCACCCTTTCCTAGACAAAGCGCAGCACACAGTGGGCGCATTGCAGTCCCTGCATTGCCAAGGAATAACTCAAGAGATTCATCATTCTCAAATGCACCACCATTCCCCGTCACTTTACAGACGGTCTTATCCTCAGATAATATGAAGTCGACACCTAATTTAGTGAGTGCATTCAGCATATGGCGAATATCATCACTATCTAACAGATTGCGTATCTCCGTCACCCCATCAGCCAAAGCAGCCAATAATAAAGCTCTGTTAGATAGGCTTTTTGATCCTGGTAAATTGATCAGTCCATTGACCTTAGCGATAGGTTCTATTCTTAATGAATTCATGGTTTATAAAAAAATGATAGCTCAAATTAAATCTCTGCGTCGCTTAGCCTCGGTCAGGTAATCTAGCATTTCCGCCTTATTATTGGTTCTTAGTATCTCCTGAAACTTAGCCAATTCAGCAATGCTTTCTGTGAGAGATCGCTGCAGGGCATCTCTGTTTTCTAGCATAATCTCAGCCCACAACTCAGGGTCACCCGCAGCCACGCGTGTTGTATCACGCAATCCACCACCAGCAAGTTCACCAATATCATCGAAAGACAAGCCAACCATCGCTACCATACTCGCCATTGCATGCGGAAAATGGCTGATCCTCGCCACCGCATAGTCATGATCCTCAGGGGTAAGTTTTCTGATTCGGCACCCCAACTTCATCCAGAAATATTCTAACAAATCCAAGCCAGCCACATTTGCATTCATATCCTCACTCGTCAAAATACAAGCCGCACCATTTAATAAATCACCCTGCGCAGCACTAAATCCTTTCTTCTCAGATCCAGCCATAGGATGACTCCCCAAATAACTCACTCGCGTCCCCTTCAATAGTGGGTCTATCTGCTGATGAGTCAACCGTTTCACGCTCCCCACATCTGTGATCAGAAACTCCTCATCACCACGTAGCTCTAATAATTCTCTAACAAGTCCTGGCATCGTCCCCACGGGTGTGGCCAATATCACCAAATCTGCGCCACGTATTACCTCAGCTAAATCTGTCGATGCAAGCTCGATCCCCATCTCACGAGCATCCTTCGCAACATCTGGATTCCTAGCCCACAGAGCTACCTCCACATCAGGAAAGTTCTCCTTGGCAGAAATAGCCACCGAGCCACCTAACAGCCCTGCTCCTAATATTGCTACTCGCTTAATCATTCGGTCTGAAAACTAATACACCGAGTCCTGACTAGCAAGACTCGGTGTGAAAATTGGGGTAAAAAATCGGTTTAACGATTAACGCCTTACTAAGGAACTCTAAAAATATGAGCTGGATTAGCGTCATGCGGGTCACGCACCTTCGTCCCACTAGGAATACCTCTCACGTCCACCTGATTGTGAGTGAATGGATTGTAAACAAAGCCAGCTTTATTAGGAACTGGAGCAGCGAACTTCACAACCGTAGGCTTTACCACTGGTGGATTAGGTTTCACTGGAGGAATTTCACCATTCACCCCGTTTCCAACAGCACCCCTGTAACCAAGGGCTTCTCTTCTCTCACTCTCGAGTCTGTCTCTCTCCTCTCTCTCTAGTCTTTCTTTACTAAGTTGTAGCGCCGTTATATCAGAATTAGCCGCTTCTTCTCTCTGCTTAGCAGCAGCTTCTAGCTCTGCAGGAGTCAACAGCCCAGAAGGTCTATACCTTTGAGCATTATAATTCATTGGGTTCACCGGGTAGCAGGAGACTAAGCCACTCAGACACGCTATTGATAATAGTGTATATTTCAGTTTTAGAAGTTTCATTATTGTATTGGATAAAATTTAGGTATTAAGCTCAATAAGAACTCAAAATCTATGGGTGATTGTATTGATTCTTGGTGGATCAACGATGTATTCAATACGCAAATTGTCAAGTCTGTCTGTCTTATTTAATCATAATAAATCGCTTAACATCGAGCATCCATCCTTAATCATGAATATGAAATCAGGGTGCCTCCGCACATAAGTCTGGCCACCAAGCCCCATAACGATTGCTCCATCCATTCCGAGCCCAACTATTCTTAGACTTGATAATAACTCTTTTAGTGCTTTGATCCAATCCTGTATCATCACTATGAATTTGCTTCCCAGAATCATTGTTGCCATATTCATCTAGTTTTTCTGTCTTTTAGTAATCATGAACCAACGCTAAAAAATAAGTTGGTAACATCTGCTTCCTTCTTTACCTTAACATTCGAGATTATAGATACTCAGCCTTGAAAATATTGTCACACTGTTCACCAGCATTTTCACGCCACCTCCGATATCACATATCAATGAAAGACTTACATCAAGAAATCACTTCTACAATACTCGCTCTTGCCAAGCAGGAAGCAGATTCATCATCCATCAAGAAAACCCACCCAATACAACGCCCCATCTCTAGTTTGTATCTTAAAGATCAGTTCCTCGGTTTATTCTATCACCAGCACCAAACAAACGCGGCATTCAGAAATTACTGTCAGTGTGATCAACTTCACGTCCCTTTAGAATGTCACGAAATCGAAGCCATTCCAGCCCTAGCTACAGATGCATTTAAAATCTCACCAAATCCCACCTCACTGGCTACAGATAAAATAACAACCACCTTTCTCACCTCTGGAACGACAACCGAAACCAAAGGCAGTCACCATTTTTCAAGCTTAGGCATAAACACCTATGATACCTCCATTATCGCTGGATGGAAACACTGCCAACTCCCAAAACTCCATCAAACACTCATACTTACCCCATCAGAAACCGAAGCTCCACACTCATCACTCAGCCATATGATGGAGACAATCAAACGCGAACTTGCCCCAAGCGCCACATTTATCCTCAGCGATGGCAAACTAGATCACCAAGCAATCATCAACTCCGCAAAAAACGGTTCCCCCCTCACCTTACTAGGAACCGCCCTCGCCTTCCTCCAGCTATTTGACATCTTAGAAACGCTCCCACCAATCCAGCTCCCCCCGGGTAGCTGGGCACTAGAAACCGGAGGCTACAAAGGCACCAAGAGATCATTCACTAAAGATCAACTCTACCAGAAATTCCAAACCCACCTCGGTATCTCAGCAGACCAGATCTGGAATGAATACTCCATGACCGAACTCAGTAGCCAGTTTTACACTCGGGGCATAGGAAATCCCCACATTGCTCCACCATGGACCCGAATCAAAGTGATCAACCCGGAGACCGATCTCCCCGTGATTCCAGGCGAGATAGGTTACCTCGTTATTTATGACCTAGCAAACATCGATTCTGTGATGGGGATACGCACCCAAGATCTCGCTATTTTTCATGATTCACAAAGCTTCACCCTCATCGGTAGAGACCCCTCTGCACTCCCTCGTGGCTGCTCAAGATCGTTGTAACTCACCCCTATTGAGACTAGAAGACAATAAACTTAGAATAATTCTAAATAAAACTTGATTCATCCACTGTCATGACTACCTTGCACCCAGATGAAGATACATGATCACCAACTCCAAGTGCCAGGACTGCGTATGACAAAGCAGCGGACGGAAGTTTACCGTACACTCATGGAAAACCAAGATCACCCCTCTGCTAGCCAAATATTTGAGCAAATGCAGGACACCAAAGCCCCCATGTCACTTGCCACCGTTTATAACTGCCTTGAAGCCCTCGTAGAACACGGAGTCGTCAAGCAAGTCAACGTTGATCGCGAACCCACCAGATATTGCCAAAACTCTAGCCCACACGGTCACTTTCACGATCAATCCACTGGCACCATCCACGACATCAATTTCAAACAAGGTGTCACACTCAACGACTTCCTTGATCTCCCCCCAGGAACAGAAGTTTCAAATCTAGAAATCACCATCAAAGGAACCATCCCCAAACAGTAATTGCGCCCTGGCTAAACAAACTACCACTTTAACCACTAAATATTTAACATTTTAACCTATTACCTATTACCTATTAACTAATTACCATGTCCATCATCATTAAAGACCTCCACGCTAAAATCGGCGACACAGAAATACTCAAAGGCGTAAACCTAGAAATCCCTACAGGCCAAGTCCATGCTATCATGGGAACCAACGGCTCAGGTAAATCCACACTTTCAAAAGTAATCTCAGGTCACGAAGACTACGAGGTTACTAGCGGTTCTATAGAAATGGACGGCAAAGACATCCTAGGGCTCGACGTTGATGAGCGCTCACGCCAAGGCATCTTCCTCGCATTCCAGTATCCAATGGAAATCCCAGGAGTTTCCAACGCTAACTTTATCCGTGCAGCACTTAATGCCCGTCTCGCAGAAGGTGAAGAATTAGATGCCGTAGCCTACTACAAGAACCTCTACTCTAAAATGGACGCACTGGAAATTGACCGTACATTCACAGCACGTTCGGTAAACGAAGGCTACTCAGGCGGTGAAAAGAAGCGCAACGAGATCCTCCAAATGTCCATGCTAGAGCCAAAATACTGCATTTTAGATGAAACCGACTCAGGCCTCGATATTGACGCCCTAAAAGTAGTTTCAAGAGGAGTCAACTCACTCCGCACGGAAGATCGTGGCTTCCTCATCATCACTCATTACCAACGCCTGCTAGACTACATCAAACCAGACGTAGTCCACGTCATGCATGACGGTCAAATTATTAAATCTGGCGGTCCAGAACTCGCATTAGAACTAGAAGAACAAGGCTACGAGCAATTCAAGCCTGTCACTGCCTAGAGTGACATCGACCTCCCGGTCGTTAAGCTAAATCAACAATAACCTTAAATTACAATACTATGGAAATCGAAGATATCTCAGCCACTACCTCAGAACCACAAGAAATCGATCAGGAAACCCAAGACGCCATCGCTATCGATCGCGCTAAAGGAGACTTCCGCGTGCCAGAAAACCATAAATATGATGCTGGAATAGGCTTAAACTCCGACACCGTCGATTACATCTCAAGCGTCAAAAAAGAGAAAGACTGGATTCGCGAATTCCGTCACAAAGCACTTGCGGTATTCGAAAAGAAGCCAATGCCTACCAACTGGGCAACTGAAGACCTGAACAATATTAAATTTGATGAAATTCGTTACTACTTAGCGAACGGTCAAAAACCCACACGAAGCTGGGATGAAGTCCCGCCTGAAGTAATGGAAACCTTCGAGCGTCTCGGAATTCCTGAACAAGAGCGAGGGTTCCTCGCTGGTGTAGAAGCTCAGTTCGACTCAGAAGCAGCATACTCTAACGTTAAAGAAGAACTCACTAAACAAGGCGTCATCTTTGTAAACTCTACAGAAGGTCTCCGTGAACATGAAGAAATTTTCCGTCCCTACTTCGGAAAAGTAATCCCTACTGGTGATAACAAATTCTCGGCTCTTAACTCAGCAGTATTCTCTGGTGGATCATTCATCTACATTCCTAAGGGTGTCAAACTCAAGCAACCTCTCCAAGCATACTTCCGCATCAACTCGGAAAACTTCGGCCAGTTTGAGCGCACGCTCATCATCGCGGACGAAGGATCTGAGGTCATGTACATGGAAGGCTGCACAGCACCCAAGTTTGAGACTACCACACTCCACTCAGCAGTTGTAGAACTAGTAGCTCTCAAAGGAGCTAAGATCCAATACATCACTGTTCAAAACTGGTCAGCAAACGTCTTTAACCTAGTTACTAAGCGCGGCATCGCTCACGAGGATGCAGAGATCCGCTGGATTGACTGTAACATCGGCTCAAGACTCACCATGAAATACCCCGGTGTAGTCATGAAAGGCGAGCGCGCACGTGGAGAAGTCATTTCTATCGCACTCGCTAATGATGGCCAGCACCAAGATACCGGTGCTAAGATGATCCATGCTGCTAACAACACCACATCGAATGTGGTTTCAAAATCTATCTCAGTAGGTAAAGGAACCTCTACCTACCGTGGTCAAGTCCATATTCCTAAGCACCTCAAAGGCTGTAAGAATAACACAGAGTGTGACGCTCTACTCATCAACTCAAGCTCACAGACCGACACCTACCCGGCCATCACCGTCAAGGGAAACAAACACGTCACCCAGCACGAGGCCAGTGTCTCTCAAGTCTCTAAAGAGATGCTCTACTATATGCAGCAGCGTGGTCTAAACGAAGCTCAAGCAATGTCCCTAGCGGTAAATGGATTTGTCAACGACCTCGTCTCAGAGTTCCCTATGGAATACTCCGCAGAGCTCAAGAGACTCATCGACCTAGAGATGGAAGGAAGTGTTGGCTAGCCAACAATTGGTGATTTGTGATTGGTAACTAGTGATTATTAGTGAGCTTCGCTCAAAATAAAAATGGCATATCAATCCTTTGAAGAAATTCCAGTTTGGCAAGATGCTCTACGTCTTGCCGAGCTGGTAGATGACTTTCTCAGAGAAATCCCACTCAAAGACATATCCTACACTAAGCGAGACCAAATCGACCGCGCATCACTATCAGTATCTAACAACATCGCAGAAGGATTCGACCGCAGGACAAACAAAGAACTCATTCAATATCTTTACATAGCCAGAGGCTCAGCGAGCGAAACCTGCTCCATAGCCATATTCCTCAAACGTAGACCTTACCTTTCTAATTACATAGCCCAAATTACAGAAATCGAAAATCTATCCAGATCTTGCTCAAAGCAACTCCGATCCTAGATTAAGCACCTAGAGAACTCTGACTACCAATAACCAATTTTCTATCATGACAACGTCACCAACTATCCAACAACCGAGTAAAAACCTCACTCAATCACCAATCACAACTCACCAATCACCAGCTCTGGAGAAAGCTCCAGCTTGGTTCCAAGATCTCCAAAATATGGCTTGGGAGAAATATCAAGAAACCCCCGCGCCTACTCGTAAAAACGAGACCTGGCGCTTCGGTGATCTCAAACAGCTCAATCTCGACAACTTCATCCCAGCCTCAGGAATCGACTTTGATGAATTAGAACTCGAGCTAAATGGTCTGGAAGAAACTGCCGCCCAGTTCATCTTCATCAATGACCAATGCGTCTCATCCTCACTAGACGAATCTGGCGAAGCCAGCACCCAATCACCAATCACAAATCACAAATCACAAATCCCCACAGGCGTAATCTGTCTTCCATTAGAAGATGCTCTCCAAGAACACAGCGAGCTCATCCACCAGCACCTTCTAAAGCAAGAAGTGAAGCTAGGATCTGAGAAATACGCCGCACTCCATGCTGCAAATCTCTCTAATGGACTCTTCGTCTATGTTCCGAAAGGGATCGAAGTCGAAAAACCGATAGAGGCATACCACATCGTAGCCGGCGAAAATGCAGCCATCTTCCCACACACCCTCATCATCACTGAGGACAATGCGAAAGTCAGCGTAGTAGATTACTTCATCTCAGCACCTCAAAAATCGGGCGAAGCCAGCACTCAATCACCAATCACCAATCACCAATCACAAATTGGCGAGAGCAGCGAGACCCACCTCGTCCTCGCGATGAATGACCTCGTCGCAACCAACGGTTCACAACTCAGCTACTTAGCCATACAAAACGTGAATTTATCATCTAAGGTGATACAAATTGGCAGCACCACAGTCGACCGTGACGCTAGGGCTAAATCTTTCGTCCTCAACGTAGGAGCAGCATGGGCAAGGAATGAATCATATAGCACTCTAGCAGGAAAAGGAGCTCACTCAGACATGCTCTCACTAAACATTCCTACAGCAGACCAGAAGTATGACCAGCGCACCTTCCAACACCACGCGTCCCCATACACCTACTCAGATCTACTCTACAAGAATGCTCTTTACGGAAAATCCAAGACCACATTCTCTGGCCTCATCACCGTGGACGAAGGCGCCCACTTCACAGATGCCTACCAGACCTGTAGAAATCTTCTCATGGAAGACACCACCGAGACTAACTCCATGCCAGGTCTCCAGATCAATGCCGACCAAGTAAAATGTTCCCACGGCTCCACCGCCTCAGCTATCAGCGATGAAGAGATATACTACCTTCAAGCCCGTGGCATTCACCCCAAGCAAGCCCGCCAGCTCATCGCCCGTGGATTCTGTATCGCAGTCATTGAGCGCCTAGAAAACGAGCAACTCCAAAACTTAGTCCTCAACTACTTAGACGAGAAATTCAAGACGGTTTCGTAAGCTGACATCGACCTCCCAGTCGATAAATCAACCACTCAACAAGCAAAGCTCTCCACCCGCACAGGTAGAGAGCTTTTTCATTCCTCCATCCAGCTATTTGCGATGTTTAGCGATCAGCAGGGTTTACTAAACACTGCGCTAAGCGAAACACCTCACAACTGCCGGCTACGCCATCACCAGCCCTAGAAGAGCGAAATATCAGAGCCTCGGGTAGCTCAGCGCAGGCCTGAATAAGGTAATTAAAGAAATACCAAGCCCTTAATGGGCGACATAGGTAGCGCAGATTAAAACCTCTGGAATTACTCCCACGTTGGTATTTTAGGCAGGAATGGAATCCTAATGGATGGCGGGTAAATACTGACTCCTACACTTAAGCCGAGGGCGCTCACTTCCAAGCCCTCTCTAAACCCTAACGCCACGCCTAAGACCGGGGTCTGTAGTTTCAGTCCAGTACCTCCAGCAGTCTTACCTAAATAAAACCCACTTCCTTTGCCTATGGCATTGTGATCTAGAATAGCCGAGACTCCGTCTACCTTGCAGATCATCTTCTCCATGAAGGTATTACTGTTCGGCCCTGGATAGGATTGATAAACAGAGTCATCATAGCAGGCCGCAAAGGCACGGATATCGCGTGCGAAATGTGGGTTTGCTAGGCCATCAGACTGCGAGAGTATCCTCACCCGCTCGCCAAAACGTTTTCTATCATGGGCTACTACGATGCTTATTTCTTTATGCACAATTCCACTCGTAGGAGTAGACACTTCTATCCGAGTCCACTGCGAGTTCACATTCTCCCGGTAATCCAAAAACGTATGCGTAGCAAACTGCGCAATACGTGCCTCACTACTCGGAATATCAATGTCCTTCACCATAATGAGAGTGTCTGATCTGATCGCAGTGGTAGACCCACAACTAGTGAGTAGACTGATCACGGCTCCACATGATACAAGGATAAGTTGAAACTTCATCTATAAGTGATAGAGAGAAGTGAAAATATCATCAAGGATGATTATCTGAGCTACATATAATTTCTCACTGATGACTGCCAACTTAGCAGAAACGACACTTTGTCGTTTCACAATATTCCTAAAATGATGAGTAAGCTAGAAAGTGACGCTTCTACCTTACTCCCACTCAGCGTTTGCCAAGTCCTTGAGTTTCCTGCGTAGCCTGGTCTTGGTGGTGGTGCTGATGCGGTCGGTGAAGAGGATGCCGTTGAGGTGATCTACCTCGTGCTGGATCGCTCTGGCGAGCAGTCCATCGGCTTCTATTTCTTTCACACTACCATCGAGCTGAGCCATCTTCGCTTTGACAATCGTCGGGCGTTTTACCTTGGCGCGAATTTCCTGGATGCTCAGGCAGCCTTCGCTTTCTGACTCCTTTGGTCCGCTTAGCTCTAGCTCAGGATTCAGAAAGACGAGCGGCATGTGGTCAATGAGATTAGCATCTTCGCCATTGACCTTAAAGAAACTTACGCACTCAGGATCATGCCCTACATCGACGATTGCTAGGCGAATGTCTTTCCCTATCTGCGGTGCCGCCAATCCGATCCCTTCGGCATCGATCATAGTCTCGATCATGTCCGTCACGAGCTTTTCTAGCTCAGCATCTATCTTAGTGACTGGGGCGCATTTCTTCCTGAGGACAGGCTCACCGTATTGGACTATATCGAGAATCATTGAGTTAGTTGAAAAATTAATTACTGCGGGGCTTCGGAGTCACTTTCCTTACTTCTTTTTAGCCGAACGCGCTTGGAGATATACTTAAAGCCAGCCTGAGTCAATGTTTCCAATACGAACAGCTCATCTTTCTCAGTGGCTCCCTCATCCTGCTCTAGCTCAAACCTCGCGTCTGGTTTAATTTCCCGATAAGCTTCTAGGTAACTTAGCAGCTGCCCCCGATCCACACGGGTGGCATTAAGGACAAATTTCCCTTCCTTAGAAATAGCAATCACTGAGTTTTCTCTGACTTCTACTTCAGTAGGTAGTGCACTCACAGACGGTAGATCTATCTTCAGTGTGTGACGCTTCTTTTTAAACTGAGTGGTCACCACGAAAAAGATCAGCAATATCGTGAGAATATCGATCAAGGGTAAGATCGGCACTGTCGGAGTTTGTTTTTTACGGCGGTGAAATTCCATTTTCTCGCTTACTATTTGCTGTTTACTTGAGGTTTCTAGCGATAGAATAAGCCCCTACGAACTTATCCATTACAACTTCTAGCCTAGCCGCATAGCTGTCTATTTTACGATTAAAATAGCCATGGGCAATGACCGCCGGAACAGCCACTGCCAGTCCTGAAACGGTGGTGATTAGAGCTTCAGAAATCCCTCGTGCCATTTCCTCATATTTCTCCTCCCCTGCACCCACTCCCTCAAAAACGGTGAAGAGTCCAGTGGCGGTGCCGAGTAATCCAAGTAGCGGCGCGATGGCGATAATAACTTCTAAAAAAGGGATCCCGACTTGAAGTTTATGAATCTCCTCGCGGGCAATAACCTGAACAGCTTCTTGGATTTCAACATCCTTACGATCATGTCTTTCTAACACCACATCACAGAGTTTCTGCAGCAAGCTAGGACACGCTTTACTGCTGCTATTGAGACTCTGGATAGACTCTTCACCACCCTGGGAAACATAGCTATTAATGCTATCAACAAGGCTATCTGGTATCACTCTGTGACGCACTAGGATCATGGCCTGATAGAGCATCACCGCGATGGCGGCGATGGAGCAAAGGATAATGAAGTAGATAAAAATCCCCCCTTTATCAATGAAGGAGATAATGCTATCGAGGAAGTTCTTATCTGAGGCCAGAGCCTGTGCGGATTGAGCAATGTTTGTCATGGTTATATTATAATCGTTTATTGAAATCTAAAATAGTAGCGGAACTCCAGAGGATCTCCCCCTTGGTTTTTTTTGACCTTCTTTGGCATCGGTGGGATTTTCACCGAAGTTAATGCTTGAAATGTGATACTGCGCTGGTTTTCGCTACCCATTGTCTGAGCAATGGTGCTGATATTATTTACCTTACCGCGCTCATCGACCATGAAGCCGATACGTAGTGTTCCTGGCTGGATGAGATCTGCGTGCATCATCACTCTGCGCTGCCATTCTTGCTCCACAAGCTTGGAAACTTGGGCCATGTATTTGCCCACTGGCGTTGCTTTGACATCCTCTGAAGCTACTTTACTTCTGCGAGAGATAGAACCTTCCATCACCGTCGCCTTAGCCTCGGAACGGAAGCCTTTTTTAGCATTTTGTGAGGCTCTTTTGTTCTTAGCCGTCTTGGGTTCCGAATCGGGTTGCGATTCGGGTTGGGATTCCTGCTGCTGCTTTTTTTCATCCTGAGATTTCTGTTTAATCGCATCTGGATCAGGCTGATTGTTGGCGATTGTTTTCTTCTGCTCTTCGAGCCCTTTGTTTTCTTTCGCACCAGTGTTTTTAGAGATGGGGCTTTCTTCATTGAGAGCTATCTTCTTCTCTGTCTCTAAAAATTCTAGCTCCTCTTTGTTACTGCTAGCGAGCTTACCCTGCTCTAATGCTTCGCCTAGTTCCTTGGTGGATTCCACGCTACTTTTCATTTTCTCCTGGTTCACTTTCGCTAACTTCTCTGGATCTGTAATCTCTTCAGAAGGAGGCTTAATCTGATCCTGAGGACGAGACGCTTTTCCACCCTTATTCATGTGTTCTAGCAACCCGTCTTGAAATCTGGTGTCCACCATTTCTTGCTGTTCTTCTTTAGGTTTCTCACCCCGCACGGACGATCTATCAGGAGCATCCACTGCTGTATTTGCATTGCTAGCCGCGATGGTATCACGCTCACCTTGAAGGTTTGTGTCTGGAACCTTTCCTGAGAGCTGGTCAGCCGCAGTGCGCGTGTACTCCGGGAGGTTTTTAGGTTTCGAAAGAAGCTTGGGGGGTGGTGTAAGCTTCTCTGCAGCAGGCATTTTCGCAACGAGATCCTTGAGTTCCTGTGGAGTTAACGGTGCATTTACAGATGGCACCAACTGAGGTCGATGTCTCAGTGGAGCGAGTTGGATCGCCACAACCATACTCTCTTTTTCAATCACTTCTTCCTTAAGCTCTGTAGCCTCTGTATTCAGCGTGATCACTCTAAGACAAATCATCACAGCCACGGCGACATGCAGCAGCACAGAAATGCCAACGCACGTCCCCGCGGTCATCCACTTACTTATTGCCTTCTCTTTGATTATTTGATTCGCCTTCAACTCCTTGATTTTGCCATAAATTGATTCCAATGCTAGGCGTAAATCATTTTTTAAAGAAATAGGAATAGAGATTGATCCCTTATTTAGCTGTGCTATCTTGAATAAAATCAAACAATTTATCATGAAACTACTAACTACCATCAAATCCACGACATTAGCCGCCGCACTCATCTCACTCTTTTCCATCTCAGCACTCACCCCGCAAGCGATGGCTCACTGCGAGGTCCCCTGCGGAATCTATACTGATGACACCGTATTCACAGATCTCCACACCCACTTAGCCACCATTGAAAAGGCGATGACAGAGATCAATTCACTGTCTAAAGATCCAGCTAAGAATGCCAACCAGCTTATCCGCTGGGTCAACAATAAGGAAATTCACGCTACCAAAATTCAAGAAATCGTGATCCAGTATTTTCTCACTCAGCGCATCAAGACCGATGAGGCTAACACTGATAAAAATGCTTACCTTCTCAAGCTAACTCAACTCCACCAGATGACTGTATTAGCGATGAAATGTAAGCAGACTACCGATCTCGAAAACGCACAGAATCTTCACAAAGTCCTCGACGCATTCAAGGCCATTTACACGAAAAAATAATTCACTTTACTCTAATAATATCTCCACCTGAACCGTTATTATTAGTGAGTAACAATCGAATGCCAAGCTATCAAAAACCATCTAATTTAGCCATCGTATCATCGCTGATGATGTCTGCTGGTCTCCCTGTGCTTCATGCTCAGGAGCCCGCAGCTACTAATAAAACATCAAATAAAATTGGCGCCGTAGAAGCTAACCCCGCTGACGGACCAGAGGCTGATGCTGATCAACTCTCAGAACTCAAGAAAATCAACGCAACTACTTATCAACTAGGTGAATTCACCATTGACAAAAAGCAGCGGACAATCAGCTTTGAGGCTGAAACTGAGATCACTAAAGAGATTATTGAATACGCTATTGTCACACCTGCAGGGAAAATTCACGAGTCCTTATTTATTACCAATGCCAGACCGATCCATTTCAACATTGCTTTCAAGCTACTCGGATATAAGGAAAATAAATCGCTCTACAAAGTTTTCGTAAATAACTTCCCTACAAATAAAAATCAACCCGCTACGGACGAAGAAAAAACAAAATCATTCTTTACCACCACCATTAGCTGGACTGATAAGGAGACCAAGAAAACACACCACCACAATATCAACGAACTCATCATGAATGTCCAGACTGAGAAAACGATGGCTAGTAATAAAGCTAAGTGGTCTTATGGCGGATCATTCATTCATCAGGGCAAATTCGTAGCAGAGATGAACAACGATCTCATCGCTATTTTCACAGACAGAGGGGCAGTGGCAAACTACGCTGGTGATGGCAGAGAAGATGATACTCTCTGGTTTCCAATCACCGAGAAAATGCCAGTAAAAGGCACCAAAGTCACCATCACCATCACCCCAGATTTCCCAGCAGATAAGAAAAAATAACCACCACTATAGAAAACCATTATGAAATCCATCATCTCATCAAGTATCCTCGCAATTGCCACCGTTGGTTCCATTGGATTGCTGACTCAAAGTAATCTCTTCGCGCAGACACCTTCCGCGTCAAACCCGCAAGCACCCTATCTCTCGCTTCAATTAGAGATGGAAAATGCGATTAAGACAGGAAACCTTTACCTCAAAAGCGTGCAAGATGAGAAAGGGTTCTGGAAAGATGAGAACATCCCCGCCTACACCGCTTTAGCAATCGCTGCCGCGATGCGTGATCCCAACCTAGCTGCAAATGAAACTCCAGAGCATATTAAACCCGCTTACAAATGGCTGCTCTCTATGCAGAAAGAAACTGGTGCTATCTATGGTAAAGGACTAGCCACCTATAACACCGCCACCGGCATCATGGCACTCGCTGCATCCGGTGATCTAGCACATAAAGATGCCATCCTTAAAGCGCGCGCCTTCCTTATCAGCCAACAGGCTGACTACTCTGACAATCCAGCAATGAATAAATACCACGGAGGCATTGGCTATGGAGGCAGTCACCCGCATTCAGATATGTCTAATACCTATCTATCGATCGAGGCCATCAAGATTTCTGAAGTCTACGCCAAAGATACCAAAGTCGAGAAACAACCAGAACTCGACTGGGAAAGTGCCCTACAGTTCATCTCACGCACCCAAAACCTAGAAGCAACTAACGATCAACCAGGAATCAGCAACGACGGATCACTCAACTATTTCCCTGGCGACTCCAAGGCAGGCACAATTAAAAATCCTGACGGTACAGAAACTCTCAGAGGCTACGGCTCAATGTCATACGCAGGGCTTCTCTCCATGCTCTATGCTGATCTAGAAAAAGATGACCCTCGCGTGGCAGCAGTCACCGACTGGCTCAACAGTAATTTCACCGTCAAAGAAAACCCAGGGCTAGGTCAACAAGGCCTCTATTATTACTTCAACGTCATGGCAAAGGCACTCACAGCCGCAAATATCGACACCCTAACCACCGAGGACGGTAAGAAAATAGACTGGCGCAAAGAACTAAGCCAGACCATTCTTAGCGCCCAGCGTGAAGATGGTTCATGGTTCAACAAGAACAGCCGCTGGTGGGAAAACCAACCCGAGCTTGTGACCTGCTACGCAGTGCTCACACTTGAGCAGATCTACGCATCTATTCCTAAAAAGTAACCCTACGGAGCTGCTTAAACTACTTCGTAGAATATAATGCAGTGAAGTAGTGTATGGAATCTGGCTTGATCAACGACCCAAAGCGCTATACCTCATAAAGAATATGATGACCAAGACTTATTGCATGACACGTCGCAGCAGAACTGGCTTCAGCTTTATTGGAGCTATGTCGATGATTATGCTGTTAACGATGGGGACCACTCCCCAAGTAAAGGCTGAAACTGCTACAAAAGCGCCTGTAGTAGTCGAGCCAGTATCCAAGCTAGAAGAGGCTCTTAAAAAATTGAAGCTTCCTGGTGTGGAGATCAATCTCAAGGAACGCTGCGTTGATGTCGATGCTTTCATTTGCCTAGATGAAGGGGCTCTCGAGTTAATCGCCTGCATAAAGGACAGCAAGGAACACGAGTCGATCATCGCAGTTGAGGCCATGCCTAAAAACATTCATACGGCGCTTCTGCTGATTGGAGCCAAATCGGGTAATCCGGCGATGCAAAAGCCCGCTAATGAAGAAAAGACACGTTGGATCCACGTGCCTCCTAAAGGTGGCCCAGTGGATATTTCTATCGTCTTTAAGAACAAGCATGGCAAGCAGGAAGAACGACCAATTAGCGACTTCCTTGAGCCCTTCGATGGCGAACGATACGACGGCCACGATGAAGAGAAAGACTCTGATGACAAAAAAAAAGAGAGCTTCCCTACGAATACATTCTTATTTGCAGGATCATTTCTTCACGGTAAGGGAGAAGGACCGCGCACCTACGTAGCGGATAGGAGTGGGCACGTGATCTCGCTTGCGACTTTTGGTGATGAATTACTCTGCTTGCCTGGGATACACGCTCATACAGCGGGGGCATTGGCATGGCAGATTAACTCTACTCATCTCCCCGATCTAGGAACTAAGGTGACGCTCCGTCTCCGTCCTAAGAACGCAACCATACCCGATGCAGGCAAGGAACCAATTAAGTAACATTGGCCCATAGGGTTCTCATTGGTTTGATTATCAGCATTCAAAACCCACGATTCTTCAGACTCTGATTAAGTGCTGAACCTCAATCCTATTTGCCTGAACTTTTGTGCGTGCCAAATCCCTCTATTCTGTTTTAGATAGAGCCATGCGAAATCTCAAAGACGGCATTAGATCACTCGTGAAAATCGATTTCTACGGCCATGTACATAAATATTTCCGAGGCACCGATGCGGATAAGCGCGCGGCAAACGAAGCCCACATCCTCAAAATACTCGAAGAACGTAATTGCCCTAATGTCCCACGTTTACTTAGCTACACTGCTGAGGAAAACTACATCGTAACCACGAACTGCGGTAGTCCAGCCCCCGACTTATCTAAGAAAAAGTCTAATACTCTCTTCGCTAAGCTCGAAGCAGAATACGGCGTCATTCACGATGACCCCGAACCGCGAAACATCACCTACAATGAAATCATGGGCGAGTTCAACATCATCGACTTTGAGCTTGCCACCGTCATCGAAGACTTTGAGAGAAATAGTGAATAATAAATGCTAGATAGTTAATTCCCTATTCTCAGCATAACGTATTTTACAATTCCACATTTAACATTCCACATTTACTATTTAATAAATGGCAGCAAATTTCCACTGGTATTCATCATCCACTTCTGGCACTAAAAAGCCCGAGAACGATGACTCATGGGTTGTGTTCTCCGCGGGCATGGAGGGCTCCGAAAACTTACCTCAAGCAGGTGATTTTAACAACCGAGATAAAGATATTATCTTTGCCGTCTCTGATGGTATGGGCGGAGGAAATGCTGGCTACCTCGCATCCAGCCTCATTCTGGAAACCATCAGTAACATCATTCCAAAGACATTTAAAGCCGCCGCCCAAGGGTTCCACCCAGACTATCTTGAGCAGCTAGAGCTAGCCATTGAAAATATCCACGCTGCAATTAATGCCGCAGGTGAAAAAAATACCGCCCACAAGGGTATGGGCGCCACGCTCACGCTCGCTTGGTTCACACCAGAGAACCTCTACCTAGCACATATCGGAGACTCTAGACTCTATCTGCATCGCGATGGTAAAACGCAGCAACTCTCGGAAGACCATTCATTTATCTGGAAGAAGCTCCAACGTGGCGAAATCTCCGAATACCAATACCGCTCCCACCCGCGTAAAGCGGTACTCTATCAAGTAGTGGGTGGAGGTCACCGCAATGTGAAGCCTCAGATCGCCGCTATCCCCTACCAGGCTGGTGATCAATTCATGCTCTGCTCAGATGGCATCATCGATGGAGTTTGGGAAAAACATATTCACTCTGCCCATACAGAGAGCCAGCAAGGATTAAACTCTGACCCTAAAGATGTCCACCAGACCATCCTAACTCGCGCCCTAGAAAATGATGGCACTGACGACTCCACCATGATCACCCTCACCGTCTCTTAATGCATTTGATCATTATTTATATGATTGATCTGGTGAAAGATCCCACATAGCTTATCGCAACAACATGATAAAGTTACTAAAAAATGTAATCCTAGCCTGTGTGGCAGGAAGTTTAATCGCTGGTATTTGCTCAGCTGGCGAGAAGATGGAGCTATTTAATGGCAAAGACCTTACTGGCTGGACAGGTACAGGATACGAGGTCAAGGAAGGTGCTATCGTCTGCACTCCAAAAGGGAAAAACCTTACCACAGAAAAAGAGTATTCTAACTACGTGCTAGAATTTGAGTTCAAGCTTCCTCCGGGAGGAAATAATGGGGTGGGAATCCACTACACTGGTAAAGGAGATCCAGCTTACACAGGCATGGAGATCCAAATTCTTGATGACACGGCGCCTAAGTATGCAAAACTCAAAGATTATCAGTTTCACGGGGGAATCTACACCTTGCAGGCAGCGAAGCTCACTAACATAAAACCAGTAGGCGAATGGAACAAGAAGAAGATCACCGTCAACGCCAACCATGTCATCATTGAACTCAATGGAAAAATCATCAATGAGGCAAATCTAGATGACCTCGCAGCTAAATACCCAAAACACACAGGTGTGAAGAGACGTGCCGGATATATCTGTTTCTGCGGACACGGTGACCCCGTGGCTTATAAAAATATCAGTATCACCGACACCACGCTTCCAGAAGTCGATCTGACTGGATTCAAAATGCTTTATAACGAAAAAGACCTGACTGGCTGGAGCGATGATCCAGGACACATTGGTCACTGGCAACCTAGAGGTAAGGTCTTGTATTACGACAGCAAGTCCACCGCCAAGGAGAAGAACCTCTGGACCGCAAAGAAGTATAAGGATACCACGCTTGTGCTCGACTGGCGTTGGGCTGAGACATCTACTAAAATGCTTATGCGCCCCGTGTTAGACCCTAAAACTGGAGGCACTAAGATAGGAGCCGATGGTAAGCCGATGAACAAAAAAGTCATCGAGCTCGACAGCGGCATTTATTTCAGAGGAAACAACCGCTCACAGGTGAATCTCTGGAACTGGCCCTGTGGATCTGGTGAAGTCTATGGCTACCGCACCAACAAGAAACTTAGCCAAGAAATACGCGCCGCACTCACACCCAAAGTCAATGCAGATCACCCAATCGGAGCGTGGAACCGCATGGAAATCACCCTCTTAGGAGATCGTCTCACAGTGGTGCTCAATGGCGAGAAAGTCATCGAAAACGCCCAGCTACCAGGAGTCCCCGCCGAAGGAGCCATCGCACTCCAACACCACGGCTCAGCACTCGAATTTAGAAACATTTTCATCAAGGAACACTAGTAAATCCTAATTAGATCTAGCTACAAAATCTCACAACCCATATACTATGACAGCAGAAACCACACTACCAAGCTCCGGCAAGAGCACACTCACCAAACTCTCCATCATGATGTTCCTTCAGTTCTTCGCTTGGGGGTCTTGGTTCGTCACACTCGCGCTGGCACTGGGTTCAAATGATCTAGGAGCCATCATCGGCGGAGCATTTGAGAGTGCTCCTATCGCGGCCATCTTTGCTCCACTATTCTTAGGGCTAATCGCAGATAGATTCTTCCCGTCAGAAAAAGTCATGGGAGTTCTCATGGTCATCGGTAGTGGATTAATGGCCTACATCGCCTATATCGCACCACAGGGAGCGACTGCTGGACCGACAATCATCACACTAATGATCGCCTACATGTGCTGCTACATGCCAACTCTCGGCCTAGCAAACACCATCACTTTCACCCATCTACCCCAAGAGCAATTCCCTAAAGCGCGTGTCTGGGGAACCATTGGCTGGATCGTCGCTGGACTATTTCTCGGCTTTTCACAGCTATCTAGTTCACTACAAATTTTCTGGATCGCAGCCGCCGCCTCACTCGCACTCGGCATCTACTCTTTCTTCCTGCCGAGCACACCAGCACCCGCTAAAGACCAGCCTCTAAATCTCAGATCTCTATTGATGTTAGATGCGTTTAAGCTATGTAAAAATCCCGCCTTCGCAGTGTTTGCTGTCTGCTCTACTCTCATCTGTATACCTCTCGCTTATTACTATGCGAAGACTGCTGACTTCCTAAAGGCGACAGGATACACAGAACCTGCATCATTTATGAGCATCGGACAGATGTCTGAGATCTTCTTCATGCTTCTCATCCCATTCTTCTTCCGTAAACTAGGTGTAAAACTCATGCTCCTCATCGGTATGGGATGCTGGGTAGCACGCTATGCATTGTTCGCATACGGTGCTCCAGATCAAATTGCTTGGATGCTATTTGCCGGTGTAGCTCTTCACGGAATCTGCTATGATTTCTTCTTTGTCACAGGCTTCATCTACACAGATAAGACAGCACCAAAAGCCATCCGTGGACAAGCTCAAGCACTGCTAGTATTCCTCACGCAGGGACTCGGAATGTTCTTTGGATTCAGATTCGCCTTCGGTGGAAATTTTCCCTTCACTGACGCCAAGCTACCTAATACGATCACCCAAGGTGAAAGCATTTACGGTAATCCACCATCCGGAGATCTCATTCTAGCCATCAAAGACGCTAATACAGGAGCACCTGACAAAGGATCACTGGAGCAACTCGGCGGGATGTTTGGTAAAGGATATCCAGAAGGAATCGATCAAGAGATTGTCACTAAAAATATGACCGAATGGCAGGACTTCTGGTATTTCCCAATGATCCTCGCGGCAGCCATCTTCGTTATCTTCGCTATCTTATTCTGGGACAAAGTCAAAACTGACGACGTAGACCTCGAAGAAGCAACAAAAGCCGCCTCACCAGACTCAGAATCAGCAGTCTAATTTTCACCTCCTTTAAATTTAAATCTTAAAACTTTAATCTCAATAAATTCATGCCAACTATACTTTGCGTAGGAGCCGGAAACATGGGCCGATCACACGCCCTTGCTTATCACAATATCCCCGAATTCGACATCGCAGGGATCGTCACCCGCTCGGCTGGATCTCGTGAGAAACTCAATGAAGAACTAGGAGGAGGCTACGACCTCTTTAGCGATTTCTATGAAGCTCTCAAAGAGACTAAACCTGATGCCGTCTCTATCTCTACTTACCCTGACACTCACGCAGCGTTCGCCAAGGCGGCATTTGCAGCTGGGTGTGATGTCTTCATCGAGAAGCCTCTGGCTGAAACTGTCTCTGAGGCTGAGGAAATAGTCGCCGCTGCTAAGGAGAGCGGCAAGAAACTTGTTATCGGATACATTCTTCGTCACCATCCATCATGGCAGAAATTCATCGAAATGTCACATGACCTCGGTAAGCCGCTAGTGATGCGTATGAACCTGAATCAGCAATCATCTGGCGATATGTGGAACACCCACATGAACCTGATGTCATCGATTTCTCCCATCGTCGATTGTGGTGTCCACTACGTCGATGTGATGTGTCAAATGACGCGCTCCAAGCCGATCCGTGTCTCGGGACTCGGTGCCCGTTTATCAAATGAACTTCCAGCCGACAAAATCAACTACGGCCACCTCCAAGTCACCTTCGAGGATGGATCAGTAGGCTGGTATGAAGCAGGCTGGGGTCCAATGATGTCCGAGACCGCTTTCTTCGTGAAAGACGTGGTTGGACCTGAAGGGTGCGTCACCATCGAGGCCAAAGACGCCGCAGACAAGGGACAATCCGACAACGTGGATGCCCACACCAAAACCGAATCACTCCGCAGGCACTTCTCAGAACTCGATGAAAATAATCAGTTCGTCAAAGAAGACCAATGGGTAGAAACTGCTGATGAACCAGACCACGATGAACTCTGCCAACGAGAGCAAGCATACTTCCTCAAAGCTATTTTAGAAGACACTGATCTAACTGCACACATGGACGACGCCATCAACTCGATGAAAATAGTCGCCGCAGCAGACGAGTCATACAGAACAGGCAAAACTATCGAGCTGTAAACGATTAGTTCTCTAACAGCCTCCCATCACTCGCTATCGCCTTCCAGCCACCATGCAGGTAATAAACTTTATCGTGCGATCCTGATGTGATGATTTTTTCGCGGATGTATTTACTACTTCCACAGCCATCCGTCTGGCAGAAAACCACCACATTAGTCCCTCCCCCTTTCGCTTTAAATAACGTCAGCAGCACCTCTTCAGAACTAAGTTCTTCATCTGCCTTTACTTCAGTGATCTCTAGTGCAGAGGTAAGTTTTACTAGCTTCTCCTCCTCTGCCCTGGCGTCCACCCAGACCACATTTCCTGCCCAGTCATCCAGCACCGTGCTGAGGCAGACCTCGTGCTCCGCCAGCTCGCTCTGCACACATGGCACTCTCCGATCATACTCACCGTGAATTAAATAAGTCCCCAGCGCACACAGCACTGCAATCCCTGCAAAAATTAAACTTTGTTTGATCCAAGTCATCAGTGATTACTTTTTAGGATGATCTACCAGTAAGAAAATCTGCACCAATTTGTAGCGCGGAATTTTACTATCAGTATAAAACTTCACCACCCCTATCGATGCTTCAGTGGTCTTCAGCGGAGTCACGGTCACTTTATACTCTCTGCCCTCTTTAATGGTTTCAATCTTGTAATCAAAGATTTCGCTGACACCGAAGCCATGCTTGTGCTTTACTATCTTGATCGGTGTCTCACTCTCGTCTGCCACTTTGATTCTAAATTCCTTCGGCTCAAGTTTCGCCCCTACTTTCCAATTTAATTGCTCCGTATCCGTAGCGATCAATACTGGAATCGTGACACGGCAAGTAAGAATAATCGATGGTTCCTTTCCCTTATCTTGATCGGTGCGGATCGTAATCACCTTATCAATCGTCCCCTTAAAAGTCCCAAACTCTAGCATCCCGATGACTGTTCCTTTAGCTCCAGGTGCAAACACCAAACTATTTTTCTTATCCGCTCGCTTCAGCCTAGCCTCCATACAGCTACAAGGTGCATCATAGTTTACTATCGTGATTACCTGGTCAGTATTATTCTCAAATTCAAACTCTACATTAACCACTTCCACATCCGGTCTGGTCGTCACCACCTGTAGCTTTTTTTCAAAAGTAAACTCTGCACTGCTTGCTAACGACGAACAAAGTGAATAAATCATCAAAATTTCTAGTAACTTGCGGAACATGATTCTATTATAAACTTAATTCAAGAGATTGCCATCACTAATACTATTCCTATAACCAAGCTATGCGACCACCAAAGCAGTTCAAAGCCAAGCCATTCCCCCAACACCACGAGTTAGACCTCAAGATCGACTCACTCTCCAATCAAGGGGACGGAGTCTCGCGGATCGATGTGCCTTTTCATGGACTCACAGATTGGGTCGTCTTCGTCCCCTTCACCATCCCAGGTGAAACGGTTAGAGCGCGCATTACTAGTAACAAAAAGAACTGTTCACTCGCAGAACTCGTTGAAGTTTTAGAACCATCCGAGCACCGCGTGACACCAATGTGTAGTTTGTTCCAGAAATGTGGCGGCTGCCAGTATCAACATATTGAATATCCAGAACAACTCCATTGGAAGACTCAGCAAGTCACAGAACTACTCAAGTATAATGCCGCTATCATCCACGAAGTAAATCCAACCATCGCCTCACCGCAAATCTATCATTATCGCTCCAAGCTTACCCCACATTTCCGCAAGCCCTACAACAACAAGATTTCAAGTATTGGTTTTGTCCCGAAACAAGGTGGCAGAGAGTATCTGGACGTCACTAACTGTCCCATCGCGATGGAAGAAATAAACACCGCACTCCCTACCATCCGCAAAAAAACTCACGGCCTCGCCAAGCAATATAAAAAAGACACTACCCTGCTCATGCGTGTCTCTGAAGGGAGCGTAGAGACAGCCGCAGATAGCGTAATCTGCGAACAAGTAGGAGATCTGAATTTCCACTTTCTCGCGAGCGATTTCTTCCAGAATAACCCGTTCATCCTCACTGCCTTTACCGACTACGCAGCACATCAAGCCAAGAGCTCAGAATCTAACTACCTCATCGATGCCTACTGCGGATCAGGGCTTTTTGCACTCAGCCTAGCCAAACATTTCAAGCAAGTGGCCGGAGTAGAAGTCTCCGAGACCTCCGCCAGCTGGGCACGCCAAAATGCTAGATTAAACGGAATTGATAACGCTGAATTCACCGCCGCCAGCGCCGAGTCCATCTTCAAAAAAATCGATTTCCCGGCCACAGAAACCACCGTCCTCATCGATCCCCCACGCGCTGGCTGCTCCCCAGAATTCCTAGAACAACTTTTCAACTTTTCCCCAACCCGCTGCATCTACATCTCCTGCGAGCCCGCCACCCAAATGCGAGACCTCAAGAAATTCACCGAAGCCGGCTACACCATCCAAGACATTCAGCCCTTCGACCTCTTCCCCCAGACCAGGCATTTGGAGTGTATCATCACGCTGGTTAGATAGTGAATTCTACCACAGCCCATACTTAGCATACTGCAGAGTATAGATCCCCATAAGGAGGTTCGCTACTGCGTGCATAACGATACAGGCTGCTAGACTCTTGGTCTTGACTGCGACGATATACATGAGAATCCCAAAGACAACTGCACCAGCGTAATCCACTGGCTGATGGATAAAGACGAAGGCGGTGGTGACGACGGCAAAAGAAAACCAGCTGAATTTACCGAATGGGATCTTCCAGTAGTTGCCATCCGGCTTTAAGAGAAAGCGCATCAGGAAGCCTCTCCAGAAAACTTCCTCTACGAAGGCCACAATGACGGCTGCACGAAGGAAACGGAAAATAGTGGTGAACCAGACGGCAGCTGGATGCTGCATATCGTTGGGATTAAATCCGTCCGCTCTAGCATCCAGGCCAAGGTATTTAAGCCATCCCACGGTATCTTCTGTGTAATCTAGAGTGCTATAAAGATGAGTTGGTAGAATCCAGAATCCTATGCCAATGGCTCCCATGATGGCCCCAATGATAATGCGCTTGTCCCATTTGATATCGTAGTGACGCCAGAAGAAAATAAGTGTCGCTCCACAAATAATGGTCTGGAGCGGGTAGAACCAGTGCTCGGTCATCCGCCACCATGGGGCATCTGGGTGATCCCATTTCAGCCCCGTCTCATCAATAATCATCAACAGAAAATTTAACAGCATAAAGGCGGCAAACGGGGCAACGTGTGCATAGGTCTTATCTTTCCTGATTTCTGTCAGAGTCATTCTTGCTAGGTTTTGTTAAATTTCATTAGAGAGATTTAATGAATTTTTCAATCCGGTTCATGGCCTCTACGATCTGGTCCATACCAGTGGCGTAGCAACAACGGAGAAAACCCTCACCACTCGCCCCAAAGGCATCTCCTGGGACTGCTGCCACACAAGTTTCTTCTAACAGCCGCATGGCGAACTGTTTACTCGTGAGGCCGAACTTACGGATGTCTGGGAAGACATAGAATGCGCCGCCTGGTGAGTGGCAGTCGATGCCCATTTGCTGAAGTCTGCGCACCATATAGTCGCGACGCTGGTGGTAGGCATTTTTCATCTTTTCCACGGATTTCGCGCCATTTTCTAGTGCTTCTATCGCCGCTACCTGGCTAGTCATAGGGGCACAGAGCATGGAATACTGGTGAATTTTCATCATGGCATCGATGATCGGAGCTGGCGCACAGGCGTAGCCGAGACGAAATCCTGTCATGGCAAATGCTTTTGAGAATCCGTGCAGTAGGACGCAGCGATCTTTCATCCCAGGGAGCGATGCGATACTCGTATGCGGTGTGTCGCCGTAGATGAGTTCGCTGTATATTTCATCGGTAAGGACAATGAGGTCATGCTTGATGCAAAGCGCTGCTATTTCTTCCAGATCTGCACGTGGGGCGATGGCTCCGGTTGGGTTCGTAGGGAAATTAAGCATCAGCACACGGCTACGTGGAGTGATGGCTTTCTCCAGCGCGGCGGCCTTGAGAGAGAATCCGTCTTCTTTGTGAGTAGCGACTGGTACCGCAACTCCATGCGCCATCACGATACTTGGGCTGTAAGAGACGTAGCACGGCTCGTGGTAGATAACTTCATCGCCGGGATTCAGTAGCGCGCGGAGTGCTAAGTCAATACCCTCGCTGACTCCTACAGAAACAAGAATTTCGCTCTGCGCGGAGTAATCCACATGGAAAAAGTCCGCCACGTAGCTGGAAATGAGCTTACGTAGTTTGATGAGTCCTAGGTTTGAAGTATAACTAGTCTGGCCCTTTTCAAGCGAGTAGATTGCGGCCTCACGAATGTGCCAAGGGGTAGCGAAGTCTGGCTCGCCGACTCCGAGAGAAATCACATCCTCCCTGCCCTGCACGAGCTCGAAGAAATCACGTATCCCCGAGCGAGGAACGTTTGCCACTTGGCTGGAAATTTTTTTGCTGTAGTCCATTCTATAGATGATTTATGGAGAAACTGAGAGTCTTCCCTCAGGTTCTTCAACCTCGTAGGTAAAGCTGTTCTGCTTGTATGTCTTGAGTTTGAAATGGGTGGCTGTAGAGACCACGCCGTTAATAGTGCTGAGCTTCTCAGAGACAAAGCGAGCGACCTCACGCAGATCTGCACCTACGACGACTACATTAAGATCATAGCCTCCGCTGATGAGGTAGCAGGATTCCACTTGATCAAATTTAGCGATCCGCATCGCGAGCCGATCGAAGCCGCCCCCGCGCTCAGGGGTAAGTTTCACTTCGATGAATGCAGAAACATCAGTATTTCCCGAGAGGTCAGGATCGATCTCAGTCTGGTAGCCGAGAATGGTGCCATTTGCCTCGAATTCAGCAATCCGCAAGGCAACATCAGCTTCTGTTAGAGAGAGCAGATCAGCGAGTTCCTGATGAGAATAACGCGCTTTTTGAGCGAGTAGTGCGAGTAGTGGGTTGATGGGCATAGTTTAAACTACTATAAAAAGTGTTCAGTGTTAAGTCTTAAGTTTTAAGATTTAAGATGACTCCCCATGAAATCTTCATACCTCCAGCGCCGTAATAATGGCTTGACCCATCTCGGCGGTAGTGGCTGTGGTTTCTCCAGGGGCGCCGGTAAAGAGATCGCCGGTACGGATACCAGAGGCGATGGCAGCGTTGACAGCGGTGTCGATGGCATCGGCGGCTTCTGACTCGCCGAGTGAGTAGCGCAACATCATCGAAACGGAAAGGATCTGAGCGATAGGATTAGCGATACCCTTGCCTGCTATATCTGGGGCTGACCCGCCGGATGGCTCGTACATTCCGTAATAGAGTCCATTGTCATTTTTCTTACCTAAACTGGCACTGGGGAGCATACCTAGTGAACCGGAAATCATGGCCATTTCATCTGAGAGAATATCACCGAAGAGGTTTCCTGTGACCATGACATCGAAGCTGTCTGGCTGCTTGACGAGCTGCATGGCGGCGTTGTCTACATAGAGGTGGGTGAGCTCTACTTCTGGGAATTCATGGCTAACTTCGATACAGACTTCTCTCCAGAGAATCGATGTCTGGAGTACGTTTGCTTTATCGACTGAGACGAGTCGCTTGTCACGCGACATGGCGGCAGTGAAGGCGACGCGGCAGATACGGCGGATCTCGCTCTCAGAATAAATCATGGTGTCAAAGGCTACCCTCTCACCATCTTCCTCTCTTCTGCCCTTGGGCTTTCCAAAATAAATACCACCTGTGAGCTCGCGCACGCAGAGGATATCGAATCCATTTGGCATGAGCTCATCCTTTACCGGTGATGCGTGGCGGAGAGCTGGTAGACAAACTCCTGGGCGGAGATTTGCAAAAAGATCGAAATGCTTTCTAAGCGGGAGGAGTGCCCCCCTTTCTGGTTGATCGTCTGGGGCTAAGTTTGCCCACTTAGGTCCACCTACTGAGCCAAAGAGTATGGCATCTGCAGCTTCGCAAGATTTCACGGTGTCCGCTGGGAGCGGTGATCCAACAGCATCGATAGCGGCACCACCGACGAGGCATTTCTCGCGATGAACAGTGAATCCGAACTTGGCACAGGCTACATCGAGAACGCTGAGCGCCTGGATCATGACTTCTGGACCGATCCCGTCTCCAGCGAGGACGGCTATCTTATAACTGCGTGGTGTGCTAGGCATGAATAGAACTTAGCACTAGTTAGGTAAATTTAGAATCCTTTTTAGTAGAAAACGTGCCATAAAAAAGAGCACCCAATTAAGGATGCTCTCGTTTTGTAAAGTGATAATCTGAAATCTTCGGAGACTCACTTATGCATCAGTGGGTCTAGGAGATTTAGGAGCGGCTTTTTCAGCTGCTCTCTCAGCGGCCTTAGCTGCTGCTGTAGCGTCCTGTGTAGGGCTAGTATACTTGAAGCGCTGCTTCTTGCGCTTAGATGCAGAACGAAGCTTACGCTTAGCACGCTCTACAGGTGTCTCGAATGAACGACGACGACGCATTTCTTCGAGAATGCCTTCGTTGTCTAGTAAAGTCTTCATGCGCTTGAGGGCGCGATCTACTGTTTCTCCTTTATTAAGTGTTACTCCTCGTAGTGGCATAGTGTTTGTATAAATGGTTGTTATTTGTTTCCGAATGATTTCAGTTCGAGCGCGGAAACTATGCATTTTCGCGGGTGAAGTCAAGCACCAGAAAGAAGAAAGTGAACTTTTATTAAGGTTTTCTCTCAGCTCGAAAAAATACAGGTGGTTTTACTGATTTCTATATTGCCAGAATAGAATAAATGAGCAGAATGGTTTTACTAGATTATAATTATGGTAGAAGAGCGCTACGAGATTCGAGGTAAAATAGGACAGGGTGGAGTAGGTGTCGTTTATAAAGCATACGATACTCAGCTCCGCAGGGAAGTCGCTATTAAGCGTGTCTTAGCCGATGAACTAGAAGGAGATTACGACACTGCAACCAAGAACCTGCTAAAAGAGGCTACCGCACTTTCATCTGTTCAGCATCCGCACATCTGCACCGTTTACGATGCGGGACTCGATGAAGATGGACCATTCGTAGTGATGGAGCTTATTAACGGCAAGACTCTGGATGAAATGGTGGAGCGTGGTTCCCTGACGTATGAAGATTTTCGTGAAGTAGCGATTCAGAGTCAAGAGGCAATGATCGCTGCGCAAGAGCTTAACCTTGTTCACCGAGATCTAAAACCTAGTAATGTGATGGTGAGCTGGCTTCCGTCTGGGAGGTTCCAGATCAAGCTTGTGGACTTTGGATTAGCGAAGTTCTCAGCCAAACCATCTCTCCAGACGATCGATCATGGCGACGCTGTATTTGGTTCAATTTTCTTCATGGCGCCTGAGCAATTTGAGCGCACTCCACTGGACCAGCGCACAGATATGTATTCTTTAGGAGCGATGTTTTATTACGCACTTTCTGGAAATTATCCTTTTGATGGAGACACAGCTCCACAAGTGATGGCTAGCCACTTACAAAATTCCGTCATCCCCCTTCAGCAGATACGTCCAGACCTTCCAGTCTGGCTTTGCGAATGGGTGATGTGGCATATCCAGAGAGAGATGGATCACCGGCCAGAATCTGCGCTGCTAGCTCTCCAAAAATTCCTCGCTGATGAATCTGGAGTTCCTCAAGCAGATACGGCACAGGTAACACAACTAGGTATCCCAGCCGCGCCAATTTTAAGAAAAGCGATCACTGGCTTACAGTCCGTCCGTCCAGTGAGTAATATCACTGGCCCTCTCAGCAGTCTAACCCCCGCCGCAGTCAATACAATCACTTCGCCCCATCCTATTCTTTCACCAACTGGTAGGTCGAACCCTAGCACCACTCCAGTGGCGATTCAGCCAAGAGGCAACATTGGATCTGCACCGGTTGACACAACATCTGCTATTCCACCCAATCCATCAACTGCGGTAATTCCAGTGATCGAGCCTCAGTCAAAGAAACCGATGAATAAGACAACGCTCATTGTCACCGGATCAATGATTGCCGTAGCTACTATTATCATGTGCTTTGTCATTTTCGGTGCTAAAAAAGAGAACGACCACCAAGATACTTATTCCACACTGATCAAGGACATCCAAAATAAAGACACACTTCCAGTTACCAAAGCTGACTTAGACAACCTCCTTATTAGTATGACAAAAGGCACGATTAAGGATAAAATAGGTGGAATCTTTGCCATGAGCAAGGTAGAGGCTAAGGACGAAAAATTCTCTCCTACTCTTGAGATTGCTAAATTTGTCAATGTGCCAGGACAAGACATAGCTGACAAAACGATGGTAGACATTTTTAGAGCCATGAACGCAAATCCTAACTTTGATCATGAGGCTCACAAAGTGCTCCTAAAATATGCTATTCAAAACCCAGACAAGAAGCACTCAGGAGAAGCTATCCACCGCATGAGAATGTTTGCTGATGACAGCTACATCAAAGACATCCTAGAAGTCTATGACAAAACCAGTCAGAGCGCTATTCGCTCGATCTGTGCGAACACGCTAATAGAAATCTTCAAACGCTCTAAAAAGAAAATTAGCATCGCGGGAAATATCATTGACAAATATAATCGCGTCGAAGATTCCAACTCTATCAAAAAATTAGCTTACCTAAGACTATTGGGAGCTACAGGATCCAAGGAATCGTTAGTAATCCTCAATAAAGCACTTAAACACAAAGAAATAAAGTATCGTTTGTCCGCGTTCAAATCACTTTCTAGTTGCCCTACCATAGAGCCATTTGAAGCGATGCTAGAAGTCTATACTAAGGAGGATAATGAGAGTCACCTCAGTAAATACCGTGATAATATTTTCAGCTTGCTGAAATCTAACAATCATCTGTCTGATCAGCAAAAAACTGAATACTTGATGGAAATGCTCGAATTATCACCCACAGAAAGAAGTAGTAAGCACGTGATTGATGAGTTATCTGGAATCGAGTCAGAGCTGGCTAGCACCCTACTTAAGAAGATCATTGCCAGTCCTGATCAGAATGCCACCATCAAACAATTTGCAACTGAAAGACTCAAAAAGAGAAGTAACAGATAATTAAATAACAGCCCTTTAAGAAAAAAAAATTACAAATCGGTAATTTCCTGAATTTTACCATTGTCAAACCCACAACTAATAGTACAAAATACAAAAGATATGAAGAAAATCCTAATTACCGCGATCGCACTCATCACCACATGCACCTGTTCTATGGCAGATATCCAAGCACCTCCTGGATCTAGCTATACATCCTCACGTAAACTTGGCAGGGCCATCAGCAACATCCTATATGGAGTTGTAGAGATCCCTGAGCAAATTGTTCGTAAAAACAGCCAGTATGGAAGTAACGCAGGCTGGTCATATGGCGCTGTGACTGGCACACGTAAAGCATTTAGCCGAATAGGCTATGGCTTCTATGAGCTAATCACATTCCGCTGCCCTACATACCACGGCACATTTAAACCCCCGTATCAAAAATGTGGAACCGATGGTAATATCAGCATGAACGTAGATGATGGCTTATCTGAATTCCCACCTGAATTAGGCGCTGAAGGGTATTACTATCACGTCAGAACTCAGACTTATTAGGTTCTCAGACACCACTAATTTCTTTAAGCACTCTAGCGCAAGCAGAGTGCTTTTTTGTGTCCTAGAAGCTCAATTCTCACTGGAAAATTTAGTCACAAATGAATACTAGACATTTTTCAAAAATGATCCACATTCAACGATGTCAACACCGTGCTTAATACGGTATATAACCAAACTAAAAACATATGAATACCAAACAACTACTAATGTCTGCAGCCATAGGAACTGCAGCTATCTTTGGTCTTAACTCATGCGGAGATAAGAAAGAAACATCTGATAACGGAGATAAAGTTCTACGCTTTACCGCTATCCCAGATAAAGACACTACTGCTCAAGCCGAACGCTACAAGCCAGTGCAAGACTATCTTGCAAAGAAACTTGGCATAAAAGTCGAGTTCGTGGCTTCTCCTGATTATTCGACTTCTGTCGTAAAGTTCAAGCAAGGCGATGTTCATGTTGCTTGGTTTGGTGGGGTGAGTGGTGTGCAGGCACGCACAGCAGTAGAAGGTGCTGAGGCTCTTGTCTCTGGTGAGAAAGACCTCGCTTTCAAGAGCTATTTCATCGCTAATAAATCAACTGGTCTCACCCGTAGTGAGGAATTCCCGGTGGCGATCAAGGATCTCAAATTCACCTACGGCAGTGTAGGCTCAACCTCTGGTTGTATCATGCCAACCAGTTTCTTAATGAATGCTACTGGTAAAACACCACAAGAATTCTTTACTAAAACATTCGGCTTCTCTGGCGCTCACGATCTAACCGCTGAGAAAGTGAACAATGGCGAGTTTCAGGTTGGGGCACTTAACTTCTCAACATTCGATAATCTTAAAAAGGCAGGTAAGGCAGATAACTGTGTGATCATTTGGGAAACTCCTCCATTTGCTGATTATAACCTTACTGCCCACCCTGCCCTTAAAGTGGCATTCGGTGATGATATCTTTACTAAGATTCAAGACGCTCTTATCAACTGCGACGATCCAGCAGTATTAAAAGCGCTCGATCGCGACAAGCTTATCAAGGTAGACAACAGTACTTTTAAAGGAGTTGCTGAAGTCATGGATAAAGTAAGCTTTGAGTAAACTATAGACTCTGTTGTTAGAGAGCTTAAGCTCTCTAACAACTTTATCATTCCAATGATAAAATTCACAGATGCTACCTTAAGCTTTGGCTCTATCAAGGCATTAGATCATTGTTCATTGGAGATTAAATCTGGTGAGCAAGTAGCTCTCATTGGCCCATCAGGCTCGGGAAAAAGTTCCCTAATGAAAACCATCACCACTGAGAATCTCCTCAGTTCGGGAAGCTTGCAAATCGACTCCCTCAACATGGACTCAGTTTCGTCCTTCGACCTAAAGTCAATTCGAAGATCAATAGCCTATATCCCACAAGATCTTGCGCTAGTTCCTAACATCAAGGTCAGCCAAAATGTCTCGTTAGGATCCGTAGGTCACGAGTCCACATTAAGCACACTCAGAAATCTTACTTTCCCAAATAAGAAACGACTTGATAAAATACACGCTATCCTGCAAGAGGTCGGCATCACCGACAAAATGTTTCACCGTACCGACTCGCTATCTGGTGGTCAGCAGCAGCGGGTCGCTATAGCTAGAGCTATTTTTCAAAATGCCTCGTATCTTTTAGCAGATGAACCCGTCTCAGCGGTAGACCCTACACGCGCACACTCGCTGTTAGAGCGCCTCACTAGCATCGCTACTGATCACAAGCTCACGCTCGTCTGCACGCTTCATAATCTGGAATACGCCAAGAAATTTTTCCCTCGCCTAATCGGTATGCGGTCTGGTGCTGTAAGCTATGATGGATCCGCACAGGACTTCACCGAGAATGATTTTAACGAGCTCTATAGCTTAGATTATTCTAAAAATACAAACCTTACATCCTAACAGTATCGATTGATGACTGAGGCAAACCGATTAAACAACCCGTTCTGGAGCTGGAGAAAATTCATTCTTCTACTTTTCTTAGGATTGTTTGGTTTTTGTTTCTATCACCTCGGATTCCAATTTACGAATCACACTTCTGGTTCTCAGCCTTGGAAAAATGCTAACGACTTCTTCTCTGCCGCTTTCAACCCTAGCTTCGCAGATAAGAACCCCTCACTACCTGCGGATGCCACCCCCTTTCTCAACCGCCTCGGCACGTATCTCTTCAACACACTCCGCTACGCCTTCATCGCGATGTCTATGGCACTCCCAGCAGGCCTTCTGCTGGGCTTAATATCTTCACGATCATGGTGGAGAAATCACTCATCGCGCGCTAACTTGCCTTGGTTCTTAAAGATCACGTTTGGATTTTTATTCCTATGTACTCGATTCTTCACCACCTTTATCCGTTCTATCCACGAACTGATTTGGATACTACTTTTCTTCTCGATGATTGGCGACTCCCCCATCGCAGCATGTATCGCTATCGCACTGCCATTCGCAGGAACATTAGGGAAAGTTTTCTCTGAGATCATCGATGAGCAAGATGAAACACCATCGGATCACCTCCTTTATTCAGGTGCTAAAAGTTTACAGATTTTCCTCAGTACTCGCTTGGTTCAAGCGCTACCAGACCTCATCACCTATAGCTTCTACAGACTCGAGTGCGCTGTCCGCGCATCTGCCGTCTTAGGGTTTGCGGGGATCCCGACGATTGGCTTATCAATCAAGCAATCTTTCCAAAACCTTTATTTTGGTGAAGTCTGGACTGCACTCTACTTGCTCATTTTCACTATCGTTATTTTTGACGTCATCGGCAGAGCCATTAGAAAACGCCTAAACACTGGCCCCACTAGCTCTGTAGTGATCGAGGACAACTCACTTGCTAACCTTAAGAAAAACACTCCATCGTGGAAGCTACTCAAGTTAATCACTATGAGCCTCGGTGTAGCATCTATTGCCGCATGGTTCATTGGCCCAGCTCTCAACACCTACTATTCTCACTTGACTCGATGGGAACGGACGCAGAACTTTTTTAGAGATCTCGTACCAGCACCAGTCAAAGAATCCGGCAATTATCTAGACACACTCCCATGGGCAAAAAATCTTTGGATAACAAACGGCGCCAGCGCCTTGTTCATGACTCTAATGATCGCTACAATGGCTTTATTACTGGCCGCGTCATTCAGCTACTTCATCGTTCCATGGGCTAGCCGCACCATCGCTACCTATCACCCGTTCCGCACCCCTACTCCGCAAAACAAGCTCAGCCGAGTGTATCATTTTTTATGGTACACACTAGGAATGCTCACTCGTTTCATCTTCATTATCACGCGTTCGATTCCTGAATATATTCTAGCCTATATCCTCCTGAGTTTATTAGGTGTAGGAGTCTGGCCACTGGTCCTAGCTCTTGCCCTACATAACTTCGGCATTCTCGGCAGACTCTGGGGAGAAATCATCGAAAATAACGACCAGATCACAGCAAAACATATCTATCTTAATGCTGGCAACAGACTGCAATCCTACAGCTTCGGCATTCTACCAGCTAGTTCAAATAGGCAGCTCTTGTATATCTTTTATCGATGGGAAACATGCATCCGTGAATCTACTGTCCTCGGAATGTTAGCCATCACCTCACTCGGCTACTACATCAAGATCGAAAATTCCAGTATGCGCTACGACTCCATGTTCTTCTATATCCTTCTGGGTACAGCCGTCATATTTCTGTCAGATTTACTTTCCATTTTCCTCAGAGCCAAACTCAAGAACGCAAGATAGCAAAATAAGAATTTCTATCATCAATTAGTAAAGACCTCTCTAGATAATGAAATGATTTTACATTTCTCGCTTCCTTCTTTAGTCTTCATCCATGAGTATTATTTCTGTCACTACCGCAATAGCACTCAGTTTGTGTGGTTCACTGAGCGCACAGAACCCTGCTAAATTCAAACTCACTGATGATCCTGTTTACAAGAAGGCTATCAGCGCGATGACTGATCACCTCCCAGGGATAGCTAGTAAGGGATTTGCGCAACTACTTGCTTCTCAATCTGAAAATCTTCCTGAAAGAGATAAACTCCAATTGCTTTTTCTACTCGCCGAGTCTCAGATCCGGGCTATTCAGCCTGGTGAGGCACTCACTACTTTGGCAGATCCGCTCATCGCAGACCATCCTGATGCCTATTTCTGGAAAGGTCAGGCACTCGCCACCGCTGGTAGATACCTGGATGCCATTCAGATGTTTGAACGGGCAGCACCAGAATCTAAGCATTATAAATTAGCACAGATTAAAATAGCTTACCTTGCAGCGGCTCTCAATGACATTGATAAAGCACTCGCTATTCTCAGTAAATCTGTGACGGAAAACAAAGGAACTAGCTCCGTATCCCCACAAAGTTATCTCTCACTCGCTAGTCTCTATCTCGCAAAAAAAGATCCAGTCAATGCGGCCAAGATATTAAATGAAATTTCGGTAACTGACGAACCTGCCACGATGGTAAAACTAGTCATTCAAGCACAGATCGACATTCTACAGAAAACTTATCCGCAGGCGATTAACGCGCTCAATGAGCTATTAAAATCTCCAGAAATGCTCGACCGAAAAACACTCAGTTACGCCAACCTTTATCTGGCTGATGCCCTCCAACTCAGTGGCCAAAACCAGAGGGCTATTGATACCCTAGTCGGATACCTAGACGAAAATGCTGGAAGTCCACTACTTGGATCAATGTTTGCCAGACTAGAAGACTGGATACCTAATGATACGGCGATCACTGACGTCACCATTAAAAAAATCATCACGTGGGCTGACAGAGACCAGCAAGAAGCTACTCCCTCAAATACCCTGAGTAAACAAGATGAAGAGCTTGCAGATCTCAGAGCTTTTGCCCATTATTATTATGCTCGTTTTCTCGCTACCCAAACTGAGACGACAAGTAAAACAAAGGCTATTTTTGAATTCAACCTACTCAGACTCCGCCACCCTACTCACATTCTGGCAGGCACATCGCTGACCGATACCGCCACCACCCAGCTCGCTTTAGAGAGAGTAGAACCTGCTAAGGAAACACTCAAGCTCATCCAGCGACTCAGTATCCCGATCGCGCCCATTGCTAAGCAGCAGGCTGCCTTTTTATTAGGTAAGCTGAACCTTGATGATAAAAACTACCCCGCTGCCGCTGCTGCATTTCAAGCTGTGGTCGATACAGCGAAGGGCCAACTCCAGACTGCCGCTATCACTAATGCCGCTAGCGCCTATCTCTCCGCTGCAGATACGGAGGGATTTCAAAAGCTCAGACAGAACATAGATGATCCTATCGTCCAGAATAATTTATTATTAGAATCCGCTCTCTGGCTAGCAAATGAAAATAAAGCTGAAGCCCGTTCCATTCTCCATAATTTCACGCTGCTGCACCCTGAACACCCACGGATTACTGAGGCGAGGCTGGCACTGGCACACCACTGTCTGAGAGTCTCGCCTGTAGATACAGGCTTATGCCAGATTATCATTCCTGCAATCAGTAAAGAAAAACTGCACAAGGATCAGTATGCGGACTACTCCTACCTACTTTACAGGAATGCAGCCGCAAACAAGGACTACGCTGGTGCTGCCGATACCGCTAGACAATTTATAGAGACCTTTCCTCAGCATCCGCGTCATATAGAATTCACGCTGCTTCAGGGGCAGGCTCTCTACCACAACGGCCAGCACAATGAGGCACGCCGTATTCTCCTGAATTTAGTGAATACTTATCCCCAGCACCCGCTGAAAAACTATGCCGAATACTATGCTGCTATGTCTGCAAAACTAGAAGGTACTCCGCAGTCTCAAGACGAGGCTATCTCGCTATTCTCTAAGATCGAAGCTGAAAAATCTGCCCTTAGCACAGAATCTCTTCTCCAGCTTTCCCAGCTCTATATCAATAAAAATCAGCCTCAGCGTGCAGTTAACGCCCTGAAATCCGTCTTTGACTCCCAGCCTGTAGGGAAGAAATCCCTCAATATCGGTATCCTACTAGCGTCTGCCTACCATGCACAAGGAGACTCTGAACCACAAAACTTCCAATCTACTCTTAACATCTACGATATTCTCATCAACCAACACAAAGGGGATTTCCAATCACTCAATCAGATCAAATATAACCAAGCACTCACACTACAACATATGGGTAATGATGATAAAGCGCTAGAAACGTATTACTCGGTCATCAACATCTGCACCAAAACTACGCCCATTACTGAGTGGACATGGTATTACAAATGTGGGTTCACTGCGATTGCGATGCTCGAAGAAATGAAAAACCCTAATGGAGCCATCGCCGTCGCTAAAAAACTAGCCACCAGCGATGGTAGCCGTGCATTGGAAGCAAGTAAACGCGCCAGAGCACTGGAAATGAAATACATGATCTGGGAGTATTAAAATATATCAGACATAGCTTGAAATCGCCTGATTTTGAATTACAGTATTTTAAATTTACAACACTACTTACACAATATCATGAGCAAAACTAACAGTTCTCTCTGCCAATTTTGGTATTCTTCAATCGGAAAAAAAATTATTGTTGCCGTCACAGGCGCCGCTCTTGCAGCCTTTCTTCTAGCTCACCTATCTGGCAACCTTCTCATGTATGTGGGAGCTGAGGCATTTAACGACTACGCAAAATTCCTGCACGAGCTGCTCCACGGAGCTGGTGTATGGATAGCTCGGGTTGGACTGCTCGTTTTCTTAGTCCTCCACGTGATGGCTACCATTTGCTTAGTACGCCAGAACAAAGCAGCTAGAGGAAACTATGAAAAAAAGGAAACCAACGTTGCTCCTGGCTCTTCACGCATCATGATCTGGTCTGGTCTGACCATTTTAGCCTTTGTCATTTTTCACATCCTGCACTATACTGTTAGAACGGATTCAGACCTCGCTGAACTTGGCGACAATGGCGACGCCTATGGGATGGTTATCCTAGGATTTAAAAACATCCTAGTGAGTCTTTTCTATATCATCGCCATCACCCTCCTCTGCTCACATCTAAGCCACGGAGTAGCATCTATCTTCCAGACTCTCGGCCTCAGAACGCGTGGTAACGCCACACTTATCAACGGATTCGCCAAAGGCTACACCGCTCTCATCTGGGTCGGATTTGTTTCTATCCCAGTAGCTGTTCTAGCCGAGATCATTAAGTGAATATTTCCAATTCTAACCATTCATCCAAAAATAAAATGTCTCTAAATTCAAATGTCCCAAGTGGACCAATCGAGCAAAAATGGACCAAACACAAGATGGAGTCCAAGCTCATCAACCCTGCCAACAAGCGTAAGTTTACCGTCATCGTCGTCGGCTCAGGTCTCGCTGGTGGTGCCGCTTCTGCCACGCTCGCTGAGCTAGGCTACAAGGTTAAATGCTTTTGTTACCAGGACTCACCGCGCAGGGCACACTCCATCGCAGCACAGGGCGGCATCAATGCTGCTAAGAACTACCAGAACGATGGAGACTCTGTTTATCGTCTCTTTTATGATACCGTCAAAGGCGGCGACTTCCGTTCCCGCGAAGAGAATGTTTACCGCCTCGCTGAAGTTTCTACTAACATCATCGACCAAGCAACCGCTCAGGGAGTTCCATTCGCCCGCGAATACGGCGGACTACTAGACAACCGCTCATTTGGAGGCGCACAGGTTTCTCGCACATTTTATGCCCGTGGGCAGACTGGCCAGCAGCTATTAATCGGTTGCTACCAGGCGCTTGAGAAAGAAATCTCTAAAGGTGGTGTAGAAATGCACACCCGCACAGAAATGATGGACCTCGTTACCGTGGATGGACATGCCAAAGGCATCGTCGTGCGCGATATGAAGACTGGAAAAATTTCCAGCCACGCAGCCGATGCCGTCTGTATTGCATCTGGCGGATATGGCAATGTGTTCTTCCTCTCTACTAATGCAATGGGATGTAATGTCATGGCCGCTTACAAGGCACATAGAAAAGGCGCCTACTTCGCTAATCCATGCTATACTCAGATTCACCCTACCTGTATTCCTGTTAGTGGTGACTACCAGTCTAAACTCACTCTCATGTCTGAGTCACTCAGAAATGACGGTAGAATCTGGGTTCCTAAATCTAAAGATGATGCTAAAGCGATCCGTGAAGGCCGCAAGAAAGCCATCGATATAGCTGAAGACGACAGAGACTATTACCTAGAGCGTAAATATCCATCGTTTGGTAACCTCTGCCCACGCGATATCGCATCCCGCGCCGCTAAAGAAGTCTGTGATGCTGGACTCGGAGTTGCTCCCACCGGACTCGGAGTTTATTTAGATTTCACTGACGCCATCGCCAGACTAGGAGAAGACAGTATCCGAGCTAAATACGGAAACCTATTCCAAATGTATGAGAAAATTTCTGGCGAAAACCCATACCTGTCGCCGATGCAGATCTTCCCAGCCGTGCACTATACCATGGGCGGTCTCTGGGTGGACTATAATCTTATGTCTAACCTACCAGGACTCCACGTTCTGGGTGAAGCAAATTTCTCAGACCACGGAGCGAACCGTCTCGGAGCCTCCGCACTGATGCAGGGACTCGCTGATGGATACTTTGTTCTCCCAGCCACTATTGCTAACTATCTAGCCACCCAGAAACCTGGCGCAGTGAGCGCAGATCAGGCAGAATTCAAAGACGCAGAGAATGCTGTCAGGGCACATATCAACAAACTCATAAACATCAAGGGCACCAAGTCAGTAGACACTTTTCACCGTGAACTAGGACAGATCATATGGGACAACTGCGGTATGGAGCGTTCTAGAGAAGGCCTAGAGCATGCGCTCAAACGCATCCCTGAGATCCGAGCAGACTTCTGGAAAAACGTCCGCATACCCGGCACTAGTGAAGACATGAATACCGAGCTTGAGAAAGCTTCTCGTGTTGCTGATTTCCTAGAATTTGGCGAGCTAATGTGCCATGATGCTCTGAATCGCGAAGAATCTTGTGGCGGGCATTTTCGTGCTGAGCACCAATTCAAAGAGGACTCGCCTGAAGTGATCAGTGGCACCACACAACCGGGAGAAGCTCAGCGGCATGATGATGAGTTCACTTACGTAGCAGCCTGGGAGTATCAAGGCGAAGGTAACTCCCCCACTCTGCACAAAGAGCAACTGACATATGAGAGCGTTAAGCTTTCAATCCGAAGCTATAAATAGGTTACAAAAACACATGATATTCACAGGATTCGCAGATGAAGCAGGTAAAGATCTGGACACTCAGATAAAAGCCACTCAAGAGCTTGGATGGAAGCACATTTCAGCTCGTGGAATTGATGGTATTAATATCCATGACTTGAGTGATGCAGCATTTGGTAAAGCCGTTGATCAGCTGGAAGAGGCGGGAATAAAAATTGCTGAGTTTGGCTCACTTATCGGCACCTGGGCTAAGTCGGTAAATACCGATTTCAGCATCACACTGGACGAGGTGGAGCGTTCCATCCCGAGGATGAAGAAGCTGGGAACTAATATCGTGAGAGTGATGTCCTACGCTCAAGAACCTTGGGGTAGTGACCAACAAGAACAAGAACGCTTTCGCAGGCTACGTGAAATAACAGCTAGATTCACTGATGCCGGGATCATCACCGCACATGAAAACTGTATGAACTGGGGCGGATTCTCTGCTGAGCATACCCTCCGACTTATCGATGAAGTGCAGGACCTAAAACTTATTTTTGATACAGGAAACCCAACCTTTCAGAGAGACAGATCCAAGCCAAATACTGACGGCAGTTTTCCGTGGCAGGATAGTTTAGAATTCTTTCAGCAAGTGAAGGATCACGTCATTCATGTTCATGTCAAAGACTGTATCAACCCTGTGAGCGATGAGGTAGAACCAGTCTACACATTTCCCGGTAAAGGACAAAGTCATGTCACTGAGATCATTTCTGTGCTAAGTAAATCAGGATACAAAGGATTCATCGCCATTGAACCTCATGTTGCCACAGTCTTCCATGCGAAAGAAAATGAAATCGACTGGCAGCAATGCTACAATAGCTACGTGAAATACGGTGAATATTTAGAAAAAATTGTTTTTTAAATAACTCATCTGGTTTAAATCCGCTGACCTCAATCATCAGACTCCATCTGTGACAACCAAGCCCAGCTACAGCGATAAACTCGCCTACTACGGACTCGTTCTCCTCGAGAAGCCTTTCGGCCTTATTCCCACATCCTGGATTTGGCGGATTGGAGCTGGCCTGGGGTACATTGCTCATAAACTTGCGAAAAAACGTAAAGCTATCGTACTCGCCAACTTAAGAATTGTTCACCCCGACTTACCCAATGACCAACTCATCACCCTCTCTAAAGAAGTGTTCCGCAACTCCTTCGCTAACCTAGCCAGTTCCATAAACACCGGATTCATCTCATCTAAACGATTCAGAAAAATCGTCAACCTTACTGGCCAAGATAACATCAGGAAATTAGATCCTAAGAAAGGCTGCGTGCTACTTCTTTTTCATATGGGAAACTGGGAACTCCTCAGCCGTACTGCTCCCTTACTAGATAGTGACAAACCCCTAGGATGCATGTTCCGACCGCTTAACAACCCCCTAATTAACGAACACATCACTAGTAGCCGAGAACGGGATGGAAGTCGCCTTTTCGGTCGCAAGCGAGGACTCATCGATGCCAGTAAATTCCTCCGAGATGGCGGCGTCTTAGGTATTCTCGCCGACCAGCACTCTGGAAAAGCCGGCATCAAGCTCCCACTATTCGGAAAAGAAACCTCCATCACTCCTCTGCCCACGATGCTAGCACAGAAATATGACTGCCCTATCATCCCGGTCACACTCAGCACTGTAGCAGCGGGTAAATGGATAGCGCACTTTGGTGAACCCATCACCATCCCCAAAGAGCTGGACAAAATAGCAGCCACTAAACTCATCATCCCGGTGATGGAATCCATCATGATAGAGCACTGCTCAGACATCTTCTGGCTTCATGATCGCTGGAAAATGAAGCACCAGCTATAAACCGAGCCTATCTGAACTCTGAAGCGAGAAGTCTGGGTTTTCAATATACCACTGAATGGTCTCTCTAAGACCCTCCTCAAACGTCCGTGTAGCAGACCAGCCTAGCTCTGTCTTTATCTTCGTAGCATCGATCGCATAGCGCACATCATGCCCTGGTCGATCAGCAACATATTCTATCAGATCATCGCTTAAATTTAGCGCTACTAAAATCTGCTTCACCACCTCTAGATTGGTCAGTTCGCTATCACCACCCACATTGTATTTCTCCCCACATCGACCATGTTCAAAAAGCATCCATAACGCACGCACATGGTCATCCACATGCAGCCAATCTCTTATTTGTTGACCATCTCCATACACTGGTAATCTCTCACCCGCAAGAGCCCTTCGAATCATCAGCGGGATCAGCTTTTCTGGAAATTGATAGTATCCATAATTATTAGAACAATTAGAAATAATGACTGGAAGCCCATAAGTCCGCCCCCAAGCCATCACCAGATGATCCGCAGCAGCTTTAGATGCGGAGTAGGGCGATGATGGGTCATAACCAGAACTCTCAGAGAACTTACCTTCAGCACCTAATGAACCATAGACTTCATCAGTAGAAATATGGAGAAATTTAAAGTCCGAAAACTTCCCCCTACTCCGCCAATATTCTAACGCAACATCCAACATAACCTGGGTTCCCACCACATTCGTCTTGATGAATGCTTCCGCAAAATCGATAGACCTATCAACATGGCTCTCCGCCGCCAAATGAATCACCCCATCTGGCTGATGCTCAGCAAACACCTCCCGCATCCTTTCCGCATCACAAACGTCCACCCGCACGAAGTCATAATCATTTTTGAGGTCTGTTAGAGCCGAGGGGTTCGCTGCATAAGTCAGCTTATCCACATTTACCACTCGCGCCAGTGACTCGTTCACCAAATAGCGGCATAAGGCCCCTCCGATGAACCCAGCTCCACCTGTGATCAGTATTTTTTTCATGGATAAACTATTAACTCTCACCCTAAAAAAGACAAACTTGATATTTATTTATTTTACAGACTTTCTTATACATTCTAATTATAAACCATACATCTATGAGCAAAACCACTTGTTAGTAACAACTAAGGTTAGATTTTAAATTAATAGACTACCTTACTAATAATTAATTTTCGGATAAGCCCTGCAAAGAAAACTACTAACTCATCATTTCTACAACCCTAATATTCATGGCAATATCAGTAATCATCAGCACCTATAATCATCCTAAATGGCTAGAAAAAACACTTTGGGGCTATCAACTCCAATCCTTTAAAGACTTTGAAGTAATCATTGCCGATGATGGATCTGATGAAGAAACTAAAAATGTCATCACCGCTGCTCAAGCCGAGCTAGACTTCCCTATCAAACATGCATGGCATGAGGATAATGGGTTTCAGAAAAGTATGATTTTAAATAAAGCCACACTACTCACTGAAAATGATTACCTAGTTTTTACTGATGGCGACTGTATCCCTCATCCAGAATTTCTCGCCACTCACATGAACCTATCTGCACAAGGACGCTTTTTATCAGGTGGATACTGTAAGCTCCCCATGGATCTTAGTAGGCTAATCACGAAAGATGACATCCAAAGTGGTAGAGTATTTGATGTGAAATGGCTCAAAAAATACGGCAAATTCAGTGGCTCTAGCAAAAGAAAACTAGGGTTTAATGCTCCATTCAGTGCTATTGCTGATAAGTTCACAACGACAAAACCGACTTGGAATGGATGTAACTCTTCTACCTGGCGTAAAAACATCATCGAAGTGAATGGTCATAATGAAGAAATGCAATATGGAGGTCAAGATCGGGAAATGGGAGAGCGACTCCTTAACCTAGGATTAAAACCCATGCAGATCCGTCACCAAGCTGTCCTTCTCCACCTTGATCATAAACGTGGATACAAAACTCAAGAAAGTATCGATAAAAATTTAAAAGTTAGAGCAGAGACAAAACAAAGCGGCGTCAAGAGAACTCCACATGGAATTGAACAATTATGAAAGCTAAACAATACCTTCAAGTCATCAAACCTTATCTCGAACAGCGAAGGTTTATTAAACAAGAATCTGCATACATCCCTAAACTGAAGGACACCATTGTAAATCTGGCCTCTTTCCCCGCCAGATACAAAACTCTCACCTCAGTCATTGCCTCACTGCTCAATCAAGACTCCCCAGCACACTCTGTCCATCTTTGGATTCCTGAAGGCACGAAAAGCCAACTTCCTGATTCACTTTCTCCAATGCTTGACCGTGGCCTCTACATCCACGAGTGTGACCACCTCGGTTCTTATAGCAAACTCATTCACTCGCTTAAAGAATTCCCTGACTTCAACATCGTAACCGCAGACGATGATATGATTTACCCCCATCAATGGCTCAGCTCATTACACAAAGAACATCTCCTGCACCCACAAGACATAAGTGCTTATACTTGCCGGCTTATGAAGCTCTCTGGAGATCCCATTCTCTCAGCCCCTTACAAGGACTGGACGCACATTGAAAGTGGAGTAAATACTACTCACCCGCACTTTATGTCGATAGGATTCACAGGCGTGCTATACCCTCCTCATACCTTTAATGAAGAAGTGTTTAACACTGATCTCATTCAAAAACTTTGCGTTAAAAATGATGACATTTGGTTTAAAATCATGGCAGTTCTTAATCAAAAAACTCACCGCAAAATAAAACCTTACTATGGAAAGGAAATTTACCTTCCCTTCACACAGGGAGTTGGACTAAAACAAATCAACGTAAAGAAAATGGGTAATGAACAACAAATAAAATCCCTAGTAAATCATTACAACTTACAAGAATATTTTTTGCAGTAAATCACATCCTCTATGAGTCAGTCAGACCCAGATACCCAGCTCATCCTAGGAAACTCTAATAAACGTTTCTCAGGAGTTACATCCACTATGCTACAGGTATTTCAATATCAAAAGTATCTTATGCAAACGGCTGTTTTAGGCAAGCATCACCTAACACCTGACACGAAATGCCTAACCTTTCGCCAGTTCATCAAGCTCTGCAAAACTAAACTTCCTGATGGCAAATCACGGATCTTTCATGCCCGCAGGAATGATGAAATGATCCAAGCACTGATCGCAAAAACAATGTTCGGTGCAAAAATAAAAATTGTTTTCACTTCCACTGCCCAGCGCCATCACTCAGGATTCACGCGTTGGTTGATGAGCAAAATGGATGCCATCATCAGCACCTGTAATGCGGCTAATTCATACCTGAAAAAGCCAGCAGACATCATCATCCCTCATGGAGTAGATATAGAAACCTACACTCCTGCTAATCGGATAAAATCAGCCGAAATTAATATTGGAGTGTTTGGTCGTATTCGCCCATCCAAAGGCATCGATCTGCTAATCGATGCTGCTATTCCTGTTCTAAAAAACCACCCCCAAGCCACTCTAAATATCTGTGGTGAAACCACTCCTAAGTTTCAATCCTACCTCGATGAGCAAAAAGTAAAAATTTTAGCCGCTAACCTAACCAATCAGGTGAAATTTCTGGGAAAGGTAGAATTCAATTGTCTCCCAGACCTCTACCGCAGTATGGATATCGTCTGCGCTGTGAGTAGGAACGAAGGCTATGGCCTTACCCCGCTAGAAGCCATGGCATCTGGCGTGGCCGTCCTTACATCAGAGGCAGGGGCATGGAAAGACATCATTGAAAATGGGATTCAAGGATACTGCGTTCCCACCGGAAACGTAAATGCAATTCAAGAAAAATTAGAACTCATGATCAATGATCCGGAGAAACTCACAGAAATGGGAATAGCAGGTAGAAAGCATGTAGAAATGCACTATACTAATAAAAGAGAAGCTGAAAAAATCTGTGCTTTTTTTAAAGAACTGATACTACCAAATTAGCTCTATTCTTTTTCAGGAGTATCAATATAATCCATTAGTAAGCGTGGCTTCGACACAAAGACTAATGCTGAAATAGCGATTAATTTCGCTCCGTTCATTTCACTCACTTCCTCTAGCAGTTCCATATCATTCTCTTCACCAACAACACCTAGCATCTGTAAGATACACCCTAGTAAACAAATCTGAACTACGGGCGACCTGCTTAATCTCTTCAGGCCCGATAAAGCGTATCTATAATGTTTAAAGAACACAGAAAAGAGTGCTGTGAAAGCCACGATAAACATAATGTTTCTTCCCTTCCCGGAACCTAGTAAAATGAATAGATCCGGCACATTCAAATCTTCTACATCTAGCTCTCTCAAGACAAACGATAGGCAGGTCACACCAAAGAAGAGATTCAACCATTTCGTTAATTTCGATACCCTGAGAGCATTAATCAGTAAGATCACTGCAGAAAATGAATAACAAATAACTTGTAAGTTCTCTACCAGATTATTCTCATCAATGATTGAACTATTTCCTAACTCTATTACCTGATACAAGACCCATCCATTGATCAAGATCACAACAGCTCCGATGACGGTAATTGGCAAAACGTGATAGTACTTTAATTTTTTTTCAGCTAGGAAGCCCATATTATCACTATTTCTGCTTATCATAAAGGCTCTTATAAATGCTGCATGTTTGATAAATTTCCTTATGTGCTCCATCTGCTACTATCCTGCCACCATCTTTACCTTTTGCGAAAACCAATATCCTGTCCGCGTCGCGGATACTGCTAAACCTGTGTGCAATGAGGAACGTCGTCCTCCCCTCGCTCAGCACCTTCAGAGCTTCTTGAATTTGCGCTTCGCTTTCACTATCAAGTGCACTCGTTGCTTCATCTAAAATCAAAATCGGGGCGTCCTTCAGAAACGCTCTGGCAATAACTACTCGCTGACGCTGACCACCTGAGAGCCCCTCACCTCGCTCGCCCAACTCTGTATCATAGCCATCTGGGAGACTGCTGATAAATTCATGCGCGCTGGCATTATTCGCAGCTTCAATCACTTCATCCCTGGTGCCAGATGGCTTCCCTATGAGAATATTCTCAGCAATCGTCCCTCTGAATAGAAGCGGCTGCTGGCTGACGAGTGCTATATTTCTGCGTAGATCTGATTTGAGCATTTGATTCACATTGATACCATCCACCTTCACCTCGCCACTCTGCACTTCAAAGAATCTCGGAATGAGCGAAACGAAAGTCGACTTACCCGCCCCACTCTCACCAACAAGCGCGATGGTTTCACCCGCTTGAACGTTTATATTGATATCATTTAAAATCACATCTTCTCCGTAACTAAACTGGCAATTCTCCAGCGCGACATCACCTCTCGCCACTCCAAATGGCTGTGCCTCTTTACTATCTAAAATTTCATCGTCGCTGTCTAAAATAAACTCCAGTCGATCCAGAGCAGCCTCACCCTCACGCATCATAGAACTAAGGTTCCCAAGTTTCTTGATAGGATCATACGCCATGAAGAGAGCAACCAGCAGAGGTAAGAATTTATCTAATGTCAGCCCGTGTTTAGAGCCAAAGTAAATAGCAATTCCTACTCCTAGTGCTGAGACAATTTCAACGCTGGGGCTGATGAGATAGCGGTATTTCAGAACGGCCATGTTAAACTCCAGAAACTTACCTGTATCCTCCTTTAGTTTCTCCACTTGATTTTCCTCCATCATGTAGGCTCGCACCACAGGTTGAGAAGCTAGATTCTCAGAAATAGTAGCAGAAATATCACCTTGCTTACCCATCATTAGAGCCGCTTGCTTAGCTAGCCGTCTCACTAAAAACCGGATCGGAAACACACACAGCGGGACCGTCATCAGACCGATCAGCATGAACAAAACACTGTTATCCTGCAACGATAGAACAATAAGCATCCCCACTGATCCGATGAGTATACCTGGCAACACGACCATATCAAATACCACCTTAGAAAGTACCTGCTGCATCAGCAGCGTGTCTCCCATCACACGACTTAGTAGATCACCGCCCTTCTGCTTACCATGGAACCCTAGAGACAAATGCTGTAACCTTCGAAACACATCCACCCGGATCTCCTCCAATACACGCAGACCTACATAGTTAAGTAAAAGTTTACTAATATACCCACAAACCCCACTGATCACGAATACTGCTGGGAGCATTAAGCAGGCCACAATTAATACATTATCACCCGCCAGCCACTCCAGCCAAGCTGGAATTTCTTCCGTCTTCCCCGTCTCTTTACTAGCGAAAATCACCGGGAAAACCTTATCCATCATCAGCGGTAGTCCCGCGCTCAGAGCAGCCCCCGCTATCACACCGGCAATGATCCCGATGATAAGCTTGGCTTTGACTGGCCTCAGATAATGGAAGTATGGTCTAAATCTCTTCATTCTTGCGCCCACTCAGCATCTATCCTCATAGAGAGTTCTGCAAGCCAATTAAACGATTGAAATATCCGCTGACTCTCGCCGTATAGAAATGAGTTAGTCTCATTCGTGAAAATAAAAATTTCACTTCAAACTAAAATATGGTTATCTATTCATATCATAGATAAATCCAGCAATCAGTATCGCTAAATTATAAATCAAGAATAGTAAAAATTTCACACCTAAAACAAACAAACAGCATGGAAACAGCCACAATAGATTCAATAGCGCCCGCCACAGAAATTACTAGCTTGCCAGCAGATGACGTCGCAGCCATCGATGCTCTCGGACAATCTTACCGAGCATTCAAATCAGAAATAGCCAAGGTCATCATCGGTCAGGATCAAGTAGTCGAGCAGCTAGCTATCTGTCTATTCGCACGTGGTCACGCTCTGCTCATGGGAGTCCCTGGACTAGCTAAGACACTGCTCGTCTCCTCTGTAGCTCAGACGCTAGAGCTTTCATTCAACCGTATCCAGTTCACCCCAGACCTCATGCCGTCAGACATCACCGGCACCGATATCATCCAGGAAGATGAGCGCGGACACAGAGCATTTAAATTCATTAAAGGACCCATTTTCTCTAATCTACTCCTTGCAGATGAGATCAACCGAGCGCCCGCTAAGACTCAAGCAGCGATGCTCGAGGCCATGCAGGAGCGTCACGTCACCGCACTGGGAACCAAGTATGACCTCGCGCCACCATTCTTCGTACTTGCTACCCAGAACCCAGTCGAACAAGAAGGAACTTACCCACTTCCAGAAGCACAGCTTGACCGCTTCATGTTCCTCATCAACGTGGACTACCCCTCAGCTGCGGAAGAAAACCGCATCGCCCGTGAGACCACTGGCGCTGCTAAAGATGCACTTAACACCGTTCTAACAGGTGACGAAGTCATCAAGTATCAAGAGCTCGTCCGTCGCGTTCCCGTGCCAGATCATATTTATGACTACGCGGTAGAAATAGTCCGCAAGACTCGCCCAGACCTAGACTCCACACCAGACTGGATCAAGAAAAACGTCAGCTGGGGAGCCGGTCCACGTGCGGTTCAGTATCTCATCCTCGGCGCGAAAGCTCGCGCCGCTCTCCATGGCTCATACATGGCACGCATGGAAGACATCGTGGCAGTCACTGGACCCGTGCTAGGTCACCGCGTACTCACTAACTTCGCCGCTGAGTCACAAGGTATGACATCAAATAAAGTTGTGGATCGTCTAGTGCAGGAAATGAGATAATGCATCGCTGCTCATCACTCACATGGATTATTCTTTTATAGACTATCAGGTCATTGCCCGTCTCGGCGCGATCCCTATCGAAGCCCGCCAGCCGATGCTAGGCACCGCTGCCGGCCGTCACCGCTCACCCCTGCGTGGATCATCAGTAGAATTTGCCGAGTATCGCAAATACGTTCAAGGAGACGACACCAGACGACTAGATTGGAAGGCATACGCCCGCTCAGATAGATACTATATCAAGGAATTTGAAGCGGACACAAACCTCCGCTCCTACATGTTTGTCGATACTAGTGGTTCGATGGAATTCAGCTTTGAGTCCGAGACAAAAATCGAATACGCTCGCAAGCTAGCCTCCACTCTCGCCTATCTAACAGTAGATCAAGGAGATGCAGCTGGACTCTCACTCGTGAATGAGAAAACTCACCTTGAAATGCCACCGCGCAGGAAGGCATCTCACCTCCAAAACATCTTCAAGAACCTCCACGAAATTCAGCCAAAAGGAGAAACTGGACTCATCCAAGGGCTGCATGACATCGCAGAGAAAATTGGGTCACGCGCAATGATCGTCGTCATTTCTGACTTTTTCTGTGATCTAGAGGAACTCCAAGAAGCGCTCCAGCATCTACGTCACAAAAAGCATGATGTCACTCTATTCCACCTCATGGACCCGCAAGAAATCGCCTTCGAGTTTGAACGACCACATCGTTTCGTAGACATGGAAGATAACACCTCTGTCGTTGCCGAGCCTACTATCATCGCAGATGAATACCGCGAAGCAGTGCAGGGATTCCTCAGCGACATCAAGACCACCGCTTTCGATGCAAACGTAGCCTACCGCCTCGTCAAGACCGATGAAAGCTACGAAGACGTACTCTCCGAATTTCTCCTAGACCGTGTACCAAAGGGAGGTAAGCAGTAATGTCATTTCTCAATCAGTCCATCCTCTGGACGCTTTTCGCAGCGGCTATTCCTGTCATCATTCACCTGCTAAACCGTCGTAGGCACCGCACAGTCAAATGGGCAGCTATGTCCTTTATTCTTAAAGCAACTAGAGAATCTAGAGGTAAGAAAAAGCTCAAGCACCTTCTCATTCTAACCGCTAGAACTTTGGCAATAGCCGCTATCATTTTCGCAGTAGCGCAGCCCCTCATCGGTGGGCTACTAGGCTGGGGCGGGAGCAAACTAGACACCGTCGTACTAGTCTTAGACCGTTCCCTTTCGATGGAAACAGAAACTGGCACCGAAGGTCTTAGTAAGCGGGAGCAAGCCATCAAGCAAGTGATGCAGACGCTCAACGAAATGGGTAAACCAACCCTCATCCTCGTAGACTCCGCCAGTGGCACACTCACCGAAGTCAACCCCATCGACACCCTGAACCAACTATCCCTAACTGCTGCCACAGACACCAGATCTAATATCCCAGACCTGCTCGAAAAAGCATCTAACTATATCCAAAACAACCCAACTGGCCAAACTGAAGTATGGGTCGCCTCAGACCTACAGAGTAATGACTGGCAGCCAACCTCATCCCGCTGGGACTCCATCCGCTCAGGCTTGGAGAACTTACCGCAAAAACCAAAGCTCCGTATTCTAGCCCTGACAGAATCTCAAAAGGACAATATGTCAGTTAAAATAAATACTATAAAGCGCCGCGATAATCTTCTCATCCTAGACTTTGAAATCACACGTAATAATGACACCAGAGAAGCGCTAGTCAACGTCGCTTTTAATCTTAATGGCAAGAATACAATCAACAAAAAGTATTCCTTAGGCGGACAGTCTATCAGCCTTCAAGAAGAGATAGAGCTACCGCAAGATGTCATCAATGGCCACGGCTACCTCACGCTCTCACCAGACGGAAACAACCGTGATAACACCGCGTTTTTTGCCTATGGTGAAGCCACTCCAGCACACACCATCATCGTCTCTGAGGACGGGGAGTCTATAAAGTATCTTGAGAGATCAGCAGCCCTTCCTGGATTCGATTATCAGAGTTCAGAGATCATCGCCCCTTATCAAATCAGCACATCGATCCTCTCGAAATGCTCACTCGTCATCTGGAAAGCCGAGCTCCCTGAGCCAGAAAAATCGAAAATCCTCAATCGCTTTATCGAAGCAGGAGGCTCAGCCATTTTCTTCCCCTCAGAAGACGAATCCGCTAATCAATTTTTAGGCATTAGCTGGGGAGAAGTTCAGTCAGCACCACGTGGCCAATACTTCATCATATCAAACTGGAACCAGAACGATGGGCCACAGCGCAACTACAGTAATGGTGAATCTGTCCCCATGGAATCCCTCCGCACCATCAAGCGCAGAGCCATCCGTGGTGACATATCGCCACTCGCAGACTGGGATGATAGCTCCACCATGCTCGGCCGTGTAATCCATGGCAAAGGAACTGCCATCTTCCTCGGCACACTCCCTGAGCTTCGATGGTCAGATCTAGAGATCGGAACCATCTCAGTCCCGATCATTCAAAATTTACTCAACCTCGGAAACAAGAGGTTCGGCTCTGCATTCTTCTCAGAAACAGGACGACACACCCCGCTGGCGAGGCAGGAATCAGAAATGATCGTCGTCACCGACAACTCGAAAGTCAACGCAGCTTTCGACAACTCGCCCATCAAAAGCACCCCACTCTACTTAGCAGGAGTCAAGCGTGTTAAAGAACGCGTCGTCGCCACGAACCGACCAGCAGAAGAAGACAACTGGAGCCAGATTGATGACCCAGAATTGGCGGAGATACTCAAGGGCACGAACTACAGTCTATTTGAAAACACTGGCAATGAAGACAGCTCGCTTACCCAACAGATCTGGCAGGCATTTCTCATTGCAGCGCTGGTATTCCTCATCATCGAAGCACTACTTTGCCTCAATAAAAAATCGATGCCCCTCTCTTCTAAAAAGACCACTACTTTAAAAGCCTAGTAACAACCTTTCATGAACTTCAGTATTTCCAACCTCACCTTTTCGCCTAGCTTAGCTCTTTTCATCGTCGGAATCGTAGCCCTAGTCATCATCGGTGCATTGTGCCTCACCGCCTGGAAAAGAGCTAGCCGTCCCTACCGCACCGGAATGCTTGAGGGACTTCGTTTTCTCATCGCGCTGATTATCGTGCTAATGCTCTGGAAGCCTGAGTGGCGCACCGTCACCTATCCAGAAGATAAACCAGAGATCGCCATCCTCTGGGATGGCTCCGAATCCATGACCACTGAGGATGCCGTCCTACCTAAGTGGATGGATAGCGATTCACCCGTCTCCACGCGGGCAGATTATATCAAGCAAGCGCTCGATGCAGACTTCTGGGAGAAACTCGAAGACGGCGGCAAGGTCAGGGTCTTCACCCAAGATTTCTCCGCATTACCTGAAAACATCTCCCCAGAAAAAAAGTCCCAACAGGGCTCAGATCTCAACACTCCACTCAATAACTTACTAGAAGAGCATGACAACCTCAAAGCCGTTATCCTGCTCTCCGATGGTGACCACAACCTCAATCGCAAAGACGGCAAGCCAAACTCGCCTACCCGAGGCGCCCAGCAGCTACTCATCAATAAAACCCCCCTCTACTCCGTTCCAGTGGGTGCTGATAAAAGTCTGCCAGATCTAGAACTCACCAATCTCTCCGCACCAGACTTCGGGATCGTAGGAGAATACGTGCAGATCCCATTTTCAATCAAGTCCTCTATGCCAAGAGACATTCGCACCACCATCATCGTCGAAGATAACAAAGGCACCTCACCTAAGACAAAAAACGTCACCATCCCAGCCAACAAAACCTACCGTGGCTCTATTCTATGGCAGCTCAATAAGGAAGGCTCAGCAAAGCTCAAACTCTCATTCCCTGTCAGCCAAGGTGAACTCATCGCCTCTAACAATAGCCAAGAATTCATCATCGGGGCAAAGAAAGAATCTATCAAAGTACTGGTCATTGAGACCCGGCCACGCTGGGAATACCGCTTTATCAGGAATGCCCTCTCCCGTGACCCAGGAGTCGATTTGGACTGCCTCCTACTGCACCCCAATAATGGTAAAGGTGATGGTCCCGATTACATTCAGAATTTCCCCGATAAGCTAGAAGACCTCCAGAAATACGACGTCGTCTTCCTTGGCGATGTAGGCATCGGTAAAGAACAACTTACCCTTGAACAAGCCAACCTCCTCGCAGGACTTGTCAAGGAGCAGGCTAGCGGCATCGTTTTCATCCCCGGACCACTAGGAAACCAGCTCACCCTCAAAGGCACAGACTTAGGACCTATCATTCCTATCATCTTCGATGAAACCAAGCCTGAAGGACTCAGTGATGAAGTCCCCTCACCACTCAATCTCACCACCCCCGGCAAGTCCTCACTTCTCACCCTCCTCGGAGAAGATGAAGCCGAGAACCCGAAGATCTGGAGAAATCTCCCCGGTTTCTACTGGTGCGCTGCCGTCAAGAAAACCAAGGCCGGCGCAACTGTGCTCGCCACCCATGCCAACCGTAAAAATAGCTATGGTTCTATTCCTATGCTCGTCACTAAGCAAGCAGGTAGCGGTAAAGCACTCTTCCTAGGACACGATTCAGCATGGCGCTGGAGACGCGGCGTAGAAGATCTCTACCACTTCAGATTTTGGAAAAATGTAGCCCGCTGGATGTCATACCAGCGCAACATGGCAGCAGGCGAAAGACTCCGCCTCTACCGCACCCCAGACAGACCCAAACCAGGTGATCTTGTGAGTCTCAGTGCCAATGCATTTGATGCCAACGGAGTCCCCCTCCGCGAAGGAAATGTGGAGATCGAAATCATCGCACCTGATAACACCACCAAAACTATTATAATGGACAGAAGCGAAGGTAACTGGGGAGCATTCACTGGAGGATTTGATGTTGATCAGATCGGTGAATGGAAAGTCACTGCCGGTATCGAGGGCGATAAGACGGCTAAGACCGTCTCCACCTCGATCATCGCTCAAGGCCAACAAATCGAAAAAGTAGGTAAACCCGTCAATAATGAGCTACTTAAGGAAATTTCCCGTATCACCAAAGGCCAACTCATCACACCAGACCAGCTAAACCAAATCGCCAACTTGATCGATGCTCTCCCAGCCAAGTCACCACTTGAATCCCGCTACCCCATATGGGCACACATTGCGCTACTCATCTTACTCATCATCCTCCTCGCCCTCTTCTGGACTGGCCGTAAGTTGAACGGGACATTTTAATGATGAACTAATAGGCTAATCACATTACAAAAGTTTCGCTCTCCTAGAACTAGTCTCGCAAAATAAAAGACGCACTTTATGTGAAAACTTCCTGTAGTTTCTGAAAAAACATGCTTTATTAGATACATATAAACTCAAAACAACACACAAACTACCATGAAAGGCGCATTACTACTAAATCTCGGTTCACCCGACTCCACAGAAGTCTCAGACGTAAGAAAATATCTCGACGAATTCCTCATGGATGAGCGAGTACTTGATATAGCCACTTGGAAGCGTAAACTCCTCCTCAAGCTCATTATTTTACCAAAGCGTCCTATTGCCAGTGCCGAAGCGTATTCTAAAGTTTGGACAGACGAGGGTTCCCCCCTCATCGTAACTAGTAAAAAACAGCAAAAACTAGTCCAAGAAGATACTGAGATCCCAGTATTTCTAGCAATGCGCTACGGCTCACCCGCCACCGCAGACATCGTAGCAGAGATCAAGGAAGCTGGCATCACTGACTTACTCATTATTCCACTCTACCCACACTACGCCATGTCTAGCTACGAGTCAGCTGTCGTCAAGGCTATGGAAGAACTTAGGATACAAGCTCCAGATATTGTTACCAAACTCGTCCAGCCCTACTACAAAGACCCTGATTACATTCACGCACTTTGGGAATCTATCAAGCCACAATACGAAGGCTCAGGTGCACACCTCATGATGTCCTTCCACGGCATTCCGGAACGCCACGTGAAGAAAAGTGATCCATCTCACGCTCACTGCCTAGTCACGCCAAACTGCTGCGACACCTGTAACCCTGCCCACGCCACATGCTACAAGCACCAGTGCTTGACCACCGCTAAAGAACTCATAAAATATAGCGGTATTGATGAAAAAGACGTCACCATTTCATTCCAATCTAGATTACTCCGTGACCCATGGCTTTCACCCTACACCGACTTTGAAATAGAGAGACTGGCAAAAGAAGGTGTTAAAAAAATAAAAGTCATCTGCCCAGCATTCATCTCTGACTGCCTAGAAACTCTTGAAGAAATTGCCATGGAAGGCAAAGAAGAATTTATAGAGCACGGTGGCGAAGAGTTTGAACTCATCCCCTGCCTAAACACCCACCCATTATGGATCAAGTGGATGGTCGATAAAATACAGAAGTGGGAGAGCTAGAACGGTCAAATCTATGGAAAAATCATTGTTACAGTTACGTTTTTGCGTTAACTGAGGTGGTCTTTACTTTTAAATTACTCAAGAAAGAAAAGCTTAACTCAATCACAATGCTCAAGAACCTCTACCTCAAAGGTAATTCCAATGAGATCACTTCCATACTCCAGCTTTTAAATAAGTTTGAAGGAACTAACAAGGAAGTCGGTAAGAAATTTGAGAAACTCCTACTCTTCGACCGTAATCATAGAATAGCTAAAAAAATCCACCAAGTATTCACAGAAATGCCAGCGAAATCACACTTTATCGTCGCAGGAACCCTACATTATCTCGGAGATCATAATGTAGTAGATCTACTCCGCAAACAGGGCTATACAGTCACTAGGGAAATAAAATAAATTAATACGTAACTTTCTTGCAACTTTCCCTAAGTGGTGTGGTTACTTCCCTTAAGGAGACTATAAGACATGAAAAATAAAGCTAATAACCTGAATCAGGATCACCTCAATGAGCAACAACTCAATGAACTTGAAAATGACGCCGTCTGGTCTCTACTCGATATGACCGAGAAAGACTCTGCTTTAGAACCTAGCCCTATGTTTGCTAGAAATGTAATGCGAGAGATCCGCTGCAACCATCGTAACGATAAAGCCCCCTCATTTTGGCAGCGTCTCATTGCTCCTAAATTCAACAAAGTGGCACTTACCCTAGCTGCCACAGCGGCTTGTGCAGTTCTAGTTATTACCCAAAACTCAGCACAGATTAATGAACTAAACCCATCCATTGCTGATACAGAACTCTCCGATGACTTAGATAGTATCTCATTTGAAGACCTTACCACCTTCGTAGAGACTGAAGAGGAGAATTTCACCGATGAAATGCTAGATCTAGCCAGCAAAGACCCCTTCTACATCTCCGAAGAAGAGATCGAGATCGCCATGCAAATGTAAGTTGTTTTCATTTCTCACTAAGCAGATTTCTTATATTCAGGGCTTTCCGCCTGTCTAACGACTATAAGAGTCGCCAAAAATCCTCCAACTGTGCTTATCAAGTCACAATTTTGACACAAAGCTTATTCTTCTCTTTTCCATTAGCCCTGCTAACATCAAATTATGTTGAAAATAGGAATAAATGGATTTGGCAGAATTGGTAGACTCGGCTTCAGACAAGGGTTTGATCACCCAGAATACAAAATCGTTCAGATCAATGAACATAAAGGAACTGCAGAGACGGCGGCGCATCTGTTAGAATATGATACCGTCCACGGACGCTGGGATAGAGACATTTCTCACACCGAAAATTCTATTATCGTAGCTAGTCAGGAAATCCCCGTCACCCTAGAAAATACCATCGGTGCAGTAGACTGGTCAGAATGCGATATCGTAGTTGAATCATCAGGAGCATTCCGAACTGAGGCCACCCTCAAGGAATATTTCCGCCAAGGCGTTAAAAAGGTAATCGTCGCAGCACCCGTAAAAGATGGTGGTGCTCTTAACGTCGTCATGGGGTGCAATGATCACCTCTATGATCCTGCCACTCACCATCTTCTCACTGCTGCCTCATGCACCACCAACTGCATCGCACCTCCTATCAAAGTGATCCATGAGAAACTCGGTATTAAGCACGGCACTATCACCACGATGCATGACATCACCAATACTCAGGTTTTAGTCGATGCTCCGCATAAAGACCTACGCCGCGCGCGCTCAGCCATCAACTCACTCATCCCCACTTCCACCGGTTCCGCCACCGCCATCACCATGATTTACCCTGAACTGAAAGGGAAACTCAATGGTATCGCAGTCCGCCTCCCACTCCTCAACGCCTCTCTTACAGATTGTGTGTTCGAGTTAGAACGTGAAACCACCGTGGAAGAAGTAAACGCTCTGCTAAAAACCGCCTCAGAAGGCGAACTCAAAGGTATCCTCGGCTATGAAACAAAACCACTCGTCTCAGCCGACTACACCAACGATATCCGCAGCGGCATCATCGATGCACCATCCACAATGGTAGTAGACGGCACCATGCTAAAAATTCTCGTCTGGTATGACAACGAAATGGGCTACGCCGCAAGAATGATGGAACTAGTCCAAAAAGTAGCTAGATCAATTCACTAAACAAAGCGACGCCCAAAAACACCGATCACAGATCACCAATGCCTCTAAAATCCTACATTTCCGTCACACTTTCCTACTGGGTATTCATGCTCACGGACGGTGCGCTGAGGATGTTAGTATTGCTGTATTTTCATCAGCTAGGATTCACTCCAGATAAGTTAGCCTTCCTTTTCGTCCTCTACGAGGTAGCTGGTATCGTTACTAATCTACTAGGTGGCTGGATGGGTTCACGATTTGGTCTCAAGTCTACCCTCTTTACCGGCCTGGGACTTCAAATTATCGCTCTGTTAGGCCTCACCCTTTTTCAAGAAAGCTGGGCGATCACGCTATCAGTAATTTTCGTCATGGCAGTGCAAGCGCTCTCTGGGATTGCCAAGGACCTCACCAAAATGAGCTCAAAAAGCTCCGTCAAGCTGCTCGTCAATGAAGACAACGAATCCGGACTATTCAAACTCGTTGCGATCCTGACAGGCTCTAAGAACGCCATCAAAGGAATCGGATTCTTCCTCGGCGCATTCCTCTTATCCACTATCGGTTTCGATCCATCACTCTACATCCTAGCCGGACTCATCACCCTAACCCTTATCATTTCACTCCTCACTATCCGTGGAGATTTTGGGAAAATGAAGACCAAGGTGAAATTTTCACAACTCTTTTCCAAGAGCTCAGCCATCAACCGGCTCTCCTTCGCCAGAGCCTGCCTCTTCGCCTCAAGAGATGTCTGGTTCGTCGTGGGGCTCCCCATCTTCCTCCATGATCAGCTTGGATGGACCTTCTCCCAAGTAGGAGCCTTCATGGCTAGCTGGATAATCGGCTACGGTATCGTTCAAGCATCCGCACCCAGGATCAGCGGCGCTAAAGCAGGACTGAAACAAGCCGTCAACAGCCTCAAAATCTGGGCATTCCTGCTTGTCAGTATTTGCTCCGCTCTCACAGCCGCCATCTACTGGGACTTCCACCCCACCAACTCTCTACTCATAGGCTTGGGTATCTTCGGCTTTATTTTCGCCATCAATTCCTCCATCCACTCCTACCTCATCCTCGCCTACACCAAGTCAGAAGAAGTGGCTCTCAACGTCGGATTTTACTACATGGCAAACGCCTGCGGAAGACTGATCGGGACCCTCACATCTGGCATCGCCTACCTCTACGGTGGACTCACCACCTGCCTCATTACTTCCACTATTCTGGCACTGGCAGCGGCCATAGGAAACCTTACCTTACCGAACAAATCAACGAATCAAGATATGACGATATGAAAACTTGATTTTTTCGTGACAGTGATATATAATTCCCAAGTCAGAGCGAATTGGCAATAGCCAAATTCAATCACGAATCACGAATTTATCAATCACTCATTTTCATTCAATGCCACGCCCAGACTCCACTGCAGAACTCACCGCCGCCCTAAAAAAACGCATCCTAGTCTTAGACGGAGCCATGGGCACCACTATCAGAGGCTATGGACTCAGCGAAGCAGACGCCCGCGGAAAACGCTTCAAGGATATCGAAAAAGACATCCTCAACAACGGCGACATACTCTCCCTCACAAACCCAGACGTCATCCTAGACATCCACAAGCGCTTCCTCGTAGCCGGCTCAGACATCGTCGAAACAAACTCATTTTCAGCCACTTCCATCTCACAATCAGAATTCTTCGTAGCAGACCCACGTGAAAAAGGAGATGGCTCCCGAAAAGACCCAGACTTCTACCAAGGCGTCATCGAAGACAAATTCCTCATCGACCTAGCGCATGACATCAACTACCAGTCAGCAAAAATCGCCCGCCAAGCCTGCGATGAAATAGCCAACAACACTGGGATCAAACGCTACGCAGCAGGAGCCATCGGACCCATGACTGTTGGGCTAAACAACGCCGCTGTAGATCCAAATGACCCTGGCTTCCGCACCGTCATCTGGGATCAAGTTTATCTAGACTACAAGCGCCAGATCCGCTCCCTCATCGCCGGAGGAGTAGATATCCTCATGGTAGAAACCATCTTCGATGCCCTAAACTCCAAGTGCGCCCTAGTCGCCATCCAAGACATTTTCGAAGAAGACAACATCCACCTCCCCGTCATCATCTCAGCCGCAGTAGGACTCGGCGGAGAAACCATGATCTCAGCCCAGAAGGCAGAAGCCCTCTGGAACGCCGTCGCCCACGTCAAACCCCTAGCCATCGGACTAAATTGCTCCCTTGGGCCAGACCAGATGCGCCCATTCATCCAAGAACTCAGCCAAGTAGCAGAATGCTTCGTCTCCTGCTACCCAAATGCCGGAATGCCAGACGCCCTGTCAGAAACAGGCTTCCCACTCCTTCCTTTGGACATGCACGACCGACTAAACGACTTCGCCACAGCCGGCTTCCTGAACCTCGCCGGTGGATGCTGCGGAAACACCCCAGAACACGTTGCAGAAATAGCCAGAGGCGTAAAAAACGTGGAACCTCGCACCATTCCAAAAATAGAGCCTCTAATGCGCCTCTCCGGCACCGAAGTTTACAACCACACCGATAACAAAAACTTCCTCATGATCGGTGAGCGCACCAACGTAGCGGGCTCCCCCGTCTTCAGAAAAATGATCCAAGAAGGTCGCCTCGAAGACGCTCTCGCAGTCGCCCGCCAGCAAGTAGAAAATGGCGCCCCAGTCATCGATATCTGCTTCGATGACGGACTCATCGATGGAAAAGAAATGATGACCCGTTTCCTCAATCTCGTCCAATCCGAACCAGACATTACCAAGGTCCCCATCACCGTAGACTCCTCCAAATGGGAAATCATCGAAGCCGGACTCAAATGCCTACAAGGTAAAGGCATTGTTAACTCCATCTCACTCAAAGAAGGCGAAGAAATCTTTAAGTATCATGCACGTACCGTTATGAAATACGGAGCCGCAGTCGTCGTCATGGCATTCGATGAAAATGGTCAAGCTGCCACCTACGAAGACAAAATCTCTATCTGCGAACGCGCCTACAACATCCTCGTAAAAGAAGTGGGTTTCAATCCACAAGACATCATCTTCGACCCCAATATCCTCACCGTCGCAACCGGAATCGATGAGCACAACAACTACGCAGTCGACTTCTTTAACGCCACCAAATGGATTAAAGAAAACTTACCCGGAGCCAAAGTCTCAGGAGGAGTATCCAACGTCTCATTCTCATTCCGTGGTAATAACCCGGTGCGAGAAGCCATGCACGCCTCATTCCTCTACCACGCAGGTAAAAACGGCATGGACATGGGTATCGTCAATGCTGGAATGCTAGAAGTCTATGACGAGGTCAAACCAGACATGCTCAAGCACGTAGAAGACGTCCTACTTAACACCGATCCCGGCGCCACCGAGCGGATGTTAGACTTCGCTGAACAGTTCCGAGGCATCAAAAAGTCACAACAAAAAGAAGATCTCGAATGGCGTGACCAACCCGTTGAAAAGCGTCTAGAACACGCACTCCTTCGCGGTATCGACACCTTCATCACTGAAGACACCGCCGAAACTCTAGAGAAATACAAAGTCCCCCTCAAATGCATCGAAGGTCCTCTCATGGACGGAATGAGCATCGTCGGAGACCTCTTCGGAGCCGGTAAAATGTTCCTCCCCCAAGTGGTCAAATCAGCTCGTGTGATGAAGAAATCCGTCGCCTACCTAGAGCCATTCATGGCAGCGGAAAAAGCCATCAAGGTAAAAGAAATAGCCAAAGAACTCATCGCTAAAGACCCCGCTCTGACTCAAGCGGAAGCTGAAATAGACGCAGAGAAAACCATGACCGCAGGTCGCGTCCTCATGGCGACCGTCAAAGGCGACGTCCACGACATTGGTAAGAACATCGTCGGAGTGGTGCTAGCCTGTAATGGATTCGAAGTCATCGACATGGGAGTCATGGTTCCTGGTAATAAAATCATCGATACTGCAATAGAAAAGCGTTGCGACATCATCGGACTCTCCGGCCTCATCACCCCATCACTCGACGAGATGGTAAATGTCGCCAAGGAGCTAGAACGTCGCCAACTCAGCATCCCCATCCTCATCGGCGGAGCGACTACTTCACCAGCACACACCGCAGTGAAGATCGCCCCCCATTACAGCGGACCTATTGTCCACGTCCTAGACGCTTCACGTTCTGTCCCCGTCACCTCCACTCTCCTTTCAGAAGAGAGAAAAGAGCAATACGTCATTGATAACGAAACCAGACACGCAAAACTCCGCGACACCTTCAACAAAAAATCAAAACCCACCATCAACCTTGCAAAAGCAAGAGCCAACAGGGTCAAAATAGACTGGGACAATTACACCCCACCCCAGCCAGAATTCCTCGGCACCAGAGCCATTAAGAACCAATCCCTCCGCGAACTAGCCGAATACATCGATTGGACCCCATTCTTCCACGCATGGGAGCTGCGCGGAGTCTGGGATAGAGAAACAAAAGTCTTCAAAACAAGAAACGCAGAAGCCGCCGTTGTAGCCCAAGAACTCTACAAAGACGCGATCGTCCTGCTAGACGACATCATCACCAACAAAAAATTCACCGCTAACGGTATCTACGGATTCTTCCCAGCCTATGGTAAAGGTGACGATGTAGTCCTCCCTGACAATGACGCCACCTTCCACACCCTCCGCCAGCAAAATGCCAAGACTAATAACAATCTTAATCCACACTGGGCACTCAGTGACTTTGTAACTACTAATGAAGAGGCAAAAGACCACGTCGGAGCCTTTGTCGTCGGTATCCAAGGTGCAGACGAATGGGCAGCAGACCTCCGCGAAAAACACGAGTTAGACTCCGCTATCATGGTCCAAGCCATCGGTGACCGACTAGCAGAAGCCTTCGCCGAGCTACTCCACCACCGTGCCCGTATTGCATGGGGAATCGAACGTCCAGGACAGTTCAACAACAACGAACTCATCAAGGAGATCTACCAGGGTATCCGCCCAGCACCCGGCTACCCCGCCCAACCAGATCACACCGAAAAAGAAACCCTCTTCCGTCTGTTAGACGCAACAGCAGAGACAGGCGTAGAACTCACCGAGTCCTATGCCATGCATCCAGGATCAGCCGTCTCCGGTCTACTCTTCTCGCACCCAGAATCCAAATACTTCGCCCTGGATAACCTCCAAAAAGACCAAATCGAAGACTACGCCAAACGCAAAGGCTGGGACATAGAAACCACCGAGAAATGGCTTGGTCCTTGGTTAGGATATTAATGCGCTAGAGATTTCCAATCTCCCCCTGCAAGCCAAGCCCTTTAATCTTTTTCCTCGTCCATGAACCCCATCATCAAAGTATCTAACATTTTCCACGAACGTGATCACGTCATTCTCAATCATTTAAACTGGACGGTGAACCCCGGCGAGAACTGGGTCGTCATGGGAGCAAATGGTTGCGGTAAAAGCACGCTCATTCATATCATCACTGGCTACCTTCATCCCACTGCTGGTAAGGTTTCAGTACTCGATGGATATGTCGATGATACTCATGGCTGGCCAGACAGACGGCTCCACATCGGCATCGTCAGCTCCTACATCGCCAGCCTCATCGATGACGATCAGCTCGCAGCAGACGTCGTCCTCACCGGCAGAGATGGCTCACTAAATTTCTGGCAAGACGCAGATCCAGCAGATGTAAAGATGACCATAAATATACTCCAGCAAACCAACACCTGGGAGATCCGAGATCGAGAATGGCAATTCCTATCCCAGGGAGAAAAACAACGCATCCTCATCGCCCGAGCCATCATGAACGATGCCAAGCTCCTCGTCCTAGACGAACCCTGCGCCGGTCTAGATCCAGCCTCCCGAGAACATTACCTAGCCTTCCTAGATCAACTCATGCAGCAGCGCCGTGACCTCACCGTCGTCATGATCACCCATCACGTCGAAGAAGTCACCCCCAGCTTCACCCACGCGCTCCAGCTCAAACAAGGAAAAGTCATTGCCGCCGGTGAAATAAAAAGCACGCTGACCAGCTCATCTCTCTCAGAACTCTTCGACGCAGACATCACCCTAGAAAAACAACACTCCCGCTTCTACGCTAGAATTCAGCCCACTAAGAAACGGATCTTTTAACGTGACTGAGGCAACCTTCAGTCTTATTATCGGCGAGGAAGTTATAAACTACCCTCACGCTAAGGCTAATCCACAATCGGTTTAAGCCAGGTTTTTTCTAATTTATTAATTTTGGTCTCTTAGAGACGTGTGGATTTTTTGATGTCTTTTCTGAAGAGGTTATTTACTAGTTCATCTGCCTTTTTCTTATCGGTGAAGGCGATGTTTAAATGATTATTGGAAAATTTCATGATTCCACACTTCCCAGATTGCAACTCAGGGTTTAAAACTTCCATACAGATGGCAGCACCTAAATCACAGAAATCCAAAAAACTTACCCCTATGATCGCTCAGTATCAGGCGATCCGTAGGTCACTGCCTGATGATGTGGTGCTATTCTTTAGACTGGGAGATTTCTATGAGATGTTCTTTGAGGATGCGAAGCGGGCAGCTGGTGTGCTGAATATCGCGCTGACAAAGCGCCATGATGTGCCTATGTGTGGGTTCCCCTATCACTCGGCTGAGGGATACATCGCTAAATTAGTGCGGGCGAACACGCGGGTAGCGATCGCTGAGCAGACGACGACTCCGGTGGCTGGGCAGCTGGTGGAGCGTGAGGTGACACAGATTATCTCTGCGGGGACGGTGAATGACATCAATTTGTTAGATGATACTAAACATAATTATTTGGCTTCAGTCTTCTTAGGTGGCACGAATAAAAAGCCGTGTTATGCCATCGCATGTGCAGATCACACTACGGGCGAATTTACGCTGGCAGAATTTTCAAACAAGGAGCTGATGACCGATGAGCTAAAGCGCTTGTCACCATCGGAAATCATCATTTCTGATGACCAACTCAAAGAATTAGGAGATATCGCCTCCTGCCAGCCATACGATGCCTACGCGTATCTGCACGAGACTGCTCTTTATACGCTGAAAAATCACTTTAAAGTGAACTCGCTGGATGGGTTTGGCTGTGCAGAGATGGATACGGCGACTTCCGCAGCGGGTGCTATCCTGCATTACCTCACACATCAGTTGCGTAGATCGTGTGACCATTTAAGGAAGCTTTCAGTGAGAGAGTCTGCCAATTATGTGCTGATTGATGCTTCATCTCAGGGGAATTTAGATCTGGTGGAATCCCGCACCGGGAAACAACACACCCTGCTGGGTGTGCTGGATAGAACATCGACTCCTATGGGAGCAAGAAAATTGCGTGACTGGATACTACACCCACTTCGTGATCTGGCTCCACTGGTGGCTCGCCAGGACTTAGTGGCTGCGTTTCTGGCTCAGCCATATTTGCTCTCACAGTGCAGGACTACTCTGAAGAATATCCGCGATATCGAGAGGACCACTGGCAGGCTATCTCAGCGCGCTGGCACTCCCAGAGATCTGCAATCACTGGGGAATTCTCTATCGTACATCCCTACACTGAAAGAAGATTTAACGGCAGTGGCAGCGTCTACTCCGCTGGCCTCTCAACTGCTGCAACAGATCGAGGAATTCCCTGAGCTAGTGGATCTGTTAGAATCCGCATTGGTCGATGAACCGCCAGCTAACATGAAAGACGGCGGAGCGATCCGCGATGGCTATCACCCAGAACTAGATGAGCTGCGAGCAGCAACTAAGGATGGGAAAAAGTGGATCGCTAAGCTACAGGAAACGGAGCGCAAAAGGACAGGTATCGATACCTTGAAGATAAAATTTAACAATGTTTTTGGTTACTTCATCGAGATCACTAAATCCAAAGCTGATAAAGTGCCAGATGACTACACGCGCAAGCAAACGATGGCAAATGCCGAACGCTTTATCACCCCTGAGTTAAAAGAAGTGGAGAATAAGGTGCTGGGAGCTGAGGAGCGTTCTAAGCAGCTGGAGCTAGAGGAATTCACAAAGCTCCGCAACCAGATGTGTGAGCATATCGATGACTTACAATCGACGGCGGATGCACTGGCTACGCTCGATGTTTTACTCGGACTAGCGGAGACGGCGCAGCTGCATGGGCACACGCGACCGATGCTTGATGAGTCCACACACTTGCAGATCATTGAAGGTAGGCATCCAGTGCTAGAGCAGACTCTTGTGGATGAAAAATTTGTACCTAATGATACCTTCTTAGCCCCAGAAGACTCTAACCTACTCATTCTGACAGGTCCTAACATGGCAGGTAAATCTACCTATATTCGTCAAGTGGCACTGATCACTTTGATGGCTCAGATCGGTGCTTATGTGCCTGCGGAGACGGCGCATATTGGTCTAACAGATCGGATATTCTGTCGAGTGGGTGCGAGTGATGATCTTGCTCGTGGACAGTCCACATTTATGGTGGAAATGAATGAGACTTCACTAATCATTAACAATGCAACAGAACGCTCACTAGTGATCCTAGATGAGATAGGCAGAGGGACGGCGACATTTGATGGCTTATCGATAGCCTGGTCAGTGGCTGAGCACCTACATGATGAGATTAAAGCCCGGACACTTTTCGCTACGCACTATCACGAGCTTACGGATCTTGCCAATACGCGCAAGGCCGTGGCGAACTATAATGTGGCGGTAAGAGAGTGGAATGATGATATTATTTTCCTAAGAAAAATTCTACCTGGGACGGCCGATAAGTCATACGGAATCCAGGTTGCCAAGCTCGCGGGTCTTCCACCGAGTATCGTGAATAGGGCTAAAGATATTCTTTCACACTTGGAGATGAATTCATCCAAACCAGAAGCAAAAGACAAGCCGAAGCCTAAGAACACGAGACAAACGATGCCAAATGCGGATTCACCGCAGATGGATTTATTTTAGCCACCTTACTCTTAGTTCTCTAGAACTAGGTGGGATTTGTAATTTTCAGATGCTTGTGGACTAAGCTATCGCATCGCCATTCCATTCACCGAATTTTCTGAATTTCTGGTAGCGCTGGTCTAGCATATCTTCAGTAGAGAGAGATTGGACTTGCTTGATCTGCGCGAGAACGGCATCGCGGAAATTGGTAGCAGATTTCACATGATCGTGGTGAGCGCCTCCTCTTGGTTCGGGAATGACTTCATCAATAAGGTTTAGTTTACCCAGATCTGGCGCTGCTATCTTCATCGCTTCAGCAGCTTCTGGTGCATGCTGTCTGTGCTTCCAGAGAATCGCGGCACAACCTTCTGGGCTAATGACTGAATAATAAGCATTTTCCATCATCATGACGCGGTCTGCCACTCCGATACCAAGTGCTCCACCTGATCCACCTTCCCCTAGAACACAAGCGATAACCGGAGTCTTGAGGTTCATCATTTCTTTGAGGTTGAATGCGATGGCTTCGGCAATATTTCTCTCTTCAGCGCCAATCCCAGGGAATGCCCCTGGGGTGTCGATCATGCACACAACAGGGAGCTTGAAACGCTCTGCTAGCCTCATGAGTCTGAGTGCCTTTCTATAGCCTTCAGGATGTGCGCTACCGAAGTTTCTGAGTAAATTTTCCTTAGTATCGCGTCCTTTCTGATGACCAATAACGACTACTTTCTGACCACCAATTTTGGCAAATCCTCCTGGCATAGCGCGGTCATCCCCGATATGGCGATCGCCATGGAGCTCTACGAAATCTGTGAACCCATAAGCTAAATAATCTAGCATAAATGGACGATTAGGATGTCTTGCGATCTGAACTCGCTGCCATGGGGTAAGGTTATCATAGATCACACTTTTCAGGTTAGTGAGCTTTTGCTCCATAGACGAGATCTCAGTACTGAGGTCGATATCCTGCGTGTCTGATTGGGTTTTCAGCTTGAGGATTTCGCTCTCAAGATCGGCGATTGGCTTTTCAAACTCTAACGGTTTCATGCTCATAGTGGTATTTTGCAACGATTTTTAAGGTAGCGCAATGGTTTTAATAACGAATCTCAACAGTATTTGATCTTCTAAGAAGTAGCGCGAGCTCTTCCATGTCGGCCTTAGTAAGGATGATGCCTCGGAAGCTTTTATCTACCTCAATATCCTCACTGATAATTTCTATATTTGGATTAAGAATTTGGATTCTTTTGGACGCTTCACGATAGTCTCCACGAGTAATACTCACTCTAACCTTCCCCTTATAAGCTCTGATACTTTCTATAGATGTAGTGACCTTATCTGATTCACTGCTCTTTTTAGGCATCGCCATATCCACTACGGGTTCGTAAAATTTGATCACATCGCCACTCTCATCGACTAAAAAGAGCTGGTTCAGACGGGGAATGATCCTTAAAGAAAGTTCTAGGGGCATAATCACAAGCTTGTCCTCAGGCCGGAGACGATCGATCCTAGTCAGCCCGTTGAGATACATGAGAATATCTAAATTGGTATTAAACTCCCCTACTATTTTAAGATAGCTATCGTTGCGCTTTACGTTGTAGATAAATTTACTATCGTCTGGCCTATGCTCAAACAGGTCATCTAGCCTCATCTCGCCAAGCACTCGAAAGGCCTCTCTTTCAGCTGGAGTATCGGGATACTTAACTATAATTTCCTCTAGCTTGAATCGCGCGTCATCATACTCCCCTTGTTTGAGCATGGCGCGAGCTATCTCAAATGCAGGATTTCCCAATACGATTTCAGGAGTGTTCTTACTATTCAGCTTTCTTCTCACAGAGTCGATCACTACGAGATCATCTTTAGTGGGCTTTTTCGAGACCAGTTTATTAATCCCATCTGCTCCTACGATATTAGAAGGTATTGAGTCATCAGTGAGGCCGAAGTATTTAGAAATGACAAAAAGTGTGATCACTACCACGGTGAGAACGATGATAGCTGCAATTAATCTGATCAGAGTATGAAGTCTCATTCTCTAAATTAACCCTTTACGTTTAAAATCAAATTGATTAATTCCCTGAGATTTCTGGATCATATCAACCGAAAATTTCAGCAAACCAATCTCCCAAGTATCTTCAATTGCTTCCATGACAGCCATCATGGGATCATCATCTGTGTGTACTTTATCCAAAATTTGCGCTTTCACTGTCTCATAGGCACCAGTGATCATTTCTGAACTCACTTCTGTACGTCTAAAGTTAAAGCCATACTGAAAGTAAACTGGCTCAATATTATTCTCTTTAAGCCAATCTAAAAAATCGCGCGCCTTATCATCAAAACCTTCTAGCTCAACAGATGAATAGTGCTTAGGTTTGATGATTTGTGGTTTATAGGCTTCTACAGTCCCCCGTCTGACGATGACTTTCCCCACCTCATCCATCATCTCCGAAAGAATGATAAAATGAAATCTAGAGCTACCAAAGGTGTCTATCCTCCTGTCGGGCTCACGCAGAACATGGGTATGCTCCATCGCGTATTGTATGTCTACTTTATCAGGCATAAAAGATCTAACTTCTGTATCAAAAAAGGTGGCATCACCTAAATGAGCCACCTTCGATAAAGTCTTGGGTATTATTCTTAATTATGAAACTTTCTTAATATAAGTGACGATGTCGTTCACGCACATGAGTTTCTCAGCTTCTTCGTCAGGCACTTCGATGCCAAACTCTTCTTCGAAAGCCATGACTAATTCGACTGTATCAAGTGAATCAGCACCGAGGTCGTCGATGAATTTTGCTTCGTTCTTAACCTGGTCTGGAGTTACATTGAGTTGCTCAACGATGATTTCTTTAACTTTTTGTTCGATTGATTCAGACATTATATGTGTATGTTTTATTTACGTTATTTCTCTAACGGATGTAGATTTTTACTACTGTCACGATGGTTTGGCAACTACGAATTTTGTAAATCATCTCAGACCCTAGATACTTTCTTTTTTTGTTTCTTCCTCGGCTTGTTCGGCCTCCTCATCATCAACGTCATCACTGACAAATTCGATCACTTCACCCTTAAAATTCTCCATGATTTGTGTGAACAAAGCCTCCGCTGGCGCTCCATCTTCTTCTCTAAACTGGCCGTAAACCATTCCATCCACTTTAGTCTTTATAGTCACACCATCTTCTTCGTAATGGATCACGGCTAAACCTTTCGTGTCCCATTTTCTTTTATCTATCTTACGCATAGAAGTGAAGGGGATCTCATAACCTCCTGCTGGTGAGTAGCCTGTGGCAGTCACTTTCATACTACGCCTCATGACTCTGATACTGAAGAAAACAGCCACCAAGAGTATTGCCACACAGACTCCACAAGTAATAAATTGGTTCTCTATTGTATCTTCATCAAAAATTTCCTCATTCGGCTCAATAGGTAACCCAGTTCGACTCGTGTATTTACTCCACATGCCGTGCATATCCTTCTGTTCTCCCATTTTCAATGCTTCGTAGCCATTGACTATTTCCTCCGGCCATTTAGCTCCATAGTCATGATCTCGCGGCAAGATGTTTTTGTTCTCAGGCACACTAACTAACTGTTCCTTAGCAAAAGCAGCCCAAGTTTCTGGGGTGTATTCCTTCTTATTAAACTCATCGGCCGCTTTCACAGCAAAATCCACTTTTTTAGCAGGATCTTCATTTTCACCCAAGAAAACTTGCTTGATCACAACTTCAGCATTTTTTTCACGGTAGCTCCAGTATCCATCCTTGAAGAACCATAATGAAAAAAATGTCAACATGAGACCCACTGCAATAGCGCGGGTTTTGAACCACTTTGAAGGTTTACATTCGATAATCTCTAAATCATACATAATAGGTTAATCACTAAATAATACATGATGCGTGGATCTCTACAAGTTGAAAATAATCATTGGTTTAAAGATAAATTAATGTAAAAATCACCGTAGAGAAAAGAATTAACTAAACTTCACTATTATAAGCATGCCAGAACCAACCAAACTCACATCACTCGTCGCCTGTGGCGGTTGAGCATCTAAGCTAGATCCTGAATCTCTCTCGCAAGTTTTGCGGGATTTACCACAGTCAAATGACCCTAATTTACTTGTAGGGTCAGCTACCGCTGATGACGCTGGCGTCTACCTACTGAACGCTGAAACTGCACTGGTGCAGACGCTCGATTTCTTCACCCCCATATGCGATGATGCATATCTGTTTGGCCAAATAGCCGCTGCGAACTCGCTGTCGGATGTCTATGCTATGGGTGGCAGACCGATCACAGCGATGGCAATAGCAGGTATGCCAGACACCATTCTTAATACCGCTGAAATACAAGCTATATTCCGAGGCGGTGCCGATATGGTAAAGCTAGCAGGCTGTTCGCTTGTGGGTGGCCACACGATTAAAAACCCTGAGCCTATCTATGGGCTATCTGTTACAGGCCTTGTCCATCCAGATCGCTACACAGCAAATGCACATGCAAAGGCTGGCGATGTTCTGATCCTGACGAAACCACTTGGAACTGGCATTATTTCAACCGCTATCAAGCAAGGTAAATGCAGCGAAGAGCTAAACGATATAGCCGTAAAATCGATGGTCACCCTCAATACCCCTGGTGCTGACCTGGCTGAGCAAGATCTCATCAATGCCTGTACCGATGTCACAGGATTCGGACTGCTCGGTCATCTCAAGGAAATCTGTGCTAGTTCAGGAGTCACCGCCGAACTAGACTGCGCGAGTATCCCTGCCATTTCTGATGACGTCCACGCGCTGATTGCGAATGACATCGTCCCAGGAGGCACCAAAAAGAACTTATCCACCGTGCTACCGCATGTTCAGGTAAATGGCACCTCCCTTGAAATGCAGCTTCTCTTAGCTGACGCCCAGACATCTGGCGGGCTACTCATCTCAGTACCTCAGAAAAATGTCTCCGCTGTGTTAGAGGTTCTTAAAGCACACAATACCTTATGTGCAGTTGAAATCGGCCGCATCGTTAAGAAACAAGACAGATACATCTCACTCAACTAACTGACTATGAAATTAAGCGCCCTCGCTCTTCTTACTCTTTTCTCTAATCTCAGCTTCGCCAAAGAGGTTGAACAGTTCGACCCAGAAGCTGCAATCATAGAAGTGGTGCATAAATATGAGATCGATATTGATCTCAGTCTCAGACTCATTTTCAGAGGTGATGTGTTATTCTCTCCACTCGGTCAGTTAGGTGGTCATGCATTCTCAATGAAATATCAGCCCGGCTTATTTATCTATCAAACTCATCAATCTGGATCTGCTAGACAAAGCGGACTCAAACAATGGGACCAGATCATTTCTGTAAATGGTAAGAAGCTAGGTACCATTGACAGCACTCAGGATGAAGGACCGATTGTCATCTTCGGTCATCAACTGGATGAAGCGGAGGGAGGCAACATGAAGCTAGAGTTAGAAATCATCCGCGATGGTGAAACGATGCCAATCACTATCAAACTCAAGAAAAACCGAGGTAGCTTCGAGACTTCTCATGGTCTAACTGGTGAAAAAGCGAAGGAGCTCCAATCCCGGGTGCTGAAACTCCTCAAGGACAATCAATCTCGAGCAGGAGTCTGGAAAAACGGAGCCGGCAGCCAATACTTAAGCTGCCAAGCAGGACTAGCATTACTCAGCACTGGCGATCCGAAGCACCTGACAGAAATAAGAAAATGTGCCAAAGCATGTATCGATATCAAAGATTACACTTGGACCTGGGGACTGGCGATGAACACCATCTTCCTCTCAGAATACTTTTGGGCCACAGGCGATATGCAAGCTTATCGCAAACTGGAAGAACTCTCCCTTGAACTCACAAAATGTGTCGGCCCCACAGGTGGGACTGGTCACAAATACACATCAGGAACCTATGATAGCGACAACTTCGGCGCATCCAGCGTACTCTGCCAGCTAGCCTGGTCAGCCTGTGCCCAGTGCCTCGTAGCCATCGATAATGAAAGCAGAAACAAGAGCTTTGATCGCATCCTCGGCTCACCATCTCGACTGAACTCTAACAACATAAACTACGGCGGCAGTGCCTACAAGGGAGGCATCAGTAATTCTGCATTCAGAACATCGGCCTTTGGTCTCTCACTGGGGCTTTCTCGCTGGGAGCCACAGGTGGGGGAAAACATTATCCAGATGCTAGAAAATAATTATAAATCCTTCCGCTACATCCACGCCACGCCATCACAGGGTACTATTTTCTCTGCGCTCTGTCTCGCACACGGAAGCCCTAAAGGATACGATGAATACCTGAAATACATTAAATGGCGACTCACTGTAGCTTGGGAGGACAACGACCTCATCCACTATGTGCATCCTAAAATAGCCCCCTACAACTTTGAAGAACCGCGCGGAGGTGGATGGGATGGTGACAAAGTGCTCGGGCTCAATAACCTCGCCTTAATCGAAACCATCATCATCCTCAACGCCAAGAAGCGAAACCTACTCATTCAAGGAAACCGGGAAATGGGCTGGATCATGAAGAAAGATGCGGAGAGAGCCAAATCTGAGATCTACACCCTGCATCAGAGAAATTACCAAAGCACACTCAAGCAAGCTGAACAAAGTATCCGCGCTGGAGTGACTAATCAGTCAGATAAATATCTAAGCCTCCTAGAAAGACACTACGCCTACGAACCCACTCGTGTTCAACTCGTTAAGCTGCGTAATGATCTCACAGAAAACAGAAACTGGGAGCGCACTGAGAACAAACTGCGCGAGAACGAAGCTGAAGAATACTATGAATGGGCGATGAATCTACGTGCTTCGATTAGAGGTAAGTTCTTATTACAGCTCACAAAACTTTATCCTGACACCCAAGGCGCGCACAAAGCAGCAATTGCTCTTAAAACAGAGGAACGCCGCTCAGAAAAAGAAGCGAAAGAGAAAAAGAAAAAAGAAGAGGACGCAAAAGAAGTTCAAGACGATGCTGTTAAAGATGAAGAAAAGAAACGCAGGAGAATGAAGAAAAAGAAAGCCGACGACGAAGATTAATTCTCATTCTATTGGATCAACCACCAGCCACTCCCACGAGGTGATCACTTCGTCTTTAATCACTACTTTTGCGCGCCTAAGCTGAGGACCAAATAAGCTTCCCACCTCGATGCTTATTTCACCTTCATACTGAGATCCTTGCAGGCTGATCGCCTGTTCTTTAAGCGTCCAGCTGATGATATTATCTTTCCGAAAATCGATACAGCCCCCAGCTTCAACTCCATTTGTGATGATGATCTTAAAGTCAGTTTCGTCCAGTTTACGGGCTTTGACTATTACTTCCTCTTCAGCTTGTTCCTCAGGCTCTTTCTTTATTTCAGGTAATTCATCCTTCTTAGCCATCTTATGTGAAGCAATCTTCTCCACCTCAGGCTCCAGCTTAGACTCCACTTCAATTAACAGCTTATCAGGAATTACTACTGATTCCACTAGTTTAACTTCTGTCTCACGCACAGGCTCTAAGCTATCATCAACCTCCCTCTTAGAAATCCCAAGCAGCTTAGGCGGTAAAAACGGATAGGCGATATAGCCAACTAATCCCACCAATAGTAAAATATAAAACATTTTCATCGTTAATTTATACTGAATCCAACTTGCTTTGCCAATATTAATCACCTCACTAAACGAAGCTTGGCCAGCTCCACATCAACTTCTATCTGAGCTTTAAGTTCATCAATCGAACTAAATTTCTTTTCCTTACGAATATAGCTCACAAATTCTGCATCGATCGTTTCCTCATAGAGATCACCATCAAATCCAAACACATGAATCTCTAATAATCTCCGCGCACCCTCCTGCTCCACCGTAGGTCTCCTTCCCAAATTCCCTATCCCGTCGTATGACTCACCCCGAAATTTCACTCTCAGAGACCACACACCATCGGGTGGTAGTTGTTCATTATGCACCACTACATTCGCTGTAGGGAAGCCTAGTTGTCTGGCTAGTTTTTTCCCCTCTATCACCGTTCCTACAACATTATAGGGTCTACCGAGCATCGTTCTAATCGCTTCTAAATTCCCATCTCTAACGGCCTGCCTCACCCTGGTGCTGCTCACCCTCTCACCATTCATCATCACCGGTGCCGCAGCGGTAACCATAAAGCCCATTTCAGCGCCCCACTCCCTGAGCTTACTCACATTTCCTCCACGTGCTCTACCAAATATCCAGTCCTCACCCACTGCGATCGTCTTCAGATCCTTACTATAACTCACCAGATCATCGATAAACCCCTTCGCCTCGCGCGCTGCGAAATCTAAGGTAAACTCCTGCACACAGAGGAAATCCACCCCCATCGATGCTAGTAAATCCGCTTTGTGTTCGATCGATGCTAAAATCCTTCTTGGCGCCCTATCTGGTGCCAATATTCTAACCGGGTGAGGCTCAAAGGTAACCACACCTACTTTGCCCCCAGTTAGCTTAGCAGAGTTCACTGCATTGAGGATTACTTCTTGATGCCCTACATGCACACCATCAAACACGCCAAGCGCGAGATGAACGGAACCATCCAGCGACTGAAGCTCGGTAATATTGTGGAGAATCTGCATGAACTAAGAAAACACGGATGCTTAAAATTTAGCAAGTATCATATGCCGTAATCAGTTTATCCCAGCTAGTGATCTCTGTGCTAAATTGATCAAAAAGAACAAATCAGTTTATCTTTTTCATGAGAAAAAACTGAATGTTCTGTGTTAATACCATTTGAACAGTGATATTGCTTTGCTCTTCCCCCAGTCAGCTTTGCTGCACTTTCAAATCATTCCATCAAACGATCAATCCAGTATCACTGTGAGGATGGTATAAACCATTAACGCATGTCCTCATTGACCTTCGCTGGGATAAAAATATTATCCCAGTAGATCTGACACTGCCTCTTTCTCCTCGCGGAGTTCTTGTACGGTGGCATCTATTTTCTGACGTGAGAAATCATTGATCTCTACGCCCTCTACCACTTCCCAGGTCTTGCCATCGCTTGTGCGGATCGGCATAGAAGCGATAAGCCCCGCATCGATTCCATATTCACCATTTGAGCAGATTGCCACGCTCATCCAGTCACCGTCCGGAGTCGGATTAGTAAGGCTGCGAACTGTGTCCACCACACCATTAGCGGCAGATGCCGCGGATGATGCACCACGTGCCTGAATGATCGCTGCACCGCGCTGTTGCACAGTAGCGATGAACTCACCCTGAAGCCATTCCGTGTCACTGATAACCTCAGTCACTGGCACCCCGTTGATTTTAGCATTCGTATAGTCCGGATACTGAGTTGCTGAGTGATTACCCCAGATACAAAGATTGGAAACCGCACTGTTATGCACGCCAGCTTTCGTGGCGAGCTGAGATTTAGCGCGGTTTTCGTCCAGTCTCGTCATTGCAAAAAACTGATCATTGGGAATCCCCTTTGCTGCATTCATCGCGATGAGGCAATTTGTATTGCATGGGTTACCCACCACGAGCGTGCGTACATCGCTAGCAGCATTTGCCGCAATTGCTTGTCCCTGACCAGTGAAGATTTTTCCATTGATCCCAAGTAGATCCTTACGTTCCATCCCCGGACCACGCGGTACTGAGCCTACGAGTAGCGCCCAGTTGGCGCCCTTGAATCCTTCATTGAGATCACTCGTCGCTACGATTTCATTGAGAGTAGGAAATGCACAGTCATCGAGCTCCATCACCACACCCTGGAGTGCTTTCATCCCTGGCTCGATCTCTATCAAGCGAAGGTTCACTGGTTGATCTGAACCAAACATAGAGCCAGAGGCAATACGGAAGAGCAGTGCGTAGCCAATCTGGCCCGCTGCTCCTGTCACGGATACTGTAATAGGATCTTTCATAGATGAGATGAGTTACTAGTGGTTGGCCATATTTAGTCAACTGATAAACGAGGTTTCCGCATCATTCTTCGTCTTCTTGTGTGGTTTCCACTTCTTCAGCGGTTTCCACTAAGACCACTCTGAAACCATACTGATTATCACGCATGTATTTGCTGATGGGGAATCGACTCCAAGACCTAAGATCCTTAGCCTGAAATGTGGCCCAGCTCCCACCTCTGACTACGCCAAGATCTAGATCTCCATCCTCTCTGTAGGAATCCTGTATCCACTCGAATACATTCCCTGATATATCATACATCCCTAGTTTGTTCGGCTCAAATGAGCCCACTGGTGCAGTATTTGTGAAGCCATCAGCATAACCGGCAATAACTCTTTCATCTGGGATGCCAACTGCCTTTGCCGCGGCCTTATCCGCTAAATTCGCCACCTTCATTTCCGGTGGAAATATCTTGCCCCACGGATATGTGTCTATCAGTTCAGGATTATTTTGAGCAAAGTAAGATCTACCTCCAGGACTCGCCCCTAGCTCATCAGCCAGCCCGCAGAATAAGCTCCATTCCACATCAGTAGGAAGTCTATATTCATGCCGTGGACGTATCCTGTCTTCCTTTCTTTCCTTCTCAGTGAGCCATTTACAAAATGTCACCGCATCAGATCTATTCACCCCCACCACCGGGTGATCTGGCTTCTGAGGAAACAACGGATTGTTAGGTAGTCGGTGACCAGTAGCCCTAGTAAACTGGTTGTAATCCTTCACTCTTACCTCCCAGCTAGAGGCCAGTTTCCCATCATCGAATGGAACCATCTTTACCTTCAGGCCATTCATCCATTCCTGATTAAACACCACTCCGTTATTCTGCTTTAGATTTACAGAGACTGGCTTCAGCTCATTATCTGACAGCTCGATCTGCTGCACGTTCGCCTTATATCCATCCAGGTTAAATTCTACCTTCACCTTCTTTGGCCTCAGTCTAGGCTGCAACATCGGCGTCACACCCACCCATTCATCATCAACGTAAACATCAGCACCCGCTGGCGTGCTCGTGAGCTCTAGCGTCGCGAATGGAATCATCTTTGCGATGCATTTTGTGGCAAACTGTTGTCTCTTCTTTTTCTCCTCTAGCTTATCCGCAGCGCCTACTTTTAGGCTTCTATCTTGCTGGTAAACGATGTACTGATCATACTCTAACAGACCTTGCAATTTCGCCTCTTTTTCTAGCCACGATACATATTTCTGCGCCGTATTAGCCGTCATCATCACGATCGACACCTTCTCTCCTCGCTCACTAAAATTCTCTACGCTGAAAGGATCCACCTTCACCTTCGTCTCCAGAAATCTCTTGAAATGCTCATTCCGCACAAATCCTGATTCATGGAAGTCCACCCGCGGGAAATAACGAGCCCCCTCGGAGTCCACCCAGACCTGGTTTACCTTCGGTGGTAGGAATGTATCTAGAGTCACTTGAAAAAACTCAAACTGCTTATCTGGCACCATAAACTCTACTGACTTAGGCCGGTAGCCATCACGTTTAAATACTAAATTCAACGCCGTCCCCGGTGGATACTCGATAAATTCGGTATTGGTCTCGTAATACTGATCCTTCCCATGCCCAGTGATTTCTGCATGATTAGGATGTGAGATAAACTGTACTGAGCAAACCTTGAACTGATATTTAGGCTCAGGCTCAGGCTGCACCACTGAGCTTAGTGGAATACCAGAACCACCAGAAACAAGCGTCTCAGACGCCTGCCAGGGCTTGGAATAATAGACCCCAAAGCTTGCACCACCAAAAAGCAGTATGGCTAACGCTGTCCTAAGTGTTCCACTCTTAGCCTCTATACGGATCTTCTTGCCCTGTTTTATTTTTGCTAAGGATTCCGCAAGTTTCTGAGCTGTATTGATCGTCCTCTTACTCAACTTTGGGTCACAAATATTACAGATCAACTCATTGAGTGCTACCCAGTGCTTCTTGTTCGTCCCCTCTGCAAGCTCTTCTGGGAGTTCAGGAAACTGTAATCTATCCTTACCCGTGGCCATTTCATAGAGAACCTTGCCTAGGCTATAAATATCCGCCTGCCCAGATCCAGGACCCTCAGGCGGGACGAAGCCCTCAGTGCCCACAAATGTCTGCTGACCTCTCGCCGCCACCAATCCTATATCAGCCAGCTTAGCTTTACCTTCCACAAAAATAACATTTGCTGGCTTCACATCACGATGCGCTAGATCCTTCTCATGCAAATACTGCAGTGACTCAGCTAGTCGCTGCCCGACATCAATACAGAAGCCCACATCCAGCGGAACTCCCTCACTCGCCTTTAGATCACTTCGCAGCGTCCGCGCTTGATACTCCACGGGGTTAAACTCTCTGCTACTATGCACATCGTCGCCCAGCTCCATCACATAATAGTAAAATGGATTTTCGCTATCATTACCGCGTCCTACATGCAAAATATTCACCAGCCCCGGGTGATCCCGCGAAATAGGCTCAAACTTTAAAATCCCCTCGAACTCGCGTTCGAAGCCACGCTCATCCTCGAAGTCCTCTCTCCACACCACCTTCACTGCCCTTAGAGCACCGGTCACGCCACGTGCCATCCACACTTCACCATAAGCACCACCGCCGATCTTGCGCAGCACCTCGTGGTCTGGAATGTGTATCTCGGATCTGATCATGGACGCCATATTATCAGTGGTAAATTAGAGCTTTTCTAGCTTGGCGATCTCTTTTTTCAGCACAGATCCCACCCGATGCTTGGCCAGATAAACCTGCGCCATACTCACACCTAAGATATCTTGCACCTTTTTCGCATCCCATTGCTTCACCACGTAGTAGTCAAATATCTGGTATTGCTTTGGCGAGACTTGCCCCTTCACCTTATCTAGCGCCGCCTCAGCTAAATTTTGTTTCCACTCCACATCCCAAAGTCTATCCAGAGTATCCCCCTTAGGGTCTTCGACTCTGTCAATAATGGCTGTTTTCCTACCATCATCAGCCTCAAATCCAATAGACATTGCCGTGTCCTTCTTGCGCTTACGGAATTGATCATTGATACGCCAGCGCGTCATATTCATCAGCCATGTCTTGAATGACCCCTGCTCAGGGTCATACATCTTCTTCTTACTCTGCTTCGCGATCGATAAAATTGTCTCCTGCACACAGTCAAATGCTTCCTCAGAACGCAGCCCAGACTTAAGCCCCACCGAATAGATCAGCCGCCAATACGTCTGATAAAAATCATCCCAGGTACGTTGGTCCTCCCAATTATCAAGCCTAGCGATCAGACTCTTCCTAGTCTTCGCGAAACCATGAGAGAGCATTTTATCTCTCTCCTCTCTTTTCTGCTTTTTTTCCGCACCATTGTCTCCCGATTTGTCCATCTTTTTTATTTAATAGCATAAAGCAGCCCACTTGACATAGAGAAAAACGCCAACAATGCGTCCCTTTTATCAAAAATAACAATTCAAGCACGCTATGATCATTTTTCATTGAAATAAAACGTTGTTAACCATCACCAGCATCCAAACTAATACCTGATTACAGATGAGACATTCACTTGTATTACACTCATTAACGAGTAGCATCAAACCATGCAAAAAAAATCAGATTATCAGGTCATCGTCATCGGAGGCGGAAGTGCAGGCTACGCAGCGGCAAGGTTACTCAGTGACGAAGGGATAAAGACAGCGATCATCGACGGGGCTGATGAATTAGGTGGGCTATGTATTCTGAGAGGGTGCATGCCCAGCAAGGCGATTATTGAGTCCGCCAAGAGGTTTAATCAGATTCTAGAAGCGGAGAAATTTGGTATCACGCTAGAGAATCCACAGATCAATACGAAGGCCGTCATTGAGAGAAAAAACCAACTAATCGATGAATTTAAAGGCTATCGACAAGAGCAGTTAGTCAATGGAAAATTTGACCTCATCAGAGGCACCGCTAATTTTACAGACCCACACACCATCTCCGTCTCACAAAAAAATGGTGCCAGCCAAATTCTCACCGCATCTCATTTCATCATCGCTAATGGATCTACAGTATTTATCCCCGAGATAGCAGGACTAGCTGAAACGGGATTCCTCACAAGTGACGATGTCCTCACCGCTCAATCATTACCCAAATCAATCACCATCTTAGGAGGCGGCGCCATAGCCCTAGAGCTAGCCTACTACTATGCCGCATGTCAGACTGAGGTGACCATCATTCAGCGTAGTGATCAACTACTCTCAACCATGGATCAAGACATCGCTAAAGAAATCCAAGTAGCCCTCGAAGCGCTCGGAGTAAACATCTTCTGCGACACTGACATCCAGCGCGTCACCACAGACACTGAAGGCAAAAAGACGGTGCATTTTAACCATCAGAATCACCCCACACAAGTGAGCTCAGATGAAATCCTCTGTGGCCTAGGTAGAAGTCCAAATACAAAAAACTTAGGCTGTGACCTAGCCGATATAGAGCTAGCTAAAGGCAAAATAAAAGTTGACCTAACCATGCAGTCCAGCCAAGCACACATTTACGCTGCCGGCGACGTCTGTAGCCCGCTAGACGTGGTGCATCTGGCCATCATCCAAGCAGAAGCTGCGGCAGGGAATATTCTCAAACAGCTAAATAACGACACCTCAGACCCGATTAAAGTGGATTACCAGCTCTCGCTCTATGGCATCTTCACCGAGCCACAGATCGCAGCAGTCGGCATGTCAGAGAAAGAGGCCCGCGCGGCAAACATCAACTACAAGACCGCAGACTACCCATTCAACGACCACGGGAAATCCATGGTGCACGGCAGTGAGCACGGATTCGTGAAGCTCATCGTAGCCGAGGAAACAGGTAAAATCATCGGCGGAGCAGTCATCGGGCCGGAAGCGGTTGAGCTCATCCATGAGATCGTGGTAGCGATGTCATTTGGTGCCACTGCCCGCCAACTGTTAGAGATCCCCCACTATCATCCTACCCTGAGTGAGATTTGGACCTACCCCGCCGAGGAGCTCGCCACCTAGAAAGCAGCAAGAACCCGCCAGCCCCCGCTGAGTCATTTAAGCTCATAGAAAGATCGATAGGCTAAAGCATCATATCGATTATCCATCGAAACAAGGACACCAACCGACCCTAACTAAAACCCTATTGACTTAAAACGAACAAAATAACAAAGTGAACTAACTCATCGTAAGAAACCTATGAAAGTTAAAAAAAATCACAAAACTTAACCCTACACACCCTAATTCATATCAATTAGGGTGCACTCATAAACTGTACGCTTAAAAATATGCCCTCAGCATTCATCAACGTTGACCTTGAAGTCGAATCTTCTGAATCATTGGATCGCCTATGTCGCGAGTTAGTTACGGCTGGAGCTATTGTGCTCTACAACGACTCGATAGATAATGGATTTATGGCGACCTTCGAGATAGAAGATGAGGAATCTCGAAATGATCCTAATTCTATCATAGCTTCTTTTTGCAGAGCTATTAACAGTTTAACTGAAGAGGCACATTCTACTTGGACTCGTGCGAACCGAAGAGTATTCGATATAGGCTACGAATCCTATCTCCCTGAGGGGGCTTTTAATTCAGATTTGACGAGCGAGGTTATACATCAGATTTCGAAGTGCGGTGCAGATCTAAGAATCACGATTTATCAGCGCTCAAGGAAAGAATAATACAAAGCTAACAAGATAGCTTTGATTGAGCGGTAGCGAACATCGAAGTGATCGGTTGTTGTCCCCTATAGCTACGCACGTGATGACACGAACCCAGGGTCGAGGGCTCTGGGTGGCCGTTAGTGATGCGATTTTGATTCCGTGTTCTGCCTTAGCGGGTTGTTACACCAGTGGGGATTCTTGATGACGTTTAATGTTATACGAAGGAGCCGATTGCCGAACCACAAGTGCTGTGATAGGTCGCCTCTGCGCGAGAAGTTTATTTTATTGATGCAATGGCAACTGTGTCCTTGTGCACGTCTAGTCCGATGGAGTATCGTTCTTTCATGATGAGACATTGGCTTGCACTCCCTAGTGGTCGCCCGCTGCGTATGATTATCGATAATCATGTTGGATAGGTCTCTCCGGCCTCGTATCAGACAAATAGCCCACGAAACCCCTAAGCTCATCATCCTTTTTTACACTGGCACGACTCACAACAAGCTTCAGCCATAGAATCTCGACAATATAATGAAGATATTTTGGACATATAACGATATCCCTGAATTTAAGGGGTTATCGAAAGAGGAACGGAAAATTTCGTGGAATGCTATCTACAAATCTGTTCCTCGAACTAGACTGATTCCTTGTGCTTCGTTCCTTATGCTGCTGTTTTGCGGTGCAGGAATATGGCTCGGTCATTGCCTTTATAACGAATACCCTGTTTTACCGAGAAGTGTTATGATGGGAGTATTTGCAGGAGTGGGCGCGGGAATAAGTAGTTTCATATATACCGCATATTTATATAGCTATTCTCGACCATATATTGAATTGTATTTTAAAAATCGATTCTAACAAGATAGAATGAGAAGGTAGTCGAGGTCACTCCAGTAATCTGCGATTCTACCTATCTTATGAAAACAAGTAATAATACACAAGACAGACAGTTCAGAGCGATCATCGGAATTGACCTCGTGTCAGAGAAATAGCCCACGAAAACCCTAAGCTCATCATCCTTTTTTACAATGGCGCGGCTCAAGATGAGCTTCAGCCATAGAATCTCGCTAAAAAATGAAAATATTATATATAACTATCCTTACGATTATATGCTCTACAGTAGTTGCCTTTTCAGGTTCTTCTCTCACACCAATAACTAATGAGCTACTTGATAAATATGAAGATTCAGCAAAGACATTTGAAGGTTACATCGTTAAAGTTGAAAAGAAGTTTCTACTAGATGGTCGCCCATACAAAATCACCTCTAAACAGTTTAAAGAAATCCAAAATGAAGCATACAAAGCAGATAAACCCAAAGAGACCATTTACTATAAGTTACGATTCATCCATCGATTTACTCTGCAAGTAGTTCAACCTATTTCTAAGAATATTAAGGTAGGAGATAAGATTACATTAGATATTATCGATCATCCCGATTCAATGTGTCCACACTATAAGGCGTTTCCAAAACAGAACCGATCACTTGCAATATGGATGATCTATCACAAACCAGAGAAGTTTGGAATACTCAGAGAAGAACATGCATTTCTTAGTCGAGAAAAATGGAAAAAGCTAGCAACTAAAGCGAAGACGCAGTAGCCAACACCATGGGCGCATTTTCGTCGGAGCTTTTCACACAATTACAACCTCAACACCTTCGTTCACCATCGCTCTCTCCGTGGGATTGACTACGCTAGGACGCTGAAAATAATATAGCTTTTCGGTTTTATTATGCTACGCTTGAAATATGAATATAGCAGAAATACAAGCAGGTGCTATGACATTGCCTGAAGATGAACGAGCTTCACTTGTCGCTGATCTATTAGCAACATTACCAGCAGTGCTATCAGATATAGATGATGGCTCACTGGAAGCTAAGAGAAGAATCGAAGAGATGAAGGCTGACCCTTCATCTAGACGCTCCTGGAGTCAGATCAAAGCGAGCTTAGGTCGTTAGTATGGCAGATTTTATATATCACAGACTCATCCAGAAAGATCTTAGCTCAGCAATGAGTCACTATGATCAAGAAGGTGGCACTAAACTTGGTGATCGTTTTTTCGATGAGATAGAGTCCGCAATTTGTAAGATAGAGCAGAATCCAACAGGGCATCATTTTTCAGATGGAGGTTTGAGGAGAGTTCAACTAAGGACATTTCCATATCATTTTTTGTATGAAGCTGATTCTACTCTCATCCGGATAGCAGTTTTGAGACACGACAAGCGCCACCCGAACTTCGGACTCCAAAGAAAAAAATAGCCCAGATAGAATGAGAAGGTAGTCGAGGTCACTCCAGTGATCTGCGTTTCTACCTTGTGATGAAAATCAATAAAAATACCTCAGATAAGCCATTCAAAGCGATCATCGGAATTGACCTGGTGTCAGAGAGATCACCCACGAAAACCCTAAGCTCATCATCCTTTTATACAATGGCACGGCTCACAACAAGCTTCAGCCATAAAATCTCGACACAATACAGAAAGAATACTCATGAGTAACATTCTCACTAATTATAGATCATTCCTAAAAGCATTCAGTGTTGTTCTGCTTGCATTTCCGTATTGTGCGTATGGACTTGCGGATGATGGAAGAACCAAGCCCAATATTGTTTTCATACTAGCGGATGACCTTGGCCGCTATCAACTGAGCTCTTATGGTAGCAAATTTTACGAGACTCCAAATATTGATCGACTGGTAAAAGAAGGGGTGAGATTTACTAATGCCTATGCGGCCGCACCTATCTGTTCGCCTACAAGGGCGAGTATCATGACGGGCAAATATCCTGCTCGCCTTCACCTCACCGACTTTATTCCGGGAGGGAATCCAAAAGACAAAAAACTCATTACGCCGGACTGGCAGAAACACCTTCCTCTCAAAGAGGTCACCATCGCGGAATCCCTGAAAAACGCCGGATATGTAACCGGGCATTTCGGAAAATGGCATTTGAATGTAGACAAGAAATACAAACCCGGTCGACCCGGAGACCCCGGCTCGCAGGGCTTTGATGATGTACTAACAACCCACAAGCCAGGCGCTGGCCCGAAAAGCATGTACGACGAAGACTGGCATCATGTTCGGGAAATCACGGAAAGATCCATTGCTTTTATTCAGAACAACAAGAACAAGCCTTTTTTCTGCTACGTGACGCACAACAGCATTCACTCTCCGGAAATCGAGAAAAAAGCTCTTGTTGAGAAATATGCCACGAAGCCTGAGGCAAAAACGAACAAAAGAAACAACCCTAAGCAGGCAGCGATGCTTGAGACACTGGATAAGAGCGTGGGCACCATCCTAATGACACTAGAAAAACTGGGACTTGAAAAGAATACGATAGTATTTTTCTATTCAGATAATGGACAATTGGGACCCAAGAATGGCAAGCCGTTCAGGGGCAGCAAAGGTGATCTCTATGAGGGCGGCATTCGCATGCCGCTAATTATCAAATGGCCGGGTGTCATCACCCCCGGAAGTGAGTGCGGAGAGGTTGTGATAAGTAATGATTTCTTTCCTACTATCACAGCCATTGCCGGTGGATCTTCCACAGCCAAGGATGTTGACGGTATCAATTTTCTTCCTCTCTTGAAGGATTCGGGGGCGAAACTAACTCGTGAAGCAGTTTATTGGCATTTCCCACATTATCACAGCCTAGGCCTAGGTCCACAAGGTGCCGTCCGAATGGGGCGCTACAAATTGATCGAATGGTTTGAAAGGTCTGCTTATGACCAAGCAAATGCCTTTGAACTCTATGATTTGATTAAAGATCCAGGTGAACAAAGAAACCTGGCTGACACTATGCCCGAAGTAACTGCTAAATTGAAAGAGAAACTCAACGCATGGAAAAAACGGATCGGGGCACAGTTGATGACAAAGCGGAAGTCACAGAAAGTAGAACCTCAAAGATAGCTTTGATTGAACGGTAGCGAACATCGAAGTGATCGGTTGTTGTCCCGTATAGCTACGCACGTGATGACACGAGCCCAGGGTCGAAGGCTCTGGGTGGCCGTTAGTTATACTATTTTGATTCCGTTTTCTGCCTTAGCGGGTTGTTACACTAGTGGGGGGTCTTGGTGACGTTTAATGTTATACGAAGGAGCCGAATGATGACAGTGCCAACTGTGTCCTTGTGCACGTCTAGTCCGATGTAGTAGAGTTCTTTCATGATGAGACATTGGCTTGCACTCCCTAGTGGTCGCCCGCTGGGTATGATTATTGATAATCATGTTGGATAGGTCTCTCCGACCTCGTGTCAGAGAGATCGCCCACGAAAACCCTAAGTTCATCATCCTTTTTTACAATGGCACGGCTCACAACAAGCTTCAGCCATAGAATCTTGATGAAATAATGAAATTCTCGGTAATAATATTGTTCAGCGGAATATTAGTAAGTTGTTCTTCAATTAATGAAGAAGACCTCACTCCTATGTCTGAACATCCAATCTTGAACAAAAATAGTAATATAATTCTGATACCCAATTCGAGTAGTTATCTACAATTAAAGTTAGGTGAAAGCCTCATGGATAAAACGGACTATTCTACAGCCAAGTTACTTGGACAACGAGATCCTACTTCATCCCACTATGTTCTTCATTTATCAAATAAGAATTCAAAGATCATAGCAGAAAGTGCCTTCACAAAACAATGGGACGACGCCCTCGGTTCAAATCTACAAATTCAGACCTCTGATGAAGGTCATATCTTTATCAGTGAAGATATAAGTGATGCTTTACCAGCCTTTAGAAATATACTGTTTATCAAGGTAGCAGCTAATGAATACGAAGTTAGATATCTGCTACTAGGTTATGGCAAAAAGCCGCAATACGGTTATCCTCCACATAAGGGAATAACTCTTTTAAATAATAAGAAAGCCATTGTTGGTGGGAAGTATACTGATATTGATGATATTCCATATATGCACAGACCGTTTTCAAGTAGTCTATAATCAACACAATTAAACTCGTAAAAATGCCTAACCCTAAATCGCTGCATCCTAACCCATCGGCGCGCTTTCTGACAAGTTTTTCTCTAACTAATCCATCAACCTTTTCGTCCACGTTCGCCCCCTCCGTTGGGTTGGTTATGCTAAGACGCTATGCTAAAAATGACAACTCTATCAAATAAACTGTTTGGAATATTAGGAGGAGTTATTTTCTGTCTCATTATTTCGCTAACACTCGTAGCAACGACTTCTTTGTCGATACCATTATTACCTTTGAGTGAACTATTTATGTTCTGTTTACCCAGTTTAGTCACAGGAACAATTTTAGGTGCTTTATTCCCTAAATTTTTCGGATTCTTCTTCTGCATATCTGGTGATATAGGGTGATAATACCATCCTCACAGTGATACTGGATTGATCGTTTGATGGAATGATTTGAAAGTGCAGCAAAGCTGGCTGGGGAAATGTTATAATATACATTCTCTGCTCTTCCTCTATAAATAATAAACTAACTAATAGAGTTTCTCTGTAGGAGACACCAACAGGATGAAGCCAAACAAATAAAAAAGATGAATCCCATTATAGACATCCTAACCTACGCTTATCGTGGTAGCGGTAAATCCATCCTCATCACTTGTGCTATCCTATCGGTTCTTGCTGCATTAGCTAGCTTTGCTCCTTTGTTTGGAATAATTGCTTCAATCTTATTTACTGGATATTTTTGCGCAATATTCTATCAAATAATAAAATCCACCGCTACCGGTGGTAAAGAAGCTCCTGAATTCCCTGAAACATCAAATATTATTGAGGATATGATTTCGCCTATGCTTCAGGTCTTCACGGTAGTAATAGTCTCGTTCACCCCCTATTTTGCTTATCGCTATTTTATATTATCTGGTGATTCCGAGTCATTGATATCAGTAGTTCTATTGGCTCTGGGGATTATTTACTTCCCTATGGCTATCTTATCCGTAGTGATATTAGGTTCTATTGGTTGCTGTAGCCCGCATATTGTCATTCCATCTATATTTCGAGGCGGTTGGATTTATTGGATTGGTATTTTAATGCTTTGCCTAGTTTACTTAACAGAGGTTTTGATAGGGAGTATTTTTCAAGGAAATTTCATTCTAGGAACACTGGTAATGGCAGTTGTCACATCATATTCATTAATGACCAATGCCAGAGTCCTAGGGATTGTTTATCGCGAACGTCAAGATAAACTCCATTGGGTCTGAAGCAAACAAAGCGAACAATCACATTATCCGACACCTAAGGACTATGAGCTACAAAGCCCAATCACAACTCCAGTCATTACTCTCTTCGTCCACATCCCCCCCTCTGCAGGACACTTTTGTTAGATAATCTACTCAAAATCAACCCATTAAATGAACTCCCATAACTAAAATGGAATCGCTAGGACTGATACTCGCTATATTAGGTGGTATTTTAGCCTCTCTTTCCGCTATAGGACTCGCATTTTCCAGGGATGACAGTAACGAAGTTGCAGTATGGCAATGGGCAGATGTATTTCTTTTAGGCGGTTTGTTCTCATTCATCCTTGGCTTCAGCAGAGGTATTTCAGATGCGTTTCGTGATCGTAGTTCTTCCTCTTTTTCTCTCGCCGTTGTTTTCATTATCAGCACATTAGTCACCGCAGTTGGTATTTGGCTGATGTGATGAAGCACGGAAAAAGCAATCCCATAAGCTGAATAGGAGTCTGAGAATCACGAACCTCCTCATCATAGAAAGGCTTCTCAAAAAGCGAATGAGTTTCAGCTCTTCAAAAATCACCCGTAAAATAGCCCGATTCTTCTCGCTTAGTAGCAGAAAGATACCTCAAATTAATTCTTGCCAGTTCAGGCTGTATTTCTTATTTATTAAGCGTCGTTTGATCATTTGGTTTTTTCATTTTTAAAACTGATCTATCATCAGGCGCACCTGCCTAGATTACTTATTATGGAATACGCATCAGAAACTGAAGTCACCAATGCCGCCAAGCACATCCGCTCACTTAATACTGCGCTAAACCAAGTTCTCTTCGGTCAGGAACAACTGATTGATCTCGTCATCACTGGGCTACTGGCTCGTGGTCATATTTTACTCGAGGGACTGCCAGGGCTGGGGAAAACGGAACTGGTCAAGGGGCTGTCTAAGACTCTGGGGCTGGATACCAAGCGGATTCAATTTACCCCAGACCTCCTGCCCGGAGACATCACGGGAAATCCAGTGTTGCAGGAGGTTGATGGCCGCAGGGAGTTTAAATTTCAGCCCGGCCCACTATTCACCAACATCATGCTGGCTGATGAGATCAACCGAGCTTCTCCTAAAACCCAGTCTGCACTATTAGAAGCGATGCAGGAACAGCGGGTCACGGTCATTGGTGAGACGCATCCGCTGCCGAGTCCGTTTTTCGTGCTGGCTACCCAGAACCCCATCGAACTGGAAGGAACTTATCCGCTGCCGGAGGCTCAGTTGGATCGGTTTTTGTTTAAGCTTGAGGTCACGCGGAACTCAGTTGCTACGCTGCAGAAGATAGTGACATCGCGTGAGCTCGGGACCGAGCCGTATGTCGATACCATCATGGATGCTGGCACGCTGGAGACTTTACTCAGGCTAGTGAGGAAGATTTACCTGCCTGATGTGGTGGCTAACTATATTGCCAGACTAGTGGATGCCACGCATCCGGGGCAGTCCGCTGCATCGGCTAATGTGAAATACGGAGCTAGCCCACGTGCTGCGCTCTCGCTGGCCTCTGCCGCTAAAGCACGCGCCCTGATCAATGAGCGCACCCACGCCTCATTCGAGGATGTGGCATATGTCGCCCCGGCGGTGATCCGACACAGGATTCTGTTAGACTATAATGCTCGGGTAGAGGGCATCACTACGAACGATGTGGTGATGAATCTTCTGAAGGAAATACCTGGTCAAGATAGGTCCACGCCTAAGACGATCAAATCAACTTAATCTAACAAATTTTCTCCATGATCCAGTTTAAGAAATCACTCACTGCCCTGCTACTCATCTTATTCGTAACGAGTGCGGAACTCCACGCCCAGCGCGAACTCATCAATCATTCTGACGATAAAAAAAATAAGACCACAGCAACGCTTTCACCACTTGTTGGCTCACTCCCCAGCAGTGGTTACATGCCATTAAGGCTGACCCTGAAGAATGGCACTAAGTTTGAGAAAGAATGGAAGCTGGATTTTAATTCGGAAGCTAAGGGTGACTATTCTTTTGGAAGAAATAGTGACCACCCTACCCTAACATCCAAATTTAGCTACAGCTGCCCGCCTGAGAGCACTAAGACCTATGATATCCTGGTCCCTGTGGTCACCTCTATCCCAAAATCCCATACAGACAAGGCAGCCTCCACACTCTCGATCAAGCTGACCTCCGATGGAAAAACAATACCTGACAGCATGAGCTGCAATCAGCATATGGATCAGCCTGCAACCCTACTCAGCACAGAACTCTTCGTGCAGCATAGCTCTAAATTTAACAGCCTCATCCCAGCTAGCTCCAGAGGATACAGAAGTGGCAATGAGGAATACACCTCTGAGTTCACCCCCTCTAACATGTCTGAGGACTGGCGAGCCTACAGTGGGTTTGATGCCATCATTTGCACCGATGACGACTGGCGAGAAATGCCCGCTGGAGTACAAAATGCCATCTTAGAATGGAACCGCCTAGGAGGAAATATTCTGATTTATAAGCTCAATGCAGCCTCAAATTTCAAATCGCTTAAAATAGATGATTCTGATGATAACATCAGTAAGACTAGAATCGACCGTTCCTTTGGAAACGTGACGATAATGCCGCTGGCTACGATAATGTCCCTCGATGTAAACCAAGCTTCGAAAATCATTAATATCCCGAAAAATAAATCCGCTAAAATTCGAGCCATCAATGATAACTACGAATCTGATTACACTGGCTCAGGGGCTTGGTCACTTCAGAAAGCACTCGGCAAGCTCAACTTTTCTCCCGTTTATCTCATCCTCATTCTCATCGCCTTTGGTGTCCTCGTGGGACCATTGAACCTATTCGTCTTTGCTAAGGCAGGCCAGCGGCATCGCTTGTTTATCACGACTCCTATCATCGCGCTCGGTGCTAGTTTATTGCTGGTGCTGCTGATTATTATTCAGGATGGGTTCGGGGGCTACGGCCAGCGCGTTCAGCTCATCGAGGTGCGGGCAGATGGTGGCGAAAATAAAGCTTATATCTGGCAAGAACAAGTTGCCCGCACAGGAGTCATTCTCGGTGGATCATTTGAAACTTCAGCGCCCACTTACATGTCCCCTGTTCCGGTTTCACCATCGCGCTTCTCTCGAGTCACAAGGGAGAACGGCGGCGGGTCAGCGAACTACACAGCGAAACATGGCGAGAACGGACTCGCCGCATCTGGCGATTGGTTCCAGTCGCGCTCGGTGCATGGTCACTACCTAGAAAGCATCATTTCTACACGTAGCAGAATCACTCTCAAAAGCAGCGTAGGGGCTCCAGTAGTGAACTCATCATTCGACTATGAAATCCAATCGCTGATCTACATTGATGAGTCAGGTCAGGCATGGGAGGCCTCTAACATCGCAGCTGGCGACTCAAAAAAACTTACCCCTAGCACTCCTGTAGATACGCTCAAGCTGATCCACAAGCACCACGCCAACATGTCCACTAAACTCCAAGCAAAACTAGACACCCTAAGCAAACGCAAGAACCACTTCATCGCGATCACCGATGAGGCTCCTGCCATCAGCACCCTAGATTCCATCAAGTGGAACCGTACCGAATCTATCATCACCGGACCGGTTGTCAGGTAAGCCTTACACTTTAAACTTAAAACTTTAATCTTAAAACTTCTACATGTCAGCAATTTCAGTCAAAAACCTCTATCGCTATTTCGGCAAGCTCAAGGCGGTCGATGGTCTCAGCTTTGAAGTACCGCACGGCTCCGTGTGTGGATTTATCGGAGCCAATGGCGCAGGGAAAACCACCACCATGCGGATGCTCGCCACACTAGATTACCCGACGATGGGCTCGGTGGAAATCTGTGGTATCAACGTGGTCAACCACCCGGCTAAAGTTCGGTCTCTGCTGGGTTGGATGCCAGATCATTTTGGGAATTACGACCACATGACGGTGCTAGAGTATCTAGATTTCTATGCGCGTGCACTGGGATACAAAGGTAAGGAAAGGCAGATGCGGATTCAGGAAGTGATGGAGTTCGCAGACCTCCTTCCGCTCGCGGACCGCCTCTCTAACAAGCTCTCAAAAGGCATGACCCAGCGACTCTGTCTCGGACGCGCGCTGATCCATGATCCGCAAATCCTCATCCTAGATGAGCCAGCAGCCGGACTAGACCCAAAGGCACGGGTTGAGCTGAAGCACCTGATCCGGATTCTGGCAGAGGAGGGAAAGACTATTTTCATCTCATCACACATCCTCTCCGAGCTGGGTGAAATGTGTGACTCGTTGTTATTTATCAACGATGGCAGGATCGTCCACCACGGTGATGCGGAGTCGCTGCTGCATGGATCAGACTCCACTGGTGGCTTCTTTTATGATGTCCAGGTGGTGGGTGATATAACTAAGCTCGCGGACTGGGCGGTGACTTCGCCTTATGTGGAATTCATAGAAGACCGCAAGCGCGGTGGCAGGATACGGGTGGACTCAGAAGACCCGGAAGTGGCGGCCGATGTGCTGCGCCGAATGGTGAAGGACGGCTTACCAATCATTGAATTCCATAAAGAACAGCGGAATCTTGAAGACGCATTCATCGATATCCTAGAGAAACAGCAATAACGCAAAAAGATGGAAGCGTAAGCTTACCGACCACATCAGCCCAAGCACACAACCCAGGACTTAATACTTAAAACTTAAAACTCTTAAAACTTTTTCATGCCAGAAGAATCCACCATTCACCCCGCCATCCTGAAGACTTCAGACTTCTCGGACAGGCTCTCGCCGATGCTCGTCAAGGAACTACGCCAAGGACTCAAAGGCGTGTCCTTCATGATCCTCTTCATCGCTATCCAGGTGATCTTGGGTGTGCTGATTTTAGGTCATTCATTTTCCTCTTCATACAACAACACAGGCAACGATATTTCGACCTCGGTGTTTATTTGCATTGGGCTTGCGACCTGTGTTCTCCAGCCACTCAGAGCTATCTCAGCGATAGGATCTGAGATCAAGGAAAACACCATCGATCTCATGGTGATCACTAAGCTCTCTGCTTGGCGGATCGTGTTTGGGAAATGGATTTCGCTGGTGTCGCAGTCGGCTCTCATCATCGCAGCAGTGACACCGTATCTCATCTTACGTTACTTTTTCGGCGGCATGCAATTGTTTGCGGAGTTGATGATTCTATTCACGATTTTCCTCGCCTCAGCCGGCTTTACCGCAGTGTTTATCGGCATATCATCTCTTCCCTCGCTGATCCTACGTGGCCTGATCGGACTGGGTAGCGCCTTTTTTATCGGAATGGGAGTGGTTGGTCTATTCGGAAATTCTTTCGGCTATCGCATGGTTATTGAGCTCTGTTCATTTCAGAGCCCTGGAATGCTCTCACTCTATTTATTACTTGTTTTAGGAATGATCTATAGTGGCTGGCTCGCGCTCGACTACGGAGCCGGCAGCATCGCACCCATTTCAGAAAACCGCTCCACCCCGAGAAGGCTCATCTGTTTGGGAATTATCGTGCTGTTAGCGATTGTCATCTGGGTGAGTGATCGAGACTTGAGCGCAGCAGCACCTATCATCATGCTTTTGCTCTCCGTCCCTATCAGTATCATTACGCTCACTGAGCATCCTTTCACAACCGCGACTGTGAGTGTGCCATTTGTTAGAAAAGGGATCCTCGGGAAAATAGCTAGTTATCTCCTCTACCCTGGATGGGCATCTGGGCTTAATTTTGTGATGATCCTTTTTGCTCTAACATTATTATCTTCACTTTTCTATACGGCAAACCACAGCTATTCTTTCTATGATGATAATATCAGACAAGAAATGATGACCATCACCTGCATCTGCTTTTCCTGCCTCGTATTCCCTCTTTTGCTCACACGCATTTTCTTCAGAAACACCCACCTGCTATTCGTCTTCTACCTCGGAGGAGTTGTCGCTACGGGTATTCTATGGCTACTTGTTGTCGCGATAGCGGAGGAGACTAGATCACACGGTATCTACAGCGCCTTTTGTTGGCTGCCACCGGTGCAATTAAATATCTTTGAGCGTAGTAGTACTGAGGGTGTCGCGCACTTAATCGCCTTACCCACGTTCTTCATCTACTGGGTAGCATGCTTTATCACTTCAAGTAATTACTGGAAACACATCAGAAATAATGACCAACAAGCTCAAGGCATCATCGAAGCTGAAAAGAACCTAACAGAAAGTAAATAAGCGATGACCGCCGCACAGCTAAAGCAAGCTAGAATCAAAGCCACTGTCTGCGCAGAGAACGTCTCCCTGCCGCTACGTTCGCGAGTCTGGAGAGGTATGGCTGGTGAATTTTCAGGTGCGGGGTCTGGGTCATCACTAGATTTCCAAGACCACCGAAACTACGTGCCAGGCGATGATCCACGGCATATCAACTGGCAGGCATACGCGCGCTCGGGAAACTACACGATGAAGCTCTATCGTGAAGAGGTTCGCCCTATAGTTGACATCGTGCTGGATGTCTCGGACTCGATGTTTTTTGAGGAAGAGAAGGCGATTCGTGTGGCGGAGATTTTCTACACCATCGTTAGCACTGCCATACAGGCTGGAGCGGCGACTAATATCCATTTAATCAAGGGAGGCAGTCACCGACAACTCCCTGTCGAAGCGGTGCTCAGCGATCAATGGTATCACACTTCCGCCGAACTGAAAGACGAGCACCCGAACCAAGCACCAAATCTAGAAAACGTTCCACTAAGGCCGAACACCATCCGGGTGTTCATCAGCGACCTGCTCTTCCCAGGCGATGCGAGTCCGGTGATCCGGCACTTCACTCAACGGCAGGGGTCGATGATTATTCTCTGTCCGTTTTCTCAGTCAGAGGCGAATCCAGATTGGCAAGGGAACTATGAATTCATCGATGCCGAGTCTAACAACCGCCACTCGCACCGCATCGAACCCAGCGTGTTGCGCGACTACAAAAAGACCTACAGCAAGCATTTCTCACTCTGGCACAACGCCGCCCTAAAACACCAATCTCCCCTCGCCCGCATCCCCTCGAACCTCGATCTCATGGAATCCCTCCAAATGGACGCCATCAAATCCGGCGCACTAGAGATCTCTTTCTAATTTACGGCTAGCGAATAACCTCTATGTTACTTGTAAGGTAACGATAGTAAATCTCGTATCCACAGTATGCCGTTGCTGCTTCAAAGAGATTTTTACTTAACCTACCTACTTTTTCTTGGGCTGTTTTCGTTGTTTCACTTCTCCTCATGCGATCATAAAAAACTTACCTCTATTGAGTTCACTAATGGCGACATCTCTCAGGAAGTCTACGTCTGGCAGCGGATTTGGACTGATGAGGTGAAGTCTGCGGTGATGACTCACGCACCTGAATTCGATCACACTGTTTTTCTTGCGGCGGAAATTTCTTACCTTGGTGGTGAATGGACCTGTCAGCCATTCCCGCATCCTCTCCAGCACGCCCGTGAGCATCCTGGGGAATATGGCTTAGCATTCCGCATCCATGCCAATTCAGCGAAATCTCGCTGGTCAGAATCTGCTTCTGAGCAGATCTCACAATTCCTCACAACCTATGCTGGTGATGCTAAATCAATCCAGATTGACTACGACTGCCCGTCCAAAAAACTCGCGGATTACACCAAGCTACTCATCCATCTTAAGAACCAATTCCCTGACAAAACAATAGAGATCACCTGTCTTCCAGACTGGCTAAATTATCCAGAGTTCGCCGCACTGCTTCAACAGACTGGGTTGGCCCGCTACATCATGCAGGTCCACGGTGTCTCTGGTCATGGAAAAGGTAGAGCGCTGTGTAATCCTGATCACGCTCACAAGACGGCACTTGCCTGTGCTGAACTAGGCAAACCCTTCCTCATTGCACTACCAACATATCGCCATGCGATTAACTATGGCCAAGATGGAACAGTCCTTAGTATCGCTTCAGAAGGTCACTATCAGCAGACCAGCTACGAAGTTGCTAGTGCTGATCCATTTCAACTCTCACTCCTCATCCAGCGTTGGCAGGAACAACGACCAATGCTCATGCAAGGGATCATCTGGTACCGCCTCCCCGTCAGCACAGACCGTATGAACTGGACCTGGGATACCTTTCAAAAAGTGCGGCATGGTGAGTATCCTACACTTGCCGAACTCGATCTAGCGATCATCACCACAAAAGACGGTTTACAGCAACTCCTGATGACGAACAACAGTAAGCAGCGGCTCGATTGGCCATTGAGTATTCGTCTCGACTGGCAGGGATTCTGTATCGCTAGCCATCTAACAGATCACTTCTCTACTGAACATTTTGAGAGAAGTAAAGGCATCACCATTCAATGGAAAAAGACTTCTCCCTACCCTATCGCTCCCGGGGAAACTATTCATTTAGGCTCATTTAGGTTCAACGAAAACGCACCATCAATAAAAATTTCTACCCCATGAAAACTTCAAAAAAACTTACCCCTATGGTCCTCGTTTTCATCGCTGGTATTGCCATACTCATTGCTTGCGGCCCACACTACTCAACCCGTCTGCTTAATTATAAGTCCACAGTGATCCAGAGCCCAGCTACAGGAGTGGATCTGATGTTTCCTCACAATAAAAAGGAAAGAAATGTTCATAGCCATCTAGAGAATCTCCCCAAGCGACTGCGCGCTACGTATGATGCTGACATTACAGATCTAAAAAAAGCAGCTCCTAACTTAGCTAAAAACGTGTTTGATGCCTACTCTGCTATCCGCTCAGACATGATCATCGCAGCCTGGGACCAGCCAGCAAGTGATCTAGCAATCGAACGACCAAAATCCTGGCTAGATAAGGCGACACTAGATGCTATCCCCAAGGAGTTTTCTATCTACCTCCGAGGAGCTGTCGCCTACCGCTCTGGTCTATCTGATAAGGCCAGAGAACAATGGAAAAACCTGCTCGACCTTCCTGAAGGAGAACGTAAATACAAAACCATTTGGGTAGCTTGGATGCTAGCGCGGACGTCCACTGCCGATGGTGAAGCGATGCAATGGTATGCTAAGGTCAAGCAGTATAAGAAAGACGGATTTCCTGACTCTATTAAAGTCACAGACAGAGACTGGACTGCATTTTTCTCACTCAGAGGCGGAGATTACACGACAGCTCTAAATATTTATATCAAAAGAGGAAAAGACGAAACAATCGATTCTGTATCTGCGGCTAACGACATCAGCGAAGTCTTCTCCCAAGCACTTAAAGAACATCATGAAAACCCGACAGCGATCTTTAAAACACTCGCTAAAAACAAGGATCATTCTATTGCGCTCAGCTATTTCATCTTAAGCCATTTCAAACACTACGTGCATCAACAAGCTGAGATCCCTAATCAAGAGAATAGAAAAAATCTCTCCCTCTGGATTAAGTCTCTAAGAGAATCTAAGCGTATCGACATCGACAAAGAACTAGGTATTTGTGCAACCATAGCAGACTCCATCCATGATGAAAAATCAATGGACCTTTGTTTAAAATCGATGAAGAAACCAAGCACTGAATCACTCTGGAAACAAGCCAAACTCAACACCATCAAAGGTAAACTCACTAAGGCGGCTGAACTCTATCGTCAAACTATTGAGAACATTCATCTGGAGGGTGTGGGTGAAGAATACCAAAGACCCGACTACTACGGAAGCTATCGAGCGGCGGGTACAATAGCCAATAATCGGTATTTCAACCTCTACTCAGAATATGCCTGTGTGGAACTAGGTCTCAAACATTACGGCAAAGCGCTCGATCTCTTTCTGACTGTAGATAACAAGGTTGACGCAGCCTACATCGCCGAGACTCTGCTCAGCCCTGTCGAGTTGTTAGATTATGTTAGAAATTCTAAAATAGCCCAGAGATCCGATTGGATCAAAGCACTACTCACTCGAAAGCTAATACGCCATGAGTATTTCAAGGACGCCAAAACCTTCGCGACCGATGATGACCTCAAGGTTTATAACAAATACATAGATCTATATAGAATCGGTATTAATAAAGCACTGCCTAAGAAGAAACGGGCGCAAGCGCTGGTTTCAGCCTCACGCATTTATCGCATGCACGGAAGAGATCTCTTCTATCTCGAAAACGGCTGCCGACCATTCATTAGAGTTTCCGCCGCTGGTAGGAAGATGCATGAAAAATATGATAGAACAGACTCTTATGCTAAGCCACTACCATCAGCTAAAGAATTCACCCCTAAAATCACCCCTGATGAGCTAAAACGTATCAAACAAAATTACATAAGAATTTCTCCCATATCTACCACAGAAAGAAATGCGGCGGAGCTCCTCTACCGCGCTGCCATCCTACTACCTAAAAACGATAGCCACGCGGCCAAACTCCTCTGGCAAGCCGGCGACTGGACCAGAGCTGACCCTAAGGTAGCCGATAAATACTATCAAGCGCTAGTCAAGCGATGCCAAAAGACACCGCTAGGGAAGGCCTGTGACAAACGTCGCTGGTTCCTGCATGCGCATGAATTGCAGATGCATTGATTGTGTCTCGCTGTAGTTAAAATTGACCGCAGACCCACCACTCGAAGCTACAACTATTTCTTGGACCCCTAGCAACGCTAGTATTGGTGACTATTTCTATACCTGTTTAGTGACTAGCCACACCAGTAAAGTGGTATTAAACAAAAACGGTATGAAAATTCACTATCCGATTCATCGCTTCCGTAATGAACACCCCTGAAAAATCACAGCTGATACAGATTAAAATAATACCATAAGCATACATAGCGTGAACTTATTTTATTGACTAATAATGGTAAAACTTCAATTTAATAAAAATGAAAATTTTTGCTAAACTACTAACCCCTATTTTTATAATAGCTTCACTCCATGTAGCTCACGCTGTGGCTGTATTGACCCCTACAGGAGGAGACCTATCAATTCATGAAACAGCACCCGCTTCAGGTGCGCCTTGGGAGAATGTCGTCAGAGTTGGCAGTGCATCTGGGGTTTACATAGGTGGTGGTTGGGTTCTTACCGCAAGGCATGTATTTCCTTCAGGCTCTACTTCGGTGACTTATAATGGAACAACATATAATTCAGACAATAACTATATTTTAGATCTACAAGATACTTTCACTATTGATAGTGTGGTTACAACAGGTGATACTGACCTGAGACTATTTCGCATAGAAACTACGATACTAGGACTGCCTACTTTGAATATCGGCACTGTTGCTGGCCCTCCTAGTACTGGTCCTTTTCCTCGTGTTGGTGAAGCTTTAACCATGATCGGCTTTGGTGGAGGAACAAAACGGTGGGGAACGAATAACGTAGAAGAAATAAATCAGGCAGCCAGTGTATCTGGGAGGCCTACAAGAATGATCACAACAGATTACGACACCGCCACCAGTGGCGAAGGACACGCGACAGGTGGCGATTCTGGTGGAGGTGTGTTTTATAATAATGGCAGTAATTGGCAGATCGCCGGCATCATGTCTGCTATAGATAACACTCAAGATCCTGACATCGGCTATCATATCCAGCTGAGTTCCTATGAAACTGAGATTAATGATTTTATTGCACTTAATGGCAGTGCTGCAGTCCCAGAACCCAGCTCTTCCGCTTTAGTTGGCCTTGCTTTTGTCGGCTTTATCTTGAGAAGATCCAGAGCCTAGGATAAGTCACTAGTATTGAAGTTGGAATATACTCTCACACTACCTGTAGATCCTTACTCTCTTTAGAACTATCTGATTCATCAACTAGTTATTTTTAGTGTCCTTGAACTGGTCCAGCCTTGAGGATTTCTGGTGCCACCCCAGCTTCAAATTGCTTAAAGTTCTCGATGAACAACCCTGCTAGATACGCCGCAGTTTTTTCATACTCACTATGGTCTGGCCATGATATACTTGGATCTAACACATCTGACGGAACGCCACTTTTGCTGTGTAGCCAGAAATAAAGTGATGCGCCGCCTGCTCAGGGGTAAGTTTTGCCACCGGAGGAAGCACACCAAAGGCATCACATGTTAGGAACACCACATCAGTGGGCTGCCCCGCTACGTAGGGTATTTTAGCATTAGAAATAAACTCAACAGGATAAGCACCACGGCTATTCTGCGTGATGCTTGTGTCTTCAAAATTCACCTGATGGTGATCATCAATGGTAACATTTTCTAGCACCGCACCGAAATGTAAGGCGTGGAAAATCTCTGGCTCAAATTCTTCTGTTAAATCAATCGCCTTAGCATAACAGCCACCCTCGATATTGAAAATACCATCATCTGTCCAGACATGCTCATCATCCCCGATCAGTCTTCTACTAGTATCTGCAGAAAGCGTGGTTTCACCTGTGCCAGAGAGACCGAATAGCACCATCGAGTCTTCGCTATCCTTTGCTGCCGTAGCGCCACAATGCATCGACAAGTTCCCTACCTTTGGCATCAAGTAGCTCATCATTGTGAAGACTCCCTTCTTCATCTCTCCAGCATAGTCAGTGCCAAGAATGACCATTTCTCTTGCCTCTATAGTGAGATCAATTGACGTCTTAGAACTCATCCCTTCTGTGTGTCCATTCGCAGGAAACTTAGCCGCATTGAGAATGGTGAAATCTGACTCACCAAAGTCTGCAAGTTCCTCATCCGTGGGTCTGATGAGCATGTTGTGCATGAACAGCGCGTGGTATGGCCGCGAACAAATCACCCGCACTTTCAAGCGATGGTTTGGGTTCCAACCAGCGAATGCATCCAGCACGTAGAGTGGCTCTTGAATCCCTAAGTAATCGAGCGCGCGCTCTTTGTTAATTTCAAATTGCGCCGCATCCATGGGGATATTGACCTCACCCCACCAGATAGAATCTTCGCTTTCTGGGGACTTCACCACCCGCTTATCTTTCGGTGACCGCCCAGTTTTATCACCTGAGTAGGCAATGAGAGCACCCTTGTCTGAGAGTTCCGTATCCTCCTCGGTGAGAATGGCTAATTTATAAATTCCGGCTGGTGATGCGATTCTGCAGTATTTATCTTGTTAGCTTTTGGGTAGGACTGTTAGAAAGGGAAAACTCTCTCACGAAACTCACCCCTAACATCTGATACAGTACCTTTGAAAAGACTCCGTATATCTTGCTATAATACGTTACAATACGCGTTTACTAGCCTGCGTTCTTTATCTCTGTGATTTCCTTGTCTATCTCCTTTGCTCTGTGAGCTAGCCAGCTAGTCGCCTCAGCCAGATCCTCGCCATGGAGATTAGGTATATTCTTAAATGCAGCCTCAAGCTCTACTATTTTCTCTATATCGACATCTTGATCTTTCAGCTCCTGGGAGAAATTCATGAATTTCAAGACACCTCGGTAGGCATCTTTAAGACCACCGCAGCGTAGGAACCCAATCTCACGCTCACTACTATGGATAGGCACCAAAAAGTGAATCAAACCAGAAATACCCTCTGCGTACTTCACGTGCTTACCGAGTGTGGACTCACGCATTGACTGGTGTGAGACCTCTAGTTGATCTTTCAGGCCTAGCTCTTTCGAGAGGATAGAATAATATTCACCAGATAACTCATCCATAGATCTAGGATCATCTTGATCCACTGAATCCAACCATAGATCCAACTCTGTCATCCGCTTAAATGCCTCACTTAGAACTCTAAAATGCTCACTCTCTCGGATCTGCTGTAGTATTTGTTTATCAGTCATAAATTTACCCCTTTCTGTATCACAGACCATGATAGTTCATCAACGCAAATTAATCAAAAAAGAATACTAAATAACCACTTTCAAACAGAATCGATCAGTTCCCACATTCTACGAATACTCATCGGAAAAGCTCCAAAAACAGAAATCGTATCGAGCACATAGCGATCATTCGATGCAACCTCCACATCAAATTTCTCGGCATGCTGCGCCACGATCCTCTCGATCACAGCATCCGCTGTCTGATCTGTCCTACTGTACATAACCAGAATATCTAAATCCTGCCGCATCACAGTATCGAGCTTCTCCCCTTTGCCATCAAAGACCAACACCACATGGTAGTCAGATATATCCTGAAAGTGAGTGAGCTCACGGATCAGCTCAAGCCGAGTTCTAGTCGCATGCTGCATGTGGCTCTGCGCTAGTTGTGGGGTCGAAAAAATGGCACTGTGACCATCAACGATAAGAACTTTATCCATTTCCCCGCTATTTTAGTGAAAAAAAAGCCAATCTCACGCGTCATACGGTAAGACTGGCTCGGTAAATCTATTCCTAGAAGACTGAAATTACTTCTCCTCTTCTTCCACCTTCTTAGCGGCTTTCTTGGCTGGTGCCTTCTTAGCAGCAGCTTTTTTCGCTGGTGCTTTCTTAGCGGCAGCTTTCTTGGCTGGTGCTTTCTTAGCAGCAACCTTCTTCGCGGCTTTCTTAGCAACAACTTTCTTCGCTGGTGCGGCCTTCTTAGCAGCTGGCTTGCTCTTCTTCACAGCCACGGTAGAGTTAGCTAGTGCCTTTTTGCGACGTAGGTATTCCTTACGACGCTTTCTCTTTAAAACTTTATTGTATTGTTGTCCCATAATTAGTGTTGCAAGAACTAAGGTCTTTGAAAAATATATCAAGACCAAAATTCATAAATAATCAACTACCTCGACACTACGTTGGTGAATTTCAGGTAGCCACACCATTTCAGACTCTAATATAGCCTCCTGTAAATGCCCTGAAATCACCTCACACTCTATGGTGTTTCAGCTCGCTGCTCTTAGAAACTCTCCACCAAACGGTGGCTGCGATCATGATACCTGCCATAAGATCCAGCGAGACGTGCTGGCGAAGGGCGATCGTGGACCAGAAGATCACCAGCACCCAGAGCCAGACCAAGGGTTTACTCCATCTGGGGAATACTTGAGAGAACTGGACGGCGATAGCGGCGACTACAGAAAGCGATGCGTGAAGTGAAGGCATTGCATTTCTCGGAAGATCCAGGCTGGCTAGCATCTGGTAAATAGCTGGGGCGGACTGGAAGTCGATGTCAGTGCGCAGGACACCATTGGGCATGAATAGGAATACCGCGTGAGAGACTGCTGTCACCCAACCGATCGTATAGAGGTATTGGATAAATAATTTCTTCTCTACGGTGAGTCCCACTAAACCTAACAGAAGATAAAATGAGTAGTAAATCCAGATACTCTGAAAGTTGACAGGGATCGCTCTATCGATAGCGAGCTGGGGTATCCACAGCACGGGAGAAATCTCCACGTGTTGTAAAATAACATAGGGTGCTAGTATCCAGATGACTACCAAGATCCCACTGTACACACGGCACATTATTTGCTTGGTGCTCAGCATCGGATGGATTTAAATTTTAATCCTCTCAGCGCACTCACCGTAATGCCTAGTCCACCTATCACGAAGAGCATGGGAAACCAAATACTGTAGCCTCCACCCTTGCTATCATGCTTAAGTATCGCCTGGGATGGCGCGGCTGGATTCACGTAGCAGATTGCTTTTTTATTCTCAGGGTATTGTCTGATGAGTCCCTCGCTAGACTTCTTAGACGAGCTCCATTTCGCCGCGCGCGGGGTGTGAAATTTACTGGAATACGACCTACCACCAAAATCATAATTATATTCCACATTCCAGCTGAATTCCCTAGTGATGTTCTTCGCTGAACGTTCCTTCACCGCAGACCTGATTACTAGGCAAGGAGTCTCCTGCCACTCTCTGGTCTCGCTGGCTTGGAAAAAACTACTCCCTAATAAATAGACAAACACGGCACCCACAAGCGCCACCGCTAGTCCGATGCCCGCGAGATAGTACGATCCTGCGTTACTCTTCTCTGTGTTTTTCAGCTTTGTTCTCTCTGCTTCCATAATCCTCGTCTAAAATGGTGCTTCTTGAGTCAAAAGCAAAGCTAAACTTGCAATTTTCTATGCACCGCACAAAGTAATCGTATCATGCACGGACAGTTATTATTACTTGGAGTCAAGGGACTAAAACTTTCCTCTGATGAACTCTCACTTTTCAAGAAAATCCAGCCCGGTGGCTTTGTCATCTTTGGCAGAAATGTGGAATCGGCTGAACAGCTCCGCGCACTCACAGACTCGCTCAAAGAAGTGTGCGAGATTGAGCCGCTGATCACTATAGATCAAGAAGGTGGCAGAGTCACCCGCACCCGCTCAATAGCCAATGAACCTCCATCTGCCCAGCAGCTGCGAGAGGCAGGCAATATAAAGAAGGTAGCTGGGCTAATCGCCAGACACGGTATGATCACCGCAGATATTTTACGCCAGCTCGGAGTGAATATGAATCTTTGCCCAGTGCTGGACATCTCCTACGATGACAATTCTGATAATGCGATGCAGGGCCGCTGCTACGGCACTGATTCGCAGCAAGTAATCACCAATGCGGGTATCTTTAATAGCAACCTTCGCCACGGCAAAGTACTCTCCTGCGCCAAGCATTTTCCATCCTGCGGACTAGCGGATGTGGATCCGCACCATGAGCTGCCCTTTGTCACTAAGAGCAAGGAAGAGCTGATGAAATCTGACCTGCTTCCCTACACCGCACTCATGCCTGTGCTCGATAGTATCATGAGCTGCCACGCGCACTTCTCAGCATTAGACCCAGACACACCAGGCCTTCCAGGGTCGTTTTCTAAGAATTTACTGACCCATTTACTACGAAATCAGCTCGGTTTTGAAGGCGTGATCATGACCGATGACTTGGACATGGGAGCCATAGTGAATACGTATGGAAGAGGCCCCGATGTGCAGATGTCGATAGAAGCGGGAAATGATATGGCGATGATCTGTCACCAGACTGACTCCGCCGAGCTAGCTCTCGATGCCATTAAAAAAATTGCCAATCACACCATCGATGACTCACTCATCCGCGTGGAGAAGCTGAAGAAAAAGATCGTCCAGTCCCCTGCCTTCGAGCGAAGGCTGTGGGATAAGTATGATGAAGAAGTCATGCAGCTCCGGATCGATACTCTCGGCGAAGAGGCGGCAAGAAGGACTGATGAAAACAGCGAGACAAAGTTCAGCCCTGTGCAAGATTACTAAACAGGAACATGCCAGATAAAATACCTAGAACATTGCTATCAATCTAGAATAACTGTGAAAATAATACCTCATTGTCATTCAAAAGAGACGATAGAGATTTTATCGAGTATTAAGAGCTGTGCTCTAAAGCAATCGATTTTGAGAACACTAAAACCTAGCCTCTAGGATGGAATTTCTTATGGGTTTCCTTGAGATGTTTTTGGTCTACGTGGGTGTAGATCTGGGTAGTGGAGATATCGGCGTGGCCTAGCATTTCCTGGATCACGCGGAGATCTGCACCGTTCTGTAGGAGGTGAGTTGCGAAGGAGTGACGAAGGAGGTGTGGGTATATTTTAGAATCAATCCCGGCAGCTAGGGCGCGCTGCTTCACAATAGCTCGCACTCGCTCAGGACTGAGTGCCCCACCTCTGACAGAGAGGAATATCTCGGATGATGACTTAGGCTTCAGAAGCCCGGGACGCTCTAATTTCACATACCGCTCTATACAGTCCCTGGCCTGGATCCCCACGGGGACGATACGCGTTTTATTCCCCTTTCCGGTCACGCGGATGAAGCCGTCATCTGTGTCTAGATTTTCCAGTCTGGCTCCACAGACCTCGGATAGACGGAGACCGGAGGCGTAGAAGAGCTCTAGGATAGCGCGGTCACGCTTGCCTAAGAATTTCATGGTATCTATTCCTTCTAATAGTTTCTCAATCGATGACTGATGCACTGAGTCTGGTAGTGTGGCATTTGGCTTAGGAGCTAGGAGCGGCTCGGCTACATCAACCATCACGTAATTTCTGCCAGAGATAAACCTCCAAAAGACCTTGAGATGCACAACGGTGATGCGCAGTGATGATGCGGCTAGTCCCTCTTTCTTCCGACTGGCTAGAAAATCTGCTAGCTCCTCGGTCCCCACATCATTGGGGCTAAGCTTTTTCTGTTCCATCCATAAAGAGAGCTTTTCTAGAGTCTGCCTAACTGACAGCTGATACGATGCAGATAGCCCTCTCTCCGTGGCGAGGTAGAGGATAAAGGAATCGATCAATCGTTCAATGCTCATGAGTCATTTCTATTTAAGCTGGAGGATTCTGTTCTTCTGACATATTTGGAGAATGGACTAGTTGCTCGGATTTGGCAACTATCGGGAGGAAAAGATGAAAAAACTGTATTGCGCTCTTTAATAATAAGAATCTATCCTTTAATGTGATCATCATAACCAATCAATATTAATGCGCTGGAAAGCGTCTGTGTCTATTAGATGACTGATAAAAAACCTTATTTTAAGTTACAGCTCATTGTCTTCATTGCGGCTTTCACCGCTGTACTAGGTGAGCTTATCACTCTCCCGGCTTATTCGCTCGTCATCTGGCGGACTGGGATAGCAGCAGTTCTTTTAGGGCTCTGGATCAGAGGGGAAATAATTACCTTTAAGTTTAAACGAGTGGCGCTATTCACTGGCCTCATTCTGGGCGCACACTGGATGACGTTTTTTGGAGCAGTGAACCTGGCTAACATTTCCATCTGTCTCACAGGGATGGCCACAGCCTCACTCTTCACGGCAGCGACGGAAGCAATACAGGAAAAACGACTCCCCTATAAGCATGAGATCTGGCTCGGTCTGCTGATCATCCCTGGAATTATTCTCATTGCGGGAGTCGAAAGAGGACATCTGTCAGGACTACTCTGTGGGATACTCTCGGCATTATTTGCTGCCATCTTCCCGGTAATCAATAAGTCACTGGTCAGAAAAGGTGCCGCTGCAGAAAGTATCACATTTTATGAGATGCTAGGAGCGATGATCGCCTGTGCGCTATTTAGCATCATCGTAGATGCAGAGTATTCGCACTTCGTCCCGATCGGTATGGACTGGCTATGGCTGGTCGTTCTTGCCGCAGTCTGTACGGTGTATGCCTTCTCACTATATGTTAATTTGCTCAAGTCCTTCAGCGCCTATGAGTCCACGCTGGCAATGAATTTTGAGCCAGTGTATGGCATTATTTTAGCAGCAGTATTTTTCGCCGAACATGAGAAACTACACCCACTATTTTTTATAGGAGCAGGCACGATCATCCTCGCGAACTTGTTTAATCCTGTTTTCGCTAAGCGTAAGCAAACTAGAATCACCCAATCAATGAATTAATCTCGTGCAGCGCGCTTCAGGTCACCCTTATAAACGCTAGATCGACTTGGGCTGTTAGAGCTACTCCTGTCGCTTGAATGACGCGGGTGATCTGACCTCGTTGACCTCGTTGACTGATGCGAGTAAGATGAGTGATTACTATTATGATGGCTCGAGTGATTACGTGGGTTGTAGCTAGACCCTCGGTTTGAATGGTGGTTATAGTATCCCCTTGGTGCTGAACATTGATGGTAACGACCGCCATTTCTATTATACCAGCTACTACCGTTATTGTAAAAAGTCTGACCTCCAAAAGAGACCGTGCTGTATCCGCTAGGAAGCTGAACAAGACCATAATTATTCCCATATCGACCATTATAGCTAGATCCTATGCTACCACTATATCCATGCGGACGAGGACAGCTGATGTATCTGTCATTACCTCGTCGATACCAAGAATCTCTTGAGTGATAGTAGGGATCTCCACCCACATACACTGTTCTATAGCCTGTGGGTAAGACGCTATAGCTAGAACTGGAATAAGTTGACAGCCCACTGTCTGGAAGCACGCAGGATGATACACTAAAAGAAACAAGTGAACAAATAAGGAGAGCGATACATTTATTTTTCATACCATTATCTTACACTCGCATCATCATTTGACAATGACTTTCAATCCGCTCAGCTTGCCTCCTAGAATAAATCCGTCTGCCTCAAATCCCCGCTGAGGGCTATCAAACCCTCATTTTCAGTTGGTTTAATCCCAAATTCAAACCATTCCGTTGGATGATGTTGATCCGCACAGATGAGGTCTTCCACCTTTAGCGCAAGTAACAGGGGTCGGACCGTTTCAGTCGCCACTTTTGCATTATTACAGTCGCTACTCAAATGCCCTAACAGAACACAACTAAGTTTCTCGCATCCTACATCTGCGATGAGTTCACCCGCCTGGGTGTTTGATAGATGTCCGTGCCTGGAGGAGATACGCTGCTTAGTAGCCCAGGGTCTCTTAGTATCTGCTTCTAAAAGATCCTCATCATAATTCGCCTCTATAAATAATGCGTCCGAGCCTTTCAGGTGGACTCTCATCGACTGAGTGATGTATCCCACGTCTGTCAACAGCCCAAACCTAGCCGTGCTGCTTTCTATTATAAATCCTACGGGCTCAGCGGCATCATGAGGGATGGGAAAAGCGGTCACTGATAGATCACTAATCTCAAATGGCTGACCAGTCTGGAATACCTTCCAGCGGATCTCGCTCTTTATCCCCCACTCCAGTGCTTCCTTCGTCAGGGCATTCGCATAGACAGGGATATCTCGCTTACGCATGAAGACATCTAGTCCACGCGCATGGTCGCTGTGTTCATGAGTGAGAAATATTCCAGCCAGTGCATCTGGATCTATCCCGCGTTGCTCCAGCCTTAAGACTATCTGTTTGGCACTGAGTCCCACATCGATCAAATAAACGCCACTGGCACAAGAAATCACCGTGGTATTCCCACCACTCCCGCTGCCTAAAACTGATACCTTCATGCTCACGCTTCGAGTCTGTGCTAAACCTAGCTTCGGCTCAAGTCTGATTGTAAAAATTGCTCATTTTTACGATTTTAACCTTTCGTATTACTTAAAAAGCACACAAGCTACCGCCATGAATACTGTGAGAACACTCATTTGCGCCACGTTTGCGCTCCTCGTCGCTGCCCTCGTGCACTCCTACTCTACTCAAGGAGGAGATAAAGAAAAATCCCTTAGCGATCTTAAATTAGAGCTGGAGAAAGTAAGACTGGAAAACGCCATTAAAAGCGAACGCGCTGCTGGCAATACCAAGCAGAGCCTAGGAGCTCCATACATCAACCCAGTCCCTACTGCGCCAGCTCCAAACGTAGCCTTCGTTAATCCTCCTACAACTGTAAATTCAGAAGCTTCATCTCAACTGGGGTCTTCTGACGTAGCCTTGACGGAAAACTTGAAGCTGAAAGCCGAAAATGCCAAGCTGAAAGAACAGCAGTCTCAGCAAAAATCTGAAAACAGCATCCTTCAAGCAGAAGCAGGTGCTATCCAGAAGGAACTCCAAATCCGAAAAAAACCGGAGGAAGACAGAGCGGCGGAGATAGCTCAAGCTCTTGTCATGGCCAGAGTGAAAGTTTATGATCCAAAGAGCGGTATTATCGTTCTCGATCTCGTGCTCGCTCAGAACCTCGTCACTGGTCAGGTATTAGGTATCCGCAGGGGAACTGCAGGCGGTATCATTGGACGCATAAAATTAGGCAATATCGCGAGCGGTGAAATAGGTTATGCAGATCCAATCGCTGAGTCATTTTTCGGTGGCCCTGTGGATGTGAAAGTGGGTGATGAAATCATCGTCATCCCTTAGATCGTTGGCTTAAAAACTCTCGCTATGTCTCACTACACCATTTCCGAACTCAAGCAGAACACGGGCGAAAACCCCACAACTGCCACCGTAGATACCCAGCTTCAGAAGCGCGTCACTAAGACGACAAAGTCAGGCAAACCATACCTCCAGATTACTCTAACAGATGCTATTGATCAATTCTCGCTCAAGATCTGGGAGAATCTCCCACAGTTTGCTACTATCCAGAGCATCGAGCTAGACGCATTTATTCGTCTCGAAGGCGACTGGATTCAAAACCAATACGGCATCGATGCTTCCCGCTGGCAATTCCGCCTGCTTAATGAGGGCGAAATTCAGAATTTTCTTATTGGAGACCCAGAGACCAGCAAGATCCAGACTCGCGACTGGAACGACATCGTAAAACTTACCACTAGCATCAGCGACCCTAGGCTGAATCAGCTCTGCGCAATGTTTCTAGATCAGCACGGTGAAAAATTTCGGCGAACCGCAGCCGCACGCAAGAACCACCATGCCCGCCGCGGCGGCATGCTTGAGCACGTTGCTCAGATGATGCGCTCCGCAGTTGCTCTCAGTAGCGTTTACCCGGAACTGAACCTAGACTTGCTCATCGCTGGTGTGCTTTTCCATGACTCGGGAAAGCTTTGGGAGAACTCATACCCTGAGCGTGGGTTCACCCAGCCATATGACATGCAGGGAGAAATGCTAGGCCACATACCGCTCGGGATCAGCCTCGTGGATAAGCTCTGGGACCAGATGATTTCCAGCTGCGTAGAAACAACAGACACTTGGGGGAAACTTACCCCTACTAATGACGAGGTGCGGATTCATCTACTCCATTTAGTCGCTTCACATCACGGCACCTACGAGTTTGGCTCCCCCACTCTGCCGCGGACCCCAGAGGCGCAGATCTTACATCATATCGATAATATCGACGCCAAGTTTGAAATGATGAAACAAGCTTACCAAACTGCTCCAGAACTTGCTCCAGGTATTCAGGAAAAGCAGTTTCCACTCCCCGCGAACCTCATCAAGCCCCTCGCCCACATCAATCCAGAGATGGCAAAGGCAAACGTAGTCATTGATCGCACTAACAACGACAAAGAAAATACTAATAACCTCGATCTCTTCTAATTTAATAAAACATTAGAGAACTGACCTATCTTGACGCTCGCAAACAACAGAATTAACTAAGGACAGTTCAGCGTAAACTCAGGGATCACTACCATGAATCTCTCTCCATCTGCCACACCATAAAGAGCACCAGCGGCCTCTCCTGAACTGGCCACCACGTGGTAACTGTTATAGCTAAAAATCTCCCCTGGATTTAGTGTAGGATTCTCACCGATCACTCCACTACCCTCTACAACGACACATTCGCCACCCCCCTCAATTACTAGCCATTTGCGGCCAAGAATCTGTATTTTTTTATCTGATTCATTATAAATAGAAATAAAGTAGATAAATGGATACGGTTTATCTGGTGGACAAGGCAATGAAGGCATGTAAACCACATCATCCACCACCACTCTCACGCCATCTATGTGACTAAAGTCTGCCATTGCTCAACTAATCATTTAAGCGCTTAGCCATAGCCAGCCGTAATACAGCCAGTGGCAAAAGTGAAATCGCAGCCGCGGCGAGTGCCACCTTCCATCCAGGATAAACACGTGCCTTATTCCGGGCCAATCCAATGAGTGCCTGTCTCACTACCACGGACTTATCTACATAAAACATCTCTCTTCCCGGTAGTTCCTTCGCATCCGCAGGCATGGCCACTGAGCCAAACTCGGTGTGTACTGGTCCCGGACAAAGTGCCATCACTGGGATATCATCGCCTTTTAGTTCCAACCTTAGTGCCTCAGAAAAGCTGGTCACATAAGCCTTCGTGGCTGCATAGACAGCAAACTCTGGCATCGGCAAGATACTCGCCAAAGAGCTCACATTTATAATCGCTCCACCACCTGGGCCACGCTCACGCATTTGCGGGATGAGTCTGTGTGTTAGATGGGTCAGTGCAGTCATATTCAACTGCATCATACTATTTATTTTCTCCCATTCGGAATCAGCAAATCGTTGATAGTCACCCATCCCTGCATTGTTAATCAGTAGATCTGGTCTAGCTCCATTACTATCTAGCATAGAGAAAAATTTCTCCCTATCACTGGAAGAAATAAGATCCACTGCAAAATACAATACATCCAGACTAGGGTTTTGCTGTTTCAAATCTGCAGCCAGCTCACGCAACCGGTCTTCCCGTCTAGCCACCAAGATCATCTGCTGACAACGGGACACAAGTTGACGAGCAAACTCTTCTCCAATACCTCCTGAGGCACCAGTGATCAGGACGGAATTATAAGATAACTCTCCTCGTTCGCTCATCATTACTTATGAATAGTTAGTTTCAAAATAATTCAACCACTTTATGGTGAATTAAGCTGGCTGGCTTTCTTCATCCATTTCCACAATACGGAGAGGGATACGTGATACGAGTTCTTCATCCACACTGATATCGATAGAATATACTCCGTCTTCTGGGAATTTGAGTCCTTGTAGATTAAGAATAAGGTTACGTGTCATGAATGGCACATTTTCAGGAAGCTCGATAGGCATGTCAGCCTCGATCGGCATCTTGCCATCAAGAGGTTTTCCATCCGCATCGATAATGTTCACTGAGAATGAATGGCTACCACTGTCTTCAGGAGTGATGCACAGCCGCATCGCCAATACGCAACTGGGATGCACGAGAGGCATGACCTTACCAGCAAGCGTGTCAAATGTTCCAGTAATTACCATCTTGCCATTATAGTCTGCGGCGAAGTCACAGAGAGTTGCTATTTGTATATCCATAATATTATCTAAATTTTTTATTTTGTTTTATGCCTAAGCCAGATCAGAAAAACAGTGTCTAATTTGGCTAGGAGTCAACACAGATATGCCATAATTTCTCGTTACGTAAAGCCCTCTTTTCACAAAACAATTACCTACTCGATTGTATCTTACCCATTCAATGCTGAAATTAGCTCAAAATATTCTGGCAATCTCCCCACATCAGCACCACTCTCCTGCCGAAGCAAACCACATGATTCAAAAATAATGTTTAAACCAAAATGGAAAAAACAAGCCCTTCTTCTCCACAAGGGCTCAATGAAATTTCTCAATTATAAACGAGATCTACTAGAACCAGATCGTGTCACTGAGATAGAATCACGCCGTACCGATCTCAAGTTTGCCATCAAAGCTAGCGACAAAGAAAAAGCCCTTGAAGCAGGCAGACTCCTAGAGAAAACCTGCGAGCAAGCACTTCCGAAATACCGTAGCCCAAATGCCTTCCAAGAAAACATCGAAGTCTTCTTCGTCGCTATCGTCGTGGCGCTCGGTATCAGGGCCTATTTCCTCCAGCCATTCCGTATCCCTACTAACTCGATGTATCCAGCACTCAATGGTATCACCGGCGGAATAAAGGCAGAAAAAGAATGGCCATCATTTCCTATAAGAATAGTGCAGCAGGCCACGCATGGGAGAAACTACTTCTCACTCACCGCGAATAGTAACTCCAAAATCGTCGCCATCACGGACTATCAATCCCTACACTTCTTCCCACGCGTCAGGGTCCAGTTCTCTAGTGGTCAGATAGAAACCTTCTCCGGCTCTGCAACTTCACTAGAGCAAGCAGGACTCACCAAGCTTTATGATGGTCTTATCAAGAAACAAGACCCCGCCTCATGGGCAATACTCAAGCGTAAGTCCATCGATGACCGTGCAGACGCCTACTTCAGAGGCTCTCGAGATTTCGGTCTACCTATTTTTAACAAATACGACATCGAAGCTGGAGCCAAACTGCTAGCAGGCTACACCGAGTCGGGAGATCTCATCCTCGTGGATAAAGTCTCCTACCACTTCAGAAGCCCTAAGCAGGACGAAGTCTTCGTATTCGATACCCGAGGCATCGAATACATCGAAGAATCAAACAGAGTTAACAAGACTCCACCCTCGCACTACATCAAGCGACTCATCGCCACCCCCGGTCAGAATATCATTATCCAGCCAGTGGAGCATGATAATCCAGACTACCCGGATGGTGGAATCCTGATCCGTGACGGACAAAACGCCGATGATCGAGGCATCTTGCGCGTACAATCACTCAAAGATGGATACAATGGCTACAAGCTAATGGGGATCATCGAAAAGCAGCTCGACTATAAACCATCAACTGGGCTCTCAGAATACTGGGCAATGGGTGATAATTCTTATAAGTCTTCGGACTCGCGTGTATGGGATTCAGTGAAAGAATACAACGTCGTCGGTCCCGCGTTCCTATCACTCTGGCCATTTGGTAGTAGTCACTGGGGCAAAATCAAGTAACGAATCGCCTATGTCAGAAGCCAAGCAAATCACCAAAAATGCCAAGTCGAATCTGGCATTTGCATTTGCCTGTCTGCCTAAACAACGGCGACTTGATATGGTCAGTCTCTACGCATTCTGCCGTATAGTAGATGATTTAGCAGACTCACCAGACATCCCCATGGATGAAAAAATCACTGGGCTAAATAGCTGGGAAGCATGTTTCAACGATCACTCAATCAACAAGAAATCACTCTCCCAGACTCAACAAAGTATCCTAGAAATCAGAGATCGCTACAAAATCGATAACCAACTATTTCTTGACCTCATCGCCGGCTGCCGCTCAGACCTACAGCCCTCTAGGCGCTTTGCTGAATGGAAAGAGTTAAAGAATTACACCTACCAAGTCGCCTCCTGTGTGGGACTCATTTCTATTAAAATCTTCGGCTGTCAGCATCCAGATTCAGAGAAATACGCTATCAATCTAGGACATGCCCTCCAGCTAACTAATATCCTCCGCGATGTCGGAGAGGATCTCTCAGACAACCTCCGCATCTATATCCCTGAGAACGACATGATCCGCTTCCAATACTCCGAACGCGACCTCGTGGGTAGAGTTCACGACGGCAGATTTATCGCCATGATGCAGTATATCTCAGAACGCGCTGAATATTATTATATAGAAGCAGAGAAAAGCTTCCACCAGCAAGATGCCAAGGCCCTGCGTTCCTCAGAAGCCATGCGCAAGATCTACTACCGTATTCTCAAGAAAATGCAGGCAGACAACTTCAAGGTGTTCAACCACCGTTACACTCTGTCTAAACCAAAAAAAATATGGCTGCTCATCACTTCTCTTATCGGGCTCTAAGCTCCTCGGTAAAACTAATTTTATAGACTAACTTAGACCATTGCTTCTTTCCTATCACAGAAATCCTCCAAAAATTCCTCTTGAAATACCCACCACTCAATTTAGGTTAGTCACTATGAACCATAAATTATTACTTTCATTATTAGCTGCGAGTACCACAGTTATTTTTTCCTCATGCTCTAATACCGGAGGTAATAATTATCCTGTGGCTAAGCCAATGGTTGACCCCACGACGGGGATTGTTATTAAGGATCATTTTGTGAGCCCATTCCGGCCATACAACCCAATCGTAGCGAAGGGATTTAAGAGCGGTCAGATCGCTGGAGATCCATCAACGATCGAAATCGATCCAGAGACAGGCAAGCCAAACAATACCACGATGAAGATCTTTAAACTTCCATAGGTAGTCATCATTTTTCAAAATCAAAAAAGCCTACCTGAAGTGATCCAAGTAGGCTTTCTTTTTGATTCTGTTAGAAAATAATTACTTAGAAAGGTAAGCATTCACTCCAGCATGGTCTGCTGTCATCGTTGCTACACCTTTTCCCAATCCATAGGGCATCCTTCTCCGTGTGCTTCAAAATGCTGGAGTGCATCGATAATACGAAGACACTCACGGATAGAGCGACCTAGTGGCATATCATTCACCACCTGATGACGGACTTTGCCATCCAGATCAATGAGGAAAAGCCCACGGTAAGCAACCATCTCGCTCTCCACAACATAATCACCATTTCCGTTCACATCAGTATGACCTGCTAGAACATCATATTCTTCAGAGTCTGTTTTATTGATGTCTGCGACGAGCGGATAGCACACGCCCTCGATGCCATCATCTGCTATCCGATTAGACACCTAACGTTGCAGACAACACTTGGTAAACGTTTTTATGAAAAAAAACACGCTATATAGAAAGATAAAACCTCACCTAAGGAACCACAAAAATATGGCTAGGATCAGGGTCTTGTGGGTCACGGACTTTTGTTCCTGAGGGCATCCCATTTACCTCTACCATATTCTGGTTGTAAGGATTAAACACAAATCCGGGTCTTCCAGCAACACGATTTGCCAAAGGAATAGCCGAGTTTACAGGGATTGCTGTCTGGTTAGAACTCACTGGCTGCGTCAATTCTGTGGGCAGAGCTGGAATAGGAAGTTTGATCACGGGCTCTTCTTCTGGAGAGGAACCACAAGAACTCATGATCAATACGACGGCTAGAACAATGGGGAATAAGACTATAGTTTTCATGTGTGTCAATTGAAACTTATACCAAGCAAAGAAATCACGCAACTTTAAAAATGCTAAAATTACAGCATTCAGTACAGAACACTTATTTACTCTAGAATCATACTATGCTATAAAAGTAACAATAAAAATTATTTTACTACAAAATCCAACAAGCAAATAAATGAACCACTTCCCTCTAAAACTCAAACGTGTATTCTTCATATTCATTTATTTGATCACCATTCCTGTCAGCTCTGCTCAGCTGCCAGCGGATACTCTGCAGCTCATTTTCGGAATCGCGCCCAGTAAGAACTCATCTCACGTTACCCTCTCCATGTTCGAGAAAAATGGGGCTGGCTGGCTAAAGATTGGCGCAGCTTGGAAAGGTCGGCTTGGGAGAAATGGACTTGCTTGGGGAATAGGTCTCCACCCCAGAAATATGGAAGGTGTTAGAAAAAAAGAAGGCGATGGTCGCTCACCAGCAGGCATGTTTAGAATTGGCTCCGAATCAGGCTTTGTATTCGGATATGCTCCCATGGTAAAAAAACTCGCCACCCTTCCCTACAAACAAATAACTACCAAAGACCTCTGGGTGGAAGACCCTCAATCACCATATTATAACCGGCATATCCTCCTTCCTCATCAGCCAAAAACGAAGTGGGAAAAAAAGGCTCAGATGCGCCAAGGTGACAACGCCCACTCACTCAAACTCTTCATCGCACACAACGAAGGGACCTCAAAACAACGCGCTACCCCTGATGCAGGAAGCTCTATATTCTTCCACATTTGGAGAGGTGGCGGCAGTAAGCCCACCGCTGGTTGCACTACCATGCCAGAAACTCAGTTAAAGACGATGATTTCAAAAATCGATCCTAGTAAGAACCCCGTATACGTTCTGCTCACTGCCGATGACTCTAAGAAATATAGAGCCACTTGGAAACTCCCCTAAATTCCACTAAAAAATTATTTCTCCCGTTCATCAGGATCCACCGTCGCATCGGCACCGAAGGCTTCAACAGTTTCTGTTAGAGTGCAAGCTGCGGGAATAATGAAGAGTATAACTACGGCTGAAGCCAGAGTTCCCACACCCAAGCTGATCAACATTGGCACCAGAAATAATGCTTGCACATTATTCTCTAAAATCATCGGTGTAATACCGCTCCGCAAAACAAATAAGCCAAATGGTTTTCAAATGGTTTTCATGAAGTATTTTGGCTTGTGTTTCACATCTGAAGGGGGAGACGGGGCTTTCCCTTTCTATCTGCTTTAATCCTCAGTTATTTGGGGAAATCAACCGGAACTTTTACTACCCGCGAAGCACATTTTCTTCAATCTCAGAAACCTTTATTCGTCTCTTTTTCATTGCGGAGTGGTATTAATCCATATGAACGATACCCCCTTTACGCAAGGTTCCATTTAGGAAATAAAATCCATCCCATGATGAAAATAAAAATGCATGGTAACGGATGATGTCACCATGCATATCTATCAGATACTGTTTCGACTAATTCATTTGATTCTAGGCCACAGAGTCCCTGTAGGTGATGAAGGAATCTGAACAGGTGATTTTCGACCAAGGACACGCATCGTAGTTCGCATAGTCTTCAGTAATTTCTTCACCTGCATAGATGTCTCTGAGGCTGACCGAAGACAAGGGATCACCATTACTAGGAGCTCCCGAGTTTGGCACATGCGAGTGATTCACATATCTCGCGTTGTCTAAACAGATGACTATACTATCTAGTTTCGCCGAGTAATAACCATAGAAACTAGCAATATTTAGCAAATTATCCATAGTGTCATTCACATGAGACTCCTGGAGGGTCCTGTAATGAGAATGATTTAGTAGTAGTACATTGGATCGTTTGGATTTCCACCAGATGGTGTCTTTGGGTATATCCTTTTTAGCAAAGAGTCCAAATCCATGGAGCGGGCTTGGACGAAGTTCAACATAGTTATTTAGTAGGCTCGAAGAGGCTAATTTCATTTAGGTTGTTATAGAGTTCTATTCACTTTTTTTCATAACTGACATCTAAACCCTAGATGTTATTACTCGTAAAATAATCTTTTTTAGGAAAAAAGATAGCTAAATTTAGGGGCTCATTCACGCATTTTCGTCTATCACCCATTCCACCTCCTCGGCACTGAGTTCACCATAAATGTCTCTTCCACAGAGTTCTCCTAAGCGCTTTAACTCCACCTCTAACACCTGCCAAGCAGGCTGCCCACCAGCATCTGCCCCTCCACAATGAGTGCACGATGCATAACCCGCGTAGCTGCCTGATTTCTGAGGATCATTCTGTGCATTCACAATCGTTAAAACAGGTCGATCCTCCCATTTCCCAGCCGGCACCAGAACCAGTGGATGCATCCAGCAAGTCAGTGGCTTATGCTGCCATGGATCCACTCCCTCAATGATCGCTAGTTTCTGCAAGCCACAGTATCCCTCATGATCTAAAAAGACACATCGAGTCTTCGCAAAATGCGCTGGAAAATCATCCGCCAGTTCACTGTCCATCGCCTCACGTGTCGCCGTCTTTTGCCCCTTATCAGTGGGAACAATCACTGACTCAGAATCTAACAGACCAGAAAAACTACCTCTAACAACGCTCTGAATATACGCAGCCTCTTCATCAGAAACATGAACCCCATCGTAACAACAAGTCGCCTTGCAGCGAGAAACCTCACAAGGTCTCAGCAAGGTCTCAAATGCTTGATGATCCACTCTAGCCTCCACGATCTGTGGAGCTAGAATTTTAGTAGTCTCGGGAAAAGGAGATACACCCATCAAGAGGCACCTCCCTGATGCACATGATACCTACTCCATGTATCGAGTCCTAGATCATCACTTAACCAGTCCACATTCGTTGTCGTGATCAGCTTCTGAGCATCCTTAGGCAAGTAATCCATCAGAGCATTCCTACGGGTCGAATCCAGCTCACCAAAAATATCATCTAATAAATAGATAGGGAATTTCTGCCCTCTCTCTCTCAAAATTTCACCCTGAGCTAGCTTCAGCGCCAGCGCCATCGTCCGCTGCTGTCCTTCGCTGGCGTAATCGCTCGCGGACATCCCATTGATGAGCAGTTTCACCTCATCACGGTGCGGTCCAGCCAGCGTCTGTCGCTGTCTGCGCTCGCTCTCATAAGTAGCCTCCAGCGCGCTTCTCATATCACCACCACTACCTGAAACATACTCCATCCCCAGCTTCTCATCCACCCCACTGATCGCCACCTGCACCTCTGCCGCCTTCGGCAAAAGCTCAGCCACCACTTGTTCTCTAACAGAACCTAACAGATCCCCATACTCGATGAGTAACCCCCCATAAGCATTCACTTCTTGGTCTCTATTCCCACCATCCTTCAACAGCAAATTCCTCGCTTTTAAAACTCTCCGATACCTACTCAGCGCCACCCGATAGCCAGCATCTATCTGCGAGCAGAGAAAATCTAAATAATGCCGTCTGACACCACCGCTCCCCTTCACCAGCTCCACATCTTCATTCCCCATCCACACCAACAGCCCGCTATTCTGCAAGTATTCCGTCTGGGTATTTAGTTCCTCGCCATCCACAGACATCGTTGCCTTGCCTCTGGTAAAACTTACCCGTAGTGCCCTATCACCAGCATCTCCAGCTACGCCAAAGCCATGTTCAGCATCAAATTTCACCATTGGCTGCATCCGCTTCGACCTCGGTGAACTCAGCCGCATCAGCACACAGACGGCCTCAAGGATAGAGGTCTTCCCCTGGGCGTTATCCCCCACAAACAAAGCTCCGCCTTCCGCCAGATCTATTGAAAGAGCATCGAAACAACGGAAATTTTGAAGTCGGAGAGAATCTAACATTTTCTATTTAGGATACTGGATATGCAGCCGCTATCTTATCCGCCCACTCCCTCGCCTTCTGCCCAAAACTTTTCTCCATCTCCTTATAAGTGATCCCACGCGAGACATTGATCGTATCCGGTGCTGTTCTCCCCTTCCCTGCCATATTCCCTAGATCTCCACCCTGCGCACCCAACCCGGGTATCAATAGAGGAAAATCCTTCACCCTCTCTAACACATCCGCACTCGCATTCGTCAGACCCACCACCATTCCCACATCAGTCTTACGCCCCTCAGCCGCAGCGCGGATACAGATATCCTGCACCAGCTCGAAAACGTATTTGTCTCCATGGGAGGCATCCAGTTTCTGCCTCATAAAGTCCGCGCTCCCGGGATTCGATGTCACCGCAAGCACGTAGATCCCTTTGCCTTCCCAGTCCAGAAATGGCTCCAGCGTGTCATATCCTAGAAAGGGATTCAGCGTCACCGCATCCACATCCCAGTTCTCAAAATAACTCTTCGCATAATACTTCTGCGTCTCACCAATATCCGACCGCTTAGCATCCAAAATCACTGGCACCTCCTTAGGCATCTTCTCTAGCAAGTTCTCTAAAATTTCCAAGCCACGAACCCCCATCGCTTCAAAGTAAGCCATATTCGGCTTAAACGCCGCTGCATACTCCCAAGTCTCCCCCACCACCCGATCCAAAAACTCCGGCACTTCCTCAATCCCTCCTCCATCAAGATCAGGTCTAGGATCTAAGCCCACACACAATCTCGACCCCGTTGCCTTCATTCTCTGCTGTAATTTCTCTCCATAGCGCATGCTGCAGATCATCTTTCCTAGAGCCAAATCTTACAAGCTCAAATACAACGATCATAAATATCATTGCAGATCACCGCACATGTCCCACAATAGACACATGCAAGAAGTCACGGAACAAATGCGCAACTTCCTCCAGTTCATCGCGCTCCAATTCATCAACCACCCAGAACAAGCGCAGCTCAGGGTCGCGGAAGCCAGCGAGACTCACATCCGCTTCCGGCTCATCGTCGCCGAGCAAGACGTTCCGATTCTCATAGGAAAAAACGGCTTCACCGCCAGCGCTATCCGCAATGTTCTCAAAGCCGCCGCCGTCCGCGAAGGCATCAACGCCACCCTACAAATCATCTCCCACGAGGAAGAACACCTGCGCATCTCAGCCCTAGAACAAGGCGAGATCATCAAAGATGAAGACCATCCAGAGGATCAGGATGAAGCTGATGATGAGCATCTAGAGGAATAAATAATACTAATATGGGATACCTCTAATTAATGAAATCGTAATTCCAGCATCTTTCTTTCACGTATAATCAAACTAACGAAAAATAGGGGCAGATCGCTAAAGCTTAAATTCTTGCGAAGAGTTGAAGGAAGTTTAAAGTAAACAAATATTAAATCATTAATGTGTAAAGAAATCTCCAGCAAAGAAAAAGTTAACAAAAAAAGCTTACAGCTAGTGATCGCATCGCTATTCTTGATGTCTTCTTTTGTCTTTGGCTACTTCTCACCCTCCTTTTTAAAAAAACCATCCCAGACAGATTCTCATAAAGAAGTGCTAGCGACCGTTGATGAATTCCAATTAGTAAATACGGAAGTAAAACCAAAACATGCGAATAAAGTAAATCAGCTAAAGGCGCAAGCTCAAGAAAAGCACGCTGAGCCAGTAATCACACATTTTAAGATGAGTGAGCGTCATGATGATATGCTTTCAGAATACTGTTTTAACTGCCATGATGATGCTATTCAGAAAGGAAATATCCGACTAGATAACCTTGCTTCTCTGGCGCTTCCTGAACGCCTTGATGTATTTAACAAGATGCAAGAACAGGTCTATTTAAAGCACATGCCCCCTAAAAAGAAATCGCAACCTACCAGCAAGGAAAGAGATTCTTTATTCAAGTGGGTATCAACAGAGCTGGATAAGCATCAAGCATCTCGACTTGCCGAAAAAATCAGCAAGCCCCATTATGCCAATTACGTTGATCATGAAAAATTATTTTCAGGCGAAATCAAAGTAGAAGCTTTTTCACCCGCACGCTTATGGAGACGCAGCCCCTATCAATTTAATAATTCCATAAGAACCGTATTTGGAGTCCATCAAAACCCCAAAGCTACGATCGGCGAACTGAACAAGATCAACCAACCCTTTAATAAAGGTGGTGGTGAGGGAATCTCTGATTACGCCTCACTATTTTACGCCGATTCAGCGACTTTTGATACCTTACATCGAAATGCGGTCTTCATTGTCGATAGCACCTTATTGATGGCTTTCATCGAAATGGACTATAAAGCTCAGGGGAAAACCATGGATGATTGGAATGCTGATCGCGCCAAAGTGATTAAAAAGCAGGCGGATGTCATTGCTCAGATGATTAAAGACGGAAAGAACCCTCGATATGTCCGAGGCATGCATGGAGAAATCAATCGGAAATACAGATTAAAAACACCGCAAGTATATCGAGACATTATTCTTGCTGACGGTAAGCCAACAAAAGAGATGATGGAGGCCGCCATCAAATATCATTTTGAGCGCACCATTCAGCAGGACGCCAGTCAAGAGGACCTAACAAAATACACGGATTTCATGCAAAATGGCATTAAAGATGCGGGTCCTTATTTTGGACTGCGCAATTCTTTAATCGCTATATTGTGCAGCCCTAAATTCATCTATCGTTCAGAACTTGGCCTAGGTAAGCCGGTGGGCGATGGTCGCACCATGCTATCCCCGACAGAATTAGCCTATGCCATTTCTTATGCTCTGACTGACCAAAAACCGGATCAACTGCTCCTTGAGGCAGCACAGAACGGAAAGCTTACCATAAGGGAGGATGTAAAGCGGGAGGTGACTAGACTACTCGAAGACAGCAGCATCGATAAACCTCGCATACTACGCTTTTTCCAGGAGTTTTTTGGCTATCACCACGCACCCCACATATTCAAAGATGATAAAAGATTTGCCAAGGGATACACTTTTTTCAACTACGCCCAGAGATACGTCAATGATACTGATGTGCTTATTCGGCATATACTCAATGAAGATAAGAATGTTTTTAAGAAACTACTAACAACAAATGAATACTTTGTAGCCCACAGCGGTGATAATAAAGCAGTGAAAATCGAAATTGAGGCTTATCAAAAAATGCATGCTTTTTTCAAAGATAAAAATTGGAAAAAGAACGCTAACGAGTTGATTAAAGAGCATAAAAAATTCGTTCAGTCTCTACATAAAATGTTTAATCATTTTAATGGCAATATGCTAAAATCGACAATGAAACACATGGATGAATGTGAAAAACTGGGAATCCAGTCGTTTGGAGACCGTGTCAAAATTGAAAGGTCTAATTATTTGTTAGCTTATAACCTACCAGCTAGAAAATGGGATTTCCCCATAGAGCAGCCATTCGTTTTAGCAAAGGGTAAACGCATAGGAATTCTATCCCATCCTAGTTGGCTGATAGCCCATTCGCTAAATTCACACACTGACCCGGTGAGAAGAGGTAAATGGATCAGAGAATACTTACTCGCTGGAACGATTCCTGATGTCCCTATTACAGTAGATGCTACTATCCCAGAAGACCATCATCAGACTCTAAGAGAGCGGTATTCTTTAACCGAGGCTAAACAGTGCTGGAAATGCCACGTCAAAATGAATCCGCTCGGATACCCTTTTGAAGTCTTTGATGATTTTGGAAAATGGAGAGAAAAAGAAGATATGGAAGGGCTTCCCAAAATTAAAGGTATCTTTGTGACAAAACCAATAAACTCTAAAGGTTATCTAGACGGAACAGGCGATAAGAAACTCGACGGAGATGTCAAAAATGCTTATGAACTCATCAACCGTCTCGCGGAATCTAAGAAAGTCCAGCAGAGCATCATTCGACATACTTTCCGCTACTGGATGGGTCGTAATGAACTCCTTACTGACTCAAAAACACTCATTAGAGCTGAAAAAGCATACATGAACAATGACGGCAGTTTTAAGGAACTGCTGATCTCCCTGCTAACATCCGATTCATTCATCTACAGAAAACGTCTAGATTTAGAATCAAATTAGTATTTTCTAAACACTAACAAATAAAATAACATGTCGTACTCACGAAGAAATATACTAAAAGGTCTCACACTCGGGTCGAGCTACTCACTGCTATCTCCTGTCCTTGCTCAGTTAAAACTGAATGCTCAAGGAGATGAAAGCAAGCTACCGAAGCGTTTTGTCTTCGTAGTCGTGAGTAGCGGTATTATGCCAAATGAAATTGAGTCGCCATCGCTCAAACCTCTTTTGAAAGACAATGATAAATACATCAATGTCTCTCTCGACAAGCAGACTCTTGATCCATCCATGAAGGCTTTAGAGCCGTTAAAAGACTATCTATCTATCGTTCAGGGACTTTCTGGCAAAATGTGCTCTGGTGGACATACGGGTAACTACGGAGCATTAGGCGTTTGGAGAGCACCAGGTGAGAAAGGCGCTCCCCTTCCCAAGCGCGCCACAGTGGATTCTATGCTAGCGACAATGAATCCCGCAGCGATCAACCACATGGCAACTGGACTGACAGGTGGATGGGGTACTCGTGTTACTGAAGGAGTTGTCTATCCAGACATTTCAGCTGCTGGCCCCCAGAAAACCATTCCTTTCCAGGCTTCACCAGATATTGTCTTTGAGCAGTTTTTCGGCACAGTGGCCACCAATGATAAGTATGCTAAACAGAAATTAACCTGTAAAAAGAATCTCTTGGATTTCATGCATGCCGACATCAAAAAGACTAAAAAAGCTCTCCCTCCAGAGGAAAGAGCAAAGCTAGATCACTATTTGTCTGCACTTGAAGGACTCCAGGGCCAAGATGTAAAAATCGACGCCCTCAAAGCAAGTCTCGAGAAACACGTACCAGAGGTCACAGATAAGTACACTTCAGATATGATGGAAAGCCGTCAGGAAGCTCACTTTGATCTGATAGCCGCAGCGTTGATTTCGGGAGTCACCAATGTAGCGACGATGAAAATCGACAACAGTGCTACAGTTTATAAAGGTCTAGGTCTTTCCGGAGGAAGTGTCCACGGCTTTGGACACAATGAAGGCACTGAAGGGAAGACAGGCTATGAATGCCGAAATACCATCCGCAGCCATCACTTTGAAATTATTGCTCACCTGGCCAAAAAGCTCAAAAGCGTTCCAGAAGGCAATGGTAACATGCTCGATAACACCATGATCATCTACGTCAGTCCTTCTGGAGACAGACACCACGGCAAACTAGACAGTTGGCCTATGGTCATCGTCGGAGGTTGTGGAAATAAACTAAAACTTCCAGGGCGATACATCCAATTCCCAGGCTACGGCAAGCAAAATCATAAAACCATTGGCAACTGGTGGACAAGTGTCCTCAACGCCTATGGTGATCCGATTAAGCATTACGGTGACTTTGATCCCGGTCTAATGAAAGGCGGCCTCGATCAGGAAGGTCCTATTCCAGAAATCATCACTTAAAGTAGAATACTTCCAGTAAAGCATAATGGCTATTCATTACAGCGCAGTCTATCCGCCATGCACAAATATTTCTGCATTAATAGTAAAGTAGATGCTTTAGAAACTTTGAAAACTACCGAACCAGAATACTATTCTTTTGCGGAAAGCTCAAACTGTCTCCATAAAAATTTACGAAGAACCAATCATACACACTGGTTAGAGTGATTAATAATCTTTACCAAAAACAATACGAAATAAAACTTCTAATGACCGTCGCTATAGGATTTTACCATTGTCAGTAGTTGAAGTGTCCTATAGGGCTAAGCAATGCAAACGCTCGCTATCGCGCTGGGATCGCTGATCCTATACATTATCGCTTACAATACTTACGGGAAATGGCTCGGTGAGAAAATTTTCAAACTTGATAAAAATGCCCGTGTCCCTTCAGTGGAACTTGAAGATGGTGAGGACTTTGTCCCGACGAAGAAAGGCATCGTTTTCGGCCATCACTTCACCTCTATCGCGGGAACTGGGCCTATCGTAGGACCAGCACTCGCTGTAATGTGGGGCTGGGTTCCAGCATTGCTATGGGTGCTGTTTGGTTCTATCTTTATTGGTGCGGTTCATGATTTTGGGGCGCTGGTGGTTTCGCTCAGAAATAAAGGGCAGACCGTCGGCGATGTCGCAGGTAAAGTCATCACCCCACGGGTAAGATTTTTGTTTCTGCTGATTCTTTTCATGGCGCTAACATTAGTGCTGGCAATTTTTGGGCTAGTGATCGCGGTTGTTTTCCGGATGTTCCCAGCGGCAATCACTCCATGTATGATCCAAATCCCTCTCGCTCTGATCATCGGTACACTCGCTCATAAAAAAGGCTTCAATATCCTCATCCCCTCAATCATCGCACTAGTTGTGATGTATGTTTCCGTCATCTATGGCGACATCGGGCAGGTGCATGGTTTTAATGAGATGCTCAGTAACTGGTCGCTAATGACCTGGGTCGGTGTCCTGTTAGTCTATTCCTACGTCGCTTCAGTGTTGCCCGTCTGGACTCTTTTGCAGCCTCGAGACTATATTAACTCCTTACAGCTCATTTCCGCACTCGGTCTGGTTGTCATCGGACTCGTTTATGCGGGGATTTATGGCGGTAGCCCTATTGATGGTGTGCGCCCTCCGTTAGAAATTGTCGCGCCTGCCATTGAAGAAAATGTCACGGCAAAAAACTTACCTCTGATCTTTCCCTTTTTATTCGTCACCATCGCCTGCGGAGCTATCTCTGGTTTCCACTGTCTGGTCTCTTCAGGCACCTCATCGAAACAACTTAAATGTGAATCCGATGCCAAGTTCGTAGGCTACGGCTCCATGCTCACAGAGGGATTTCTCGCCGTGCTAGTGATCCTCGCTTGTGTCGCTGGACTGGGGCTAGGATTCACTACTCCCGATGGAACAATTCTCACAGGAATCGATGCCTGGAATACAAAATACGCAGACTGGGGGAGTTCAAAAGGCCTTGGAGCTAAGGTCAGTGCCTTCGTAGTTGGCGCGAGTAATTTCCTCACGGCGCTCGGTTTTAGCAAGGGATTCTCCCTCGCTCTCATGGGAGTCTTTGTCGCATCATTTGCAGCCACCACTCTCGACACTGCCTGCCGACTTCAGAGATATGTAATGCAGGAATTGATTGCTTGTTTCATAACTAGAGGAGACCAAGAAAGAACCAAACCTCACCCGCTCACCAATAAACACTTCGTGACAATCATCGCTATTGTCATCGCATTCGGCATCGCCTCTATTCCAGCACTGCCTGGCTCAGATGGTCTGCTAGGAAAATTTGGCTCTGGCGGAGTGATCCTCTGGCCACTCTTCGGCGCGATGAATCAGCTTCTTGCTGGACTGGCATTCCTAGTGATCCTCTTCTGGATGAAACGCAAAAATCTACCCATCTGGTTCGTCGCCATCCCTACTGTCTTCATGCTCATCATCCCCGCTTGGGCGATGCTCTATCAAGTATTCGTAGCAGCGATAGGATCTAACCTAAGCTGGATTGAACAAGGCCAATGGTTACTCGTTGGAATGGGACTGGCTACTATTGTATTAGAGATCTGGATGATCTGGGAAGCTATTCTGGGTTGGAAAAAGTTGCAGCTAGACCAGATTTAGCCATCCCACCGTTATGCTGCCTCTGTCACGTCATTGGTCCAGCACGATGAAACGTTCTGAAATAACATCGTTTCATCATCCGATACAGAGAATCCTGCCAATAACCAATCAGCCAATGACTAGTCAACGGCTCGCTGAGCCACTTTTTATTCTCGCTTTTACTGAGACAATATAGATGCTCATTCCATAATGATTTTTCAAAGTCTATTAAGAGACACGGAGATAGGTTCTAACAGTTACATGTTAGACACGGGCGATTGTAAAATAGTATTCGATGCAGGAATGCATCCTAAGCAAGAAGCCGGGGAAGCGATCCCTCAGTATGATGAACTCCAGCATAACTCAGTGGATGCCATTTTCCTCACCCATAGTCACCTCGACCATGCAGGAACACTACCGGTATTGATGCGTGATCAACCAGACGCAGAAGTCTATATGACAGCAGCTACGGCAGGACTAACAGACGCCCTACTGCACAACTCCGTGAACGTCATGCAGAGCAAGCGAACCGAGCTAGGCATCACCGAATATCCACTCTACGGACACCGTGAACTTGATAGACTAGAGACACGCTGGCGCAAGCGTGACTATGGCGAGAGAATCGATATCACAATGGACACCTCCGCCCAGCTTTACGATGCCGGGCACATTCTCGGATCTTCCGGTGTGATGGTGGAAAAGGATGATCAGCGGGTATTCTATACCGGCGATATTAACTTCGAGGATCAAACGCTCATCACTGGGGCGAAATTCCCAGAGGAAGGAATAGACACCCTAATCATCGAGACCACCCGTGGATCGGTACCGCGTGATCCAGCCTACGAGAGAGAAAAAGAGGAGCAGAAGCTTTGCGATGCTATCTTGAAAACTCTTGAAGGTGGTGGATCAGCGCTGATTCCTGTCTTCGCTATGGGCAAGACTCAAGAACTATTGACAATGCTGCACAAGTTCAAAGAGAGCGGCAGAATCCCTGAAAAAACGCCAGTATTTATCGGTGGCCTTAGCACTAAGATGACCATCCTTTTCGATGAATTCGCAGACACTACGCCACGCCAGATGCCTGGATTCCAGATCTTTAGAGACATGGATGTGCGCGCGGCCTCTAAGAAAGGCTCACGCAAACCGGTCGTCTATCAACCAGGCGCCATCTACGCGCTATCGAGCGGTATGATGACCGAGAAAACCATCTCTAATGGCTTTGCTCACGGATTCATCTCTAATCCTAAAAACTCATTACTATTTGTAGGCTACGCCGCTCCGGACTCCCCTGCTGGCGCGATCCGAGCCTCAAAGCAAGGCGACGTAATAGAGCTCAGCCCTGACCTTACCCCGGTGCAGTTTAACTGCGATATGAAGATATTTGATTTCTCCGGGCATTCCGACAGAGAGGCGTTGCTAGCCTACATGCTTAAGGTCGCACCGAGAAAAATGTTCCTCGTTCACGGAGACATCGGAGCAAGCGAATGGTTCCGTGACCAGTTGGCTGAAAAGCTACCTGATTGCGACGTCATCATTCCAGAGCCAAAAAAAATCTACGATCTAGACCAATAACCATGCACACCCTATCCAAAAACACACTACTCACGATAACCGCCGTGGCAGCATGCCTCTGCGCCGGCTCCTCCACACTCCTCGCTCAGGACAAAATACAACTACCTATCGATATCTCAGACCTAACCGCAACTGACAAAATATCGGCAAAGCAAGACATGAGCTACGGACTAGGGTTCCAGAATGGCGAGCAGTTTGCCTCCTATGGGTTCATTGCAGATGACATCGATAAAGAAGCTTACATCAAAGGGCTCATCACCGCACTGATGAAAAAAGACTTCGGCAAAGATCCAGGCATTTATGACCAGGCGATGAAAACCTATGACAAAATTGTATCGATGCGTGAGCGCGGACTTGCTGAGGCCAACGAGTCCGCTGAGAAGGCATTTATGGCAGAGAATGGTAAGCGCAAAGGAGTCGTCACCACTGCTAGTAACCTCCAGTATGAAATCCTCAAAGAAGGCGACGGCGAGAAATACACCCCACCAGAAGGAATAGCCAATGGGATGGATGCTGCGACTCAATTTCACATTAAATGCACAGGCACCTTACTCGATGGAACTCTCTTCATGAAGACACCTGGTGATGCTCCCTTACCATTTGACTTACAAGTCATCCCCGGACTCGCTGAAGCATTGAAAATGATGCCCGTGGGATCCAAGTGGAAGCTCTATATGCCGGCAACACTAGGCTTTGGCGATATCCGCCAGGGGCCAAAGGTTTCACCAAAATCAATGCTCATCTATCTGGTAGAGCTCACCGAAATCAAGACTAGAGCACTCCAGCCTAAAGGACCAAAACCACTGGTTCCTAGATAAAAACCTTCTAACAGACATGAAAATACGGACAGGAATAGGCTACGATGTGCACCAGTTTGCACCCAACAGAAAGTGCATCCTCGGCGGTGTGGACATCCCCTCTGAGCTAGGCCTACTAGGCCATTCAGATGCCGATGTACTCTGCCACGCTATCGCAGACGCAATACTAGGCGCGCTGGGGCTGCCAGACATTGGCTATTATTTTCCACCAGATGACATATCTATTGAGGGTATTTGCTCACTGAATATCCTGAAAAAATGCCGCGCACTAGCGGATGAGCATGGAGCAGAGATTCAGAACGTGGACTCAGCGCTCGTGGCAGAGCAGCCTAAAATCATGCCCCACCTAACAGAAATGAAAGCCAATATTTCCCAAGCCCTAGGCATCACGCCAGAGCAAGTAGGTGTCAAGGCGACTACCAATGAGACGATGGGGTTTGTGGGTAGAAAAGAAGGTATAGCCGCCATGGCGACCACCTGCGTGGTAATCTCATGAGCAACATCAACATCAATGACCTCCCCAAAGATGAGCGTCCCAGAGAAAAGCTCGCCAAGCACGGTGCCGGATCACTCAGCGATGCCGAGCTCATCGCCATCTTCCTCCGCGTTGGAGTCAAAGGCCAGAGCGCGATAAAAATAGCTAAGCGACTCCTCGTCACCTACGGAAATCTCAGCCAAATCAGCAGGCTAGAGCCGTCTGATCTAGAAAAGGAATTCGGACTAGGTCCAGCAAAAGCAGCCCAACTCTGTGCCTCATTTGAAATAGCCTCCCGCATCGCGCGCGAATCCGTTATTTCCACCCCCATCAACAACCCTCAAAATATCTATAATGCGATGGTGCCGCAGCTCAGGCTCCGCACCACCGAGAGCCTCCACGTGATGCTCGCAGACACCAGGCTCTGCCACATCCGCACCGTCACCATCTCCCAAGGCACCGTCAACCAAACCACCTGCCACCCGCGCGATGTCCTCCGCCCAGTCATCAACAGCCAAGCCCACGGATTCGTCCTCGTCCACAATCACCCCTCCGGCGACCCCAGTCCCAGCCGCGCAGACGATGAAATGACCCGCACCATCATCAAAGCCGCAGACCTCATGCAGGTCAGATTCGTAGATCACGTCATCATCGGCCAGTCCATCGATGGTAAAGAGCCCTACTATTCGTATAGGGAGTCTGGTGACGTGTTTTAGGAAATACTACTTATCGCGCAAATTGTGAGTAATTCCGCTTAAACGCGATCGGACTTCTCAAATCTCCCTACTTCAAGATTCTTTCTGACATTTCCTGCGGTGAAAATTTCGCCGTTCATGGCAATGTAGATTCCTGGGGGCATGGATTGGACGGCGCCCATGGCCAGGCCTAGGTTGAAAACTGCATCGGTAACGCGAAACCTGGCTGGCGAAAGCGCTCCGGTAATGACGATAGTTTTCCCCGCGATCCCACCCTCGCTGATGAGATGATCGGCTGTTTGGCACATCGTATCGGTGCCGTGGGTGATGAGGATTTGGTCGTAACGTGAATGTTCACATCGCTCGCGGATATGGGCTCGGTCCGCATCGGTCAGCTCTAGGCTATCCTTGCGCATTAGCGGCTCTAAATCATATTCTGCATGTACTCCAGCATCCTGAAAAATATGTGGTATGGTTGGCTCGCCGATTTCATATTCTGAGGTGGCGTCGAAGTAGATTTTATCGATTGTTCCACCAGTTGTGAGAATCTTAATCATGAGTTTTTCAATAGATTTAACGATTCGGCTACGCTGTCTGCGGCATCCAAAAATGTTGGGAACTCGGGTAACCATCCTAGCTCTAATATTTTTTTAGTAGAAACCCGTTTATTGAGTCCCGACCTTAGTGATGCAGTGGCGGCAACTGAGGGCGGCATGGCTAAGGAGAATTTCTCGCAGAGCGCGGTGTAGGTTTGCTTTAAATTTAGATTGGTAGTTTCTGAGACGTTGTAAATACCCCGAAGATTATTCTCTAACAGAAACAGGCAGGCACTGGCTCCATCACGGTGGTGAATGTGGTTTAAAATTCGCTCTCCCTGCCCCTCCATAGTCGCCTCACCTGAGAATAACCGGTTTAGTAAGTAGGACTTCCCTTCTCCGTATATCCCAGATAGTCGCACGATGGTTCCATTGGCTTCTAAAATAGCACGCTCGGCTTCTAACAGGACTTTTGCGGTCTCGCTATTAGGTTCTGTTAGAGACTCCTCTGTGACGAGTGATCCATCCTGCTGGCCATAAACTGAAGTACTTGAGGTGAATAGAACATGTGCATCAGAAAAGACTTTTGTTAGGTTTCGGCAGCCTTTCTGATAGGTATCGATATAGCATTTCAGCCTCACCTCAGCGGATGCACCTCGCCCTGAAGATGCGGATGCGCAGTGGATCACATGACTTGGGAAGCTCTCATTAGAGGTGAACTTTTCTGCTAGCAACTTCACCTGTTCGAGGTCAGAAATATCTACCGCGAGTTCGCTCGACCTCGATGCACTGGTTACTTGCCAGCCTGCACTCTGAAATTCACGCAAAATCTCCTTCCCCAGATACCCAGGTCCGATTATTAAGAGATGACGTTTCATTTTCTGTTAGAATAATAAGTTACCAATCCTTCAGTTACGGCATTCACATACTCGCGGAAAATGGAGGGCCGTAGCATTCCGTTCAAGTAGCGGAGACCTTCGTAGTCACCTTGAATAATACGGGCGTGAGTGTCTGCTCCGTTCATCAGGTAGGGTTCGTAGAAGAGCACCGGGCAGAGGTAGGATCTGTTAGCCGCTAGATTTCTCGCCCAGAGATAGGGATTTTTATCCACGTTGAGTGCACGGTTCGAAGCGGGGTCATACTGGTAAGGTTTCAGACCGGTATGAGCGGTAAAGGCAGCCGCAGCATATGAACTGAGCCGAGCCTCTTCGGGGTGAATACGCTGCAGTATTCTCTGCATCATGGTGAATCTTTGGTCATCTTTAGCCACCTCACTATCCATGTAGGCTCCATTTAAAATCATGTGAAAATGTTCCTCTTGAATTAGCTCTTCACTCTTTATCCCTGCGTTAAAATGCAAACACAACACTAAGTCTGGCCGGTAATCATTATTCACATGCTTGGCACGCTCACGGATCTCGCCTGCTCTGTAAAATAATTTTTCACTCGCTCGCCTTATCGCCACAGGGGTCGCCCAGAGATTAGTTTTGCTCATTATAGTATAGGCATATTTGTCGTAGTCATCAGGCCGGTTAGGATTAACAGGAGAAAGATATTCACGAGTAAGCGTTACTTGGGCACCTAGAATTTCTAGCTGTTTGGCTAGCATATTAGCTACCTTAAGTGTGAGATTCCCTTCTTTAACCGGCGGGGTGTCCTTGTAATTAAACTGCCGTTCCTCAACCTGGGAAAACTTCCCACCGATATGCCCAGGGTCGACCACTATCCTCAGCCCCAATAATGGTTTCACGGGATCCTTTACGATGACTTCATCACGTTTTCTCCAGAACTTCGGAGGGCTCTCTTGTTTCACTTCTGAGGCGAAGAATAATTCAAAAAGCTGCGCGCCATCCTCTGCAGACGTCCTGATCATTGCTGACTCATCAGAGGTGGTGATCCAGTCTCTCCACTTTCCTTCGAGGGTATATACTTCCTCTAGTTCACGCTCGAAAACCTTCTTACTGATCGTGTGCTGATACTGCTCTAGCTCGTTCCAGTCCGGAGTGGTTGCCAGATCGGTAAGATGCTTATTGTATTCCTTAGGGACTTTATCTTCTTGTTTAGTAACCGATGGATCCACCTCTATTTCTGAGAGAGTTTCTTTAAGAGCCGTCTTGTCTCCAGTCGGAATATTAGAGATCTTTGGTGGGTTCGCTGACTTGATCACTCCCTGCGTCACAAAGGCGATCACAAGTGCAAGAAGCACTAGTGTCACTTCAAGGGCATATGATTTTTGTTTCTTTGCGCTCATATATTCTGGTCTCTGGTCGATTCGTGTGTTTTTCTGTCTACGGTGGTTTAAGTCTAGTACTCCGATAAGTGAATAACGGAGTACCTACTCTGCTGAAAACTTTATACGACACTCAGATCAAATGCGCATTCTTTTTCTTGGAGATATTGTTGGCGAGCCCGGCAGAAAGGCCGTTATCCAACAACTCTCAAACATCAAACGCAAATATAGTATCGATTTTTCCATCGTAAATGGAGAGAATTCCGCTGGCGGCAGAGGCATCACGCCTAAGATAGCCAAAGAACTCTTCGCAGCAGGCGTGCAGGTTATCACCACCGGCGACCACGTCTGGGATCAGCGCGAGCTTCTAGATTACCTTCCCAACGAGCCTAAAATCCTCCGCCCAATCAACTATCCTCCTGGCACACCAGGCAATGGATCAGTGGTGCTTGAGACAGAATTTGGCAAAATTGCGGTGCTCAATGCTCAAGGAAGAACGTTCATGAATCCCCCACTAGAGAACCCATTTACCATTGTAGAAAATGAGGTGAAGCGCCTGACTGACGAGGGAGTGAAAATCGTTTTTCTAGACTTTCATGCCGAGACTACTAGCGAAAGTATCGCGATGGGGTTTCATCTCGATGGGACAGTCTCTGCTGTAGTGGGTACTCACACGCACGTGCAGACAGCCGACGAGCGAATCCTCCCTAAAGGCACCGCCCACCTGACCGATGCTGGGATGTGTGGACCAGAGATTTCCGTGCTAGGAAGAAATGTAGAGAGTGTGGTCTGGAGATTTAAATCCGGCCTACCAACCAGGTTTCCCGTGGCCAAAGGACCAGTAAGACTCTGCGGAATGATCGTCGATATCGATCCAGAATCAGGACGCGCCACACATGTAGAGCGCTACAATCATTTACTATCGCCTAGTGAAATGGCATAGTCTTACAATATTAACTAATAATCTCTTTTCTTTTCTTTTTTTTACTGCATATTAATTCGGTATTTTAATTAGAAAAGACACTACTATGAAAACTATTACCACTCTAACTGTAATACTGGCAATAAGCCTACTGACCCCTATACTCGCTCCCACAGCGAGCGCTGAACCTCGCAAGGTCAATGGTATCGCCGCAATTGCCAATGGCAGAGTCGTCACCATCAATGAAGTAGCCTTCATGCTAGCACCAATAAGAGCGCGTCTCGCCTCGAAGCACCCACGCATGGGTGATGCTTACATGGCAGAGGTGACTGAAAGTAAGGGGAAAATCCTAGATGAGCTCATCAACCGCCAACTGATCATCCACGAATTCAATGATATGGGTGCGCAGATTCCAGACCACGCGATCAAGGCAGATATAAAGCGCCAAATTGACCGGCTCTATGATGGCAGCGAGGTGAAATTCCGCGAGCAATTGAGTAAATCTAATCTTTCCTACTCCAAGTTTTTTAAGCTCACTAAGGATAAGTTGATCGGCCAAGCAATGCGCGCCCAGCACTTCAATGACCCCACACCTGCTACGCAAGATGAGCTGATGGCGGAGTATAATGAAAACAAGAGTGATATGCGAGACCGCTCGAAAGATCAGATCGACTTCGAAAAAATCTATATCCCCCTCACCAATAGCAAAGATCTACTAGCTACACCTGAGACTCAAAAAGAATTTGCAGAAGAACTCATCAAGAAGATCAAACAGGGTGCTGATTTTGCGGAATTAGCAAAAAAACATTCAACAGACGCCTATGCTGACAAGGGTGGCAAGAGAACTAATGTGAAGCGTACTGATCTACGTCCAGATGTCAGCTTCGCACTCTTCACTGAACCAATAGGAACCGTAATAGGACCGATCCGCCTAGATTCAGGAGGCTACCAGATCATCCGCGTCACCCGCCAGATCGATGGCCCCGCACCCAGCTTAGCCAGAGTAAAACCACAGTTAGAGCAGGCAGTGCAAAACAGAAAGTCCTCTGTTAGATTCAAACGTTATCTAGACAGGCTTCGTAATAAGGCGTTGATTAAGTATAAGTAATCGCTGAGATTTATTGAAAAAACTAATCACAAGAATAATCACAAAATAGGCCGGTCTAATTATTCAAATGGTATTAATCCAGATTAGAATAAATGACCTATCCACCATGGTAGTTGATTACTTTAATTTCACTTCGACTTAAATCTACTACACAACCCACCACCAGCCACCACATCAGCGAGTCTGTCTGGCCTGGTGCCATTCATGATGACGGTTTCTATACCAGCATCTACACTGCATTTCACCGCTTGGAGCTTGGTCGCCATGCCGCCGATAGAAAACTTACCTCTATCTCCGCGTGCAAAACTTAACACGGTATCCACGTCCGTTATCTCTCTAACAATTTCGTTAGTTTCAGGAGAGATGAGTCCATCAATAGTAGACATCAGAACTAGCATATCCACCTCTAACAGAGTTGCGACTCTAGCTGAGAGCATGTCATTATCACCCACACTTATTTCCTCTACTGCTACCGAATCATTCTCATTGATGATCGGAATAATATTGCCCATTTCTGATAGTTTGGTCAGAGTATCACGCACTCTGCCACTTCTGGCATCGTCATTTAAGTCATCGGCGGTGAGTAGCAACTGCGCCACACTGATACCGAAGTTTCTAAACAAGTTCTCATACGCATGCATGAGCCGAGTCTGCCCCACCGCTGCGCAGGCCTGTCGGGTAGGGACGTCCGATGGATACTCCTTTAGTCCAAGACCAGAAATACCTGCGCCCACAGCTCCGCTAGAGACGAGAATCACTTGATGGCCATTTTTTGAAATATCTGCTATCGCTGTCACAAGCTTCACTAGCGAGGCTCCATCCAGCTGTCCATCGCTCTCTCTGGTGAGTACGCCGGTTCCTACTTTGATGATGATTTGTTTCATGGGTTATTCTATGATGATGGCTCTTGCACTGTATATCGCTTTACAAACAGCTGGGAAAATTTGCTTCTTTCGGCTGACCACGTTCTTAGCAATGATCACTCCGTCGGCACGGTGTTCGAATGGCAACTCACTGATGATGCGTTCATCACCTTTTGCTAAGATCAAACTGACATGCTTGGTGATATCAGTGACTGCTGCTATCGCGAGATCATACCCTTTATATCTGCAAAGTTTCTCCAGCTCTTCTTCTATTTCCGCCCTACGATCATCAAATCCATCCAGCCTAATCTCCTCAATCTGGGTGATGCTGATATTCTTACCCGATTCTTCAAATTCTTTTCTATCGGTATGGATTAGCTCCTTCGCGGTTCCCATGTGCAGCAGCGACCCAGAAGCGAAGAAGTCATGCGTAAACTGTTTCGCATCCACGCCCGCTATCTCACAGAGCCATTTCAAAATATCTCTATCTAGATCCGTCGTCGTGGGTGAAGTAAGATTTAGCGTGTCAGAAATCAGTCCAGCGCTGAGGCAAAGTGCGATCCCTTTAGATAATGGAGCGGCTCTGTCTCTGAATTTCCGCGCGATGAGTGTCGATGATGATCCTACCGGTTCATTGAGAAAACGGATTGGTTCACGTGAAACGACATTTCCACCCAGTCTATGGTGGTCGATCACCTCTACCACCTGTGCTTCTTCGATTCCCCGCACCGCTTGCGAGTATTCATTATGATCCACCATAATGATCTTGGTCACGGGTGGAGCTACCAGATCAGCCTTAGTGAATACCCCGATGAGCTTTCGGGTGCCTTTCTCTACCACGGGGAAAACCTCCTGATTTGCCACACTTAGTTTCCGGCGTATATCTGACACCGCTTCATCTGCATCCACACACAGAAATTCACCAGCTAGCGCAGTGTCAACCATCCGCGAGCAGCGAATCAGCTGCACCGTCGTCGCCGTGTCGTAATTGCAGCAAATAATCTTCACCCCTTTCTCCCGCGCCAGTTTGATCATATCTGGCTCAACACCAAATCCACCAGTCACCACCATCATCCTTACTTGGCTTTCTATAGCCACTTTTTGCAGCTGCCTTCTGTTTCCGCAGATCACGAGCTGCATTTTAGAAAGGCCGAGTGCTGCATCTCTGATTAACCCTGCTCTGGTGGATTCCTCGCTGGACGCTCCTACAAACATGATCAGCTCCTCTTCATCGGTAGTCACTTCAGCTCCCACTGACTCACCCTTCAATGATTCTAAAATCTTCTGGGGTGAGACGAACACCGTCTTCACAGCCTTACTGCCAGAAACATCCTGTGGCATTAGCAACTGCATCAGCTGAGTGAAATTTAGTATCCCACGGATTTCACCATTGTCAGAGACCACCGGTAACGATTCCATTCCGCTCTCCTGCATCGCATTATATACTTTAAGAAAAGTGTCCCCCTCAGAAACATTTACAGTGCACTGATTACTGATCAGCTCGGCGGTAGTACGGATATCCGTCACTAGCTCAGGTTCGCCCACCTCAGCTTGATCCAGCACCCATTTCACCCGACTAGGGATAGTTCCACAGCGCAGCGCCACGGCATCCTTCCCCTCGGCCACACGGAGATATTCCGCATAGCCTACTGCCGCGCAGATGGCATCAGTGTCTGGGTTTAAGTGACCGATTACATAAACTGGTTCTTGGCTAGTGAGAGTCATTTTTAAATTGTCTGTTGTGAGGGATTAATTATTCGCCAAATATTTACTGATTTATGATCATTTGCAATCCCCAGTTTACGATATGCCAGAGTTTTTTACCTTGGTTACTCCGCCGCACATCCTACACTTTAGCCATGAAGAGAAAGATCCACAGCGTCACCCACATCACAGTGAATGATTTCTACCAGAAATACGCGGACAAGCTAGAACTGACGTTGCACGAGAATAACCACTCCCAAAGCTACGATCTAGACCGCAAAATCACCGAGCCCTCTACTCACAGACCCGGTCTAGCGATCACCGGATATCTCGTGAATTTTGCTTTTGCAAGGGTCCAAATGTTTGGTAATTCTGAGCTATCTTATCTGAACTCACTCGACGCAAAGACTCTCCGAGAGCGCATCCTAGCTATCTGCGAGGCAGATATCCCATGTATTGTGATTACTCAAGGGTCGGAAATACCAGCTTCCATCGCTACCATTATCGCACCTTTCCGTATCCCTATCTTCCGCACCACAAAGAAAACCATGCACTTTTCTAACCGTGCTGCTCTTTGCCTAGAAACAGAATTTGCCCAGACCACCTCCGCCCATGGATGCATGCTTCACTTCAAAGGCTTCGGTGTTCTCATCAAGGGCAAGAGCGGCTCAGGTAAAAGTGAGACAGCTATCGGTCTTGTGGAGCGAGGGGCAGCACTCATTGCAGATGACCACGTCAATATCCGTAACGTCGGCGGCGAGCTCACCGCTTACACCAAAGATTTTTCTAGAGGTTTTATTGAAATGCGAGGGATTGGTATCGTCAATGTGACCAACATCTACGGACTAGGCGCCATGATGCCAGACTCCAAACTAGACCTCATCGTAAATCTCCTCCCTCACAGCGATCTCAATGAGGTTGATCGAACAGGCATTCACCGCAAAACAGAAGATATCCTAGGAGTCGATGTCCCCTATGTGGATATCCCCGTTGCGCCAGGCCGTGATACCGTTAGAATGGTTGCCGTTACCATTCTTGAATTACAGCTCCGTAGACTAGGCTACGATATGGCTGACGAATTTAATAACAGGCTGAATGAGAAAATCAAGAACGATAACCCTGCAACAGACTAATAGATAATAAATTAAGACTTTTTAACCCTCACTGAAAAATTTCCCTTCCACTAGCTATTTTATGCCTCTAAGCTCTTGTTATTAATTGAACATATAAAACTATCAACCGTATGCCTAATAAGGAAATCACAATCACCAATAAACTTGGAATCCATGCCCGCCCCGCAGCTCAGTTCGTAAAAACAGCGAACAGGTTCGAGGCAGAGGTCTCAGTCGAGAAAGATGGTGAAGAGATCGATGGAAAAAGCATCATGGGACTAATGATGCTCGCTGCCGGTCACGGCTCCATCATCGTCATCTCTACAGAGGGAGCGCAGGAGCAGGAATCCCTAGATGCCCTCGTAGCACTCGTAGAGAGAGACTTCGAGGACTAGCATTTCTAGATCATCTCTCTATCTAACCATTAATAACACTATCAATAGTGTTAGCTCAGATATGCCACTCCATACATCACATAGAGAAACTATTCTACAAGGTACCGCCGTGTCACCCGGCCTTGCCTTCGGACCTGTGCATGTGATTGCGCGGGGTATGATCGCCCCAGAAGTTTATGAGATTGCTCAAGAACATATTGACTACGAAATTTCACGTTTCGAGGCCGCCATCGGCAAGACAAAGGTTCAGCTCAGCGGCATCCAGAAGAAAATAGAAGAGATCTCAGGAGATCATGAAGGACTGATCTTCGAAGCACACATCCTCATTCTGGAAGACAGTTCCATTCTCAAAAAAGTAAGAGAAGGTATTTCCAGTCGACTCCAAAATGCGGAATTTGTCTACTACGCCGTCATCCAGACTTACTGCGAGGCTATACGCCGCATGAATGACAAATACCTTGCCGAGCGTGCCACCGACATTGATGACGTAGCCCAGCGAGTGATTAGAAATTTCAGCTCAGCAGATGATGCGCACAAATCAGAAGACCACAATCCGGAGCATAAGCACATCATCGTCGCTTACGACCTCAGCCCATCCGACACTGCCACCATGGACAGGCAGAAGTCCATTGGCTTCATCACTGAGCAAGGCAGCGTAAATTCTCACACCGCCATTCTTTCCCGTTCGCTCGGCATCCCCGCCATTGTGGGACTGGAGAGCGCGGTCATGAGTATCAAGTCTCTCACCTTCATTATCCTTGATGGTTACTCAGGCCAGGTGATCCTCAACCCTAGTACTGCCACTATCGCCAAGTACCGAGAAATTCAGCGAGTCAAAAAACAACGGGAATCTGAGCTCGATGAACTCAAGGAAATCCGCACACAAACCACGGATGACCGCGCTATCATACTCTCGGCAAATATCGAGTTTGAACACGAGCTGACCTATGTCGAGAAATCTGGAGCTGAGGGCATTGGCCTCTTTCGCACCGAGTTCTACTTACTTGGTGCAGGAGAAATACCAGATGAGAACCGCCAGACCAGAGTTTATAAAGAGGTAGCCAAGCGCACGCAGCCGCACCAAGCCATCATCCGTACCCTGGATGCTGGTGGTGACAAGCTCCCCGCCGAGCCTCTCCCTGAGCCTGAACCAAATCCATTTCTAGGCTGGCGCGGCATCCGCGTCTCGCTTGCTCGTCAAGGCATGTTCAAGGAACAACTCAGAGCCATCCTCAGAGCTAGCGCTCACGGTAAGCTCGGCGTTATGTTCCCACTCATATCGGGCCTAAACGAGCTACTCACGGCCAAGGATATCCTCAAGCAATGCATGGATGAGCTAGACGCTGGCGGCGTCCCATTCGATCCAGACGTAGAGGTCGGTATGATGATCGAGGTCCCCTCCGCCGCCCTCATGGCAGAAGAACTAGGCAAGCACGTGGACTTCTTTTCCATCGGCACCAATGATCTCATCCAGTACACCCTCGCCGTGGACAGAGTAAACAAAAACGTCTCAAAACTCTACAAGCCCACCAACCCAGCCGTCATTCGTCTGATCGACATGACCGCTCAAGCAGCTAGGAACAATGGTATCTGGACCGGCGTCTGCGGAGAAATGGCGAGCGACCTTAACCTCACTCCCCTCCTCATCGGACTAGGAATCGATGAGCTATCTGTAGGAACCCACCAGCTACCTAAGATCAAAAAGGCCGTCCGTTCACTTCACTATGAACAATGTCAGGAACTTGCCAAAAAAGCCTTAAAATGTAGATTCAGCAACGAAATTTACACGCTTACCCAGGACATGGCACACAGTAGCTATCCTTTCTTGATTGATTAGCCAGTGGAATGCATCATCACCCGAGCTAGTAGAGAAAGTGGTGAGTAGTGGGCCACTCTAGCGCTTGGGTTTGCCTCCACTGAATATCAACTAAACGCAGACTAATAATACAGTTCGGCTTAAAAAAATGCATTTTTCAGATTATATCGACGGGCAAAAAACAACTAAATCTAAATGGTTTCGTATTCGAATGAGATATTTTATCACAGCTCTAGTCCTTATATCAACAACACTCATCATGTGCTTTATTTTCAGAGTCGGATTACTTAATACTGGATAAAGTATGCTTAGTAATATTGAAGCTAATCAGGCATCGGAAGATCTTTCACGGAAAGCTAAGCTAATAGAAATAGAAGCAGAGTCCAAGGTAGCATATAACACTGATGTTGTCTGGGTAGAGATATCTAGAGATCAACAAGCTCTATTCTCCAAGATCTGTCTCGATTATGTTTCTTGGGATACTCCACTATCATTTATAGGAACACCCAACGGTAATATCAAGGCATGTGTTCCGGTTAATCACAGAGAACAAATCCTAAACAAAATGAAGCAAATCGAAGAAAAAATAAAGTCAGAAAAATAAAGAAAACATGCCCAATCAGCGGTCATATTATTCGTTATCTTCCGAATGTATTCACCCCCACGACACCCAGCAATCTGTGCTTGCTCGTGAATCTAGTTGAGAATAGCATGAAGGCTCACCCAATACTTACTACTATGAAAAAAAACTGGATCCAGCATGTTAGAACCACAGTAATATTAGCTATCTTAACCCTTAGTATCTGTGGCTCAATGAGCTTTATTAAGGCAGCTCCAGAGGAAAAGCCCAATATTGTTTTCTTTCTCGTCGATGATTTCGGTTGGGGAGCGCTCTCATGCATGGGAAGCCCGTTCCACGAGACGCCGAACATCGATAAGCTTTATAAAGCTGGCATGACTTTCTCCAATGGATATGCCGCTTGCACCGTCTGTTCACCTAGTCGTGCTGCTATTTTAACTGGCTGCTATCCGGGACGAACGAATCTAACAGATTGGATCGCAGGACACCAGAGACCAGGCGCAAAGTTGGCAGTCCCGAACTGGAATATGAAGATAGATCATAAGCGTGTCACACTAGCTGAGGCTCTCAAGCAGCAGGGTTACGCCACGCAGTTCGTCGGGAAATGGCACTTGATGCCTAACAAACAGCCCGAGCTAATGAAAGATCACTACCCTGAGTCACACGGATTCGATGTCAATATTGGAGGCCGCGAGTGGGGCCAACCCAAGGGCCGAGGGAAGTATTTCTATCCATTTGATATGCCCAATATCGAAGGTGGTAAGAAGGGCGACTTCCTGACCGACACATTGACCGATTATGCGGTTGATTTTATCGGCAAGCATAAAGCAAATCCGTTCTTTCTCTATTTCTCATACTACACGGTTCATGGCCCGATCATGGGGAAGCCGGAGTTGGTAGAAAAGTACACTGCTAAACAAAAATCTGGTAACTTCAAGGGATACAATCCCGCCTATGCCGCGATGATTCAGAGCCTTGATGAAAGCGTTGGTCGGGTGATGGCCAAGCTTGAGGCGACTGGTCAGGCAGAGAATACGATTGTGATTTTCACAGCAGACAACGGCCCTGATAAAAACATCCATACTGGTGGGTTAAAAGGAATCAAAGCTCTATCCTATGAAGGTGGAACCCGGGAACCATTCATTATTAAGGCTCCCGGAGTTAAACCTGGGACTAGTAGTGACGTGCCTGTGATCGGCATGGATTTTTACCCAACGTTATTAGAAATGATCGGTGCACCCTTGAAACCAGAAGAGCATCAGGACGGTGTCAGTCTGGTGCCCTTGCTCAAGGAAACTGGCGACATCGAAAAACGCTCGCTCTATTGGCACTACCCTCATTACCATAGAACCAAGCCCTACGGCGCAGTGCGTAATGGAGACTGGAAACTGATTGAGTTTTTTGAAGACGGTGCCCTCGAACTCTATAACCTCAAAGACGACCCTCAGGAGGAAAACAACATTGCCCAGACAAAGCCGAAAATGGCTGCCAAGCTGTTACAGGAACTAAAAACTTGGCGCAATAGCGTGGATGCACAGATGATGACTCCAAATCCGAATTTCGGTAAGGTCAAAAAGTCTAAAAAAACCAAGCGAGAAAAGAAATAACCTTATACCATCTTCACAGTTATTCTGGACTAATCGTAATATTATAAGTCTCCGGGGCTGAATGGAAAGAAACCAGCCAAAATGCTAGCGGCAGACGACCTATGGCAGCGTAAATAATACTAGCTAGATCAATATCCCTTCAACTCTTCTTCAGTAAATCCACCACCGCACTTGCCTGCTTTAAATGTATCCCCAGGTGGAAGCCAAACAAGATGTGGAACTGGTGCGCATTGAATGTCCCAAAAATAGGATGCTCGGCTGTTGCCGCTGTCTTTAAGGATTCATACTCAGCGATGGCGGCCAAGTATCCTTCCACGCTCGCTATAAATTGATCGGTATCTGATTTCCCGAAAGGCTCTCCGAGACCTGGCATGACATCTTTTTTAATATCAAAATTTTTGTATTCGTCTGAGGATTCTCCTGAGAGTAATGAGATAATACGTGCTTTCAAGGCATGGTTCACGATGGTGTTATGCTCGATGTTTTCACAAAGGCTCCATTCACGCATATCCTCGTCCACCCCTGACATTTTATCCACCTTAACTCGTTGGCAAGCCTGCTCATCTGTCAGCTCATTTAACAAATCCAGATAAGCTTGTAGATGCGCCTGGATCTTAGCAATCCCTTGCTCTCGTGAAGTCATCCTAAACTTCCACTGAATCACTTTTCTCATTATCCAAGATGCTGCCATAATTTAAAATATCACAATAACCATATTTCACAACGTTCCCCTATCACCTACAGCGAAAGAAGAAAATGGCTGTGTTTTCATCTGATGTTTTTTAGTAGCTTTGACTCCCAGCCGCAGATACTGTCTCGCACTACTCCATGACGAGTTGTGTTCATCTCCGCTACCCTACCGCTGTGGCTTTACTGGATTTAGTAGAGCATCCACTGTGAGGGTCGCAAATGAGCCGATTATACCGGTGAACCGAATCCGTCCCTGCTGGTCGATTACGTAACTGTGGGGTGGATTTCCCACACGGTATTGCTTGAAAATAAGTTGTTGTGGGTCTGAAATATTTTTACTGCTTGTCTGAGATTCTTTTTCTAGCTCGCGGAGGTTTACCAATTGGTCTTTATTAACTCCGATGAGGGCGAAATTTTTCCCTGCATACTGTTTCTCTATTTTACGCATCAAGGCTAATAACTCGATGGTTTTCTCGACTGGCATGTCAAAACTTGACCAGAAGACCAGCATCACCACTTTGCCTTTATACTGAGCTAGATTCACTGGAGCGCCAGAGCTATCGGTTCCTGATATGACCGGCGCAGGACTACCTTTACTAAGGTTTTTGAGACGATGCACCATCTCCATGGATATCTCTCCAACGTTTGTCCCACCCACTTTTTCATCCTTGGAGTTAATGATCGCTTGCTTCACCAATGAGAGGCGACGCGCGTTGTTCACGGCTGAATCCCCCATCTCGCTTAGGACGATCGCGAGTGAAATGGCTGCAACTCCCTTCTGCTTTGGGTCTTTAATTGTTTGATGTGCTTTCTCTATGAAGAGCTTCTTCGCCAGCACTGTCTGTTTAGAAACAGCCACATTATAGCAGAAATACCCTAGATCAACTGCATCCATGTGAAACTTGTTCGCATAGTCCATGATGAATTTCACATCCTTCTTACCAAGTGATGTGTTAGCCATTAGCCAGCCAGCATACTTAAGCGCCCATGGTTTTTTCAGTTCGGCACCGACTACCTTGATCATGCGTGATTTATAGTCCTGAACATCCGGTTTTCTCGCCACTATCTGGCGCATCATTTCCATTGATTGTGCACCTGCTAGTTCAGTTTCCCATACACTCATTTGTGTCTTGTGCTCCTGCAAGATAGCTTCTGCCTGTGCTGGCGTGCCTGCTTGTGCAGAGAGTGTTACGAAAATTGAAAGCCAAATGATCTGAAAGTATTTCATGCCCATGTCGCTGAATTTAGCTCCAGATTCTCTAATGACAAGCATTCAGAAAATAAATGTAAACAACAACATTCATGCTCATCTCTAGCTGGCATAGTTCAGAGTTCATTTAAATGATTATAATCATCTTCTGGTGATTGTGATTATAGTGGGATAATCAGAAACTACCAAGTAGCATTTATGTTTTCTCGCTGATCATCAACTATTAAGGATGACGGTATCTCCATTTACCTAGGCTGAGGAGCTGGACTTTTACTTTTGTGATCCCATTGGAATAAAAACCTAGTCGTTTAGCACTACCGATGGTGACATCAATGATCCGGCTTTTTATATAGGGACCACGATCAGTGATCGTTAGTTTTTCTGAACGTCCGTTGCTCAGATTAGTAACACGGACCTGACTACCCATAGGTAAGGTTTTGTGTGCAGCAGTATGAGCATTATTGTTTAGACGTCTGCCACTAGCTGTCTTATGACCATTATTTGTCTTTGTATTGTACCACGAGGCGACGCCATATTCGAGAGAGAGGGCTTTAGTTTTTTGAGAAAGTGCTGGATTATTGACCGATACGGGCTTTGTGCCAGATTTCTTTACCAGAGAATTTTCGTTATCAGCACATGAATTTAACAAGGATAAAAGAACGATCATGTGGAATATATGGATGATTTTCATTCATACTGATGTAAACTATTTCAAATCTCTCGTCCAGCTTCTCCATTTAGTCCCCCGTATTTTTTATCATGACGAATCCTCTTGCACAAATGCCATTAATCCCTCATAAATCACGCACCCACCCTATTTTTCCACTAATGAGAACCATTCTTAATAAGGCTTCAGCCTTTCTACTACTGTGCTTCACAGCAAATGCTGCGGAAGAAGTCACTATCTATTCATACCGTCACTACGAAGCTGACCAGAAGCTATATGAGCAGTTTACTGCTGAGACTGGTATCAAGGTCAACACATTGAAAGCTAAAGCGGATGCTTTAATCGCTCGTATCAAGGCTGAGGGAGACAAGTGTCCCGCAGATCTCTTCATCACAGCTGATGTAGGGAGTCTGATAAAAGCACAAGATGATGGCATACTTCAGCCAGCCACCAGTGAGCTAATCAAAAAGCAAGTTCCTGAGTCACTCCGCGATAGTGAGGACTTCTGGTCAGCCTTTACGGTTCGTGCGCGAGTTATCGTTTATGCTAAAGATCGCGTGAAGGCTGGTGAAATCACTAGCTATGAGGATCTGACTAAGCCGGAATGGAAAGGCAGAGTCATTGCTCGCTCATCATCTAACATTTATAACCAATCGCTGATGGCATCATTTATTGCAAAGCACGGTGAACAGAAAGCTTACCTCTGGGCTAGAGGAGTGCGCATGAACATGGCACGTGAGCCAGAGGGCAGTGACCGCGATCAAATGCGTGCCGTAGCAGCCGGGATAGCAGATGCTTGCATCGTGAATACTTACTACATGGGACTACTCGTAAATTCCGCAGATGAAAAAGATCACGCTATAGCGGAAAAGCTAGCGATCTGTTTCCCAAATCAAGATGGTGTGGGGACCCACATTAACATCAGTGGCGGCGGAGTTTGTAAGTATGCTCCAAATAAAGAAAACGCGGTCAAGTTACTAGAGTTTCTTACCGCCGCTAATGCGCAATCAGTCTTCTCCGAAACAACTAGCGAATACCCTCTTGTCCGTGAAAATGCTACCTCTGAGTTATTGAAATCATGGGGGCCATTTAAGGCGGACCCTCTCAAATTAGAAGTCATCGGTAAACACCGCAAAGCCGCCGCGAAAGCATTCCTAAAGGCAGGCTGGAAATAATCTGTCTCTGTGCGTCACTTCACCCACAAAACATTTAACAAACTCAGATCTCTTCCATGGGTTCTGAGCGTTTTGGTCATCGCTATTTTAGCAGCGAGCCCGCTGTTCTTCATCTATAAGGAAGTCCAGCAACCCACTCAGGAAATGTGGGGATTCCTCGCTGAGGAGATAGAAAACCCAGATAGTCCGACCGGTGAAAATGATCCGTCACCGCTACAAAATTATGTGACTGGCTCACTGATCATGTTAGCTGGCGTGACCGTATTAACTCTCATCATCGGTGTTGGTTGTGCTTGGCTAGTGAGTGCGTTTCGGTTCCGTGGCAGAGCACTATTATCTGTGCTGCTTTGTCTACCGATGGCGATCCCTACTTATGTGATGGCAGTGATGTATAATGAGCTTTTAATGACATCTAAATACTCACTTTTTATCTGGGTGCGAGAAAACTACTCCCCTGCTGCTGCTGCTGATTTCTCGATCTACTGGAAATTCACACTCGCGATACTGGTGCTATCATTTTCGTTTTATCCCTACGTTTTCATCGCTACTAGAATGGCATTCAAAAGTCAATCTGCGGCTTATCTGGAAAGCTCCAGAGTGCTTGGGCACGGTTTGGGCAGCACCTTTCTGAAAATTTCATTACCGCTTGCTAGGCCGGGTATTATCGCGGGCCTTACTCTGACTTTGTTAGAGACGATGAATGAATTTGGTGCGATGAAGATCCTCGGTATAGAGACTCTAACGACCGGGATCTTCTCTGCTTGGCTAGACTTTGATGAGCTAAATTCTGCGGTGAGAATATCCGCTATCATGATGGTTCTGATCTTTATTATTCTCCTTTTCGAGCGCCTTCTAAGAGGCAGACGTAAATACCACACACACCGCTCCTCAGCTTCAGAGTTCCATGGACTCGCACCGCGGAAGCTCACAACGGCCTTCATCTGGACAGTCTGCTTAGGGGTAAGTTTTGTGACGTTTATTTTACCTGTGGCTAAGCTGGTGCAACAGGCAGCACTCGCATTACCAGATCGAGATCTGCAGCCATACCTCGACCTAGTGCTCAGTAGCTCATGGCTTGCAGTGAGAGCATGCTTTGTGATAATTATCGCTGCTATCTTGCTCGCCTACACGGTACGTATCATCCCGAAATGGTGGATCCATCTTAGTGCGAAGATCAGCTTGTTAGGCTATGCCATTCCTGGGGCGATACTAGGAGTCGTGCTGCTCTCGGTGAAGGGTAGCTTACATCACTCGGCGGATGATCTCGCGCAGTGGATATTTCATAGCACGGTGACTGGCCTGATCATCGCTTATGCGATCCGGTTCTTAGCGGTGGGCTATAACCCTATTGAAGCTGGATTTAAGAAGATAAACCCACATCTTGATGAGGCGTCTGGCTCACTAGGAAAAAGCAGGCTGACCACATTATTTCGGATCCACCTCCCACTGTTACGCCATTCGTTTCTGGCGGCAATGGTGGTCTTATTTGTGGATGTGATGAAGGAACTGCCTCTAACATTGATCCTAGGACCATCAAATAACGATACTCTGGCCACTAAAACTTACGGTCTCTTTGCCGCTGAAGAACGTATTCCTGAGGGTTCTATCCCAGCATTAATCCTAGTGGTGACCTCATTACTTGGACTGCTAATCATCTCTACACTTCTTAATAAAAAACGATCATAAAACAATGGATACCACTCTAACAGCCTCTAATATTTCTAAATCTCTCGGTGGAAAAACGGTGCTCGATCATTTCTCACTCACACTAGAGGAGAGCGAGATCATCGCACTGCTGGGTAATAGTGGCTGTGGGAAGACCACGTTCCTGCGCATTGTGGCCGGACTAGAAACTCCAGATAATGGGACCATCCAAATTTCAGGAAATGATATCACTCTGCAGGCAGCTGAGAAGCGCAATATAGGGCTGGTGTTTCAGGACTTCGCACTATTTCCACACATGTCTGTTAAAAAAAACATTGTGTATGGACTACACGGACTTGCTAGGTCTGAGCGCAAGGCAAGGGTGGATGAGGTGCTGCAGCTCACTGGGCTGGAGGAAGTCGCGGAACAGTATCCACATCAGCTCTCGGGTGGTCAGCAACAACGTGTCGCTCTAGCCCGTGCACTTGCTCCTAAGCCATCGCTAGTGCTGCTAGATGAGCCGTTTTCAAACTTAGATGCATCGCGGAGAGATCATCTCCGTAAACGAGTGCGCGAGATTCTAAAAGAATCCCATACCCCTGCAATCATCGTCACTCACGACCAGGCAGATGCAGATTTAGTGGCAGACCGTGTGATCACGATGAGTTGAAGCGAAGCTTCAGCGGTAGGGTTTGATCACCGAGCAAACCGAAATGGTTACAGATGTAACCATCTCATGAAGCTGGTAGATAGCTTACTTCACAATCCTAGCCAGCAGATCGTTCATTCTGTTCACCATGTTCTGTGGATTTTCCATCATGCCTGCTGCTAACAGAGCGTTGTCTGTAAGCTGTTGGGTGACCATTGCAGCTAGTTCAGCGTCAGATTCTTTCAGAGTAGAAAGATTCTTGATGACTTGGTGCCTAGGATTCACTTCGAGGACTACTTTTGCCTCTGGCGCATCTTGGCCCATGGCTTTCATCATAGCGCGCATCTGAGCGTTTGGTGCATCTTGAGGTGCAAGTGCGGCGACTGGGCTATCGACGAGTCGCTTGCCAGCTTGCACTTTTTCCACGCGCTCACCAAGAGTTTCTGCCATCCAGCTTGTGAGAGCTGTGAGGGATTCTTCATCGAGGGATTCGCCTTCAGTAGCTACATCATCTAGCTCTATATCTGCACGGTCTGCACTGACTAGCTTCTTCCCTTTGAACTCAGGCATGGTGTCGAACACGTATTGGTCAACTGCATCTGTGAAGATGGCGACTTCGATTCCACGAGCCTTGAAGGCTTCTAGGTAAGGGCCATTTTCGATCACATCGCGAGATGCTCCCACGATAAAGTAGATCTCGTTCTGGTCTTCCTTAGCGCGGTCGATGTATTCAGCGAATGAAGTTAGCTTGCCTGAATCGGTCATGGTGGACTCGAATCTCAATAGAGTAGCGAGTGACTCCTGGTGCTCGAAGCTGGTGGCGATTCCCTCTTTAAGGAATCTGCTGAACTTAGCGAAGAACTCCTCGTATTTCTCCGAGTCTGTCTTGGCTTGCTTTTCGAGGAACTTGAGGAATCTCTTGGTGATGAGCTTGTTGAGCTTCTGGATGAGCGCGCTGTCCTGCATGCTCTCGCGAGAGATGTTGAGTGGTAGGTCTTCGCTATCAATGACACCCTTTAAGAAACGTAGCCATTCTGGGAGGAGGTTCTTAGGCTTAGCATCGATGAGGACTTTGCGGCAGTAGAGCGAGACTCCTGCTTCCATCTGGCCCATTCCGAACTGCTCTTGGTTGTCTTGCGGAACGAAGAGTAGCGAGTTGATAGCAAGTGGTGCGTCTGCACTAAAGTGCATGGTGTAACGTGGCTCATCCCATGCGCCGGCTACGAACTTGTAGAACTCGGTGTAATCTTCGCTAGAAATGTCACTCTTAGATTTAAGCCAGAGAGCTTCTACCTTATTAACGGTCTCTCCGTTAAGATTGATTGGGAAGGAAACGAAGTTTGAGTATTTCTCCAGGATCGCTTTGATGCGGTCTGCCTTAGCAAATTCTTCCTGACCTTCTTTAAGTTTCAACAAGATACGGCTACCGCGCGGAATGCCTGAGCTGTCCTCAATGGTGTATCCTGTGGACCCATCACTAGTCCAAACAAGGTGCTCCCCTGCTTCTGCATCCCAGCTGTGGGTGTGGACTTCTACTTCATCAGCTGCCATGAAGGCACTGTAGAATCCTACTCCAAACTGCCCGATGACGTCTGCGTTGTTCTCCCCTTTTTCCTTCAACTGCTCAAGAAATGCCTTGGTGCCTGAGTGAGCGATAGTGCCGAGGTTCTGCTGGAGCTCCTCACGCGTCATTCCAATGCCTGAGTCAGTGACAGTGAGCGTGTTGTTCTCTTCATCAGTCGTGATATTGATTTCGAGTGGCAAATCAGCATCAACGACGCTGTTGTCGGTGAGTTGTCTCAAACGAAGCTTCTCAAGTGCATCAGCTGCATTTGAAACTAGCTCACGAACGAAAATTTCTTTATCAGTGTAAAGTGAGTGGATAACGATGTCCAAAAGTTGCTTCACTTCTGCCTGGAAGCCGTGTTTTTCTATATCTGTTGTTGCCATAATGATTGTGTATTTTGTTTCTTAGTTACTTAGATGGCGGGAAGATAGTGCTAAGCGACAAGTGATCAAGTCAAATTTAATGAATCTTTAGGAGTCGATCAATTCTGTATAACCCTGCTTATGCGCATACACTACTTGTCTTCTTTCGTTCAGCTCATTAGTATTAAGGCCGCCACTACTCTAGATAGCCTAAAAGCCATTTAGTGGAGAGTGAAATATAACCAGCGGACCACAGGGGTAGCTCCTTATTTTCGAATCACTTCAATTTCCCGTGTCACTCCACCTAGATCTTTACTATCACCTGTAACCTCATGCTTTCTCAACCCAATCATATTGTTACCTGATATAACACAAAAATCATCATCTTTTAAAAATGAACCACGTGGAAACCAATCAATCCTATTTTGCTCTGTGGGTCACGGTAGTCTTTGAAATAAACTTCCATGAGGCTAAGTAAATAAACAACAGTTTACGATGCGCTAGATCAATTGACAGGTCATGCTTCTTTAAAATCACGCCTTTATAACCAATACACCCAGCTATTGATGTATCTATGCTTCTTTTAACTGATGGCCTCCTAGGTATTTGTTTGCTTGTGGCTGGATTTTTTGTAACATGCTCACTAGAAAACATGAGTGAAAGTTCTAAGATGAAATCTGAATCTAAGCCTGCCTTCGCGGTGGAGATCCGTAATCTAGTTAAGACATACCGGTCTTCATTTAAGCGTGAGACGTTTCGGGCGGTGGACGATGTGTCGCTGAGTATAGCAGCGGGCGAGGTGTATGGACTGATCGGCCCAAACGGATCCGGGAAATCTACTACGATGAAGGCTCTACTGGGACTGGTGGCTCCTACCTCTGGAATCTGTAATGTGTTTGGCTGTGACGCGCGGAGGGTGGATGCACGGAGTGAAATAGGGTTCCTTCCTGAGAATCCGTATTTTTATAAGCATCAGACAGCGGCTGAGACGCTGAAGTTTTATGGTAAACTTTGCGGGATTAGAGGGAAGGAGTTGAAGAATAGAGTCGATGAATTATTAGATCTGGTATCGCTAAATCATGCCAGGAACCGAAGACTAAATGGCTATTCTAAAGGGATGCTACAGCGTGTGGGCCTCGCACAGGCATTGATTCAGAACCCTAAACTGTTGGTGTTAGATGAGCCTACTGCAGGGGTGGACCCCATTGGTTCTCGCGAGATTAGAGATTTGATCTTTCGGCTGAAAGAAGATGGTGTAACGATTTTTCTGTGCTCTCATTTACTAGAGCAAGTGCAGGAGGTTTGCGACCGGGTGGGGATTATTTTTGAGGGTCAGATGGTGAATGAAGGGACTCTGGAAGAGCTGACATCCATCGAGAGCCAGCATGAGTTAGTGATAGAGAATGCCGACGACAGTCTGCTGGAGTCGATCACTGAACTGGTGAAGCAGCATAGTAGTAGCGGAGCGAAGCTGGTCAGCAGTGGCAAGCCGAGGTCTTCGCTTGAGAAATTATTTATTGAGACCGCAAATAGCAGGATTAAAAACAGTAAGGAGAACAAGTAACATGGCTACAAATACACAACACTTCCAAAAAACTTCATTTATCTCCTTTTCCAGGATCGGTGTGATCGCGAGCCATACTTTCACGCAACTAGTAAGGATGAAGGTGTTTTATTTTTTAGTCGTATTTGTCATTTTACTATGGGCCGCGAAACAGATTATTTTACCAAATCAGACTGGAGGCGACGGCAGCCCAGAGCAGGAGCTGAGGTTACTTAAAAGCACGGGGTTCGCCGCCATGAATATGTTCTCGATGCTGCTAGCTCTGTCAGCGACAGCGCTGCTCATTCCTAAGGACATCGAAGACCGAACGATATACACCATATTATGTAAGCCTGTGCCGAGGCTAGATTACTTATTAGGTAAACTCTTAGGAGTTCTAGTATTGATATTCGTTTCACTGGTGGCAATGGATCTGGTGCTAAGTTTTTTCCTCCATCAGAAAGCGTCTGGCATGATAGCTCTTCAAACTGAACAGCTCGTAGCTAGGGGAACGCCGCAGGAAGTGATCAATGAACAACTGGCAGGACTTAAAGCGCATGGGTTGACAATAAATATTCATTTTGCGACGATCGCTATATTTTTAAAGGCTATCGTTATCGCTTCGATTGCGCTGCTGATCTCGACATTTTCTTCATCGACTTTGTTTACTCTAATTCTAACTTTGATCATTATAGTGATCGGTCTGATCCAAGCAGATGCGCGCGAATACGCTACTACGATGGCTCAGTTTGGAGAGCAAAATAAGCTGTCTAACATTTCTCTTGGAGTTGCTATTTTCTTCCCGGATTTACAATTTTTGTCGATCGAAGACGGTGTGATCGATGGGAGAAATGTGCCGATGAGTATTATGCTACAAATTTCGATGGTTGCGATTCTGTATTTTGCGATTTACGTTGTCCTATCTTGGTTCGCATTTAGAAAGAAAGAATTTTAGAAAATGAAAAGGTTACTAAATATCGTGGTAATACTGGCTGTTTTGGGAGTGACTGGATGGCTGAAAATGCCCTACGAGCAGAAACTCTCTGAGGAACTTCATGCGCTTAAGCTAGTTCCACCTAGATTGTCATTAAAGGATAGATCTAAGCTGAAACAGAAAGCATTTATAGCCACTTACGGTAGCTTACGCCCCACAATTGCTGCCTTTATGAGCGTTAGGACTACTCGCTATCACTCGGATCAAGAATGGGATAAAATAGAGAACTCATTTGATGAAATCGTGCTACTAGACCCCTATAACTACTACTATTGGGAAACGGCATCTTGGCATATGGCATTAAATGCAGCCGTTGATCAACAGGAGGATAAAAGCCTCTCTGAAGTTGGTAAGGATCAGGTATTTAAAAAGTATATTAAGAAGGGTAAAGATATTATAGACCGCGCGATAGAGATCAATCCTGGCGATTGGCGGTATCTAAATCTCAAGGCGCGGCTGGAATCTAATAGGTATCGTAATCCAGACTACACCGCTGCTGTAGAAACCTATCGTGAACTACTCGCGATCCCTAACTTGGCTGATCACATCGTGAGATCCACGAAACTAAGTATCCAGCACTGTATGCAGCACCTCCCCGAGTGGCACCAAAAATCATATGATCATGCGCTGGAGTTATTCGAAAAAGGACAACGCTATCGAGTGCCTACGGTGCAGAATGAAATTCTGATCGGTCAGAATCATCCTCTTAATGTAATCTCTCACCGCTTGTCGCTGAGTGAAATATATGGTTCTGATAAAGAAGCTTACACAGATCTAAAAATCAAATGGCAACGACGCAAGCTAGGGCAGAAACCTTATGGCGTGGAACATTCTATCCAAGAACTAGAGAACAGATTAAAGATTCCTCAGGCCACTCGTGTATTCCCCCACAGGCCATTGTTTCTGAAATGAGAGACACGCTTGATCTGTTGTCACCACTAAGACAAAACTTACTATCATTTTTTTCTTTCCCTTTACCTCTCTAACGTTCATGAATGATAACACTTAGCCATTAAACACATACATAGTTCATGAAGATAGCATTATTTGGAGACATCCACGCAAATTTAGAAGCACTAGAAACTGTCCTAGCCGATGCAGAAGCACAAGGCTGTGACAGCTATGTGTGCCTAGGTGATGTGGTCGGTTATAATGCCAACCCATCTGAATGCCTTGAGATAGTCCGTCAAATGGGCTGCCCAGTGGTGAAGGGAAATCACGATGAAGATGCGGCTGGTGACCATTCGCTTGAAATGATGAACCCTATCGCGGCCGAGGCACTGCAATGGACCCGTGACCAGCTGACAGATGAACAACGAGATTTTTTAGCGCGCATGAGAATGGTCAGGCAAGTAGAAGATTTCACGATCGTTCACTCTACGCTAGACCAGCCAAATGTCTGGAACTATGTGACCAACAAATTTGATGCTATGTCAAATTTCTCTTATCAATTTACTCAGGTCTGCTTTCATGGCCACACTCATGTGCCTAGAGTCTTTGTCCGCGGATCGAAAGTACAGGATGTCCCCCCTGAGTCGATCGCCATCGAGGATGGAATGAAATACTTTATCAATGCTGGCTCAGTTGGGCAGCCAAGAGATGGTGACTGGAGAGCCTCATACTGTATTTATGATATGGAGGCTAAAATGATTTACTTCCGCCGCTTAGATTACGATATCGCTACTACTCAGAAGAAGATACTCGCGGCTGGATTACCAGAAGCTCTGGCTAATCGACTCGCCAATGGCAGGTAATTGAGTTTAGGAGATCGTTCATAGATAATGAAACCCCTCGAAGTTGTTTGCGCATTGATCGTGAATAGCAAAAGAAAAATTCTAGCCTGTCAGCGGAGCTCTGAGAGATCACTTGCTGGTAAATGGGAATTTCCTGGAGGTAAAATAGAACCTAGAGAATCTGCTGAAGCGGCACTGAAGCGTGAAATCCTTGAGGAACTGGAAGTAACTATATCTATCCTGAAGCCACTCCCAGTGGTGAAGCACAAATACCCAGATATTGAGATCGCACTATCCCCTTTTCTCTGTGAAATCATAGGTTCCGAAGCTCCTAATGCTATAGAGCACTCGCAAATTCGATGGGTCAATCTAGCCGAAGCAGATGAGATAGATTGGGCTGAGGCTGACATTCCAATACTTAAACAATATAAAAAATCAATATGAAGCTCATCAAAAATAGCACTACAAAACTAATCATCTTTGACTGTGATTCCACTCTATCTGCCATTGAGGGGATCGATGAATTGGCTCGCGAACAAGGGGATGCTATTTTCAGCGAAGTAGTGGCTCTCACAAATGCGGCAATGAATGGCGTGGTTCCATTGGACGAGGTGTTTGCACGCCGATTAGAAATCATCCGCCCAGATCTAGCTACCTGCCAAAAGATAGAGCAACTCTACATCGATAAGGTCGAACCCACTGCATTGGAGACCCTTTCCGCGCTAAAGCAGCGAGGTTACACACCCATAATCCTCTCTGGTGGGTTTAAAATATTAATCGATCCCTTGGCAAAATTTCTCGGAATAGAGAGAGTTGAGGCGGTGCCGCTCTATCTGGATGAGGCTGGTAATTACCTAGAATTTGATAGCACTTATCCCACCACCTATAATGGCGGGAAGCCTGAGATCATTATAAAACTGAAGGAGGAGTTTTCCCCAGAGCGTATCATCATGGTTGGTGACGGTGTTTCTGATCTGGAGACTAAAGCCGAAGTGGACCTCTTTGTGGGTTATGGCAAATACACAGATCGCGAAAAAGTGCGCGAAGGAGCTGACTACTTTATCTACTCACTGGCTGATTTATTAGAGATTATTTAATTGCTGAACGCAAATGCTCAATGGCTTCGCGCAGGTCTTCCTCAGTGATCTCATCTGACACAAAGCTGCTACCCAGAGCCTTTAACAGGACGAAACGTATCGAGCCACTAGAGAATTTTTTATCGGTAAGGAGTTTCTCTATGATTATATCAGTCGCTATTTTATCCTCAAGGATGAGGGGCAACTGGAAGGCTGCCAACAGTGCAAGAATACGTGTACCTTCCGCAACCGAAAGCGTGCTTCGCTTCTGAGATAGATAGACCGCAGCTCTCATGCCTAGTGATATCGCTTCTCCATGGAGTAACTCACCGTAGGGCAAGCTAGCCTCAATACCATGACCGATAGTGTGCCCAAAATTCAATAATGCTCTGGTGTCATTTAGCTCTTGCTCATCCTCCTCTACGACGCGGGCCTTAATCGCCAAGTTTCTCGCTAATAGGTCTGCTGGTGGTTGCTGATCCGTAGGGTCTAGTTTTTCTAAATCATCAAACATCGCCGCATCTCGAATCGCTGCGTGCTTAATCACCTCTGCATAGCCTTCTCTATACTCACGACCAGGAAGCGTGCTCAAAGTAATAGGATCTACGATGACCATCTTGGGTTGATGAAATGCTCCAACGAGGTTTTTCCCCTCAGCTATATTCACTCCAGTCTTCCCTCCCACAGAGCTATCGACCTGTGAAACGATGGTTGTAGGAATTTGCACGAATGGAATACCACGGTAAAATATTGCTGCGATAAAGCCTGCTAGATCACCGACAACTCCCCCACCCAATGCAAGAACGAATGATTTCCTACCATGGCCAGCTTGAGTCATTTCTCGACAGATTTTCTCTACATTTACCATACTCTTAGACGCTTCACCAGCTTCAACCACATGCTGAGAAACGCTGATTCCAACGGCGATAAGCGCAGTCATGACAGATTCAGCATAAAGTGCCCCCACATTTGAATCGGTGATCAAGGCACAGTCGTCCGATAGGCTGAGTGATGAAATTTTTTCACCTAAGGAATTTAACATCCCATACCCACACCAGACATCATAACTCCTATCTGCTAGATCAATATGTATATTATTCATAGCAATGGACTAAAGTATGCTGGATGCGAAGTAAATCATGAATTCATGCTGGCAAAATAAAATCGAACGAATACATTAACTAACAGACTAATCTCTGTAATTCGAACCTACCCAGAAAGACTATAACGAAATTCTCTCAATCAACAATCTAACATGGACAAAATTCAAATCAAATGCATCTCTTGCGGACAAAAGTTTGCAGTCACTGAATCTTATATTGGGAAAATGGTAGAATGTGGTGCTTGCGATGAGAAATTCAAGGTAGAGGGAGCTGCCCTGATAAGACAAGCAAGACACTATCCTGGTGAGAAATCCGAGAGTAATACAGAGATCTATGCTAAATCTCTCTCTAGCGACTCAACACAGGCCCAAGATGTCACATTTGAAACTGCTAACTATCAATACGTAAGTGCCGAATACGCCCAACCACCTAAGCCGCTGAAGACACTCATGATCTGCATAGGTGCTATTTTCATTCTACTATTCATCGTGCTCTTCTTACTCGGCGGTAGCGAGGGCGGATCCCTCAAGGGACTAGATAATACCAAGCGCCTCATCCTTGCTGGCTTTGTAGCCTTGGCTGGATCTGGCTTAATTATTGCCGGTTCTAGACACAAGATTAAAGGACTATTATTATCGGTAGTCTTGGGCGGATCTCTAATTGCAATGCCATTTATTTTTTCTGAGGTCATAGAAGCTACATTGGCAGATAAGACAGTAATAGATTCCGGTTTATCCGACACTAGCGATGATAATGATGTAAATAAGAATACTTCCTCGACACAACTAGAAAAATACAAAAGAAGTATTGGTTTTGAAAAAGTAGCTGCATCTAGAAATGCTCTTAATGATCCTGATTCCTTAAAGGCTATCGTGCTTCGTAAAAGCAAGGTTCAACATATCGATACAATACTACGATACTTAAAATTAACACTTAGATTAGAGAAAACCCCCGTGACATACCAATTTGGTAGAGAAATCAATGGTCAACCAGTGACACTCGTCACCTTTATCACTAAGACGCCGCTAGAGCGCGTCTTCGAGATGACAAAAAAGTTTGGGAACCCACAGAAAATGAATGAAGTCAGAACTGAACTTAAAATCATCGAAGTGATCATAGATGAAAATACTCTCAAAGGCCAGCCAAGTGAATTCACCAATGACAAAAATCACCCAAACTATTTTGATGCGAACTATGAGGAGCTAAGAAATATTGATCGAGGCAAGCAACTCGATGCAGCGAGACGGCTCCAAAGTTCTACTAAAAAAGGCAGACAGGCAGATATAGTATCCGCCCTCAGCGATCTCATTAGCAGCAATGATCATGAACTCTCTGGACAAGCCGTCGCCACACTTTACCAGTGGACTCTGCCCGAATACAAGACAAACCAGCGTGTGCTAGATTATGCGAAAGAAATCGTCGGGACTAATGTCATGCACAGATCCGTGATGGAATATCTTGCTGATAAAGATGTTCCGGGTTCCGAGGAGATTCTTGCTAAGCAGTGGTCATCCTCAAAAGGTTATTTACTCTGGGAGAATTACCTCGTGAGAGCAAAGAATCGCGGTGAAATAGCGGTCATTACCACTCTCCCTACTCTTAAAGAAACTCACTTTAAATCAGCTGCTAGCATCCTCAGCAAGATAGGGAGCACTGAGTCTATTCCCGCGATCAACGCGATGCTTTCAAGGGTTAGCGAGAACGACAAAAAGTATTTTAAAGCTGCTATTGACGAAATCAAATCTCGCCAGTAGTCTGCGCTCACAGTAATTAGAAAACATTGTTTTCTGCCTTTTCTTAGAGAATTTTAGAGAGGCCACCGTGGCGGAATTGGTAGACGCCCCAGACTTAAAATCTGGTGTCCTTCGGGGCGTACCGGTTCGATTCCGGTCGGTGGTATTTTCTTTGGAAATTTCATACTCATTATTTCCCACCTCTTATAATCATCTAAATAACACTATTATGTCTTCTAAACTCTCACTAGCGATGTGTGGATGTGGATCACGTGCCCGCACCTATTCAAATATAGCCATGGATCTTGACGGTCAGTTTGAAATAATCGCTGGCGCAGATCCAATTCCTGCGCGTGTTGATGCTGTCCGCGAGACTTCTAATAATCCTAATTTTCAATCCTTTAGTTCTGCCCAAGATCTGCTCGATCAACCAAAAATGGCAGACATCATGTTTATTGGCACCCAGGATAATTATCATTTCGAACCCGCCAAGAAAGCACTCGAACTCGGCTATCATCTACTTCTGGAAAAGCCTGCGGCACAGAGTATTGATGAGATTAAAGAACTTGCCGAGATAGCCAAGAAATACGATCGTAAAATCGTGCTATGCTTCGTGCTGCGTTACACGGATTTCTACTCTAAGGTTAAAGAAGTTATTGATTCTGGTAGACTTGGAGAGATCATTTCCATTAGAGCACATGAAGGAGTAGAGCCTTTCCACCATGCTCATTCTTTTGTTCGCGGACACTGGGGTAAGTCCGCTGAGTCCACACCGATGATCATTGCTAAATGTAGTCATGATACTGACATCATCAGCTGGCTCATGGGTTCACCATGTAAATCAGTCTCATCAGTAGGAAGTATCTCACATTTTTCTGAGCAACACGCACCTGAGGGAGCTACCGACAGATGCACCGATGGCTGCCCTCACACAGATACCTGTACTTACAACGCGCTCAGATACACGACTGATAGAGAAAGCTGGTTGCGAATGATCTACCCAGATCCTATCAAAAAAAGAGAAACTCAAGAAGTTGTCGATTGGTTGAAAGTTTCACCATGGGGCCGCTGTGTTTATAAATGTGATAACGATGTTGTGGATCATCAGCAAGTTCTAATGGAATTTGAAAGTGGCGCATCTGCCACACTATCAATGACAGCATTTGATTCAGGTAGAACCTTAGAAATATATGGCACAAAAGCCTCCCTGCGCGGCGGCGATGCCATCAAACAACAATTTGAGACAGACATCGTGATCCGTGATCACTATGCTGGTGAGTTAGAAAAAATCACCCTTCCTGAACCTGAAGAAGGTGAATACACGGGACATGGTGGTGGTGACCATGGACTCATCAGCGCACTAAGTGGTATCATCCATGGCACTGCTGGCTCAGCATCATCATTGATTGAAACCTCTATCGAGAGCCATATTATCGGCTTCTCAGCGGAAGAATCTCGTTTACAAGGTGGAATACAAGTCTCTATTTAACCTCTATTAGTCACCTCAGCTGACAGAACTCCTCGTTTATCAAACAGCTCTCTCGCCTCTTGAGATAGCTTTCGATTTATCTTATGGATGAGGTATGAATTATTATAATATATCTTTCTCCCCAAGCTTGCCACTGATCTATACCGGTGTAAGTTCTTTATCAGTTCAAAATTTTGTAACAGTCTAAAAATGCCCCCTAAATCACCAAAACCACTAAATCCAAAACTAAAACTAATGTTCCACCTCAGTATTAGCGCTGTCATCTCCTTAACCACCGGCTGTCAGCCTAGTATTTCCAATCCTCAGCAATTCCAGTCTCACTTTGAAAGAAGTCCTCACAAGAAACTTACCTCCACCACAGAGATCATCCCACAATCCATCCCACAATCCATACTACTTACCAAACTCCACCAGATCAAGCATGAAGGTATTCAATTTAATCTCGTCACCTTTGACACTAGAAACCAGCAATTAGTGGTTGCTGATCAGCCAAATGGTCCTGGCTCGATATGGGCAGATGCAGCCGCAGCAGCAAAGGCACATAATGGTATAGCTGCCATCAACGGTGGCTTCTTTACACCAGAAGGCAAACCACTAGGCATCGTCATCTCCAATGGAAAGGAACTCGGGTCTTTCAACCAATCATCATTAGGATCAGGCTTGTTTTATCACACTCCAATAGGTGCTGGAATTGCACGTAAATCAGCGTGGGATAACCTTAAAAAAAATCCTCCCGCTCACTTGCTCCAATCTGGACCTATGCTCTTGGAAAACTCTAAGTCAATCACTGGATTATCAAACAAGAACTCACGTCCTCGCTCATTCATCGCCACTGATGGAAAGAATCACTGGTGCATCGGTCATGCCGATCCCTGTAGCTTATCACAGCTATCCGAAGCTCTAGCATCGATAAGTATCTCTGAATTTAGAGCTTCTAAAGCGCTTAACCTTGACGGAGGACGTTCATCTGACCTGTGGGTATCTGCAGCAGTGAATGGAGAACCAAAAGTAATCCGTCCGTTTTGGAATAAGCCTGTCAGAAATTTCCTCATATTAAAAAGCAACCAGTAAAAATAATTATGCCATTTTCTAAAAACTCAAGACAACTCCTGATGATACTCGCCATTTTGAACATCACCACCGCTATCGTATCGGCTAAATTTGAGCAAAAGATGCTCTCGGTGAATACAGACGATAAGAAAGTAACCTTCATCTTCTTCCACTTTGACGCCTCTAAAACAGCTACTTTAAATGATGTGACAAATAGTATTGGTGACACAGCCAAGAAACAACGCAGCATCGCGGGTATCTCTGCCTCAGCACAGGCGAATTTCTCTTACCAATCTGGCAAATTCGTCTTCCCTAAAACCACCTCCTATTTCATCAAAAATGGATCTGTCTCCGGTCCTGCTACATCTCTCAGAAGCTTTAAGCACACATTCATTCTTACAGATGGTAATGCCCGCCATGCCATTTGTTACGCACCTATTCTCAGCGAGACTGAATTTGGCTACGCGATTCAGCAGTATTTCACCACCAGTAAGACAAAATTCACTACCTTAGTGATCATTGATTCTGGAAACCAATGCGGATTCTATAAAACCAATGGAAGATACCGCCCTTACTACCTCAAAGAACTCAAGAAGCCAGCCAAGGTCCTAATAGTGAAATAAAGACGACATTATAAATGATGATCTACTTCCTCAGATTTGCACTATCTGTTCATCCCCAGCCACTCCTCTATTTCACACAGATTCTTCGTATTGATCACATCATCTTTCGTCAGCCAGCCCTTCCGAGCCAGCCTTACACCATAAGATAAATACTGTAACTGCTCAGTCCTATGAGCATCAGGATTAATACTACATTTCACCCCCTTCTCCTTTGCCTTCTTCCAGTGGCGCCAATCCATATCTAGCCGCATTGGATTACAATTCAGCTCTATCACCGTTCCCGTCTCAGCAGCACAATCAATGATCTTATCCACATTCACTGCATACGGATTCCTCTTCAACAGTAGCCTCCCTGTTACATGCCCCAGTATCGTCACATACTCATTTTCCATCGCCCGGATAATGCGCGCTGTCATCTCATCTTCAGGAAGAGTAAACGCATTATGAACAGACGCCACACAGTAGTCTAACTGCTTCAGCACTTCATCAGGAAAGTCCAAACTACCATCCTTTAAAATATCCACTTCTGAGCCAGCTAAAATCTTAAATTTCCCATCCCAAGCCTTATTCTCATTTAGCTTCCTGATCTCCACCACTTGTCTCAGCAGTCGGTCTGCATAAAGTCCATTCGCCTGAAATGACGATTTACTATGATCCGCTATCCCTAGATATTCTAGCCCTAGATCAATCGCCGCCTCAGCCATTTCCTCCAGACTGTTTCGCCCATCTGAAGCAGTAGTATGGTTATGAAATGTTCCCCGTAAATTCTCCAGCACGATCAGTTTAGGAATCTCCCCCTTCTCAGCCGCCTCTATCTCACCTCTATTTTCCCTCAGCTCAGGTGGTATAAAATCTAGCCCCAGTGCGCTATAAATATCTGCCTCATCATTCACCTCTGGCAGAATCACAGTCTCATCATCACCTTGAAAATCATACTCATTTAGCGACCAACCCTTCTGCTTTGCCCGCTTCCTCAACTCCACATTATGTTCCTTGCTCCCACTAAAATACTGCAGAGCGAATGGGTAAGCCTTATTAGAAACTGCCCTTAGATCACACTGCAAGCCATCATCCAACCTGATCGATGCCTTCGTCTCACCACACACAATCACGGAATTCACCACTGGCAACTTCGAGAAATACTCAGTTAGCTCAGCAGGCTTATCCGTTGCCACTAGAATGTCTATATCATGAAGTATCTCTTTCGACCTCCGATAAGACCCTGCATGTGTGCAGCGCAGAGTAGCGGGGTGATCTCTAACATAATCTAACAGAGTCTCCGCCATCACTGCCACGCTCCCCAGTCTGAAATGGCTAGCAAATTTCTCCTTCAATTCGATCGCCTCAAGAATTTTCTCCACCGTCTTCGCGCCAAATCCACTCAGCTCCGCCACCTTGTCATTCTCGCAGACCCTCTTCAGAGCCGCCACCGAGTCCACACCCAGCTTTTCGTAGAGCGCCTTTATCTTCTTCGGCCCCAAACCAGATAGATCAAACAGTTCAAACAAACCCTCTGGGAATTCCGCACGGAGATCCTCATAATAGGTCATCTTCCCCGTCTGCACCAGCTCCGCCACTTTCTCCTGCAGTGCCTTGCCAAATCCTTTCACTTCTCCCAGTTTTCCCTCCTTAGCTAAAGCGATGATGTCTTGCTCCGCATTCAAAGTCATCTCCGCACCATTTCTATACGCACGCGTCTTAAATACATTCTCTCCTTTTAACTCTAGTAATAAGGCTATTTCCTCCAGAATCTCAGCTATATCTTCACGTCTCATATCCATAACTGTATTCGTACCTCAGTCTCTCTATAAATCAAAACAAATATCTTCATTGCCAAGCCATTCCCTCTAGTTTAAAATGCTCTCATGCTGCTTTTAAAAACCATCATACTCATGCTCTGCCTCAGTTCAGTGACCTATGCTGGCGACCTCATTGGCAACATTAATTACGGCGAATCTCGCGAAATCGTAACCAACAAGCTCAGCAACTGTAAGGCCGTGAAATCATCCATGCCCTCAAACATGTTTGCCAGAATCGGGCTCAATGGTTCATTCACCACCACCCAAGATCTCGCGGGGCTTAAATTCACGCTCTACTTCAACTGGACAGACTCCGGCGCTCTAGAAGAAGTCACCTTCCGCTCAGACGCACTCGCCTCCTACAGTTATGATCAGAGACTCAAGCAGAAATGGCAATACGCCATCAATCTCCTCTCCGCCATCCATGGAAGGGCAAGTAACGCTGGCGAATACCCAAAGAAAAGTGAGGTCACATCAGATAGCATCCAGTTCTCCCACGAGTGGAAGACTGACAGCGGATACGTCTATCTAGGAGTTGGCCAGCAGACCAAGAAATACAGCCTCAATATCACCTTCTCCAAGTTCTCACTTAACACTGAATAATAACCGTCTATGATGCAGTCGCCATATCGGGCACTTCAGGAACATTTTGGTCTTAACGAATTTCGTACCTCACAGCTTGAGATCATCGAGCACATTCTTGCGGGTAACAACACCCTAGCAACGCTCCCCACAGGATCTGGGAAATCTCTCACCTATCAGCTCCCGTCATTTCTTCTCAGTAGTCTCGGCACAACCGTTGTTATCTCTCCCCTACTCTCACTCATCCGGGATCAGGTGAAGAAGCTTCAGCAGCAAGGTATTTCCGTCTGTCAGATAGACTCTACCCTCACCACAGAGGAGAGAAATCATAACCTAACAGAAATTAAAGCCGGTAACATCCAGCTCCTCTACACCTCACCTGAGACGCTGGGGAACCCACAGCTCTTAGAGATCCTCAAGAAGATAGATATTTCACTCGTTGCGATTGATGAAGCACACTGCTACTCAGAATGGGGTCACAGTTTTCGCCCCTCCTACCTCTCACTACCACTACTCACACGAGCTATCAAACCCCACGCAGTGCTCGCCCTCACCGCCACCGCAACCAGAAAAGTAGCCTCCGATATCCGCAAGGCATTCCGCATTAAGACGGCCCAGCATATCTCATCTTCACCCAGAAGAGACAATCTCAGCTACACTATCATCCCCTGCGAGGATCAAAAACGGAATGACCAACTCTCTAACATCTTAGCCCAGCACCAGCACCTCCCTGCAATTGTCTATGCCATGCGCCAAGAACAGTGTGAAGCAATTGCCCACCACCTGTCCTCCACCGGACTGCGTGCTAAATCCTACCACGCTGGCATGTCCACCCTGTCACGTAAGAAGATTCAGGATGACTTCCTAGACGAAGACGATAAAACCCAGGTCATCGTCGCCACCATCGCCTTTGGCATGGGGGTGGATAAATCTAACATCAGATCCATCATCCACTATCATCTCCCTAAATCTCCAGAAGGCTGGATGCAGGAGAGCGGCAGAGCCGGTAGAGATGCCCAACCAGCCCACACCTATCTGCTCGCATGCGGTGACGATGTCATCCCACTCACAAATTTCATCCGAGCCCGAGAGCTAGAGGAAAGCTCCATCAAACGCCTCATCACCACACTCACATCCCAAGGAAAATCCGCCGTCATCCAGCCTTACCACACGCGCGTGAATCTAGGAATGCTCACCACCACGCTTGACGTCCTGCTCGCAAAATTAGAGCTCCTTAAAATCTCAAAATACACCCATACCACCTGGCGCTATATCAAGATGAACGTCCTCTATGGAAGGACGTTTGATCTAACAGATTACCCCAAAACCCACCGCAAAGCTCTCGACCACATCATGCAGCTAGAAGATCGTTACGACCTCCATGATGCACCAGCGGACTTCGGTATCAACAGTGAAAAACTCTACCTCACCCTCATAGAAATCAAGCACTCAGGTGAGTGCTACATGCGCTTCTCTGGCTGGCAGAAACACTACAACATTGTTAAGCAGCTCGATACAGACGAGGTCGATTCCCTAACAGCGACCATCTTCCAATACCACCAAGATCAGCTCATCCATGACGAGCTTCGACTCAAAGAAGTGCAGCGCATCAGCACCACCCGTAGTTGTATCCCAGTTCAGTTTGAGAAATGGTTTGGCATTCATAAGTCCGAGCTCAAACCCTGTAACAACTGTTCATCCTGCCACGGAGAAAAACGCCCCACTAAACTCCCGAGAACTAGAAATAAAAAACTTACCTCCAATTCTAACCTCACCGACGAGCAGCTCGAAAATATCCAAGAATTCCTAGTGAAAAAGAAAAAGCGCATCCACACCCCCGCTCAGCTCACCTGCGTCCTCTGCGGTATCGGCACACCCTACATCCGTCATTACAGGATCCACTACCACCCCATTTTTGGCACCTTTGCAAATCATAACTACGACGACATCCACGCGTATTCGATCGCCTTGTTAGCCGGTTAGTGACAGAAGACTATCGGACAGGTGTGGACGGTGCTGCTGCGTCTCTTAGCTTCTTGGAATTTTCAAGTTCCCATTTGCGACGTTCTCTGCTGAGTTCATCTTCTGCTTTTCTTAGTTGTTCACGGATGTCGTCGCCTTTGACCTCACTGCCTCCAGAGTCAAGTAATAGCTCATGAAGAGGCTGCTCCTTCCCGATCAATGACATCATCTCATACTTCAGATCTTTATCCGAGTTCACCGCATTTACAATGGCGAAACAACAGAGCATGGAGATGATTAGAATGAATGCAGAGTTGTGCCTAGAGAGCTCTCTCGTGAACGCTATCCAGAGCGCGATGATCAGTGCGAGGATGATCGGGATCACCATGATGTAGAAATCACTCATCGAGTAGCCACTATCCTCGCTCATCCCTTTCACAACAGCCCATAGCGGGGCAACTAATGGGAGAACATATCCTAGGATGACTATCCCTCTATGAGCTGATTTCTTATTATAAGCCACTGCAATGGAACTATTTTCAGCCTGCATTGCACTACGTGCACGGAGGTCTGAAAGTTCCTCATCGCTGTGTTTCTTACTAGGTATATTTGACATTTTTTTTTTATGGAGCAGTTATTATTTAGTTCATTGCTGATTCGCTGGCAGGCATAGGATTGTAGATCATGCTTGTTTCTTCGCCAGGCGTTCCTCGAGTTCTGTCCACTGCTCTCTACTGACGATGTAGCCCACGCATGAGTCCCTACCGCACAGGCAGGGATGATCTTCGTAACATTCGATATCAAACCCATAGTCAAAGGTGAGTTCCTCACCTTGTTTGATCGGCATTACTGAATAAATGAAAATTTGATCCTCTTCGATCCATGCCTCACAGTTAGGCTCGCAGGAATGGTTGATCAGTCTGGCGTCATTCCAGGCGACGTTACCATCGATGTCCCATTTCTTATCGAGAGTGAAGATATAAACCGCGGCTACACCACTCTCCTCAGCCTTAGCAGCCTGCGCCCACGCGCGCTCCTCGCTGATATCCTTATTAATGTATTCACCGAGATACTCTATGATCTGGGTTTCAGGTTCCATGTCCTCTGTGGCATAGACTCCGCGTCCGTGGATGTCTGAGTTTCTCACCTCGCAGAGATCACTTTGACCGCGATCATACATTTCCTTCATTAGCCGCGTGAGACGAGCCATCTCAGTGAGATGATCATAACGCTGCTGTTTTTTACCACCGGTTTTCTTAGCCATAATCGCTTAGTTGATAAATAGAGTTTTGATAAATTTATTTGATTTCTGAATCCACACGTTCGGGTAGGACTAGCTGCTGAGGGAGAGACGGAAACATGGCTCGTAGCTCTTGAGGCTTGAGCGTCCCACCATCAATAAAGGTCCATTCTTCTTCGCCAGGAACTGCTGCTTCTTGCGCAATTGCAACTTGGAACCCCTCCCGCTTAAGCTTTCTCGGAGGCCCGCCTTTATTACTGGTAAACGTCCACTCCTGAGTGGTCGGAACCATGAGCAGCCAGTTATACACCACATCGCCTGCGATCAGATCCTTCTGCTCGCCCCGATCTATCTTTAGTTTCGCGCCGGGTTTGATTTGCGGCCAGACTCGGAAAAATCCGACCGGTGGGCCTGCCTTGAAGCTAGTGATCGTCACTCCCATGGTGTTGAGAGTTTTAGCTACATCGAGAAACTGTTGTTTGAACTTCTTCTCTCCGTGAACAGCCACTTGCCTATTCTTGTAACGAGGATACATCTTATCATGTGTATAAATATAATCTTGTTTGATGACATTATTACCCAATTCTTGGACAGCAAGCTGGCTGGATGCGATGGTCTCAGCAGGCGTAACCACAGTGGGATCGGTAGTGGGATCGGTAGTGGGCGTCACTACTTGTTGTGGTTCTGAAGCCTGAGCCAATGCACCCTGCGTAAAAAACAGCATTAGCAGTAATGATAAATATCGTTTCATGATTAGATATAAATACTACCGCATTCATCCCATAGTCAAGCCCAGCTATCGTAAAATCCAGTTCTTGGTAAAGATAGCTAAACTACCTGTGAAGACATTCACAGTAGAAGATGTTTTTCTCGCACTTAGTGGGTCTCCGCTTTATGGTAACGGCATGAAAAAATCTATGATCGCTCTCAGCGTTACTTTTATAGCCATGTTAGGCGCATTTAGCCAAGATCCTCCTACTCCTACTCCTACTTCTGCTCCTGCTCCTGCTAAGAATAAGGACAAGGAAACTAAAGAGAAACCAGCTGAGGAAAAAAATGCGCCTAAATCAAAGGAAGCATCAGTCACCATCGATGGTAAAGTCATCAACTACACAGTGACAGCCTCTGAACTGACTCTTACCTCTGATAAAGGTGAGCCAAGGGCGAAAGTATTTAATGTCAGCTATATTGCTAAAACTGATAGCAAGGTCAGCGAACGACCAGTCATGTTTGCCTTCAATGGTGGGCCAGGATCATCTGCGGTGTGGCTACATCTGGGCGCTTTAGGACCACGTATCGTCCCCAGCTCGCCAGATGGCACTTTGCCCATAAAGCCCCCAGTGATACTTAAAGAAAACCCCTATTCAATTCTTGATGTCGCAGATCTGGTATTCATTGACCCAGTAACGACTGGTTACTCAAGAGTTGAAAAAGGTGCGAAGGCTAGCGAATTCCATAATATCGATGGCGATGTAGACTCAGTGGCCGACTTCATCCGCCGCTGGATCTCTGAAAATAATCGCTGGTCATCACCTAAATACCTTCTAGGCGAAAGTTATGGTGGTATCCGCGCAGCAGGACTGAGCTCCACGCTTCAGAGTAAATATGGAATGCACCTCAATGGAGTGGTGCTACTTTCTAGTCTATTAGATTTCCGGACTCTCTCACCAAGTAATGGTAATGATCTCTCCTATGCTCTATATCTACCGGCTCTCACTGCCGTGGCACATCACCATGGAGTCATTAAAGGTGACCGAGATGCTCTGGTCGCAGAAGCTAGAAAATTTGCCAATACAGAATACATCGTTGCTCTACATCAAGGCAATAACTTACCTCTAGCTGCTAAACAAGAGATCGCCGCCAAGCTTAATAAGCTCACAGGAATCGATAGCGAAACTATTTTGAAAACTAATCTGCGTATTAACCCCTCATTTTTCCGGGCGACTCTGCTGAAAGATAAAAACAAAGTTCTAGGGAGATTTGATGCCAGACTTGCTTGGCCAGCAGTCGATAGCGTTCACGGTTACCCCCCATTTGACCCCTCATACGCAGTTGCTAGAGGTCCCTTTACGAATGCGATGATGGCGTATCTAACAGATGACCTAGGCTGGGAAGATAAGCGAGTGTATGAGATACTCACAGGCAAGGTGCATCCTTGGAAATGGAACAGCTCTAACAGTTATGTGAATGTCTCATCGAAGATAGCGGCAGCGATGCAAGAGAATCCTCACCTTAAAGTATTAGTCCAATGTGGGCACACAGATCTAGCCACACCAGCTGGCGGCATCCTCCACTCGGTAGATCACCTAAACATCACTCCTGAGCAGCGTAAGAATATCTCGGTGAAATGGTATGAGGCTGGCCACATGTTCTATCTGAATCAGCCAGACCTAGTCAAAATGCGTAAGGATCTAGTGGAATTCATCACCGAGTAATTTAACAAAATTGACCATGCCTAAAGAACGAGCAGATGCCTTACTGATGTCACGCGGAATGTGTGACTCACGCGAGCAAGCCAAGCGACTTATCCTCGCTGGCGAAGTAATGACAGGCACCACCAGGATCGCAAAACCAAGCACCAAACTCGATACCGAGGCCGATCTCAGCGTCCGTGAGAAACCGAAATATGTCGGCCGCGGCGGACTAAAGCTAGAAGGCGCACTAAAGGAATTTAACATCGATCCCACCGGCATGACTTGTCTAGACTGCGGTGCATCCACCGGCGGATTCACCGACTGCTTACTCCAAGGCGGAGCCATCAAGGTACACGCCATCGATGTAGGGACAAATCAACTGGTATGGAAGATCCGCAATGACCCACGAGTCGTCGTGAAGGAGAAATTTAATGCCCGCTACATGGTGCCAGATGATATCGGTGAGCAGGTTGATCTCGCTGTCACAGACGTTTCATTCATCTCTCTAACAAAAATTCTCCCGCCACTCTTCAGCGTGCTCAAGCCCAGCGGGCAAATCATTTGTCTTATCAAACCACAGTTCGAGCTACAGCGTGATGACATCAGCAAAGGTGGCATTGTGCGTGATCCTGAGCTGCACCAGAGAGCCGTCGACAAAATCCACGACTTTGTCACTCAGCAGCTCGAGCGCGAGTGGATCTCCGTCACAGACTCCCCTATCACTGGCACTGATGGGAATAAAGAATTCCTCGCCCTACTCCAATAGAAACATGCCTAACATAGAAGAAATAAAAAACACCCTCTGGTCACTCATCGATGGACCAGAAGACTGGTGGCAATGGGGCATCATTGTGGGCTCTATGCTACTAGCGATCATCACCAGATTTACCGTTCACAAGATTTTTGAGAAGACGGAAACCAAGTTTGAACAAATCCTCATCCGTCAAGTACGCGCACGCAAGGGCATCCGCTCGATCCCTGTTTTCTTCTGCCTTTATCTGTGGCTATTCCAGTCCATGCTATCGACTGAGGGAGCTAACTGCGCCTATATCTACACCATCGCTGTCCTCGTCTCAGCATACTGCACTTATAAGCTGGCAGTCTCATTCTCTAAGGGTCGAATCATGCCCAAGTTCATCGGGCTGGGCATCCTCACCCTCTTCATCCTGCAACAGATAGGCTGGCTAGAACCTCTGAAATCTGTACTCACTAGTATTCATTTTGACGTGGGTAATATAAGAATAGATATTTTTAAAATAGCTTCAGCAGTGGCGGCTCTGTTCATACTAATGTGGCTGGTCGGCATCATCACTAAACTCCTCGATGATATAGTACACACACGTAAGGAAATCCCACCATCGATCCGTGTCCTGATCGGTAAGACGACCCGCTTACTACTCTATATTTCCGCTTTTCTCATCACCCTAAAGATAGCAGGCTTCCCGCTCGGTGCGCTAGCCGTATTCTCTGGAGCTCTTGGTCTGGGACTCGGGTTTGGTCTACAAAAAGTCATCTCAAACTTAGTCTCAGGTGTGATCATCCTGTTAGACAAATCCATCAAGCCAGGTGACGTCATCGAGATCAATGGCACCTATGGCTGGATCAACACCCTCCGCACCCGCTATGTTTCCGTGCTCACCCGCGACAGAAAAGAGATCCTTATCCCAAACGAAGACTTCATCACCAACAACGTCGTCAACTGGTCATTCTCCGATACCAATGTCCGCATCAGGACGAATGTCGGAGTCTCCTATGATACCGATGTTGAGAAAGCCATCAAAGTCTGTGAGGAAGCATCCACCAACATCCCACGTGTCCTCAAGAACCCTGCACCACGTTGCCTGCTGATGGGCTTCGGCGACTCATCCATCGATCTTCAGGTGAGATTCTGGATCAATGATGCCAACGAAGGAGTCGCGAATGTGCGTTCACAAGTTCTGTTAGAAATCTGGAAAGCCTTCCGCGATAACGGCATCGCCATCCCATTCCCACAGCGAGAGATCACCATCAAACATTCAAGCTCTGAAGATACCCCTGGTGTGGGTTAGAAAAAAAAGTCTCCCATGAAACCACACACCTACGGCGTTCTCTGCGGCCTAGCAGCCTTCACCCTCTGGGGCATACTACCTGCCTTCTGGAGAAATTACGAAGATATCCCCCCATTAGCGATCACCGCTCACCGCGTGATGTGGAGCACCTTCACTCTCCTCATCATCTTAGCTGTACGTGGCAGACTACACATTCTGTTAGAGAAAATCAAACAGCCGAGAATCCTAGTTTACTCGTTTCTAACCAGTCTGCCACTCATCACTAACTGGCTAATCTATATCTGGGCGGTGAATAACGACCAAGTAGTGTCTATTTCACTCGGCTACTTCATCCTGCCTCTCATGTATATAGTCATCGGCTACTTCATGCTAAATGAATCCATGAGCCGACTACAAATGATCGCAGTCGGAATAGCAACGATCGCAGTAGTGGTTCAGGGCATTGGGATCGGCGGACTCCCATGGCCAGCTCTCTCAGTAGCTACCGCATTTGCCATCTACGGAGTTGTTAAGAAAAAGACGCAGGCTGATGGCTTCTCCATCCTCACCATTGAACTCGGCCTACTCACACCATTCGCCATCGCCTACATCTATCAGCAAAGCCAAGTGCATGATAAAATATGGCTAGATGGCTCACCATCGAGTATTTTACTGATCATGCTCAGTGGAGCCGCCACCATCACCCCGCTACTATTCTTCACCGCCGCCGCCAAACGAATCCCGCTAAACCTCATAGGGATGCTCCAGTTCATCGCACCCACTGGTCAATTTTTAATCGGACTTCTTTACTTCCAAGAAGTCATTAATCTCACCCAAGTTTTTGCATTCACGCTCATCTGGATTGCCATCATTATTTACTCGATTTCTAGCTTCAAAATATCTAAGACAAACTCATGAAACCAACTATAGGAGAACCAGCCCCCGCCTTCAGCGCCGCCGTAATCGGCGGCGACTACAGCGAGGAAACACAGATTCAGCTATCAGATTTTACCGGTAAGAAAGTAGTCCTCTACTTCTACCCTAAAGACTCCACCCCAGGCTGAAGTGCCCAAGCAAGCGCCATTCGTGATCAATGGAGCAAAATAAATTCTACCGCCGACTTCAAACTATTCGGCATCAGCCATGACTCCATCGAAAGTCATCAAAAATTCATCGAGAAGAAATCTCTCCCCTTTCCCCTCATCAGCGATCCAGACAGAGCGATATGCACAGCCTACGGAGTCCTCGGCGAAAAATCTATCCTAGGAAAAACCCTCTTCAATATCACCGAACGCAGCACCTTCATCATCGATGCAGAAGGCAAACTTAGCCACATCCTAGAAAAGGTCAGCCCCAGCTCACATTTAAATGAGCTTTTAGCAGCGCTGGGCTAAGATTTTCTTCTGTTAAAGACATTTTTAACATCCTCTAACATCAAGTAAACACTAGGTACTAAGATCAAGGTGATCGCCGTTGCGAAGAGTATCCCGTAGCCTAGCGAAACAGCCATCGGTATCAGGAATCTTGCCTGCATGTCTGTTTCCCACAGCATCGGCATTAGTCCTGCAAATGTTGTTAATGAAGTCAGCACGATCGGTCTAAATCTCCGTGCTCCCGCTGACCAAGCCGCCTCCTTTGCGGACATTCCCAGCGCACGCTGTCGGTTCACATAATCTACCAACACAAGCGAATCATTCACCACCACTCCCGCCAGAGCCACCAGTCCGCAAAGCGACATAATGCTAATTTCCATCCCCATGAAAATATGCCCCAGCACCGCTCCCACCATACCAAATGGAATCACGCTCATCACGATCAATGGCTGGACGTAGGATTTTAGCGGGATTGCCATTAAGATATAGATGATTAGTAGTGCAAAGAAAAATTTGGAAGTCATTTCCTTAAGCGAATCGTTCTGATCCTTCTGCTCACCCTGGTAGTCCCAAGAAATGTTATCGAATTTACTGCTGAGTTTCTCCAGATGATCGACAGTGAATGTGTCAGCGATTTTCTTAGCATTCGCCACCTCACGGTTCACATCCGCAGCTATCTTTATCGCGCGTCTTCCGTTCACTCGCTTAATCGATGAAACTCCCCTACTCGGCTTACCCACGACGATCTGTGAAATCGCTATCTCATCACTTTCTCCCGTGATTGATGGCGGTGACTTTAATTTGATATTCTCCAGAGTTTCTAGTGACTGCCTGTCCTCGCTCGGGTAGCGCACCAGCACTCTCACCTCGTCTCGGCCACGTTGGATACGCTGGATCTCTATCCCAGCAAAGACTGCACGCAGCTGGCTAGAGACTCCCCTAAGAGTGTAGTTTCTAGACCTCCCAAGCTTTGTCAGACTATCCTGATCGTAAACGATCTCATATTTACCCGGTCGCCTGTCAGTAGAAATATCAATCACACCCTCCATATTCGCCAGCTCATCGGTTAGATAATCGGAAGCTTTTTCTAGCTCCTCAAGGTTATCTCCCGAGATCTCAATATCGATCGCATTTCCTCCAGAACTCGTTTCTTCTCTAAATGACAACTCCACCACTCCAGGAATAATTCCTATTTGCTGACGCCATTCATTAATAATCTGCGCGGATGAATAATCTCGCTCCGCAGCGGGACAGAGCTCCAGCGTCACCTCACCCAGATGACTACTCACCGAGTTTCCAGCGGGAGTGAACCCTGTCTGGAACGGCTGAGTACCAGCACTTGCTAACAGATGCCTGATCACTGGATTCCCTTCTTTATCTTTAAACTTCTCATTCAGTCTCTGAGCAGCACTCTCCATTCGGGAAACTGCCTCATCAGTGACACCAAACTCAACACCCACCGGCATCACAAGCTTCGCAGAAACCACGTCACCCTCGATCTTAGGCATAAAGACAAACGGCACCCGCTCACTACCCACAAGACCCATTATCAGCAGCAACATCGTAATGAAAAATGCCCACACGGCATAACGCCACCTTAGACAAACCCCCAACACCGGCTTGTAAGCATGCTCAATAAACCACTCTAACTTATCAGCCACTTTCTGCTGGAAAGACGAAATAAAGTCCACCTTCCGGTTCACGTCATGTGGCTTCAGAAACGCCGCATGTGCGGGTAAGACTAACTTAGACTGGATCAGTGAAAATAGTAACACAGGGATCACTACCAGCGGAATATTCGGCCAGATCTTACCACTCACGCCACTCAGTCCCAGCATCGGAGTGAAGGCTACCATCGTCGTCAGAATTCCAAAAATCACCACCACACCCACCTCGTGCGTCCCCTTCCAAGCTGCTATCTTAGGATCTTCTCCGCCACGGATACGGGTGTAAATATTCTCCCCCACCACAATGGCGTCATCCACCACAATACCCAGCACAAGAATGAACGCGAACAGAGAAATCATGTTAATAGAAATCCCCACATGCGGCATCATCCACAGCCCACCGGCAAAAGATACTGGAATACCTATCGCCACCAGCAGCGCCATCGATGGCCTCAAAAACAGCGCCAGAACGATAAATACCAACAGCAAACCGATCGCCCCATTACGGCCTAACAGATCCATCCTACCCTCTAACATTTTGCTCATGTCATTCCATAACTCCAGCTTCACCCCTTCCGGAAGTTGGGTCGGCGCGATACGCTCAATATAATCCTTCACCGCATCTGCAATCATCGTCGTATCCTGATTACCAGTGCGGTAAACATTCAAAATCACCGCCTGCCTACCATCAAACCTAGTTTTCAAATCCACATCCTGAAAGCCATCATTGACCTCCGCTATCTCATCCAACCTCACAGAAGAACCATTCTCCCTAGTGACAATCACCACGTCCTTGAACTCCTGAGCATCGACTATTTTACCATCAGTGCGGATCACCACCTCACCAGTCTTTTCACGAATCGATCCACTCGGCAGATCCAACGATGCCATCCTTATCGCCTCCGCCACCTCGCTGAGCGTCAGATTGTATTGCTGGAGCTTATCTTGGGAAATTTCGATGCTGATTTCATATGGCCGCACGTTGGTCAGATTGGCCTTTGTAATCATCGGTTCACTGCCAAGAAATCGGAGCCCCCCCTCAATCATCCCCTCAGGGTCTTCTGCGCGGTAGTTCAACAGTCCATCTCGCACTGTCTCAGCCATCTTCCGCAGTGTTTTCTCATCCGTATCTGTATCAGCAGAGATTGCTATTGAGAGCACCTGAGCAGTAATGATCGCCTCCTTTATGATCGCTTTCTCAGCATTCTCTGGAAATTCAGAAATGCCATCAACCGCGCTTTTCACATCATCCATCACCGCGCGGACGTCATAGCCAGAATCAACCTCCACCGTCATGGCTCCCATGCTCTCAGTAGAAGTAGAGCTGTAGCGCTTGATTCCATCTAAGTCTGAGATAGCATCTTCCAGCTTCAGTATCACCCCTGTCTCTACCTCCTCAGCCGTAGCATTTGGATACGGCACTTGGACGATTACTGCATCGAGCGAGGTCTCAGGGAAAATCTCTTTTTTCAGTTTAAACCAAGTGGTAAATCCAGCCAACAAAACCAGCAGCATCAAGAAATTTGCGGCTACGTGATTCTCGCTGAACCATTTGATCATTTTCCTCATCGTCTTGTTTTACTTTAAATTTTCACCTGGCCGATGTTTCTCAGACTTCTCCAGTTCTAGCTTCATCCCACTCGCAGGAATGGCAATAGGACTCACAATGATTCGATCACCAGAGACCAACTTTTGCTCGCCACTCGCTTTGATGATCACCTCGTCACGCTCACTCCGAGTGACCTCCACCTCAATAATTTCTAACACCTCGTTCTCAGCCAATACCCAAACGGCTCCTCCATCCCTCAGAGCCTCTCTAGGAATAGTGAAAACCTTACCCATAGGCAGCCCGGGCACCTTCGCTTTCACAAACATCCCCACAGGTGGTAGCTGAAAGTTTTCTCTGCCCACAAGCTCAGGATTACCATTCGCCTTAGCAAGCGTCACACTAACCACCATCACCATCGAAAATGTAGAACTATCCACTCCTCCCTCAAATCTAACAGCAGTACCTTTCCATTGATAAAACTTACCCCCAATAGTCGCCTCTAAAAGCACCTCTGAACCGATCCCTAATTCCTCATCCAGAAAACCCACCTCATTCAAATTAAGTGGCAGACGAATCTCATGTTCATCCACAGAAGAAACCTCAGCCACCTGACTCATCATGGTAACATAAGCTCCATCATCAATGAATTTTCGGTCCACAACACAAGTATACGGAGCTGTGATAATCGTCTTCGCCATATCCCGCTGAGTTTTCTCTACAGCTGCCTGAGCTGCTTCTATTCTAGCCTGAGCACTCTTGATCTGCGGTTTGCGTAGCACCAGATCAGTTGCTGATCCACCTCGTCCCAGCTTTTGCCAATCACGCGCAGACTGCACCGCTCTCGCTTCCTCCTGAGCCAACACCAACTCAGCATCGGCCAAAGTAGACCTCATACTCGTCAGCTTAGTTTTATAATCTGCATCATCTACCCTGAGGATAACCTCACCTTTCGAGATCGTTTCACCCTTCTCTAACAGTGGCGAAATATACACCACCGCTCCGGCCACCTCACTAATCAACATCGTCTTCGTAGCAGCCTCTACCTCACCCTCTGCACGGATCACAGGAGTGTGGTCTTTTGCCATGAGTGAGATCACCTTCACGCTGGGAGTCCAGGTTTCTGGGGCCGCTTTTTTCGCATCCGGTTTAGTCGCCATCAGCCACTGTAACCCGAAGATCCCCACCGCTAGTAGCCCGATCGAAATGAGCACGATCAGCACAGTATTATCGGTCTTTTGGTCCCTATCAGTAGGATCCTCTTTTTCCTCAGACATCTTATTTTTCATTTTTCTGTGTTGTGAATTCTCCACCCAGCGCGAGGTGCAGATTCACCCTATTCTCCAGCTGTAGTCTCCTCAGTAAAGCGACCTGAGACGCGATATCTATCTTCCTATTCTGCGCGGTTAGCACCGTGAGCAGCGTCACATTCCCTAATGCGTAGTCCGCTTCTGACGATGTGGCCGCATCATCTGCGAGCTTCTGAGCCTTGCCCATTTCAGTGATTCTCCGCGCCAGCCACTTATCTGCAGCCAGGGCAGATTCAACCTCGCCAAATGCCTTCATCACCGTGGACTGCAACTGCGCTAAGTTTTGTCGATCTCGTGATGATCGCAAAGAAATCTCACCCTTCACCTGTCCACCTGTTAGAATATTCTGAGATAGGTTAGAGCCCAGCGACCAGACGCCGAAACTACTGCGTAGAATATTACTCAGTGAGTCCGTTGACGTCCCCGTGCTGCCAGTGAGCCTGAAAACAGGAAAAATCGCGCGTTTGGCTTCCTTAATCCGCATCCCAGTCCCCGCGTACCTTCGCTCCGCAGCGATAATATCTGGCCGCCGCAGCAACAGCCCCGATGGTAATCCAGCCGGCGGGCTACCAGGGATCGGTGGTAATTTCAGGCGACCTTTTAATCGCGCAGCAGGATACCTACCAGCCAAAAGCTCTACTCTCCGCTGGGCAGCCTCCACCTCACCTTGACGCTGGGCTTTCAGCGCTAAGCTCATCGCCACATCTGTCTCCGCCAGCCTCAGCTCTGATGCTCCGCCCCCCTCTTGCTGAAGCGCCAGCTCGAATCTATCACGCACCGCATCCACCGTCTTGAGACGCAATAAGTGGGCTTCTGATGCTAACCCTAGTTGTTCATTTGCCTCACATAAGGTAAACCATGCCTTGCAGACATTACCAGCGAGCGATGTCTCAGCGGCTTTTCTCTCCATCTCCACCGCCTGCATATCTGCCACAGATGCTGACACACCCGCACTCACCCTACCCCAGAGATCTGGCTCCCAGTTCACATTCAGATTCAGCCCAAAACTATTATTCGTCTGAGACCCACCAAAGGGAAAACCGACAAAAATAATCTTACGTCGGTTCGTATCCAGCCCCGCGCTCGCCATCACTCTCGATGACGCGCCCGCCAGATAGGCAGTCTGCTGGGCCTGCTGCACATTCTCCGCAGCCACCCGCATATCAGGGTTTCTCGTCACAGCCTCTGCCACTAACTTCTCCAGCCTGCTATCATTAAATCTCTTCACCCACGCTCTATCCACCCCACTGCGTCCCTCCTTAGTGGCCGTCCATCTCCCAGGAGCCAGGTCTCTCACCGCTCCCATCTTTGATTCAGGAACTTGGGTCAGATTACAAGCTGACAAACCTAGCAGACTCACCGCCCCTACTAGAATGACTCGATTACAGTTAAAAGAAAAATTCACTTTGCCCTCCCGATCTAGTTGTTAAAGCTGAGCTTCCCGCTTTCAGCCCACCGATGCAATAATCGATCATCCGCTGAAGTGTGGTCTCGAAATCTGGATCACCGCTCATCCCCTTAGACAAGGTCTTGAATGTGTCCTCATGCATCAAGGTATGCGCCATCACCCCAAAACAAAAATGTAAGCGCCAAGACAGGACCTCCGGTTCCACATCAGGTAGCGTCTCAGAAAGCATCGCCGTGATCCGCTTCACAACCCGCTGAGCCGTGCGTAACGCCTGCTCTGGTATCTTATCACCTCGCTCCGACATACATCTCCCCATAAATTTACAAAACAACTCGCGGCTTTCACCACTTTCCACCATCACTGTAAGAAATGGCCGCATATACGCATCTAAAATCACCTCTACTGGAACCACACCTGCTTGAAATTTACGCTCAGCCTCATCTAAAAAACGCATCCGCTCCTTCATCACCGGCAGTATGTGCTGGACGATCACTTCATCAATGAGCGCCTCCTTGCTGCCGAAATGATAATTCACCGCAGCCACATTCGCCAGTGCCTCAGTAGTGATTTTCCTCAGAGAAACAGCCTCAAACCCCCTCTCAGCAAACAGTTTCTGAGCCGCCAGCAAGATCCTCTCTTTCGTCTCATCCCCCCCCTTAACTTGTACGCTTTGATTCATCTCTGAACTATCTATAACCTAGAACTAACAGCTGTCAATCACCCGCATGAAACATCTGTTTAAATTAATTGTTTGCATAATGAAAAACGATACTTCAACCCCGTCTAGGCTTGAACCAAGCCATCTCCCACACCACCAAAGACGGTAACCTAGAAAGCCGCACCCACAGCGACTCTGACCAAATCACCCAGATCGCAGGTAACGCCGCCACCCACGATGCCAAAGGCAACTTGACAGACTACGAGATAAACTCCAAAGTCTATGAAGTGGAATATGATCTAGATAACCGTGTTATAACAGTAGACGTCAATAACAGTGACGTAGAATACCGCTATGATGCACTAGGCAGAAGAGTCATCCGCAAAGAAGGCAGCGACAAA